>JAJXUG010000045.1 GCA_021783095.1 Chloroflexota bacterium | reverse complement strand
CGGTCCTGTACTCCGTGGACGTCGCGAGCACCATCGGCGCGCTGCTGGCGACCGCCGAGGGGCTGCACGTCGAGCCGGGCAACCTGGGGATCCGCCACGCCACCCTCGAAGACGTGTTCCTCGACCTGACGGGTCGAGCGCTGCGCGACTAGGAGCCCGACGGTGCGAACGCTGCTCGGCCTGACGGTCGCGAACGTCAAGAGCCTGGTGCGCGACCGCGCGGCCCTGTTCTGGACCATCTTCTTCCCGATCATGTTCGTGTTCCTGTTCGGCTGGATCTTCGGCGGCAGCGGGGACGCGCGGATCTCGGTCGGCTACGTTGACCTGGACGGCTCGCCGGCCTCGGCCGGCCTCCGCCAGGCGTTCGCGAGCGTGGAGCTGCTGACCCTCCAGAACGGCTCGCTCGATGCCGAGAAGGCAGCGATGCAGCACGGCGACGTGTCGGCCGTCATCGTCGTCCCCAGGGGTCTGGGCGACGCGCTGGCGCAGGCTCGGTCGGGCGGCGGCCCGTCCGTCGCCATCCAGCTGTACGGCGACCCGTCGCGGGACCAGACGACCCAGGTGGTCCAGGGCGTCGTGGCCCAGGTGGCCAACGCGTTCAACCTCCAGGCGCTGGGCGGGTCCGCCGTGCTGACGGTGAGCCAGCTGTCCCTGCAGTCCACGACGATCAGCTCGGTCGCCTACCTGGTCCCGAGCATCCTCGCGATGGCCCTGATGCAGCTGGGCGTCTTCGCCGCGATCCCGCTCGTCCAGCAGCGGGAGAAGGGGATCCTCAAGCGGATCGGCGCCACGCCGCTCGCCCGCTGGAAGCTCGTCGGCAGCAACGTGCTGCTGCGGCTGATGGTCGCGGTCGTGGACGCCGTCCTGATCCTCGGGATCGGCTTCGTCTTCTTCGGCGTCCACATCGTCGGCAACCTGCTCGCCGTGGCTGGCGTGGTCCTGCTGGGCGCCGGCTCGTTCCTCGCGATCGGCTTCGCGCTGGCCTCGTTCCTCAAGACCGAGGAGCAGGCGTCGGGCGTCGTCCAGATCGTCCAGATGCCGATGATGTTCCTGTCGGGGATCTTCTTCTCGTTCGACTTCCTGCCGGGGTTCCTGCAGACGATCGCGCGCTTCCTGCCGCTCACCTACCTCGGCGACGCGATGCGCCAGGTGATGGTCAACGGGACGCAGGTGGCGCCGCTGGGCGTCGACATCGCGGTCCTCGCGGGCTGGCTGGTCGTGTGCCTGGGGATCGCCGCGCGGGCCTTCCGCTGGGAGTAGCCGAGCGGCGCCTCTCAGCCCGCCCGGAGCGCCGCGCGGAGCTCCGGCAGCCGATCGATGGTGGCGAGGTCCCACGGGGTGCGGAAGATCAGCACCGCGTGCCCGAAACCGGCGTCGCGGTAGGCGCGGAGGGCGTCGGCCACCTGCTCCACCGACCCGCCCGCGCCAAGGCGACCCTCCCCCGCGTGCGGACGGTGGACACGGGACCAGCCCTCCCAGGCGGCCTCGGCCTCGGTGCGGTCACCCCGGATCACCGCGTTGAGGTTTACCGTCCGCTCGATCTCCCGCGTGTCGCGTCCCGCCGCCTCGCACGCGGCGCGCAGGAGCGCGTCGGCCGCCGCGACCTCGTCCACGGTGCCGTAGGCGTTCCACATGTCCGCCGTCCGGGCGACCAGCGGGAGGGTCTTGCGGGGTCCCGATCCGCCGATCAGGATCGGCAGTCGCGCCTGCACGGGCCGCGGCGCGCAGAGCGCCCGGTCGAAGGCGTAGAACCGACCCTCGTGGGTGACCTCCTCGCCGTCGAGCAGGCGGCGGATGAGCGGCACGGCCTCCGCGAGGCGGTCCAGCCGCTCGCCGACGCCGGCCCCGAAGTCGAGCCCGAACGCGGCGTGCTCGCGCTCGAACCAACCAGCCCCGATGCCGAGGATGGCCCGCCCGCCGGAGACGTGGTCCACGGTCGTGGCCATCTTGGCCACCAGGCCCGGGTTGCGCAGCGTGTTGGCGCCCACCATCAGACCCAGCCGCGACCGCTCCGTGACCGCGGCCAGGGCAGCGAGCGTGGTCCAGCCCTCGAGTTTCGGGTCGGGCCAGTCGGCCTCGTCGGACAGCAGGTGGTCGTCGACCCACAGGTCGTCGAACCCCGCCGCCTCCGCCCGCAGCGCCGCCTCGCGGAGCGACGGCCAGTCCGTCCGCTGCACCCAGAACGCCGCCCCGAACCGCATCGCCGCCAACGCCGTCTCCCTCGCTGTGTGGGGCCCTCATCCTAGGGGCCGTCGCGGCGGCGGGGCACGGGATCGCGCGTGGTGCGCCCCGTCAGGGGATCGGCTGGACGTCCAGGAGCGTGCTCAGCATCTCGGGGTCGCCAGCCGGGCGGTTTGCGTTGAACGCCGCGGTGAACACGGGGCCCGACACGGTCTTGGAGCCGCCCGTCCCGTACAGCGTGACGCTCACGAGGCGTCCGGACACCCCGCGGTTCGAGAGACCGAGCGAGGTCAGCATCCCGACGTTGGTCCTCGGGTCGGCGGCGAAGATCGCCGACAGGGCCGCCAGGGTGTAGGTCGAGGTCTGCCAGGTGGCGTGTGGCGATGCCGCGTCGTAGGGGACGCCGGCGGCGTTGCGGTCCGGGGACCCCTGCAGGTAGCTCACCGGGGTGGCCACGATCGCGCCGGTCGGCGACACGAAGGCGACCTGGTTGTCCTCGGTCGCGCCGCCGCCTGCCGAGTGGTACAGCGTCTCGGCGACCCGAGAGCCGCTCATGACCACCGTGCCGGCCGTCGCGGCGATGGCCGCGTCGGTTGTCGGCCGCTCCGCGAGGACGCCCAGGTAGACCTGGGAGCGCGTGTCGTCGTAGACGTCGAAGGCGCCCGTGCTCGGGTGCAGGACATAGGCGGTGTAGGAACGCGACGCGATCGCCTGCGCCTCGAGTGCCTGGGCCGGCCAGGACGAGGGCATCTCGGCCGGCACGACGCCGCGCAGGTAGTCCTCAATCGGGACGAGGTTGATGAGCCGGGCGCCGGAGGTTCCCAGCACGGCCTCGACGGCACCCCGGAACGTGTTGTACGGCGACGACATGGAGCTCACCTGGAGCGTCGTCGCGGCGGACTGCGGCCGGAAGACGAGCGGGCTGGTGGGGGGCGCCGTGCTGACCAGGACCTGGCCCGCCGAGTCCGCGACGAGGAGCCAGCCGGCGCTCGTGCGGTAGACGAGGGCGCGCGCGTCCGCCGGCAGCACGGTCGTCACGCCGTCGACCGACCAGGGGCCGCCCCGGCCGTAGATCGTCAGCGGCGCGCCCTGCGTGGCGGCCTCGTCCTCGAGCAGCACCCGCACGGTCGGATTGGACGCCAGGGGGCCGAGCGTGGTCCCGATGTAGTAGTGGGCGAGGATGGTGGCCGCGCTCTGGCCCTCTTGGGCGCGGCCCAGAGCCCCGTACTGCGACATGCCGACCCCGTGCCCGTAGCCGCGGCCGTAGAAGGTCACCGTGGCGCCCAGCGGTGTCGGGGCCACGGACGGCGCCAGCACGCCGGTGGCCGCGTACAGCGCGGCCGCGCCGTAGGCGGAGGCGACGGGGACGCCGCCGACGGCGGTCACGACGTACCAGGCCGCGCCGGAGGCGGCGGCCGGGCAGGCGGCGGACCACGCGCCCCCGGCGACGGTGCCCGAGACGGTCACCTGCGTGCCGAGCGGCAGCGACGCCCGCAGGGCGCCGGAGATCGCGGGCGCGGCCCGCAGGTTCGCCCCCGAGCAGCCCGGGGTCATGGCGGACCCGGCCGGGGCGGGCGGGTTCACCGGAACCGGGGTCGGAACCGGGGTCGGGGTCGGGGTTGTGGCGGGCGCGGGCGTGGGCGCCGGCGCAGGCGTCGGCACGGGCGCGGCCGTGGGCGCGGCCGTGGGCGTCGGCGTCGCCGACGGCGTGGTGTCCGGGGACAGTGTCGAGCCCCCGTCGGCGAAGATGCACGCGTAGTACGTTCGCGTCGTGCCGGGCACGGTCGCCGACCCGCAGCCGAACCGCTGGTAGCCCGCCAGCTCGGCGGCCCGGTGCGCCGAGGAGCTCATGAAGCTCCGCTGCGCGATGGCGACGGTCGCCGGGCTCCGCGTCGTGCCGCCCGTGCAGTTGGCGCCCCTGATGTCGCACCCGATCCGGTACGTGGACATCGTGGCCGTGTAGCTGTTCCAGTGGAGGATCTCGCTGCGGGCGAGCCTGTAGCCAAAGACGGACCTGACGATGGTGAGCGCGGGGTAGGGGGTGGTTGTCCCCGCGAGATAGCAGCCCGGCACCGTGTGCGAGAAGTACGACCGGCTCGCCATGTCCTGGGCCCGGCCACGGAGCGTCAGCGACGGCTTCGTGGGGCAGGCGAAGGGGGCGTTCCGGGCGATCGCCGACAGCTGGGCGTCGACGAGGTAGGGCTGGAGGCCGTGGGTGACGCGCTCGAGGTTGACCAGCCGGATGAGCTCGGTCCCGAGGGGATCGCTAGCGCTGGGCGTGGCGTTGGGCACCGGCGCCAGCACGCCGGTGGCCGCGTACAGCGCGGCCGCGCCGTAGGCGGAGGCGACGGGGACGCCGCCGACGGCGGTCACGACGTACCAGGCCGCGCCGGAGGCGGCGGCCGGGCAGGCGGCGGACCACGCGCCCCCGGCGACGGTGCCCGAGACGGTCACCTGCGTGCCGAGCGGCAGCGACGCCCGCAGGGCGCCGGAGATCGCGGGCGCGGCCCGCAGGTTCGCCCCCGAGCAGCCCGGGGTCATGGCGGACCCGGCCGGGGCGGCGACCGCCGCAGCGGGGGCACTGGCCACCGCCGGCAGGAGCAGACAGGCAGCCAGGAGCGCCACCACGACACTGGACGGCTGGAGGTGCAGCGGCCCGTGGGCTCGCCGCGCGAGGCGTGCGATCGAGAAGTTCACAGCGATGCAGTGTTGCAGGAACGCACAACTTCTGGCTAGCCCCTCTTTGGGCCTAAGCCGCCCCGGCCGGGCGCAGTACGATCGGGCCCAGGCCCGTGGGCCGCGCCGCCGGCGCCGAGCCCGCGGCGGCCCGGCGCCGTCGCTCCGCCCGGCACCCTCGCGCCTCGGGGCGCCGGGCGCTATCGTCGGGGGAGCGGAATGTCCTGGCCCGTCTCAGCCCGGAGGAACTCCCGTGACCGCGTCCCAGCCTGCCGCCGACCTCAACGCCGTCGTCCGCTATGCGGTCTGGGCCGTCTACGCACGCACGGGCGGGTCGCCCGGGGCGGGGGCCGCAGCGTCACTGGACGCCTGGGCTGCGGGGCTCGGCCAGGATGGCGTGGTCCTCCGAGGCTGGTACGACGTGTCCGCCCTGCGGGCCGACGCGGACGTGATGGTCTGGGTCCACGGTCCCTCCGCCGAGTCCCTGCAGCGGGCGCTGCGGGGGTTCCGGCGGACCGGCGTCGGTGCGGCCGCCCGCCTCGCCTGGTCCGCCATGGGCACCCACCGACCGGCGGAGTTCAGCCGCGACCACGTCCCCTCGTTCATGCGCGACACGCCCCCGCTGGACTGGCTGTGCGTGTACCCCTTCGTCCGCTCGCACGAGTGGTACCTCCTGCCCGAGGCCGACCGCCGCGAGATGCTCCGGGAGCACGGGCTCGCCGGGCGCGAGTTCCGCGGGATCCAGGCGAACACCGTGGCGTCGTTCGCGCTCAACGACTGGGAGTGGGTCCTCGCGCTCGAGGCAGACGACCTCAACGAGCTGGTGGACCTCATGCGCGACCTGCGCGCGACGCAGGCCCGGCGGCATGTCCGGCTCGAGGTTCCCTTCCACA
Organism: Chloroflexota bacterium; assembly: GCA_021783095.1. Classification (GTDB taxonomy): domain Bacteria; phylum Chloroflexota; class Limnocylindria; order Limnocylindrales; family CSP1-4; genus CAIXZV01. The sequence goes on along the minus strand of JAJXUG010000045.1, from coordinate 24,574 downwards.
CGGGTCGCCGGGTGGACGCGTCCGGCGTGGTGGACGCCCTGTCCTGAGCCCCGGCCGCGGGCCGCCGGGGGCCGGGGCGGGGCAGGACGACCCCCTCGGACGGGCCACTCGTCCTTGGCAACACGGGCCGCGCGACTCAGGGCACCTATATGTCAACGGCATACAACTGCGGATGACATGTAAGCCCGCGGCCGAGCCGACCGCCTCACAAGGTGCCAACGCGCATGAGCGACGTCCTCAACCTGGTGCTCTTCTCCGGGACGGCTGACAAGCTGCACGCGGCTGCCACGCTGGCCGCCGGCGCCGCGGCGATGGAGCGGCCGGTCAACGTCCTCGTCCAGTACTGGGCCCTGGACGCCTTCCGCTCCTCCCGCATCGAGTCGGACCTGGGCCTGTCCTTCGACGCCACCGTCGAGGGCACGAAGCGGCCCGTCAAAGGCACCAAGTCCATCGCGTGGCTCGAGGCCTTCCGCATGGCCAAGGAGCTGGGCGAGATGACTATCTACGCCTGCACGGGGTCGATGGACACGCTGGGCATCGACTTCGCCTCGCTCGACCCGATCGTGGACGCCGAGGCGGGCGTGGCCACGTTCCTGATGGCTGCCGGAGACGGCCAGATCGTCTTCATCTAGACCCGCCAGCCATCGATGCACGGCGAAATGCGCCCGGGCAGACAGGAGACCGACGTGGCCATCGGCGAGAAACTCGTCGTCGTCGTCACCCACGGGCCGCACGAGCCCGAACTCGCGACGATCCCGTTCGTCATGGCCGGTGCCGCACTGGCCTCCGACGTGGCCGTGGTCGTCGCGCTCCAGGCGGACGGCGTGGACCTGGCCAGGACCGGTGTCGTGGAGACCGTCGCCGCCCTCGGGTTCCCGCCCCTCACCAAGCTCCTCGCGGACGTGCTCGCGCTGGGCGGCCAGCTCCTCGTCTGCAGCCCCTGCCTGAAACCCCGGGACATCGTCCCGACGGACCTCATCGAAGGCGCTGAGGTGGTCGCCGCCGGCCGCCTGATCGCCGAGATCACCTCAGCCACCAACACCCTGACCTACTAGGAGGCTTCCCCCATGGCCACGACCGCCGAACTCGAGACCCTCACCGCCGACAAGATCGTCGACGCCCGCGGCACCGCCTGCCCCGGCCCTCTCCTCGAGGCCAAGAAGGGCATGACCACGGTCCCCCTCGGCTCCACGATCGAGATCTGGTCCACCGACCCGGGCACCAAGAACGACATCTCCGCCTGGTCCGCCAAGGTCGGCCACGACTTCCTGGGCGTCCTTCCGGCCGAGGGCTACGACCGCGTCTTCGTGATCCGCCGCAAGTAGCAGCCCTCTCGTCCACCGCCGTCGCGACGTTGCCATCCATGGGCAATCGCCGCGGCGGCGTCCCGCATCGCGGAGGAGCGCAGCCTCGATGACCGCACACGCCGCCGAGCCGGGTTCCGCGGACGGGTTCGTCCCCCGGATCCTCGTCTTCACGACGAACAACATCTCCGACCCCGGCGTGGACCTCGCCGGCTCGTCGCACATGCACTACTCGCCCGGCGTCAACGTGATCACGCTGCCGTGCACGAGCGGGATCCGGCCGTCGTGGATCATCGGGGCCCTCGAGAAGGGCTTCGACGGCGTGTTCATCGCCACCGACGGCGAGGAGTGCGCCTACCTGCACGACTGCTCGAAGCGGTCCAACCGGGTTGTCCAGGTCGCGCAGAGCACGGTCAAGCAGCGCGGGATCGACGCCAGCCGCATCCGGGTGGCGGCGATCTGCTCCGTGTGCGCGGAGCCCTTCACCAAGCACATGACGACCTTCAGCGCGGCCCTCCGTGCGATGGGCCCGCAGAGGGCAGGGTGACCGATATGACCGACATGGCTGTTGCTCGGGACGCCGCCGCGACCTCGCTCGATTACGACGTCCTCGTCGTCGGCGCGGGCATCGGCGGCATGGAGTCCGCCCTCAAGCTCGGCGACATGGGCTACAAGGTCCTGCTCGTCGAGAAGGAGGCCTCCGTCGGCGGGAAGATGATCCTGCTGTCCAAGGTGTTCCCGACGCTCGACTGCGCCTCGTGCATCTCGACGCCCAAGATGGCGTCCACGATCCACCACGCGAACATCACGCCCTGGACCTACGCGCAGGTCGACAAGATCCGCCGGACCGCCGACGGCACGTTCACCGCCACCGTGACCCAGAAGGCGCGGCACGTGGACATCGACTCCTGCACCGGCTGCCAGAAGTGCGAGATGGCGTGCACCGTGGCGGTGCCCGACCAGTTCAACGCCGACCTCGTCGGCCGGCGCGCCGCGCACCTCACCTTCCCGCAGGCAGTGCCCAAGAAGGCGGTCATCGACCGCGGCGGCAGCTCGCCGTGCTCCTTCGCCTGCCCGGCCGGCATCCAGGCCCACGGCTACGTCAGCCTGATCCGCAGCGGCCTCGACGAGGAGGCGTTCAGGCTCGTCCTCGACGCCACCCCCCTCGTCGGCACGCTGGGGCGCGCCTGCTACGCCCCGTGCGAGGGCGAGTGCACCCGCGGCTCCCTGGAGGGCACCCTGCCGATCCGCCGCCTCAAGCGGTTCGCGTCGGACAAGCACGACGCCTCGGGCAAGGACAACGGCCTCGAGCGCCCCGCGCCCAACGGCAAGCGGGTCGCGATCGTCGGCTCCGGCCCCACCGGCCTGACCGCCGCCTTCCAGCTGGCCAAGCTCGGCTACGGGGTCAAGGTCTTCGAGGCGGCGCCCGTCGCCGGCGGTTTCCTCACCCTCGGCATCCCGAGCTATCGGCTGCCGGAGGCTGTCGTCGCGCGCGACATCGAGAACGTCACCGGCCTCGGGGTCGAGATCGCCGTGAACTCGATGGTCAGCGACCCGGCCGCGCTCAAGGCGGACGGCTTCGACGCCGTGCTCGTCGCCACCGGAACCCACCGCTCCCAGGGCCTCGGGGTCCCCGGCGAGGACCGTCTCGGCGTCATGGGCGGAACCGACTTCCTCCGCAAGATGAAGCTCGGCCAGGCGATTGAGGTCAAGGGCAAGAAGGTCGTGGTCGTCGGCGGCGGCAACGTCGCCATGGACGCGGCCCGAACCGCCCGCCGCCTCGGCGCCTCGAGCGTGACGGTCGCATACCGCCGCTCGCGCGACGAGATGCCGGCGCACCACGTCGAGTCGGCGGACGCGGAGAAGGAGGGGGTCCAGTTCCACCTCCTGGTGGCCCCGGCCGAGATCGTGGGCAACAGCGCCGGGGCCGTCGCCGGCCTCCGATGCACTCAGATGCGCCTCGGCGCCCCCGACGCCTCGGGCCGCCGGTCCGTCGAGCCCGTCCAGGGGTCGTCGGTCACGATCGACGCCGACCTCATCATCGCCGCCATCGGCATGATGCCCGACACCTCCATGTTCGGCGGCCGCGTCGCGGTCGAGAAGAACGGCCGCCTGTCCTCCGACAAGGCCACCTGCCAGACCGCCGTGGAGCACGTCTTCGCCGCCGGCGACGCCGTCAACGGCCCGACGGACATCACCCGCTCCGTGGGCGAGGGCCGCAAGGCCGCCCACCAGATCGACGCCTGGCTCAACGGCCGGGAGTTCGACAACTGGGACGACCGGCTGCCCGTCGTGGACAAGCAGGCCGTGCTCGCCCGCCAGAAGGCGTTCACGCTGTCGGCGCCCACGCCCGACGGCACGCAGCTCGAGCCCGCCCCCGCCGACTTCCGCGAGATCGAGGCCCCGCTGACGGAGGCCGAGGCTCGCCGCTCGTCCGGCCGGTGCATCGACTGCGCCGTCTGCTCCGAGTGCGGCGAGTGCGTCGCGGCCTGCCCGGTGGACGGCTGCATCGACCTCCGCTCGACGGCCAAGACCAGCGACCTGAAGGTCGGCGCGGTCGTCGTGTCCACGGGCTTCAAGCTGTTCCCGGCGGACCTCAAGCCGCAGTACGGCTACGGCAAGTACCAGAACGTCATCACCGCGATGCAGATGGACCGGCTGCTCGCCCCGACGCGGCCGTTCAACACGGTCCTGCGCCCCGGCGACGGCAAGGTGCCCGATCGGATCGCCTACGTCCTGTGCACGGGGTCCCGTGACAAGCAGGTGGACAACCCGCTCTGCTCGCGGTTCTGCTGCATGTACTCGATCAAGCAGAACCAGCTGATCATGGGCGCCCTGCCGCTGGCCGACGTGACCGTCCACTACATGGACATCCGGGCCCCGGGGAAGCGCTACGACGAGTTCTACGAGCAGGCCAAGGCGATGGGCGCGAACTACGTCAAGGGGCGTGTCGCGGACATCACCGAGAAGCCCGACGGCAACCTCCTCCTCAAGTACGAGGACATCGAGAACGGGGGCGCCATCACCGAGTCCGAGTACGACCTGGTGGTGCTCGCGGTGGGCGTCCAGCCCAACCGCGACGCGGAGGAGCTGTTCGGGGTCGGCGAGCTCGCGCTCGACGAGTGGCACTACGTGAACGAGCCGGAGGAGGACATGAACCCCGGCCAGACCAACATCCCCGGCGTCTACGTGGCAGGAGCCGCGTCCGGCGCCAAGGACATCGCGGACTCGATCGTCCACGCGGGTGCCGCCGCCGCGCAGGTGGCCGCGCACCTCGAGCGGACCCGGCCCGCTCTCCCGAAGATCGAGATGGTGCCGGCATGAGCGAAGAGACGCTGACCCCTACCCCGGCCCACGAGGGCGAGGGCGGGCGCCGCATTGGCGTGTACGTCTGCCACTGCGGCGGCAACATCAGCGATTACGTCGACGTCGAGAAGGTCGTGGACGGGATCCGCGACAACGGCGACGTGATCGTGTCGCGGACGACGATGTTCGCCTGCTCGGAGGCATCCCAGCAGGACATCGAGGCCGACATCAAGGCCAATGACCTCGACGGCCTGGTCGTCGCGTCATGCTCGCCCAAGCTCCACACCTACACGTTCCGCGGCGTCGCCTCGCGCGCCGGGCTGAACCCGTACGAGTACACGCAGGTGAACATCCGCGAGCAGTGCTCGTGGGTGCACACCGACGACCGCGCCGGCGCCACGGCCAAGGCCACGGCCCTGGTCTCGGCTGGCATCGGCCGCACGCGGAACACCGTCCCGCTCGAGCCGATGGTCGTTGACACCACCCCGCACACGCTCGTCATCGGCGGCGGCGTCGCCGGCCTGCGGGCGGCCATCGGCCTGGCGGACGTCGGGCTCAAGGTCACGGTCGTGGAGCGCGAGGTCGCGGTCGGCGGCTGGGTCAAGACCCTCGGCATGATGTACCCGCACGGCAAGGACGGGCGGGTGCTCATCGACACCCTCGTCGCGGAAGTCAAGAAGCGCCCGTCGATCACGGTCCTGACCGGGGCCGAGGTCGTCGGCAAGGCCGGCTCGTTCGGCAACTACCGCATGAACATCCGCGTCGGCGGTGAGGGGGCGGGGACGATCGAGATCCTCGTCGGCTCGGTCGTCGTCGCCACGGGCTTCGACAACTACGCCCCCGGGGACGGCGAGTTCGGCTTCGGCTCCGAGGGCGTGCTGACGCTCCCGCAGTTCAAGGAGATGGTGGACGCCGCCAAGGGGCCCCTGACCTGGAAGGGTCGGCCGGTCCGCAGCGTCGCCTACATCTACTGCGTCGGCAGCCGCAGCACCGGCGGCTGCTCCAACCAGTACTGCTCGCGGTTCTGCTGCGCGTCAACCGTGCAGACGGCCGTGCAGCTGTCAGGGCTCGACGCGTCGGTGCGGCAGTTCCACCTGTACCGCGACATGCGGACGTACGGCAAGTTCGAGCCGCTCTACACCGAGGCGCGCGACGCCGGGTCCGTGTTCCTCAAGTTCGACAACGACGAGCCGCCGACGGTCGCGATGGGCGCTAACGGCAAGCTCACCGTCACGGTGCGCGACCTGCTCACCGAGCGGACCGAGCTGGCGCTCCCCGTGGACCTGGTGGTCCTGGTGACGGGCATGGTCCCGCGCGCGAACCAGGAGCTCGTTGACGTCCTCAAGGTGCCCAAGGGCGGCGACGGTTTCTTCAACGAGATCCACCCCAAGCTCCGGCCGGTCGAGACGACCGTGGACGGCGTGCTGATCGCCGGCGCCTGCCAGGGCCCGAAGACCTCCGCCGAGGCGGTGACCCAGGCGCTGGCCGCCGTCACCCAGAGCGCGGCGATCCTCAAGAAGGGCTACACGGAGATGGAGCCCCTGGTGGCCGTCATCGACGCGGATGCCTGCACCGCGTGCGGGGACTGCCTGTCCACCTGCCCGTACGACGCCATCAAGATGTCCGAGGACGGCGAGCGGCACTTCGCGGTCATCGACGCCGCGAGCTGCAAGGGGTGTGGCGGCTGCGTCTCGTACTGCCCGGAGAACGCGATCGACCTCCTGGGCTACACCGACGATGAGATCAGCGAGATGATCGCCGACATGATTGAGGTGCCCGTCTGATGCCTGGAGCCAACCGGGATGTCCGCGAGGTCGTCCGTGAGGAGGCGGTCTGGAGGCCGCGCATCCTCGCGGCTCTGGCCGCCGGCCCGATGACCGTCCCCGAGATCGCCGCGGCGATCGACGCCCCCGTCCACGAGGTCGTCTTCTGGGTCTTCGGCATGCGCCGCTATGGCTGGCTGGCCGAGCTCAAGGAGAGCGAGAGCGGCGGCTACTTCCGCTACGAGCCCACCGGGCGGGTGTCCTGATGACCGCAACCACGCTTCCCGCCGCGGCCCCGGTCGCGGTTGATATGGGCCTCTACCCGGAGATCCAGAAGTTCGGCGCCACCGACATCAGCGCCTGCTTCTCGTGCGGCACCTGCTCGGCCACCTGCCCGATGAGCCAGACGGACGGCACGTTCCCGCGGCGCATCATCCGCTACGCCCAGCTGGGCATGAAGGACGCGCTGCTGTCCTCCAAGGAGCTGTGGACGTGCTACCAGTGCGGCGAGTGCTCCGACTCGTGCCCGACCAAGGCTGACCCGTCGGAGTTCATGGCGGCGACCCGCCGCTACGCGATCGCGTCCTACGACCGGACGCGGATCGCCAAGGCCATGTACACGAACCCGGTCGTCGCGACCGCGGTGGCCGTGGTCCTGGCGCTGTTCTTCGCCCTGTTCTTCCTCTCGTCGCACGGCTCGATGGCCGCCGACCAGCTCCTGCTCTGGAAGTTCATCCCCGAGGACGTGGTCCACACCACCGGCATGGTGGTGATGGCCCTCGTCTTCCTCGCCGGCATCGTGGGCGTGATCGCGATGATCAGGGACGTGGGCGCCAAGGAGGGCGTGTCCGTCAAGGACGCGCTCGGGTCCGGCGCCGGGCTTGGCCGCACCGTCCGTGCCCTGTGGTACGCCGTCGGCCTCGAGTCGTTTGGCCAGGTCCGCTTCCGCGAGGAGTGCGACAGCGACGAGACCGCGAAGGCGCTGCCGTGGTACCGCCAGCGAGGCGTCGTCCACATGATGGTGGTCTGGGGCTTCATGGGCCTCTTCGCCGCCACGATCCTCGACTACGGTCTCGCGCTGATCAACGTCAAGGCCACCGGCACGCCCGTGCCCGTCTGGTACCCGATCCGCCTGCTCGGCACCGTCGCCGGGGCGTCGCTCCTGTACGGCGTGAGCGTCCTGATCGTCGACCGGTACCGCAAGGCCAACCGGTCGGTCACCAGCTCGATGCCGGCGGACTGGGTGCTCCTTGCCCTGCTGTGGGTCACGGCGATCACCGGCTTCTCGATCGAGTTGGCGCTGTACCTGCCGGGCGCTCCCGTGTGGGGCTACTGGCTGTTCGTGGTGCACGTGTCCGTCGCCATGGAGCTCGTGCTCCTGGCGCCGTTCATGAAGCTCGCCCACGTGATCTACCGCCCGATCGCGCTGTTCTACGTCTCCCTCGCGCAGCAGGCGAAGGGAACGACCAAGTGACCCTGACCCTGCCCCAGGTGGCGCATGCGCACCATGAGCGGATCCTCGCCCTGGTGGACCGCCTGCCCGAGCAGGCGGACATGCTGCTCGACCCTCGGGCAGGGGACCCTCTGGCCGGCATCGAGGCGACGGACGAGTTCCTGACCGGGACCCTGCTGCCGCACATCGAGGCGGCCGAGCGCGCCGTGTACCCGGTTCTGGAGCGCGTGCTCCAGAACCGGCACTCGCTGCGCCCGATGCGCAACGAGCACGACCAGATCCGCCGGCTGGTCGGGGAGTACTCCAGACTCTCCGCCCAGTTGCGCGCGGGCGGCCTCACCATCGGCCGTGGCGTGGCTCTGCGGAGGGTGATCTTCGCGCTGTACGCCCTGCTCAAGGTTCACCTGGCCGAGGAGGAGGCGTACTCGTACCTCATCGAGCGGAACGGCCACGCTGGCCTCTCGGAGGTTGTCGCCTCCGCGCTCGACCACCCGGTGGCCGGCTGAGCCGGCAGCCCTGACCCCACGCAGAGACACGCCGAAGGCAGCAGGAATGGCCCCGCGACGACCCGCCGCCCAGAAACCGGCCGCGGCGCAGGAGCGGCCCGCACGGGCCCTCCACGCGGTCCCGCCCGCGGTCCCGCCGCCCGCGGTCCCGCCCGCGGTCCCGCCGCCCGTGGTGCTGCCGTCGGCAGCGGCCGCTGGCCCGGCCCCGGCGGGCCTCGCCATCGCGACGTCCCGCGACGAGTCGGGCGCCCCGATCCACCACGGCTGGTCGCCGGTCGCCACCCACCACCGCTGGCTGGAGCCGTTCGTGCTCATGGCGCTCGCGAGCGGCTGCGCCCACGGCTACGCCATCGTCGGCCTGCTCACCGAGATCCGCATCACCGACGCCTCGCTTGACGTGGGCCAGGTCTACCGGGCTCTGCGCGACCTTGAGCAGGCCGGCCAGGTCGAGTCAATCTGGACGACCGGGAGCGGGCCGGCCCGCCGTGAGTACACGATCACCGACGTCGGGTCGCGTGCGCTCGACGAGTGGGCGGCGGTGATGAAGGAGCGCCATCGCCTGATCGGCGAGTTCGACGGGGCCTACCTGGCATGGCTCACGCGGCACCCCGGGCCGTCGCTGCTGCCTTAGCTGCAGTCCCCAAGCACGTCGTTGACAGCGCGAGAGCCCTCGTGCTCCGGTTGGGGTGTCTGGCTCCAACTGAAGTGGTGAGGGCTCTCGCGTGTCCAATCCTGGACTGAGGCTGAGCGTCCTCAGCCGCCAGCTCCCCGCACGCCGCGTCCCGGACCAGGGCTGGCCAGCGGCCCACGTCGCCGAGCAGCCCGGCATCAGCCGGGCGACGGCGCACGAGTGGGTCCGCCGGTACCGGGCCGAGGGCGAGGCGGGGCTCCTCGACCGCAGCTCGCGCCCGCACCGATCGCCGCGGCGGACGGGCGCGGAGCTCGAGGCCGAGATCCTCGCCGCGCGCGCCGGGTGGCGGTACGGCCCCGACCGCCTGGGCCCCCTGCTCGGCCTCCCGCCATCCACGGTCCACCGCGTCCTGCGCCGCCGCGGCCTCAGCCGGCTGCGCGACGCCGACCGGGTGACCGCCGCGCCCGTCCGGTACGCGGCCTGCCACCCGGGAGCGCTGCCCCACCAGGACCACAAGAGGCTCGGCCGCATCCCCGACGGCGGCGGCTGGCGCGGACTCGGCAGGCTCCGGGCGCCGCACCAGACCATACCCGGAGCAACGCCGGCTACGAGCACCTCGGGGTCGTCATCGACGACGCCTCCCGGCACGCCGTCGTCGTGTCGGTGCCCGGCGAGACCGCGGCGAGCGCCGTGCACGCCCTTGAGGCCAACGCCCCGTGGGGCGGGGACAAGGTCCACAACAGTGACTTCGACCACTCACTCCCACCCGACACGAGCTCGGTCTACGACTCCGTACTCGAAAGGCCGAGAAGGGGCTCAAGCCGGCTCCCCTCGGGAGCTGGCGACGAGGCGGGACGATGGGGCTCAGGTACCGGCCCGGGTTCGAGGAAGCGTCCCTGCTTCGCGACCCTAGTCTCGCCGCGCTGCCCTTGAGATCAGCCGACTCGGCCTGAGCCGAGTCGGCTGCCCCGAACTACTAGCCAACCGAAGCGACCGCCTCACCGTCCTCGAGCCCCATGATGATTCGCTCGATGCGTTCGACCGTCATCTCGGAACGGGGGATGTCGGCGACCTTCTTGCCGAGGCGCAGCACCACGGCCCGGTCGGCGACCTGGAACGCGTGGTGCATGTTGTGCGTGATGAAGACGCACGATCGCCCGGCCTCCCTCGCCTCGCGGATGAACCGCAGTACGCCGTGCGTCTCCTCGACGCCCAGGTTGTTCGTCGGCTCGTCGAGGACGATGAGGTCGGCCTCGAAGTACATCGCCCGGGCGATGGCGATCGCCTGGCGCTCGCCGCCCGAGAGGGCCGTAATAGGCGTGTGCGCGGACAGCTTCTTGCTGATGCCGACGCGCTTGAGCAGCTCCTCGGTGACCTGGTCCATCTGGGTCCGGTCCATCCAGTGGACGGGACCTCGGCTCTTCGACGGCTCGCGCCCCAGAAAGAGGTTCCGGCCGATGCTGAGCTGCTCTACGAGGGCGGAGTCCTGGTAGATGGTCTCGATGCCCAGGGCGATGGCGTCCCGGGTGCTGCGGAACCTCATGGCGTTCCCGCGGATCCTGATCTCGCCCGACGTGGGGCGGTCGGCGCCCGAGAGGATCTTGATCAGGGTGGACTTGCCGGCCCCGTTGTCGCCCAGCAGGGTGACGATCTCGCCGGGCTGGACGGCAAGGTCCACGCCCCCGAGCGCCTGCACCTTCCCGTACTCCCGGACGATCCCGAGCATCTCCACAAGCGGAGCAGTCGATTCGCTCACGAGGCGTTCCTCCGCTCCAGGAGGGCCTGGACCGACATGGCGACGAGGATGATGATGCCGACGAACATGTTGTAGGCGAGGCCCGGCACGCCGATCAGGATGATCCCGTTCCTGATGGAGCGGATCAGGATCACGCCGATGACGGTGCCGATGATCGTCCCCCTGCCGCCGAACAGCGAGGTACCGCCAACGACCGCCATCGCGATGGTCTCGAGCTCGTAGCCGTCACCCGCGATCGGGTAGGCGGACCCGACGCGGGTTGCGCTGATCAGTCCGGCGAACGAGGCGAGGAACGACATGAAGACGAAGAGCCGGATCGTGACGGCGTCGGTGTTGATGCCGCGGGCGCGGGCCGACTTGCCGTTGCCGCCCGTCGCCAGCACCCAGTTGCCGAAGCGCGCGCGTCGGAGCAGGAAGTGCAGGAACACCGCGAGGCCGATGAACCAGAGGAGACCGGCGTAGATGGTGACCGGGCCGATGGTGACGGTGCCGACCAGCAGCGTCTGGATGATAGGGTCGCCACCGAGTGTCTTCTGCGGATAGCCCGCCGACATGTAGAGGCCGAGGCCCCTGACCACCAGCATCATGCCGAGGGTGACCAGGAACGAAGAGATCCCAACCTTGGTCACGAGCAGGCCGTTGATCAGCCCGATCAGCATCGCCGCGGCGAAGCCGACCAGCATCGCAAGCTCGAGCGGGATCCCGACCTGGTTCACGATCGTGTAAGTGAGCAGGGGCGCGAAGGCGAAGACGGCCCCGACGGAGAGGTCGAACACACCCGCGGTCAGGAGCATGGTCATCCCGAGGGCGATGATCCCCAGCTCCGGGATGAACGCGAACATGTTGCTCAGGTTCATCGGGGAGAGGAACGCGGGGCTCACGAGGTAGAAGCCCAGCGACGAGGCGATGAGCAGCACCAGCGGGATCGACTCGCGCACCGCGAGGACCCGGTCGACGATTCTCCGTAGCGTTTCCAAGCAGGTCATCCAATCGCAGGCGGACGCAAGGTGGCGAGTGGCCCGAGATGCAAAGCGAGGAGGAGCATGCCACGCATCTCGGGCCGTAGGCGGCGAGCCGACCTACTTCAGAAGGGCGAGGTACTTGTCAACATTGGACTTGTCGTAGAGGGCCATCGTGCTGATGTCGTAGCCGATCAGCGACCCGGCCGAGGCGCGGGCGAGCAGGACGATGGGCATGTAGCCCTGGGAGTCCGGGTACTGCCAGGTCGCGGCGTTGACGTAGCCCGCTGCGACGGACTGGGCGGTGGCCTTCGTGTTGCCCCAGCCGACCACCGGGATCTGGCCGGGCTTGATGCCGACCTTGTCGAAGACCTGCTGGACGTTGCTCGTGACCATGTCGCCGAGCCCGATGATCGCCTTGACCTTGTCCTTGTTAGCGGTCATGTAATCGGTCATGTTGGACAGCGAGCCCGCCGGATCACCCGAGGCATTGAACACCTCGTACTTGATGCCGAGGGGATCGAAGACGCTCGCAATGCCCTTGGTCTCGTCGACCTGGTAGGTCTCGCCGGGGGCCTCTACGGGCAGCCAGACGAAGTCGCCGGCCTTCACGAGCTTGTTGTCGACGAGGTACTGCGCCCACTGGACGCCGGCGCCCTGCAGGTTGGCGCCGACATAGGCGTCGCGGCCCGAGGCCGGGTCGTCGCTGTTGAAGAAGACCACGGGGATGCCGGCCTTGTGGGCGGCGGCGACTTCGTCGTTGAGCGCGCCCGCGCCGGGGCTCGTCGTCGCGATGCCGGCGGCGCCGGCCGCGATGGCGCTGTTGAACGCCTCCTTCTGCGCGGCCACGTCGCCGTTGGCGAAGGACTCCTTGACGCTGACGCCGAGATCCTTGGAGGCGGCGTCGGCACCGGCGACCGCGGTCACCCAGAACTGGTCGCTCGCGGAGCCGTGGGACAGCCAGTAGAAGGTCTTGCCGGCGGTGGCGGCCTGTGTTGCCGCGGCGCCCGCGGCGGCGGACGCGGCTGTCGTCGGGGCCGGGGAAGAAGTGCTGCCGCAAGCGGCCACGGAGATGGTCAGACCGGCGGCCAGGGCAAGGGTGAGGCTGCGCCGCCCCACGGATGCGATGCCAAGGTTCACGCGTGTTCCTCCAAGAGCGAGATCCGGGCGAGCGCCCGGCTCGGAAGCGAGCTGACTCCGGCGGTGCAGGCGGACGTCGTCGCGCCTTTGCGCATCGGGGACGCCTCGAGCGTCCACCGCACGGATGCGGGCCAGTTGGCTAGCTCATCATTGGTAGTCCCTCTGCTCCAGGGCCATGCCACCGACATGACTCCCTCCAAGTACCCGTCGACGGTCTAGTTAACAACCACACAAAGTTGTATAGGGTGCCATGTGTGGAATGACAGCCTACTGATACGGCGAATAGACTGTCAATACCGCCAATCTGCCCTGCCACACCGTGCCAAATGGCCTGTGTCCCGATCGCGCCACGATACGAGCCCGGAGCCGACGCTTGCCCCTTGACAGGGCGGGAGGCCAAACGTACGCTCGGGGTCGGCTGATCACTCTATACAACTTGTCAGAGCACGATGGCCATGCTGCGAGGTGATTGATGGTCGCGACGACGGCAGGCTCCTGGACCAGGGGGGCCATCGCCCTCATGGACCGGATCATCTCAACGCAGGGAGCGGCGATCTCAACTGCGGCTGAGTGGTCTGCCGATGCGATCGCGGCCGGGGGATTCGCCCACCTGTATGGGAGCGGGCACTCGCGGATCGCCGTCGAGGAGATGTTCCCCCGCTACGGGTCCTTCCCCGGCTTCAACCCGCTTGTCGAGCTGTCGACGACCTTCCACACCCAGGTCGTCGGCTCAAATGGCCAGCGCCAGGCGATGTTCATCGAGCGAGTGAGCGGCTTGGCGGCGGCCATCATGGCCAACTTCGCATTCCGGCCCACCGACATCATGATCATCTTCAGTGTGTCGGGCACCTCGGCCGTTCCGATCGAGCTCGCGGAGATCGCGCGCAAGCGCGGGATCCGCAGCGTGGCGGTCACTTCGGTGGCTCACTCGATGTCCGGGGGTACGGCCGGTCCACGCCTGCTCGACGTCGCCGACCTCGTGATCGACATCGGCACCCCACCTGGCGATGCGCTCGTCGCGATCCCGGGCCTTGACACGCCCGTCGGTCCCAGTTCGACCGCCGCGAACGCCGTCGTCGTGAACGAGATCAAGGTGCAGACTGCCGAGCTTCTCGTGCAACGAGGCATCAGTCCGCCTGTGATCACCGGGCCAATGGTGATAGGCCCCGAGAGATCCAATGCGCTGTTCAACGCCGCCTACGACGACCACGCCAAGCGCCTCGCGTGGGCGATCGGAGAGGCCGGAACATATCGGGCGGAGATCGAACTCGCTGGTTCTTCCGCCACGACACACCGCGGAGAGATCGAGTAGACCATCGCGCCGACGGATGGCCTCATGAGCGAGCGTTCCTGCCGGGAGTGAGTCCGCGACGCAACACACACTGAGCACAAGCTGCAGACCTTGAGACTGAGAAGGGACGCCCAATGCCGGAGATGACCTCGCGTGAGCGCGTGCACACGGCGCTCTCCCACCAGGAGCCTGACCGGGTGCCGACGGCGCTTGGCGGCGGGCCCTACAGCGTGGTCGACGACCTCTACCACCGGCTGCTCCCCGCCCTCAGCCTGCCTGGGCCGGTGGAGCCGTTCCGATCCGGCCATAACGTGAGCTACATGGACGACCGCGTCCTGGAACTGTTGGGAACCGACACGCGCTACGTCTGGCCGACGATGTCGCCCTCCTCCCCGGTCGAGGGCGAGGACGGAGGCCTGATCGACGGCTACGGCCAGCCCTGGAACCGGGCGCTTCCCTACTACTACCCGGCGGCGGGGATCCTCGAGGACGCGGAGGACGTCGACGCGATCGAGGAACGCATCTCCTGGCCCGACCCGACCGACCCCAAGTGGACCGCGGGCGTTCGCGCGCGGGCAAAGGCGCTCCACGAAGGCACCGACAAGTTCGTCGTGGCCCGTATGGTCACCTCGCACGGCCCGTACCAGACCGCGTCGGACCTGCGGGGCGCCGAGCAGTTCCTGATGGACATGGCCGCCGACCCGGAGTTCGCGCAGACGCTCACCGACCGCGTCACCGACTCGATCGTCGGCTTGATCCGCGCGTACCTGGACGCCGGCGGCGAGTACTTCGACATGATCGAGCTGCCGGGCGACGACTACGCGACCCAGAGCGGCCTCGCCATGTCGCCGGCGATGTTCCGCCAGTACTTCAAGCCGGCGATCGTCCGCATGGTCAGCACGATCAAGACCTACCGGCCGGAGATCCGGGTGATGCTCCACTGCGACGGCGCCATCACGCCGCTCCTCGACGACCTCGCGGACGCGGGCGTCGACGTGGTCCACCCGCTCGAGCCGCTCCCCGCCACGAACATCGAGCAGGTCAAGGCGACGTACGGCAGCCGCCTGTCGTTCCTGGGCGCCATCGACATCAAGCAGGCACTGCCGGGCACGGTGGATGAGGTCGTCGCGGAGGCGAGGCTTCGGATCTCGCAGCTCGCCCCGGGCGGCGGCTACATCTTGGCTCCCGCGAACCACGTCCAGCCTGACGTGGCGCCCGAGAACCTGATCGCCCTCTTCGAGGCGGCGCGCAAGTACGGGCAGTACCCGATTCGCGTTCCCGTCGCCTGACCCAACAGGAGCACACGACAATGGCTGATCTCGAGCAGCTCACGGCTGCCGTCGAGGCGGGCAACCGCAAGACGGCCACCTCCCTGACCACCGAGGCGCTCGCAGAGGGGGTCGCGCCGCAGGCCATCCTCGACGCGATGACGAGCGCGATGGGCTCGGTCGGTGCCCGGTTCTCGGCGGGCGACATCTTCGTCCCCGAGATGCTGATCGCCGCACGCGCCATGAAGGAGGCGATGCTCGTCCTCGAGCCGAGCCTCGTCGGCGCGGGCGTGCAGCCGGTCGCCACTGCCGTCATCGGCACGGTCGAGGGCGACCTCCACGACATCGGCAAGAACTTGGTGGCGATGATGTGGAAAGGTGCCAACATCGCGGTCGTCGACCTCGGCGTGAATGTGAGCCCCCAGGCCTTCGTGGACGCCGTCACCGAGCACAAGCCGGTCGTCGTCGGCCTCTCCGCGCTGCTGACCACCACGATGCCGATGATGAAGACCACCATCGACGCGCTCCGCGCCTCGGGCTCCAGCGTCAAGATCGTCATCGGCGGCGCGCCGATCACACCGGAGTACGCGGAGCAGATCCATGCCGACGGCTACGCGCCCGACGCCGGATCGGCTGCGGCGCTCATCAGGGACTTCCTCGAAGTGCCCGCCTGAGATCTGGGGGCCGGCTTGGCCGCTCGACTCTCCGCTGAAGGCATCGACGTCGCCTTCGACGAGACCCTCGGCATGGTCCTCGACGTGGCCATCGAATGGCGCGGCAATCAGATCGCGCCATTCGCGAAGGCGCCGTGGCGGCATCTTCCCCTTGAGCATCCCCGGTTCCCGCCGGGGATGCCGCCGCACCTGGCTCGCCTCTCGGCAGACTTCTTCTGCGCTCCGTTCTGCGCCGATGACGTCGAGGGCTCACCCGCCCACGGGAAGACCGCCAACAGCCGGTGGCGACTCGTCGACGTGTCGAGGTCGGCGCCGCATTCGCGGGCAGTCTTCGAGCTGTGCGCGACCGTGGCGGGGGCGTCGGTCACGAAGACGCTCCTCCTGATCGATCACCAGCCCTTCCTGTACCAGCAGCACGTCCTGACCGGCGCCGATGTCCGGCTGCCTGTGGCGCACCACACGATGGTCGATGCCACTGGCGGCATCGAACTGCGGGTGTCACCCGTCCTGTTCGCCGAGACGCCGGCGTCCCCCCTCGAATCGGACCCGGCGATGGGGCGGTCCGTCCTCGCGTATCCGGCACGGTCTGCCGATCCGGCATCGTTCCCAAGGGCGGACGGCGCGAGGACTTCGCTCCTGTCGTTTCCCTTCAGCGAGCGACAGGAGGACTTCGCGGTGCTGATCGACGACCAACACGGTTCGGACGCCCTCGGATGGGCTATCGCCTTCCGCCGCGGGCATGGGGACTCCGTGGTACTCGCGAAGGCCACGCGCCAGTTGCCAGAGACGATGCTGTGGTTCTCGAACGGCGGTCGCACGTACGCCCCCTGGCTCGGAGAGCACACGGAAGTTCTGGGGATCGAGATGGGCTGCTCCTACTCGTCGAATGGTTGGGCCGCGTCGATCGCGGCCAACCCGTTCAGCGAGGCCGGGATCCCGACGTCGGTCGACGTCCGAGAGGGCGAGCGAACGGTCGTCTCGTACGCCATGGGCGCGGCCCCAGGACTGGTCAGGTACGTCGACGGAGGCTTCGTCACGCAGTCGCCCGAGACCGCGACCGCGCCTGTGCCTTTCACCAGAGACCTCGTGACCGGAGACAGCCTGTTCCAGGAGATGTGGTGACCGTCAGCCGGTGGCAGATCAAGCCCTACGCGTTGGGAGGTTCCGCGTGAACAGTCGCGACCGGGTCATGGCAACCCTGCGAGGCGAGATCCCGGACCGCGTCCCGGTCTGTCTACACAACTTCTTGCCGGCCGCCCGTGAGGCGGGCGTGCCACTCGGCCGCTACCTCACCGACCCTGCGGCCACGGCAGCGGTGCACCTCCAGGCGCTCAGGAAGTACGGGCACGACTGCGTCCTCCTGGACCTGGACACGACGACCCTCGCCGAGGCCATGGGCGCGCCGCGCGACAGCGCAGCGGACGGCCCGGGGCACATCGCCGGTCCCGCGATCGCCAACCTCGACGACGTCGACTCGCTCCGTCCGGTCGACCCCCAGCGCGACGGTCGGATCCCGGTTCTCCTCGAGGCGATCCGCATCCTAGCCCGCGAAGTGGGCGGCGAGGTCGCCATTCGGGGCAACGCCGACCAGTCCGCGTTCTCGCTCGCGGCCCTGCTCCGCGGCATGCAGGACTTCCTCGTTGACCTGGTGACCGAGCCCGACAACCCGGCGCTGGCTCGCCTCCTCGAGGTGGCGCACGAGAGCCATGTCGCCGTGCACCGGGCGGTGAGGGAGGCCGGGGCCGACTTCACCTCGCTGGGCGACAGCCTGAGTGGCCCGGACGTCGTGTCGCCAACGGTTTTTCGGCGATTCGCTCGCCCGTACCACGAGCGGCTCATCCGCGACCTCGCAGCCGACGGGACGACCACGCTCATTCACATCTGCGGGGACACCTCGCAGATCCTCGATCAGTTCGCCGAGTACCCGTCCTGCGCCTTCGAGCTCGACTACAAGACCGATCCGCTGCGAGCCAAGTCCGTCGTGGGGCGGGGGCACACCCTGTTCGGGAACGTCGACCCGAGCTCGGTGGTCGCGCTCTCGACGCCCGGCCACGTGCAGGAGTCCTGCAGGCAGTTGATTGAGGCGTGGAAACCCGGCGGCCGCTTCGTCCTCAACTCGGGCTGCGCGCTCCCCGCGTCGACGCCGTCTGAGAACATCCAGGCGCTGGTGGACTCGGCAGCCCTCTTCGGTCGCTATGACTGATCGGCGAGCCCGCTCCCTGACGATGCGCTGAGCGCTGCACCGATCGCCCCGGCGAAGCGCCCGAGCGAGGCCGGAACGACTTGCAGGAGGTCCGGGTCCGCGACGAGCACGCGCTCTCGAACGGCGTCGCGCAGGGGGCCGAACAGCTCATCGCCAGCCGTCGCGACGCCGCCACCAATGACGATCCGATCAGGCGCGATGGCAACGAAGACATTGGCCATGCCGGCAGCGAGGGCCCGGACGGCCTGACCGATGGCCGCCAGGGCGGCCGGATCGCCCGCCCGGGACGCCTCGAACACCTTGTCCACGCTGGCCTGCCCTGCCGCTGCACAGATGGCGGCCGCGCTCGCGTACGACTCCACGCACCCGTGGTTGCCGCAACCGCAGCGGGGCCCATCGAGGTCGACGCTAAGGTGGCCGAACTCGCCGGCGTATCCAGCACCGCGCCAGAGCTTGCCATCGATGATCACGCCGCCGCCTACCCCCGTCCCCAGGACGAAGCACGCGACAGCCCGGTGGCCACGCCCCGCGCCAAGCAACGACTCCGCCACGCTGAACGCCTTGGCATCGTTGGCGAGCGTCACCTGCTGGCCGAGGGCCTCCTCGGCGGCCGAGCGGAACGGGTAGCCATGCCACACCGCAGGGAAGTTCGGCAGGAGCGTCGGCACTCCCGTGTCGGCGTCGTAGAGACCCGGTAAGGCCACGCCGATCGTGTCGACCTGTCCCCACGAGCCGCGCATCTCGTCGGCAACCGCCGCGAGCGTGCCGACGACGGCACCAGGCTGCCGGGCCTGATCGATCGGGCGGATTGCAGTGGCGAGTACGGCGTCGCCGCGAACGAGGGCGGCCTTGACCGAGCTGCCCCCGATGTCGAGTCCCAGGGCGTGTGTTGCGGTCATGTAGGCGACCCGACCGCGGCTGCGAGCGCCGCCCAGCGATCGGCCATGGAGCCGCCCGGCTGCGTCAGCCAGCTCCCGACACCCACCGCAGCGGCGCCCGCGGCGATGAACTCGCCAGCGTTCTCGGCGCTGATGCCGCCGGTCGCGACGAGCGGGATGTGCCCGAGCGGCCCTCGCATCTCGCGCACGAAACGCGGCCCGACAACAGATGCCGGGAAGACCTTGATGGCGGCGGCCCCGGCCGACCAGCCGCGGACGGCCTCGGTAGGTGTCATCGCGCCCGGGATGAACGGGATGCCGCGAGCGGCCGCCCAGGAGACGAGGCCTTCGTCGAGGTGCGGGGACACGAGGAACGACGCCCCGGCGTCGAGGGCGCGCTGCGCGGCATCGAGGTCGAGCACGGTCCCGGCGCCGACGGCCATTGAGCCGGCACGGAGGCGAGCGATGTCCTGCACGGCCGAGGGGCCGTCCATCGTCACCTCGAGGACGAGGTCGCCGGCGAGCGCCGCGAGCGCATCGACGACCTCCGGGCCGAGCCGACGGGCCACGACGACGACGCGGGAGCGGCCGATCGCGGAAGGGACAGAGGGTCGGTTCATGAGGTCGAGGTCACCATCCACCCGCCGTCGACGGCGAGCACCTGCCCGGTCACCGCCTCGGCGTCGAGCATGAGCAGCATCGCCTGGCCCACCGTCTCTGCCGACAGCATGTCACCGACGAGTGGCTGCTTGCGCGCGGCGAAGGCGAGGATCTGTTCGTCCTCGGCCGCGCGCCGCGCCATCGGCGTTCGGACGAGGCCCGGGGCCACGACGTTGATGCGGATCCGGTCGCGGGCGTACGCCGCCGCGAGCGGGACGACCCAGCTGGTAATGGCCGCCTTTGCCGCCGCGTAGCCGTGGGTGGAGAACCCGTCAGCCTGCGGCGAGGTGGCGAGCACGCTCGAGGTCATCACGATCGAGCCTCCACCCGCCCGCATGTGCCGAACTGCCTCGCGGACCGTGAGGAACATGGTCGTGAGGTTCATCTCAAGGGCGGCGTTCCAGGCGTCTAGGGTCATGTTGTGCAGCCAGCCGTCGCCGAACCGTCGAGCGCTGCCGCCCGCCACGGCGATCACGCCGTCGATGCTCCCCAAGGCCGCCTCGGCTGCGGCGAACGCCTCCACCGTCGCCTCCTCGCGCGTCAGGTCGGCCGCCTGCCAGCCGGCAGCGCCCGCGCCGAGCTCGCCGGCCAGGGCGGCGCACTTCGCCCCGTCGCGCGAGACGACGAACACATTGTCGCCCCTCGCCGCGAGCAGCCGCGACGCTGCAGCGGCGATCCCCGAAGCCCCGGTCACGAGGATCCGGCGCCCCCTTCGCTCGCCCGGAGACTCTGCGGTCACGATGACCTCCCAGCGACAATTTGTATAGACTATGGCGTGGACGTGACTATACTATAAGGACCGCGGACAAGAACAGCACGAAGGGCGACGGGGACGGACCAATGAGCAGATGGCAGTCAGTAGACTCGATCGGCGAGTTTGACGTCGTCGTGGTCGGGTCCGGGTCCGCCGGCTCCACCGCCGCCATCGCGGCTGCCCGCCAGGGCGCGAGCGTGCTGATCATCGAGAAGCTGCCGTTCCTGGGCGGCAACAGCACGGCGGTGCTCGACACCTTCTACGGATTCTTCGCGCCGGGCAGCCGCCCGCTGCAGGTGGTCCGCTCGATCCCCTGGGAGGTCGTGGAGTCGCTCCGCGAGATCGGCCCGGTCCTCGAGCGGCCGAACACCTACGGGGCCGGGACGGGCGTCACGTACAACTCGGAGCACCTCAAGGTGGTCTGGGAGCGAATGGTGACGGGTGCCGGCGCGCGTGTGCTGCTCCACGCGTTCGTCCAGGACGTCGCCGTCCGCGACGGCCGCGTCACCGAGATGCTGTTGGCCACCAAGGCCGGCCTGCGCCGGGTTGCCGCCCGCAGCGTCGTCGATGCGTCGGGCGACGCCGACGTCTGCCACTTCGCCGGGTTCGGCTACGAGGTCGCGGGCGACATCTCGCCCGCACAAACCCTGACCACGACCTTCCGCATGGTCAACGTAGACCAGGCGGAGCGGCGGACGATCAACAAGGACCAGTTCCGGGCGCTCATGCTCGATGCCGCCCAGAGTGGATACGAACTGCCTCGGCGCGACGGCAGCGACCACGTCACCCCTATTGCCGGCATGACCGCCACGGTCATGACCCGGCTCGACTCGGCGGTCCGGGACGAGGACGGGCTACTCCTCCACGTCCTCGACCCGGACCGGCTGAGTTCCGCCGAGATGGCGGGCCGCCGCCAGGCGCTCGAGTACGCGCGCTTCTTGCGGGACCGGGTCCCCGGGTACGCCCACGCGTCCCTGACCTGGCTCAGCTCGCAGATCGGCCTGCGCGAGACGCGACGCGTGCACGGCGACTACCGCATCACCCGGGACGACGTCCTCGCGGCCACGCAGTTCGATGACCAAATCGCCCTCTGCGCCGCGCCGATCGAGGACCACCACTCCGGCGACGGGACGGCCTGGCAGTATCTCCCCGATGGGGCCGCCGCGGGCATCCCGCTGCGCTCGCTCGTCGTGCGCGACGCGGTCAACGTGATGGTCGCGGGCCGATGTTTCTCCGCCACGCACGACGCGCAGGCGAGCATTCGCTCCATGGCGCAGACCATGGCGATGGGGCAGGCGGCGGGCACGACGGCGGCACTCGCGGTGAACGGCCAAGCGGGCGACGTCCGCGAGGTCTCCCCCGACGCCGTGCGCAATGTGCTCCGCTCCGCCGGCGCCATCCTGTCGCTCGAGGCCTGATGCGATGAGCTCGATCGTCCGCACCGTGCTCGGCGACGTCGATGTCGCGGACCTCGGAATCACCTACCCGCACGAGCACCTCATCCTCGACAACGCTCTCATCGAGGCAGCCTTCCCGCACATCCTGCTCGACGACGCCGAGGTCACGGCGCGCGAGGTGGCGGAGTGCCGCTCGGTCGGCGTCACCGCGATGGTCGACGCGATGCCGTGCGCCGCGGGCCGGGACGTCCTCCGCCTCGTGGAGGTCAGCCGCGCCACCGGAGTCCACGTCATCGCCGTGACGGGCCTGCACCACCCGCGCTACTACGGGCCCCGCCACTGGACCGCTCGCGTGAGCGCCGAGGAGCTCGGGAGCCTCTTCGCGGACGACGTCATGGTTGGCGTCGACGAGTTCGACTACTCCGGGCCTGTCGTGCGGAGGTCCCCGCATCGGGCAGGCCTCATCAAGATCGCCACGGGCGGCGAGGCGCTGGGCCCCCGTGACGAGCTCCTGATCGAGGCTGCGGCGATCGCCCACCACCGCTCGGGCGCACCGATCCTCTCGCACTGCGAGCACGGCCGCGGCGCCCTCGAGCAGGTGGACGCTCTGGCGCGGCACGGCGTCCCCGCCGACGCGGTCCTGCTCTCGCACATCGACAAGGTCCTCGACCCGGGCTACCACGCCGCCATCGCGGCGACTGGCGCCTGGCTCCTATTCGACCAGCCGATCCGCCACCACCGAAACGAAGTCGGGCCGACGACGCCGCTCATCGCACGACTGGTCGCCGACGGCCATGGCGACCGGCTGCTCGTGTCCACCGATGGCGCACGGCGCTCCCTGTGGCACGCGTACCACGGCGCTCCGGGGCTCGCCTGGCTGGCAGGCGAGTATGCGGAGCAGCTGCGGGCCTACGGCATCGGAGCGGCGGTGGTGGAGGACTTGTTCACCCGCAACCCGGCTAGCGCGCTGACCTTGCGTGCGAATGGCGTCTGACGCGCCTGCGACGAATCGGGCTGGCAGCTGCCCTTCTGAACTCAAGGAATGTACAAGACGCGTCGGTCCGGTTGTATAGTCGGGACACCGCGGACGCCGGTTCCAGCGTCGGCCAGCCGGGGACCTAGGCACTGTGGCGGACGTCGAACCCACCCTCTACCAGAAGATCGAGCACTGGCTGCGCGCTCGCATCCTTGAGGGCCGTGAGGGTGACCCGCTGCCGTCCGAGGCCGACCTTGCTGTGCAGTTCGGGGTCAGCCGCATGACTGCGCGGCAGGCGATCCAGAACCTCGCCGCCGAGGGGCTGGTTACGCGCCGCCGCGGCTCCGGCACCTACATCGCGCCCAAGCCGCTTCACCGCCATGCGGGCCCGCTGATGAGCTACTCGCTCGACATGAAGCGCAGGGGCATGGTCCCAGGATCGAGGCTGGTGACGGCCATGCTGCGCGATCCCAGCGAGAGCGAGTCGGACGCCCTCCGGCTAGGACAACGCGCCCGCGTGGTGTGCATCCAGCGGGTCCGGCTGGCAGACGGCACGCCGATGGCATACGACGTCTGCTGCCTCACGCCAGACTGCGCTCCAGTGCTGGCGCGCGACCTGGAGGTCGGCTCGCTCCACGAGGCGCTGCGCGATCTGGGTCGCGAACCGACCGTGGCACAGTCATGGATCGGTGCACGAACGGCCACGCCAGCGGAGGCGCGGTTGCTGGATCTCCCCCCGAAGTCGCCCGTGCTCGTCGAGCGGCGGATCATCTCTGACCAAGACGGCGTGCCGCTTGAATTCACGATTTCAGTGTTCAACGCGGCCCGATACGTCATCGACGCCACCTTCTCGCTCGCTGCAACGACCGCTAGCGAGCCCACCTGATCCGTCCTGGCGGCCGGGCCGGGCGCCAGGGACAGCCTCTCAGATCGTCGGCCTAGCCCAGGGCGTCAGCCGCCCCTGGACGGTCGGTTTGAACCTGACGCAGGATCTGCGGGAGCTCCCGATCAGTGTTGCCTACACCGGGGCGGCGGCGAGCGCCGAGTGGATCGTCGAGGCACCGCTCGGGCCGGACGGTTCGCAGCTCCCGTTGGCGGCGTTCTCGCCGGTCACCTTCACACGTCTCGGCTCGAATGGGGCGCAGCCGACGGTCCTCACCCTCTGGACGACGGATCCATTGACGGGCGCCAAGCGCACAGACGTCTCCGCGCTCTCGGCGGACCGACGAAGCTTCACCGTGACCGATCTAGGCGCAGGCTCGTAGCGCGCCACCCTGCTCTCCAGGGCAGCCGGCCTGCGCATCACCGAACTCGTCAAACCTTTCCCTACTAGCCTCCGCCCTCTCTTCCTACCGGCTGAGGAGGTCAGCCAACAGCCGCGAGACGGCGTGTGCCGCCGCGTGCCACGATCCGGACATTCACCCGGCGGATTCAAGGGATCCTCGCGACAGGGCGGCGAGTCGACGACCATGGGTTGGCCCGACGCGGAGGTTCCCTCGGCTCGCCGACTGGCCACCCAGCGGCGACGGCTCGCCCGCAGGCTGCGCCGCGACGGCGAGACGGCCCTCGAGACCGCGGTCGCCGCCGGCTGCCCCCCGCGGACCGTCAGGCGGCGGCGGCCGGGCCCGGGCGCCGGGGGGCGGCGCGCGTCGCCT
>JAJXUG010000086.1 GCA_021783095.1 Chloroflexota bacterium | reverse complement strand
GACGAGCTGGGCGTGGCGATCATGACCGTCAAGCTGTGGCGCCGGCGGTACGCGCAGGCGGGGCTCGCGGGGCTCGCCGACGCGCCGCGGCCCGGGCACCCGCCGACGTACGCCCGCGAGGACCGCGGTCAGGTTGGGTCTGGCGCCGACGGTCCCCGTGCGGCCCTGGTGCGCCTCGGTTGTCGTTTGCGGCTCAGTGTCGGCCGCCAGCGGGCATGCCCATCACGGACCCGTGTGCCGTGCCGCGCGGCGAAGCTGCGCACGGCATGGACATCGAGCCGCGGGCGGTCGCGGAGCACGAAACGACGGGCGGGCTGGCGACCGGCATTGGCGCGCCGGCGTGGGCGGCGACGAGGCCCGGGCCGGCGATGCCGGCGATCGCGAGGGCCGCGACCGCGAGCGGGCGGGCGACGGCGTGGAAAGCGGCGATGTGGATCACGGTGTGTCCTCGGTACTGGGGGCGGTGGATGTCCCGCACTGGTAGGGGCGCCGCGGGTCAGAACCGTTTCATCGGTCCCGCGCAAACGCCGCAGGTGAGCGCCGGCGACGCCGGCGGAACCGGTCGGGCGGAACCGGACAGGCGGCCGCCGGCCCGATGGCAGGTCGCACCCGCCGGCTTGGGGTCGGTCAGCGCGTCGCGGGGGACAGGCCGGCGCCGGCGACGGCAGCGAACCGCCCGAGGGCGGCGTCGATCTCGTCGCGGGTCGTCATCCGACCGAGGCTGAGGCGCACGGCGCCGATCCCGACTCGGGGCTCGACGCCCATCGCACGCATGACGGCGGCGACCCGCGGGTCGAGCGGCGTGCTGGCGTTGTAGTCGAGGTAGATCGGGGTCATCGGTCGCTCCCGGCCTCGACGGGCAGCCCGGCGAGGCGCCACTCGGGGTAGCCGTCCTCCAGCCGCCGGGCGCGCCTCCCGGCGCGCTCGAGGAGCGCGACCGCCTGGGGGCTCATCGCGCAGTAGGGTCCGCGGCAGTAGGCGACGATCTCGACGTCGGGCGGAAGCTCGGCAAGGCGCGCCTCGAGCTCGGGCAGCGGGATGGACCGCGCTCCCGCGATGTGGCCCGCCTCGAACTCGTCGGCGGGCCGCAGGTCGACGACCACCGAGCCGCCCGACCGGACGCGCGCCATCAGCTCCCCTCGGCTCACCGCCACCCGAGGCGCGCCGAGGAAGCGGCCGGCGGCCCGCTCGGCGTCGCCGAGCCGCAAGGCCACGGTCCGCAGGGACGCGAGAAGCGTGTAGACGTCGTCGTCGACGAGCCGGTAGAGGACGCGGTTGCCGTCTCGGCGCGAGGCCACGAGCCCGGCCCGGCGGAGCGCCTGGAGGTGGGCGGAGGCGAGGGCGAGCGAGATGTCGGCGCGCGAGGCGAGGACCTCGACCGACCGCTCGCCCTGGGCCAGCAGGTCGAGCAGCTCGATGCGGTGGCCGTTCGCGAGCGCCGCGCCGACCCGGGCGAAGGCCTCGTGGAGCTCGTTCTTGGCGGCGCGCGTGCCGAGCGTCGCTGTCCCCTTCGCCGTGTCCGTCACGCTGCTATTCTACAACTTGTTTGATAAGTTGAATCGCGAGGTCGTCCCGCTCGCGGCCCAGACGGAGACGCCCCCGTGAAGACCCTCATCATCCTGAACGAGCCGGCCTACGGCAACGAGCGCACCTACAACGGGATGCGCCTGGCGAACTCGCTCGCCAAGGACGAGTCCGTCGAGCTGCGGTTGTTTCTCATGGGCGACGCGGTGACCGCGGCGAGGACCGCCCAGAAGACGCCCGACGGCTACTACAACCTCGAGCGCATGCTCAAGGGGCTCGTCTCGAAGGGGATCGTGGTCGGGGCCTGCGGGACCTGCATCGATGCTCGCGGCATGACCGGCGACGCCCTCGCCGAGCCCGTGCACCGCGGCACGCTCGCCGAGCTGACCGAGTGGACGATCTGGGCCGACAAGGTCATCACCTTCTGAGGCATGCCCGCGAGGGGCCGCCACTGTGCACGAGACAACGTGAAGCTGAACGGCATCGACACGGCAGTCATCGGCGGCGTCGACAGCGGATCGCCGTCGATCTACGACTGGTTCGCGCGGTCCTGAGCGCCCGACCGTCCGCCCGGCTCCGCCTCCACGCGACAGCGACGCCCTACCGGCCTCCCATCCACGGGTCAGGCGGCTGCGGAGTGGGACGGTGAGGAAGTCCTGGAACCTCGGTCGCGCAGGACTGCGGCCCAGAAGATGGTCAGGTTGAGCACGGCAAGGAGCCCCTCGACGGCGCCCCCGAGGAGGGTCCCCGCGAGGTCCTGCTGCCCGGACCCCGTGACGAGGGCGAGGATGCCCCCGAGCAGGGTTGACCCGCCGGCAACGACCCACCAGGCCCCGAGAAACAGGGCCACCCAGCCGGCGGTGATCCGCAACGAGCGCCACGTCGCGAGGAGGAGCAATCCGACCGCAGCAGGGGGGACGGCGAGCAGGGCCACACCCCACATGAAGTAGGGGTCGTCGGAGCCATAGAAGTTGGCTGAGAACACGACCATGATGGCTGCCACCGCAAGCGAGACCAGGGCCAGAGCGGTCACGAGCTTCATCGTGGGTGCCTCCTCGCGCAAGCGTCGTCAGGCCCACACTTGCACCGCAAGAGGCCAACGTCCGCTTCGCGCTGGCCATTGGGCGGAATCGCCGTCCCTCCGGTCGCTCGGCCGCCGGACCGCTCGGCTCGAACCGTGCAAACGCGTGCCCAACACCTGTCGGGCGCGCCAAAGCCCGCATCTAGCCGTGGCCGTCCACGGCTCCTCAGCGCCGGCGCGCTCGTCACCTTGATGTACCGACTTGGCCGGGGAGGAGTTCCGTGCCAGTCGTCGGCGGCCAATTCTCCTCGGTGCCGCCCGCAATCGTTCCAACGACGGACGAACGGTTACGTCGCGCCTTGGGCGGTGGCTCGCTCCCGACGGCCTGGCGTTCCTGACCGGCTTCACCACGGAGGACCCCCTGCTCGGCGGCGGCGCATGACCTCGATTGGGGCCCGCCGCCCGTCCCCTCTGGCCCCGACTTGAAGAGGGGTTGCCACCGTGCGCTACGGGCCCAGCAGCGCGAGGGGCACGACGGCGATCCCGTCGGGGCGCCGATAGGCCTCCCTGCCGGTCGTCAGGACCACGGCGTCGAGCAGCGAGCCTCCGACACGTGCCCGGCTCGCGCGCGAAGGAGTGCTCCATCCGGCTCGTAGGCTGGACGACCACCACGGTCGCCCCGGACGGCGCTGACGCGCGACGGGCGGGCCGGGCAGTGCCTCGAAGCCGGAGAACCCGAAGGACGATAGCGACTCGTCGACGCTCAGGCGCAGGGCGGCCTCGTAGCGGCGATGGAGGTCGTCGACGAGCCCGAGCTCCCGGGCCGCGGTCACGAGCGCATCGGCCAGGGCGGGCAGCAGCAGGCCGGGAGCGCTGACCACCCAGCCCTCGGGCACACGCTCGAGGGGCCGGAAGCGAGCCTCAGCAAAGCGGCCCGCCGCCGCGCTCGCCCCGGGCCCCCATCGGCGCACATCCCGGTCTGTCCAGCAGACGGCGTCCGCGAGGGCGCGGAGGCGGACCGGTTCGGGGACGACGATCGCCCCGGTGCCGTGCGGCTCCCAATACGGCTCGACGCCCGCCCTCCGGCAGATGCCGTGCGACAGATCGAGCGCGAGCCGCGTCGTCGCCTCGGCGACATGCCGGAGCGGGGTCGGCGCCTGCGCCGCGTCGAGGAACAGCGCCCGGAGCAGCATCCGGGCCACGAACACCGAGTCGTCGACCGGGCCGGGAAGCACCGTCGCCGTCCGGTGGAACACCACCCGGTCGCTGAAGGGCTGCGGCGGGGCGTCCTCGAGCTCGAGCAGCTCGTCGGTCCCGCCGACGAGCTCCACCAGCCATGTGGGGTCCGCGAGGCGCCGGCGAGCTCGTCGATCGGCCTGCGGCGGAGGGCGTCGAGGCGGGCCGCGGCGCCCGCGTTCTCGGGGAGCAGCGAAATAGCTGCGAGGGTGGCGATGGCGCGCGTCGCGGCGCCCGCCCGGCGGAAAAGCATGTCCCGCCACCCCGCCAGCGCTCGGCGCGCGTGAGCCATCCGGGTCTTCGTCCTGCGATCCGGTCGCGTCGCCGCGAGTGGCTGTCCATGCCACCAGTGTGACGCGCCCCGGGGCAGCCGCCAGCCCCGGCCGCAAGCGGGCCGCGGGCGGGCTCGACAGGCCGCGGGCGGGGTCTTGACAACTACATAGCCAAGCACTAGTATTTCGGTCAATAGTTCTTTGGAGGCCACAGTGGGCGCACTGGAGCGGGCAATGGCGGAGCAGCGGGCGGTGGTGGAGGCAGAACTCGCGAACGCGGAGGCGGAGCTGGCGGATCTGCGGGAGCGCGAGCGGCGGCTCGATGATGCGATCCGCCGGGCCAGAGCCCTACTAGGGGTGTCCGACACTGGGGGCGATGACGACGAGGGCGGCGCGGCTCCGGCGACGTTCCTGCCGCTCCACGAGGCGATGGCGAGGGTCCTGCGCGAGAACCGCAACCGGGTGATGTCCGCCCGGGAGCTCGCCGACGCGGTCAACGCCTCCGGCCTTTACCGGACCCGGGACGGCTCGCCGGTGGAGATCGGGCAGATCCACGCGAGGGCTCACAACTACGGCCGCCTTTTCGAGCGGGCGGGCGGGGGCATCCGCCTCCGCGACGTCGCCACCGCGGACGCGCCCCGCGACGTGATCGAGCGGTTCGACGCCGCGATGCTCGAGGTCTACGCGGCGGCGATGCGGGAGGTCGGCTACCCGGCCCGGCGCTTCCTCGCGATGGTCCGGGGCCGCGGCGGGCTCGAGGCGGCGCGGACGCTGCTCGCCAAGCCCGGCGTGTCCGAGGGGTTCCGACGCCTCGCCGAGGAGCGCAAGTTCGAGCTCACGATGGAATACCAGGTCATCACGCCGGAGTTCGCCCCGCTGTTCACGGACGGGGAGCGGCACACGGCCCGGAGCCGGCTGCTGGAGCACGGCTGTCCGGAGGACCGCCTCCCTGGGTGAGGGCGCTGTCGCGCGCTAGGCGGTGCCGTCCCGCCGGCCGGAGCGGATCACGAGGAGCTCCACCGCGACGGTCACGACCACGGCCCGCGTCATCCAGTCGTTCTGCGCCTCGATGCTGCGGGCGATCCGGAGGGCGCGGCCAAGCGGGAGGACGCCGAGGCGCGCGAGGTCGATCAGCGGCCGCAGGCCCCGGACCGCGGCCGCGCCGTTCGCGAGGCAGTGCCTCAGGAGGGCCGCGTCCCCGGTCACGCACGTGAAGCCGGCGTCTCGCGCGAGCAGGAAGCAGAGGTAGTCCTCGAACGAGAGCGTCCGCGGGCGGGACGCGGCCTCGTCCATGTGGTCGGCCGAGGTCTCGGCGACGGTGATCCCGAGCGTGGCCGCGTCCTCCGGCGTCAGGCAGTCCACCTCGGCGAACACGAGGTCGGGGACCCAGACGGGCGCCAGGTGCACCGCCGCCAGCGCCAGGACGTCGGGCGCGCAGTTCCCGTAGTCGATGAGCGCCGAGGCGTCGAAGACGAGGCCCCCCACCCCGGCCATGTCAGAGCCAGGAGGAGCGGAGCGTCTTCATGGTCGCCAGCGGGAGGCCGAGGATCTCGGCGCCCCTCGCGAGCGAGATGTCGCCGCCCTCCACCGCCCTCCTGACGAGTGCCGACCGGCGGTCCGGGACGAAGTCGTCGGTCTCGAGGCCCCTGGGCTCGCGGGCCTTCGACCACTCGGGGCTGCTCAGCCAGAAGGCGTCGGCGCCGAGGGCGTCGGGCTCGTCGGTCTTGGCCAGCGTCTTGCCGGTGTGCCGCTTCGCGTCGACCTGGAAGCGGAGCCAGACCTCGCGCACGCCGCGCTCCCGGAGGCGGTAGAGGACCGTCTTGTAGCTGACATGGAAGATGCGCTTGACC
This sequence comes from Chloroflexota bacterium, assembly GCA_021783095.1. GTDB lineage: Bacteria > Chloroflexota > Limnocylindria > Limnocylindrales > CSP1-4 > CAIXZV01. The sequence goes on along the minus strand of JAJXUG010000086.1, from coordinate 1,620 downwards.
TTGAGGACCCTCTCGTAGGTCGAGAGGCCGGCGGCCTGCCCCCACTCGGCGAGGAAGGCGCCGTCCGGCATCAGGAAGTGACTCGCGAAGAGGTTCGCCTCGCCCTCGCTAGCCTCCTCCTCGCCGTCGACATCTGGGTTGAAGTCGGCAAGGTGCAGGAGCAGGTGGCCCAGCTCGTGCGCCGCGGTGAAGATCCATCGCTCGACCGAGATGCGTTCCCAGGTGTTCACGACGATGGCAGGCCCACCGTCGCCCTCCGCCACCGAGAGGCCGAAGAAGGCGTCAGTGTGAACGTTGGCCCGCAGGAGCTTCACGCCCGCACGCTCCTCGAGCAGGCCGGCGATGTCCCTGACGGGCTCGCGGTCGCCGAGGCCGAGCTCGCTGCGGGCGAGCATCGCGGCGTCGATCGGACGGCGCGGCCCGGGGTGGGCCCTCCCCGCCAGCGCGGAGAGGGCCCACCCCGGCCGCTCGCCGACGACCTCCTCGAGATCGCGGTAGTCCCGGAGCTGGCGTCCGACGTCCATCAGGAGCTGGGTGCGGTTGTTGAGGCGCTTGAGCGAGCGGAACCTCGCCCTGGGCAGCGGGTCGGCCGGGCGCAGCAGCTCCTCGGGCCGGACGCCGAGCGCCTCGCTGAGCGCGAGCAGGGTCCGCGACCGCGGCTCGCTCTCGCCGGCCTCCAGGCTGCGGTAGGCCGCCCGCGACAGGCCCGCGAGCTCGGCGGCCTGGTCCTGGCTGATGCCGGCCGCGACTCGCGCGCGCAGGATGTTCCGGCCGAAATCGGCCGCGCTCGCGATCATCCCCCGTTCCTCCCGTCACCCCCGGCGAGTGCCGCGAGCCTCATAGTGACCATCTTGTCGGATCTTGTCAAGATGGATACTATACCAGCAGTTCCCTCATCGTGCGGGATGGAGTCCAGAGGAGTCGCCGGCACGCGCCGCCGCCCCGTGGAACAACAGAAGCGCCCCGCCCCGTTTGCGGGGGCGGGGCGCGGTTCCGGCAGTGAGACCCCTTGCTGGACGTCCTCCGCCACCGGGGAGCCCAATGCTAGTCCGCCCGACCGATGGCTGCACAACGATCAGGCACCAGCCGGTGCAGGAGACAAGCATCGTGGCTACCAACCACAACAAGCACGACGGCCGCCGCGAGGGGGCCGTCAGCCGCCGCTCCCAGTTCCAGACCCCGTCCGGCCAGTGGGCCAAGCGGGATGCGGGGACGGGGCGGATCATGGACGTCAAGGCCGACCCCAAGCCCTTCAAGGGCGTCCGGAAGGAGCGCTGACGAGGTGGACTTCCTCCACTCCGAGGTCAGCGTCGGGCCCGGCCAGGCCGTCGTCGTCGAGCTCGACCGCACGGCCAACGTCATGGTGATGGACGGCCCGAACTTCCAGCGCTACCGCCGCGGCGACGCCCGCAGCTACTACGGCGGCTACGCGAGCCGCAGCCCGGTGGCGGTCCGCCCGCCAAGCGGGCGCTGGCACGTGGTCATCGACCTGGGCGGCGGCTCCGGCCGCCTCTCTGCCAAGGTCCGCGTCCAGTAGCGGAAGAGCATCGGCCCGGCGGCGGGCCAGCACCCCGCCGCCGGGTGCAAGCCCCGCCACCGCCACGCCGGCGCCGACCCCGC
>JAJXUG010000005.1 GCA_021783095.1 Chloroflexota bacterium | reverse complement strand
CCTGGGCGGCGGCTCCGGCCGCCTCTCTGCCAAGGTCCGCGTCCAGTAGCGGAAGAGCATCGGCCCGGCGGCGGGCCAGCACCCCGCCGCCGGGTGCAAGCCCCGCCACCGCCACGCCGGCGCCGAGGCCGCGCCCGACGCCGTCGCCCACGGCCGCGCCGACCCCGCGCCCGACGCCCACGCCGACGGCCGCGCCCTTCGCCGGCGCCGACACCATCGAGGCCGTCCTCACAGCGACCTACGGCTACAGCTGGAAGGACTCGCCGCTCAACACCGGCGAGGAGCGTTCGCTCGGCAAGTCGGACGACCCGATCGGGATCGTCGAGCTCATCGGGCCTCGCGACGCCCTGACCGGCGTGTCCGTGTCGTCCTCGCTCGACGCGACCGGCGCCGGCCAGGTCGGCGCCCTCCTCGGCTCGGCCCTACCGGATCCCGGCGCCGTCCAGGCGTGGGTCGTGCAGGCGATGGCCCGCGCCTACGGCTCGTCCAAGGACGTCGACGAGAGCAAGGTCGTCGGGCGCTACAAGGTGACCCTCCAGACGCTCAACCTGTCGAGCCCCGCGCTGGTGATCGTCTCGATCGACCTCCGGTAGCGGGTCGCGGCCCCGCAGGCCGACTCTGAGGACCCGAGATGGTCCCACAATCTGATCGTCAGGTCCATCCGTTTGCCCCGCCGAGAAGAGACTCTTGGGCAAGAGCGCTACAGATGGTGATTTCGACGCCCGCACGCTCAGCAGAGCTGATAGGTGTGAGTTCCCAGCTTCGACCGCCAGGATGAGCCGCGTTTCTTACGGATCCTGAAACACTCGGATATCGGCCGTCGCTATGTGCGTGGTCACAGCCTCGCGGCAGGCCCGGGCGGGGATTGGGATCGTGCTGGTGAGCGGGTTCCTGCCGAAGTCGGAGCCGATCGAAGACTTCTGGCGGACGGCGGCAAGTTCGTGTCCGGGCGGTCTCGGCGTCCGAGCTGCTGGACCGCCTTGGTCAGGTACTGGAACGCTGACGGCCTGGCCCCCGCCTGGGCGCGCCCAACGCCTCGTGGCGGCCGCGACCGAGGCGACGATCTGCCTGCGCTGCGGCACGCCGAGCGGGCGGCGACACGAGAATATCCACCCTCCTCCGCTTCGAACGCAGTTCAGCTCGTTTGCCCGATGTCGACGGTTGGGCCCACGCTCGAGACGGCAAGTCTCGTGCCTCGAGCAAGAGCCAGGCTCGGCACGATCACGCTGACACCCGCGGCTGCCAGGAGTACGAGCGGCAACCGGAAGCTGCCCTCGGCATCCCGAACGAGCCCGATCACCACGGGGCCAAGGGCGGAGAGTTCGTACCCGACGAGGAGCATGAATGCCCCGATCGCTCCTGCCGCGGCCTCGTCCTCTGCCACATCCATCGTGAGGGCCAGCAGCAGCGGGTAGATCATGCCGTTGCCCAGACCCATCAACAGCGTCCAGGCAATGGCGAAATGCGGCTGGACCGTGAGGGCGACGGTTCCGGCGCCGATGGCGGCCGCGCTCGTCACGAGCAGGGGACGACGACCAACGCGCCTGGAGAAGAGGACCAGAAACAGGTTGCCGACGAGTGTGCCGCCATTCAGCAGCGCCACGAGGGTCCCGGCGCTGGTCGCCGACCACCCCTGCTCGACGAAGGCGCCGGGCAGCCAGGCGTTGGCGCCCCAGTACGCGATCCCCTGCAGGCCGTAGGCGAGAGCCAGGAGCCAGGCGACGGGGCGCAGCCACACGTGGCCCCGCGTCCTCGCACTTGGCGGCGTGCGCGAGGGTGCAGGTCCCACCAACGCCAGCCACCCGGCGAGGGGGATCAGGCACACGAGACCCATGACCGCGACAGTGGGGCGCCACCCTCCGAGGAATGCGGCCACTGGCCCGGCTGCGGCCGCGGCGAACGTGGCGCCGGTAACGATGCCGGTAGCGGACGCGGCGGCGGCGATCCCAGTCCGACCGAAGCCCGCTCGCAGCTTGCCCACGAATGCCGGCAGCGCCCCGGCCGCCCCGGTCGCGATCCCAACGGCGACGGTCAAGAGCACGATCGCCGTCGCGGACGGCGCGACGGCTCGCAGCGCTCCGGCAACGACGACCACGGACAACCCCAGCGCCATGGTCGCGCGATCGCCGAGCCGCGCCGCAAGGAACGGCCCTATCGGCGCAAAGAGGCCCATGCAGATGATCGGGATGGTCTCAAGCAGCGCCACGTACGCGTGCGAGACACGCAGATCCGTCGCCATCGCCGTTGCGATCGGCCCGATGCCGATCACCGCAGGTCGCAGGCCCAACGCCGCGATGAAGAGCGCGAGGGCCGGGTCTCCTGCCACTGGTCGGAAAGCCGACTGCGCGCGTGCGATCGCGACGGCAGCGCGAGACGACGCCACGCTTACGGGACCGAACGTTTGAGGAGCGTTGATCGCACCCCGCGGGCGAGGGCCGACTCACCGACTTCGCTCCGGATCGGGAACCTCGAGCCGGCGGCCAGCACCCAGCGCGCCTTTCCCCACTGGCCCTTCTTGTAGGCCGCCAGCAAGGTCATCACGCCCTCGGATCGACAGCCAGCCGGGCGCAACCGGGGTGCAGCACGTCCACACCTGCGCCGATGGACCGTGCGCCGCGCGGGCCGCAGTCAACTCCCGCGCTGTGCAGCGTGCAGTCGTGGGACGATTGTGCACGCCGCCGCGCCGCATCGGCCGAGGCCCTCAACGCGCCCTGGTCGGGGACGAGACGCTGTTCGCGCTGGGCTCCACTGTCGTACGGGAGCGAGCCGAGCGGCCGCTGCTCGGCGTGACGCTGCGCCGGGGGAGCACTGCGCGTCGTGCACCCTGATGAGCGTGACCCGGGTGGCCAGCGGATGGGATTCAACCTTGGACACAGGCCCAGACACGCGCTCCAGGCTGCCACCAGGAGGCGGGACGCGTCGAGCGCGATCCCCGGAAGCTGGTGGAACATGCCCGCGAGGTTGCGCCCCGGGCCGAGGTTGATCGCGTCGAGCCAGGCGACCAGGCGCCCGTGGTACAGCCAGCGGCATAGGGGAGGAGTCTCGTGGGGTGCGATGAACACCCGGCGCCGCGGCGCGGGCACTGCAAGCAGGCCCAGTGCCGGGGCAGCAGGTGCCGACGCCTGAGCGTTCGCAAGGAGCGCGTCCAGATCGACCCAGTCCGCGTCCTGTTGTCGGGCCAGGGCGCGGCCCACGCCGTGGGTGGTGCCCTTCCGGGACGCTCCGGCGAGGATGGCGTACATGGATGTTCGCTTACAGCCCCGGCGCGGTCGATTCGCTAGGGCGGGACCGCGCTTCCATGGCCGCAACAAGGGCGCTGCTCATGGCATCCAACGGCGCACTTTGTTCGAACCACAGTTCGAACGCGCGGGCGCCCTGGTGGATGACCATCGGCTCGCCGTTGGCCGTGGATGTGGCACCGGCCGCTCGGGCGTCGCGCAGCAGGCGCGTGTCGCGGGGGCTGTAGACGACGTCCAAAACGCGAATCCCAGGTGGCAGGATCGATGCCGGCAGCGGCGACTCGTCCGAGTTCAGGCCCACGGAACTCGCGTTGACCAGGAGGTTCGCCGTCCGCAGCTCATCGGTGAGGGCGCCCTCGTCGAGTGGCCGCGCGAGCAAATGCGTGTCCGTGCTCAGCTGCGCGAAGTCGTTCACGAGGCGCTGGGCCCGTTCGAGATGGCGGTTGAAAACCACGATCCGCCGAAAGCCGGACCGAATGAGGCCGTATGTCGCCGCCCGGCCCGTGCCACCAGCGCCGACCACGACGGCGCTCGACGAGCCAGCGTCGGCCCCCGCCATGAGGGTCTCCACCGTCCGGCGCACACCGTACGCGTCGGTGTTGTGCCCCACCAGGTCGCTCCCTTCGCGCGTCACGGTGTTCACCGCACGGATGATCCCGGCGTCGTCGTCGAGCCCGTCCAGCAGGCGCACGACGGACTCCTTGTACGGCATCGTGACGTTGCAGCCGACGTAGTATCCCTGGCGCACGAGCTCCAGCGCTCCCGCGAGATCATCCGGTGCGATATCAACGAGCTCATACGTCCCTTCGATGCCGGCCGCGACCATTGCGGCTTCCTGCATCGCCGGGGACAGCGACTGGTGGAGTGGATGACCGAATAGGGCAATTCGCACGCTCACCGCATCGGCTCCAAGGGTTGGACCACGGTGATGTGCGCCCCGATGACCTTTGCCCGCATAGGATCAGCGGTCCTCCTGTCTTACCTGGTGGCGATCCGAGTCGCCATCGCCGGCGTCCAATGGCTCGGGGGGCCGGCCGTCGTACATGACCAGAGTCGGGTCGATGAGACGCATGGGACGCTGACGGAGCGACTCCTCGACGATGTGGGCGGACAGGCCGGCCACCCGCGACAGCGCGAAGGCAAAGTCGCCATACACCGGGTCGACTGCCAGCGACGTGAGGGCGGCGGCAAGTGCGCCGTCGATGTTCACGGCGACCGTGTGGCCCGCGTGTTCGCCGACCACCGCGGCCAGCGCGCGCACCCGATCAACGACAAGGCGGTCCCGGCCTTGCTCGATCACGAGGTCGAGCAGGCGCTCTGAACGGCGATCGATCGAGTGCCAGCGGTGGCCGATCCCGTGAATGCGACGTCCAGCCGCCCGCTCCCGCTCGAACACGAGACGCGCCCAGCTAGCTGGGTTGGCGACGTCATTCAGGTCAACCAGGGTACGCATGGCCGAGGTGACCGCGGCGCCGTGGAGCGGACCGAAGGCGCTGATCCCTGCTGCGAGCCCGGTCATCGGAGGCGCGCCGGTCGACGTGACCGTCCGCGCGACGAGGGCGGACGGGGCCAACGGGCCGTGGTCAATGGCGGCAACCAGGCATGCGTCGAAGAGAGCGGCGTCCTGGGGCGTGGGCTTGCGACCCGTCCAGAGGCGCAGCACCATCGCAGCGTAGCTCTCGTGCGCGATGGCAGCGTCAACGGCCAGGCCGCGCACGTAGATGCGCTCCTCATCTGTGGTGGTGATCGCGGACCGCCACTCCTCGGCTTCGGCGGCCTGGCCGGCCGCCTGGCCACTGTGGATCGACCTCATGGCTGTGGCCCGAACACGACGAAGTGCTCCTCTGTCAGTTCTCGGAGGGTCGACCGCGGATCCTCGCGGCCGACGCCGGAGTTCTTTACGCCGCCGTAGACGAAGGAGTCGAGCCGGAAGTTGGAGGACCGGTTGATCAGGACGGAGCCTGCCTCCATTTCTGAGGCCGCACGGAGGGCCCGTTCCAGCGATCGGGTGAATACGCCGAACTGGAGCCCGTACGTGGTTTGGTTCGCGATTTCGAACGCCTCGTCGTCGTCACCGTACGAGAGGACGACCGCAACTGGGCCGAAGATCTCCTCATCGACCACCCGCATCCCCGGCCGACCGCGGGTCAGGAGCGTCGGCAGGAGCGTCGCCCCGGAACGGGTTCCGCCGGTCACGGCCAGGGCGCCTGCCTCGACCGCTTCGTCCGTCCAATCGCAGACTCGCCGAGCGTCCTGCTCTGACACCATGGATCCGATGTCGGTGTCGACCGCGAAAGGGTCGCCGACCCGGAGACTGGCGACGCGTTCAGCGAGCGCGGCGACCAGCTCATCCGCGATCGACGCCGGCGCGATGATCCGCTGCACCGAGTTGCAGCTTTGCCCGCTGTTCGAATACGCGCCGCGCACGCACTCCGCCACGGCCGCAGGGAGGTCGGCGTCGTCGAAGATGATGTTGGCGCTGTTCCCGCCGAGTTCCAGGACCAGGCGTTTCATTGGCGCCGCATGCCAGATCGCCTCGGCCGCCACCCTACCCCCCGTGAACGTCACCGCCGCGACCCGGGGAGAACCAACCAAAGCCAGAGCGAGGTCTGCGGTGCCGATGACGAGGCCGACCGCTTCCGGCGGCACGCCGGCGGCGAGGGAAAGCTCGACGAGCTGCGCGGCCGTCACCGGTGCTGCCGAGGCCGGTTTCACGATTATGGCATTGCCCCCAACGAGCGCCGGACCGAGTTTGTGGGCGAGCAGGTTCAGGGGTGCGTTGAACGGTGTGATTGCGACCACGATGCCGAGCGGACGTCGATGCGTGTAGGCCCACAGACTCTGGCCCGCAGGTGTGGTGTCGGTCAGCACCTGCTCGCCCGCCAAGAGCTCGGCGGCGCGCGCGGAAAACCGCAGCGTGTCCGCCGCGCGTGCCGTCTCTCGTCGCGTCTCGCGGAGCGGCTTGCCCGTCTGCCATGTCATGGTCGCGGCCAGCCGTTCGGCGTCCCGCTCGACGAGTGCGGCCAGGCGTTCGACGATGGCGACGCGAGCATGGATGGGCATTGCCGCCATCGCGCGCGCGCCACGCGCAGCTGCCTCCACGGCGAGATCCACCTCGCGGGCTGAGGCCTCGAGGATCGGCCCTCGCAGTGTTGCGTCGAACGGGGATGCCTGGATCCGTTCGGTGCCAGCGTTTACGAGCTCGCCACGGATGCGAGAACGACCGACTCGGGCGGCCTCGGCGGGGCCGATCAACCGCAGGGTCGCATCGACGCGAGTCATTCCGCCGCCATCTGGTAGATGCGCTCGATGTCCCAGGCACCAGGCGTGGGCACCGGGGTGTTCTGCATGGGCACGTCGATGACGCTCGGACGTCGGCTCCGAAGGGCCGCCTCCAGCGCCGGCAGCAGGTCGCCCGCACCCTTGATCCGCACGCCTTCGGCACCGCACGCCCTGGCCCACATGGCGAAGTCGGGAGAGTACGGTTGGTCGTGGAGCCGGAACTCGGTGCCGTAGCCGGTGCCGTAATGCTTGCGCTCCAGCCCCGCGATGGTCCCGAACGCGGCGTTGTTCATGACTACCCAGATGGGCGCGACCCCCATCTCGACCGCGGTGGGCACGACGCTGGGGTTGGATCCGAACGCGCCATCGCCGACCAACGCGATCACGGGTCGGTCGGGGGTCGCCGCGGCCACTCCGATGGCGGCGGCCGGCCCGAACCCCATGGTGGAGAAGCCGCCCGGAGTCATGAAGGAGGTCGGGTCGTCGATGGGGTACTGCTGCGCGACGCCGTTCTTGTTCCACCCCACGTCGGTGACGAGGACCGCCCGTGGAGCCGCCCGGCGAACGTCGGCGAGTATTCGCTCCGGCAGGAGCGGGTAGGCGTCGGATTGGCCGTTGGCGATCCCCGCTGCGAGGAACGCCTCGCGCTCGCGCCCCAGCGCGGCCCAGTCGAAGCGGCCGGACGGGACCCCCAAACGCTCGAATGCCCGGGTGAGCTTGGCAATGGCGCTGGCAGCGTCCGTCACGGCGGCCAGTGCCGTGGGGAAGTTCCGGCCTGGTTCGGTGGGGTCGATGTCCAGGTGGATCAGGCGGGTCGGTGGGATCCGAAAGGTGATCCCGGGCTCCCAGCTGCTGGCGTCCGTCTCCGGAAACCGCGTCCCGACCGCAAGGATGACGTCGGCGTCGACCGCCAGCCGATTCGCCGCCGGGCTGCCCCAGAAGCCGATCATGCCAACCAGCTGCGGGTGACCGGGGGGAAGCGCTCCGGAGCCCATCAGCGTGTGGGTCACGGGCAGGCCTGCCAGCTCCGCCAGCTGCCGGAGCTCCGCGGTGGCCCCTCGTGTGCCCCCGCCCGCGATCAGGAGGGGACGCTGCGCCTGCGCCAGCGCGAGGGCGATCGTTGCCGCGAGGCCGTCTTCAATCGTCGGTCGTGCGAGGGGCGAAGCGGGCCAAACCTCCGCGTCGAGGGGTTCGGCCAGAACGTCCATCGGCATGGAGACGAGCACCGGGCCTGGCCGCCCCGCCAGAGCCGTATCCCATGCCCTCGCCAGGATACGCGGGATTTGGTCAGGGCGGGTGACGCGCCACGCTCGCTTGACGAACGGCTCAAAGACGCTCGTCTGGTCCGCGTCGCGACGCAGGTTCATCTCCTGATGGGGGCCGCGGCCCTCGAGGTATGTTGGGACATCTCCCGCGATGACCAGCAGCGGCACGGAGTCGAAACTCGCCGTCGCCACCGCCGTGGTGGCATTGGTGAGCCCCGGCCCGACGTGCGTCACGAGGACTCCTGGTCTGCCAACCGCCCGCGCGTAGCCATCGGCGGCGTGGCCGGCCACCTGCTCGTGCCGTGCGGTGACGAACCGCGACCGACCCCGGCGCTCGAGCGCAGCTAGGAGCGAGATGTTCGTGTGCCCGCACAACCCGAAGACAAGCCCCACGCCGCGGTCGTCCAGGAATGCGGCGACATGGTCTGCCACGGTAGCGGTCATGTCCTGTTCTCCAGTTGCTCGGCGATCTCAGCAAGGACCGCCTCGGTGTCCTGACCGACGTCTTTGCCCAGGGTCGGGGTCCACGCGGGCGCCCGCGAGAGCTTGGGCACGATGCCCGGCGTCAGTACGGGGCGCTTCAGGCGCTTATCGATGACGGGTACGAGCATCTCGCGCTCCTGGAACTGCGGCTCGTTGACGATGTCCGCGATGCTGTTGATCCGCCCTACCGGAATGCGCTCACCGCGAAGGATCGTAAGCGCTTCGCGAGATGATCGGCCGAGGGTCCAGGCTTCGATGGCGGCATCCAGTTCATCGGCGCGTCGCACGCGACCCGGATTGCGCTGCAGCTCGGGGTCCGCCCCGAGGTCAGGCCGGCCGATGACCCTGGCGAGACGCCGGAAGAGTGGAGTGCTGTTGGCGCCTACGACGATATACACGCCGTCAGCGCACTGGTACATGTTGGTCGGCGCCGAGTTATGGGCGATATTCCCGGTGCGTTCGCGGATCAGCCCATCGTAGCTGTACTCGGGCAGCACGCCCTCCAGCAGACTGAACACGCTCTCTGCCAGAGCCACGTCGACCACCTGGCCATGCCCCGTCCCCACGCGCGCGCGGAGTGCCAAAAGTGCCCCGATCACCGCGTACAGCGCCGCGATCGAGTCTCCGAGGCTCAACCCGACTCGGGCGGGCGGGCGCTCCGGCTCCCCAGTGAGGTACCGCATTCCACCGACCGCCTCGCCGATCGTGCCAAAGCATGCCTGGTCGGCCAGTGGGCCCGTCTGCCCGAAGCCAGAGATCCGCACGATGACAAGGCCGGGGTTCAACTCGTGGAGCCGATCCGGGCCGAGCCCCCAACCCTCGAGCCGACCCGGCCGGAAGTTCTCGATCAGGACATCGGCAGTCGTGGCGAGCGCGCGAACAGCGTGCTGCGCCGACGCATCGTGCAGGTCGAGCGCGATCGAGCGCTTCCCGCGTCCCTGCACCATGGACCAGAGGCTGCCGTGGCCGTCAACCTGCCGGCCCCACTCCCGAAGCGGGTCCCCGGCGCCCGGTTGCTCGATCTTGATCACATCGGCCCCGTAGTCGGCGAGCATGCGGCCGGCGAAGGGACCGGCAATCAGGGTGCCCAACTCGAGCACCCGCACGCCGTCGAGGGGTGCGCGATCATCTCGTGTACCGGTACCCGTTGCGGCATCCACTGCTTTCCCGTATGCTAGAACACACTCCGACTACGTGGAACGATAGTGGCACACAGAATGCCCTGTCAAGGGTGCGGAGGCTCGACATGTCAGTCCTCGCGAAGGCGACACGAATCCTTGACCGCGTCTGCGAAGCGCCCGGACCGGTCACCCTCACTGATGTCGCGCGAGAGCTGCAGGAGCCCCGCTCGTCGATCCATCGCCTGCTCACTGATCTCGTGAGTCTGGGGCTGCTCACTCGGATGGACGACGTCACGTACGCTCCCGGTCCGCGGCTTGCGCAATGGGGCGAGGTGGCCGCACGAGCGTTGGACCTGGCCCAGGTTTCGCGGCCGCTGCTGGAGCATCTCCGCGACCGCACCGGCGAGAGTGTGCGCCTCTACGTACTCGACGGAGACAGTCGTGTCTGCGCGGCGACAGTCGAGGGCACCTTCGAATTGCGCCACATCACCCAGGTCGGGCGCCGCCTGCCGCTGCGGGTCGGGGCGGCCGGCAAGCTGCTCCTGGCGTATGGAAGCTCCGAATTGCAGCGGCGTGAGCTCGGGCTCGCCGTGACCGACCCTGTCTCGGTTGGTGCGCTGCCGGCCGGCGAGCTCGAGCGGCAGCTAGGCGAGATCCGTCAGTCCGGCTGGTCTGTCTCCATCGCCGAACGCGAGGAGGGACTGGCCGCTGCAGCCGTTCCTGTCAGGGATCGCACCGGGCGGGTCGTCGCTGCCCTGTCGATGTCGGGACCTTCAAGCCGCCTGTCTTCCAAGAGGCTGCAGTCGATGCGACCGGTCATGGAAGCGGAGTCGGGCAAGCTCAGTCGAATGCTCGGATGGCAGGAGGCGTCTCCTGGGACCATCGGTGATCTCGGGCGCGCGTCAGGAGACGAACGCCGGTCAGCTGACCATGAGGCCTCGCCGTCAGGACGGCCGCGGAGTCGCGCCGGGCGGCCGGGCGTCACGGCCCGGACCCTCTGAAGAAGGGCCCGCATGAAGACCCTTGACAAGTCCGTCGAGACTGATCAACCATTGCCCGGACTGTTCCCACTCTTAGTACCCCATTCCCGGTATATGGAATTGTAGGTGGGTCTAGGCGCAGACTCCGAGCCTGAAGAGGCGCATCGACCGGGCCAAACGAGACGGTGCCGGGTCGACGCATCGTCTCGTGAGCACGCAGCCCCACGGCATCGGTCCCCGAGGCGTCGCGCTCGGTGATCCCACCGCAACCCACGTGTGGTGCAGGGACAGTGCTGGTCCCATAGCAGGAGGAGCGCTCTCGATGCTTGACATTGGTAAACGGGCAGGAACACGCTACGTCCTTGTCGCAGGGTCGATCATTGCCCTGGTTGCTGCGTGCAGCCCGACGGCGACGAACCCACCTGCGGGCTCGGCGGCCGCGACCAGCGCACCTGCGGGCTCGGCCGGGGCGACAGCCAGCGCGGGCGCAAGTTCGAGCGGCCCGATCAAGATCGCGATCATCGATGCTCAGAGCGGTCAGCTGAGCTCGCTCGGGGCCGACGAAGTCCAGGGAGTGACGCTCGCGGTCAATGCCGCGAACGCGGCGGGCGGGATTGACGGTCGGCAGATCCAGCTCCAGACCTTTGATGACAAGGGCGACCCAACGACTTCCACGAACGTGGCCCAGGCTGTTGTGAGCGGTGGGTACATCTTCGTTTTCGGGCCCGCAGAGAGCACCGACACGATTGCGGTTGCGCCGATCCTCAACAAGGCCCAGATCCCGCTGATCACGTCGGGCCAGTCGGATGCCATTGCCAACCTGCACGACCCCTTCGTGTTCCTCAACACCCCGACCAGCAGCGCCTTCGATTCGACGCTCGCGACCTACGCGGTGACGACGAAGGGCTACAAATCCATCGCCATGATCTCGAACAACGACTCCTACGGGAAGAGCGAGCACGACGCCTTCCTCACGGCGCTGAAGGCCCTAGGAGTGACCCCCGTCGCCGACCAGGTCGTAACGCCGGATCAGAAGGACTTCAGCTCGGCGCTTACCTCGATCCGCCAGACGAACCCGCAGGCGCTGTTCATCGGGGCGGAAGAGGTCGAGAGCGGCCTGATCGTCAACCAGGCCAAGAGCCTCGGCTTGACCGCACAGATCATTGGCGGCGCGCCCATCCTGGCCGTGCCGTTCCTTCAGACTGCGGGTCCAAATGCCGACGGGTGCATCGGCACCTCGCCGTACATTGGCAACAACGTGAACGACCAGACCAAGGCGTTCGCGGCGGCGATCCAGAAAGCGTACGGGGCGACGCCCGACCTGCACCAGGCCAAGGCGTATGACGGTGCACAGATCGTCATCCTGGCTCTCAAGCAGACGCACGGCCAGGGTGGCAAAGCCCTCGCCGATGCAATCCGCGCCACGAAGTACAACGGACTGGTCGGTTCGTTCAGCTTCGATGCCGACGGCGTCGGTGTTCATCAGACCCAGCTGGCTGTGATCCAGAACGGCCAGGCCGTTCCGCTGCAGTAGGGGCGGGTTCGGCACTGGGGGAGATGTGGGGGCCGCAGGCGCCTGGCGCACCAGCAACGGGTCGTCGGGAACGTATGAAGCGGGATGACACACTCGTTTCGTCGATGTCTGTGGCCGCCCACTCTGGGCAATCATTGACCGTCACCTATCACGGAGCCTGTGGTGGAGGTATTCGTCCAGACTGTGGTCGGGGGACTCACGTTCGGGGCCATCTATGCCCTCGTGGCGCTGGGCTTCAGCCTGATCTACCGGACCATGGCCCTCGTGAACTTCGCCCATGGCGACGTCCTGATGCTCGGGGCCTACCTGGGCTCGACGATGATCCTCAGTTTCCGGCTCCCCGTCGCGGTCGCGATGGTGGCGTCCACGCTGCTCACGGCGGCGGTGGGCATCGGCATAGAGCGGATCCTGCGTCCGCTCGAGAACAAGGACCTCGACCTCATGCTGATCGGCACGCTCGGCTTCGGAATCGTGCTGCAAAGCGGGGCCATCATCGTGTGGGGCACGGCCGGGCAGGCCGTACGCATTCCCTTCGGGGCAGCGCCGATTGACATCGCTGGGATCATCGTGCAGCCGTACGACCTCATGATCCTCGTGGCGGCGGCGGCCATTGGGACGGCCTTGTACCTGTTCCTTGGGCGAACCAAGCTGGGACTGGCCATGCAGGCGTCCGCGATGGACTTTCAGGCGGCGTCGGCGATGGGGATCGACGTCGGCCGGATGAACGCGATCGCGTTCGCTATTGGATCCGCCCTCGCCGCGATCGCGGGCAACCTCGCGGCACCCCTCCTCTACGTCGAGCCCACAGTTGGTGTCTCGCTCGGAATTCGGGCGTTCGCGGCGGCGATGCTGGGTGGGTTCGGCAGCATACCCGGGGCCATCGTCGGAGGGTTGGCGATCGGGCTGCTGGACTCCTTCGCCACCGGCATGTTCCAGGGATATGGCGAGGTCGTGACGTTCGTCACGTTCGCGCTGCTCATTTCGCTGCGGCCGACCGGCATCTTCGGCGAACACACGATCAGCCGCGTATGAATCTGCAGCGTTGGCTCCTTTGGCTCGTGGTCGTGGCTGTGGCCGTCGCCGGTTCCGGCGCGCTCGATGGGTATGCCGTCCACACGCTTGACGTCGCGCTGATCTTCGCCATTCTGGCCGTCGGCCTCTCGCTCACTCAGGGAGTGGCGGGCCAGATCAACCTGGCACAAGTCGCGGTCTTTGGCATCAGCGGGTACACGACCGCCGTTCTGACCACCACATTCCACTGGGACTTCTGGGCCACCCTGCCGGTCAGCGTCCTGCTCGCGCTGGCAGCCGGCCTCCTCCTGGGTCTCCCGGCGCTGCGCATGCAGTCCCACTATCTGGGGATCGTTACCCTCGGCCTGGCGATTGCGTTCAGCAGTTTCGCTGCCAATGCTCCCCTGCTGGGTGGCGCGGCTGGAATCTCGAACATCCCGAGCCCTGGCCTGCTGGGTATCTCGTTCAATACGGACCATCAGTATTTCTACTTGTTGCTCGGCGCGCTGGTTCTCGGCCTGCTCTATGCCGACTTCATCCGGGGCAGCGGACTCGGCCTTCGGCTTCGAGCGATGCGCGATGACCATGTCGCCGCCGCAGCCATCGGGATCCACGTGGCAGCGATGCGCGTGGCCGCGTTTGCATTCGGCGCGCTCTTTGCCGGACTGGCCGGCAACCTCTACGCGGGCCTGATCGGGTATGTCAGTCCGGACACCTTCAGCATCTTCGTGATGTTCGAGCTGCTGGCCATGATGATGATTGGTGGTCGCCAGAGCATCTACGGGTCGGCAGCCGGAGCGATCCTGGTCATTGTGGCCCAGTCGCTGCTCATCAACTTCCAGAACTATGCGCAGCTCGGCTATGGCGTGCTCCAGGTCGCCGTGGTGGTCGCGGCCCCCATGGGCCTCGCAGGTCTCGCGTACAGAACGTGGCGACTCGCGCGCACGCGGCACGCAAGCGGGACCACCGTGCAGATCGCGCCATATGCAGGTCGACTGGCGCAGGCTGATCCCGTGGCGGCCATTGACGGGACCGTCATCGGCGTGACGGGGCTGAGCAAGCGGTTCGGAGCCTTGAGGGCGCTCGACGATGTGACCCTGGACATTCACGGCGGCGTGATCCAGGGCATTGTCGGGCCGAACGGGTCGGGCAAAACCACGCTGTTCAACGTGCTCACCGGCCTCTACCGAGCAGACGGTGGAACGGTGACGGTCCTCGGGGTCAACGTGCTCAGGCGGCGTCCGGACCAGCTGTCGCAGATCGGTGTGGCGAGAACGTTTCAGAACGTTCGCCTGTTCCGATCGCTCTCCGTGCTGGAGAACACGCAGGTGGGCATTCGCCGGTCTGGTCGTCTCTGGGAATATGCGGTCGCTCCGTGGCGAGGCGCTGCGCGCGACCGCGAGGCACGGCGTAAGGCGCTTGAGATTCTCGATGGACTGGGTCTCTCGGCGGTGGCGAAGCAACTGCCCGGCGAGTTGCCGTACGGGTTGCAGCGTCGCGTGGAGATCGCCCGCGCGCTTGCGGGCGAACCCCGACTGCTGCTGCTGGACGAGCCCGCGGCTGGTCTGAATGGAGACGAGGTCCGCGAGCTGGGTGACATCCTCAGGGACGTCCGGCGCGTGGGGGTCAACGTAGTGCTGATCGAGCACAACATGTCCCTGGTGATGTCTCTCTGCGACCGGGTGGCAGTCCTCAACTTCGGGCAGTTGCTGATCGAGTCAGAGCCGGCGATCGTCAGCCACGACCCCGCGGTCGTCGAAGCCTACCTCGGGCGGCGCGCGGCCGTGGCAGGTGCTCCGGTAACGGTGGGATGAGTGCCCTGACGATGCCCACGACACGCGAAGCTCCGACCGCGAGCTCATTGGTCGTCGAGCAACTCTCGGTCTTCTATGGTGGCGTGCAGGCTGTGCGTGACGTTTCCTTCTCCGTTCCGCAGGGCGGAGCCGTCGCGATCATTGGCGCGAATGGCGCAGGGAAGAGCTCGATCCTGAAGGCGATGTTCGATCTGGTGCCGCGCAGGACCGGGCGGATCGCCTACGGCTCGACAGATCTCATGCGGGCCAAGTCGCACGAAGTGGTGTGGGCCGGCATCGGCTACGTGCCGGAGGGCCGACGCATCTTCGCAGGTCTCACAGTCGAGCAGAACCTGCTCCTTGGCGCGTACCGCAAGCGGTGGGACGCCCACGTCCGAGCCCGGCTTGCGGAGATCTATGAGTTGTTCCCCAAGCTGGAGACGCGCCGCGGCCGTCTCGCGGGCGGCCTCAGCGGCGGAGAGCAACAGATGCTGGCCATCGGCCGCGCGCTCATGTCGCAGCCGACCCTCGTCGTCCTCGACGAGCCATCCATGGGCCTGGCGCCCGTGCTCGTCGACGAAGTGGCAGACGTGCTGTCCAGGTTGCGCACGACGGGTGTGAGCCTGCTGCTGGTCGAACAGAACGCCGAGCTCACGTTCGCTGTCGCGGACACGTGCATCGTGTTGGAGAACGGGCGTGCAGTGCTGGCCGGGAGCTCCGGTGAACTGCAGAGCGACCCTGAAGTCCGAAGAGTCTACCTGGGGCTGTGAACGATGGATCTGGTTGAGATTCATGACCGTCCGAACGCAATCAGCCGTCCAGATTCCGTTCGACGCCAGTGAGGAGGGTTCCTTGTGAACGATCGGGGAGGCATCGACTGGTTGCCAGGCGACGAGGATTACCCGTTCCCCTCCCAGGAGGGCGAAGACCCGGTGCGCTACTGCCAGCGCTGGCTGGCCGAGGCGCCGTACGCGCACATCGAGCGGGGCGGCATCCGGTACATCCACGAGACCGATGTCGCCAACCTCGTGAGCGCCATCACCATGGATCTCGATCTCCTGGACGTCAGCCTGTCGGAGTGGGGCGAACGGTTGCTCAGGTCCGATGAACGGACGGCGCTGGGCAGAACGCTTCAGCAGATCCTCGATCTGGCAGGGGAGGCGCTCGGCGTTATCGAGCGGGAGAGGCCGGCCGAGCGCGACAGATCTCCGGAGGCTGATGGATCCAATCCGTCGTCCAGTTAGGGAAGGGTAACAACGCGCCACCGACGTCTGGGCGAGACCGAGATGTCTGCCTGACCGGGGACTCGGCGGGGCGTCAGGCAGTGGAACTGGAGAGGCTACGGTATGGCGACGACACGGCCAATCACCGACGCAGAGCGCGAGCACATCGACGAACTGGTTTCCCGCGCGCGAGTTGCAGCGGCCAAGACTGCCTCGGCGTCACAGGCCGACGTCGACCGGCTGTGCCAGGCCGTCGCCTGGGCGGTGGCCAACGAGGCCACGTTCACGCGCCTGGCCGAGATGAGCGTCGTGGAGAGCCGGCTCGGGGACCCGGTGAGTCGGATCTCCAAGCGATTCAAGATCATGGGGATCCTCCGCGACGTGCTGCGCCAGAAGAGCGTGGGCGTCATCGAGGATCTGCCCGAGCGCGGGATCGTCAAGTACGCGAAACCGGTCGGGGTGATCGCCTCGCTGATACCGACAACGAATCCGGAGCTGACACCTGCGGGCGTGGCCCTCTTCGCGATCAAGTGCCGGGATGCCGTCATCTTCTCGCCCCACCCTCGCAGCCGACTGACCACCATCGAGACCGTGAGGATCATGCGGGACGCCCTTGCCCGGGAGGGGGTGCCGTCCGACCTGCTGCAGTGCATCGAGCGCCCCAGCATCCCGGCCGCGCAGTACCTCATGGCGTCGTGCGACCTGGTGCAGGCAACCGGTGGCAAGGACATGGTCCGGGCGGCCTACAGCTCGGGCACGCCTGCGTACGGCGTCGGCAGCGGCAACTCCACGGTCATCATCGACGAGACCGCCGAGCTCGACCAAGCCGCCCGCAACACTCGGTTGAGCAAGACATCCGACTACGGCTCGGGCTGCTCGGCGGACGGCAACCTGCTGGTCCAGGACTCGATCTACGACTCGTTCCGGAGCCACCTGGAGCGGGAGGGCGGGTATCTTGCCTGCGCCGACGAGAAGGCCAGGCTGCAGCGCGTCCTGTGGGACGACGAGGGGCACCGGCTCCCGGATACCGTTGCGGTCTCGGCGCAGCGGCTGGGGGAGCTCGCCGGGTTCACCGTGCCGACCGATCGCAGCTTCATCATGGTCGAGGAAGAGAACATCGGGCGCGAGTTCCCCTTCTCCAGCGAAAAGCTCTGCGTCGTGCTGTCGCTGTTCCGGTACGAGGCGTTCGACGACGCGCTCCGCATGGTGGAGCAGATCTTCGAGGTCGGCGGCAAGGGGCATTCATGCGGCATCTACTCGCACGATGACGATCGCATCGACGGGCTGGCTAGGGTGGCCCCCGTCTCGCGGATCATGGTCCGCCAGCCTCAGTCGAAGGCCAACGCCGGTTCGTTCACGAACGGGATGCCCATGACCTCGAGCCTCGGGTGCGGGACGTGGGGTGGCAACGCCACCTCGGAGAACATCCACCTCAAGCACTACATGAACGTGACGTGGGTGAGCCGGCCTATCCCCGAGGATCGACCCTCGGAGCAGGAGCTGTTCGGCGAGTTCTACGGGACCGCCGTCGACTGACTCGTCCGATTGGTCCCATGGTCTCGGGATGCTAGGGCCCAGGACACCCTGGCCGGACGGATGCCATTGAGCGGAGGGCCGCGATGAGGATCGCCGTGCTCGGCGCCGGGGCGCTCGGCTGCGCCATCGGCGCGGAGCTCGCCGAAGCGGGTTCCGACGTGTGGATCGTCGGCCGGTCCGCGGAGCGCGCCGCTGAGATGAACGCGCGCGGGCTCCTGGTGCGCGAGGGCGAGCACGAGCGAGTCGTCCGCGTGCGGGTGGCCACCGACGCGGGGGCGATCGGCGTGGTCGACCTGGTGGTGGTGGTCGTCAAGGCATTCGACACGGAGGCGGCAATCGAGTCGGCCCGCTCCCTGTTCGGCCAGCGGACAGTCGCGCTGACTCTGCAAAATGGGCTCGGCAGCGAGGACATCCTGGCGCGCCTGCTGGGCACCGACCGCGTGCTCGCAGGCCGCACCTATGTCGGCGGAACCATGATCGGACCCGCCCGCGTGGTTGTGAGTGTTCGCAGTCGACACACGTATCTGGGCGAACTCGACGGGTCCATCAGCGATCGTGCGGTGGCGATCGCCGCGGAGTTCGACTGCGCCGGCCTCGCCACCACGGTGCGGGACGACATCACGACGCTCATGTGGGACAAGCTGCTGGTCAACGTCGCCACGGGGGCGCTCAGTGCCATCACCCATCTGGAGTACGGGCGTCTGTACCAGGTGCCCGAGATCGAGGCGGCGGCGATCGCCGCCGTCAGCGAGGCAATGGCCGTGGCCCAGGTGAGCGGCGTGCCACTGTCCACGTCGCGGCCGGAGGATTCCTGGAGGATCGCCGCGGACGGGATGCCCGCGGAGTTCAAGGCCTCGATGCTCGCCGGTCTCGAGAGGGGTTCGGTGACCGAGATCGATTTCGTGAACGGCGCGGTCGTTCGCCTCGGTGAGCGCTGGGGCGTCGCCACCCCCGTGAACCGCGTGCTGGTCGCCTGTGTCAAGGGCCTCGAGAGTGGGCTTCCGCGACGGCCAGGGGAGTGAAATGACTCGTGCCTACGTCGAACACGTGGCGGTCCGGGTTCGGGACATCCAGTGGCACATCCGGTTCCTCCGCGAGGTCCTTGGCATGACCGCCCGCGAGTACGACGGGCCGCCGGACGATCCGCGGCAGTACTGGTCAGTCGGCGGCATCCAGCTTCTGGCAGCGCCGGGCTTCGCGGGCCAGGAAGGCCGCCTTGCCCACATCGGCGTGATGTGCGACGACCTTGCAGCCGCCCTGGAGGCAGCCGAGGCGTTCGGCGTCGAGGCCCTCCCGAAGGGGCGGAACTGGCTGCGGCTGCCGGACGGTCTCGAACTGGAACTCATGCAGGCCAGCACCGGCTCGGTCGGGCTCGCCCTGGCGATCGACCCTCGACACAGTACCGAGGCGTGAAGCGATGACTGTCGAACGGTACTGGGACGACGCGCGCGTGGGGGACGAAGGCGTCAGCCCGACGCGGCTGGTGACCGCAGCTCTCATCGACAGCTACGCGGACCTGAGCGGGGACCACACGCCGCTGCACATCGACGAGGACTACGCCCGGACCACGCCGTTCGGCACGCGGGTTGCCCACGGGCTGCTCGGGCTTGCAATCGCCGATGGGCTGAAGACGCAGAGCGACTATCGCTTCCGACCGGGCATGTCGCTGGGCTGGACCTGGGACTTCGCCGCGCCCATCAAGATCGGCGACGAGGTGCACGTCATGTTCCGCGTCGCGGAGATGCGTCCGTCGCGGAGCCGGCCGGGCTGGGGCATCGTGGCGGTGGCGGCGGGACTCGTGAACCAGCGGGGCGAGGTCGTCCAGAAGGGTGAGCACCGCCTGATGGTCCCTCGGAGATCGACATGAGCCAGCCACGGCCCCTCGCAGGGGTGCGGGCCATCGACTACAGCCACTTCTTGGCTGGTCCATTCATTGCGCGCAGTCTCGCCGCCCTGGGCGCCGAGGTGATCAAGGTGGAGCGACCCCCGGCGGGGGACGCGGGCCGCACGCATCCGTTCCACGTCGACGGGCAGAGTGGCTACTACCTGCAGCAGAACATGGACAAGCAGGGGGTGTGCGTCGACGCCAGGGAGCCGCGGGGTCTGGAATTCCTCTACCGGCTCATCGACACCGCCGACGTGTTCGTGGAGAACTACCGACCCGGGGCGCTCGACAGGCTTGGGCTCGGCTACGAGCGGCTGTCGGAGCGCAACGACCGGCTCGTGTACTGCTCCGTCTCGGCCTATGGCCACACCGGACCGGACGCCGACCAGCCAGGGTTCGGCTTGATCGTCGAGGCGAGGAGCGGGGCGATGGCGATGCTCGGAACGCCGGGGGAGACGCCACCCTTGTTCGGCATCGCGGTGGCCGACATGTATGCCGGCATGCACGGCGTGGCCGCTGTCTGTGCCGCGCTCTTCGGGCGGGCGACGTCGGGACGAGGCCAGCACGTCGACGTCGCGCTCCTCGACTCCATGGTCTCGATCCACGAGTATGCGATCCAGAGCTACATGCTCAGCGGCGGGTCCGAGATCCCGGCGCAGACGGGTCGCGATCTCCGACAATCCACGCTCTACGGAGTGTTCAGGAGTCACGACGGTGACTTCGTGCTCGCGGCGCAGGTCGATGACGTGTGGAAGCGCCTGGCTCTCGTGGTGGGTGGCCAGGACATGGCGGACGACACGCGCTACCACACCCTCGTCGGGCGCAACTCGCATCACGACGCCATCCTGGCCATCGTTCGCGAGTGGGCCATGGCGCAGCCATCCGTGGACGCGTGTGTCGCGGCGCTCCGGGCCGCGCGCGTGCCGTGCGCCAGAGTCCAGCGAATCGACGAGGTCATCGCCGACCCGCAAGTCATCGCCCGGGGGATGCTGGTCCAGCAGGAGCATCCGGTCCTCGGCAGGATCACGATGCCCAATCTTCCGTTCAGGTTCTCGGGTTGTGACACGTCCCCGCGCAGCGCGGCGCCGCTGCTCGGGCAACACAACCGCGCCGTGGCGGAGGATCTGGGCTACTCGTCGGCGGACATCGACGCGATGGTCCGCGACGGCGTCTTGTACGCCGAGGACGCTGTCACACGGCTCGAGGGCCAGCATCAGTGAACGTCGCCGCGACCACGGTCGCCACCAAGCCAGTCCTGGCACTCGCCCGGGCTGCGGTTGGCGTTATCCCGAGGTAATGGTGTTCTCTCGTCGAAGAAGTGGAGGCATCCCGTGAAGGTTCTCGTGCTGAACGGTCCGAACCTCAACCTCCTGGGCATGCGCGAGCCGGGCATCTACGGCTCGGGCACGCTTGCCGACCTGGAGCGTGAACTCCGTGACCTAGCGGGTGACCTGGGCGTGGAGATCGACTTCTTCCAGAGCAATCACGAGGGAGCGATCGTGGATCGTATCCACCAGGCCCGCGGCGATGGCGTGGCCTTCGTAATCATCAACCCGGGGGCGTTCACTCACACAAGCGTCGCGATCCGCGACGCGTTCAGCGGCGTGTCCGTCCCGTTCGTCGAGGTCCACATCTCCAACGTGCATAAGCGGGAGGCCTTTCGCCACCACTCCTACCTGTCGGACATCGCGGAGGGTGTCATCGTGGGCCTTGGCATGCAAGGCTATGGACTGGCCCTGCGCTACGTTCAGGCGCGTCTCGCCCGTGAGAGCTTGCGCTGACCGGCGATCGACATGCGCGGCTGGACGCGGCCATTGCCGGTCCCAACCTGAGCTGGCCGGCCGCCGTGCCGGCGTGTTGTCGCTGATCCGCAATGTGCCAGCGGACGAGCCTTGATCCGTACCCCACCATGGGACTCCTCCCGACGGACCACGCCCCAGCCCATCGCCTAGTAGCGAAGCCGGGACGGCCGCCGATATCGCGGCGCGTTCAGTGACGTCTCGCTGCCGTTCGTCGAGGTCGACATCTCGAACGCGCGCAAGCCGACGCCGTTCCGGAGGGGTCCCACCCGCACTCCTTGATTTCGCGGCCGAACCTGGGGCTCCCGGCCGGGGCATTGGCTACTTCGCCGCCCCGTGCGGGCTCGCCGAGGTGACGGTCATCGGATCGACCCAGGGCATCCGAGACGATTCGCGCCCTGGTGACAACCAGGGCATCGCCGCCTGGTACTGAAGAGGGAGCAACGTCATGGCACAACAATATTCATTGGCGTACTTGACGGTCCTGGGCTGCCCGCCGCCCGAGCAGATCTATATCGCCAGTCGCGCAGGGTATGACTACGCGAGTCTTCGCCCCATCTACATGGGCCTTCCCGGGGAGCCCGACTTCTCTCTCACGCCAGGCTCCGAGATGATGAGCAACGTAAAGACCGCTATGGCGGAGACGGGCGTCAGGGTGCTCGATATCGAGCTGGCGCGCGTCGTCGAAGGCATGGACGTGGCCAGGTACGAGCGAGCTTGTGAAGCAGCTGCTGAGCTGGGTGCGAAGCATCTCTTGAGCAGCATCTGGACCGAAGATCGTGCCTTCTACGTTCAGAAGTTCGGCGAGGTTTGCGACCTCGCCAGCAGATACGGGCTCACGGCGGATCTGGAGTACGTGCCCATCGCCGGAGTGCGGGACCTCAGGGGAGCGCTTGACGTACTGGATGCCGTCGCGCGGGGGAACATGGGCCTCATGATTGACCTCCATCACTTTCACAGGGCTCATGACAGCGTGGAAGACCTGGCAAAGGTTCCGCGAGAGTACTTCCATTTCTGCCATCTCTGCGACGCCCCAGCCGAGATCCCGACAGACGAGGACGAAATGAGGCGCATTCTGCGGGAGGCTCGCTCCTATGTGGGCGAAGGCGGCATCGACGTTGCCAGCATCCTTGACGCCATGCCGGAGATCCCCTGCTCGATTGAATTACCCAACGTCAGGCGGTCGCGAGTCCTCGGGAATGCCGAGTTCGCGGCGCGCTGCCTCGCGACGGCAAAGGCGTACCGCAACGAGCATCCCCGTCGCAGTGTTGGCTCGCTCTAGCTACCAGACGGCGCTGCAGGGTCGCCCTCCGGTGGCGCCCGAACGCATCAGCTGGGTCCAGCGCCCGTCCCGTCCGCCAACCGCGTCGCGCGTTCGTCGTCAACGGTGCTGCGTGTCGAGCTCCGCCTCCGCCTCGGGTTCCCCGAGCGGGCACGAAGACGCGTCCACCGCCCGCTCGTCGGCCACCCCTCCTCCCTCAAGAGCCTTGGGGACGCCGGCGGACCCGGGACAGACGATCGTCACGCGCTTGGACGAGCCTGACTCGCCATCCGCGGCTGCGATGCAGGCACTTGGGAGCTGGGCGACAGCACGCGAGGAGCTCGCGGCGCGGAGCGTCCAACCGTACCTCCAACGACCTAGGAGTCTCGTGCCGATAGACCCTCGATGTGGCGCTCGCCGGTCCCGGCAGGACTCGCAGCGCGACCAGCGAGGGACTCGGCGATCGCGCGTCGCGCGACCTGCTCCGGCACATCCGTCCGCACAGTGAACCCGCCCCGGTTCACAAGCACCCAGCGGAGTCTGCCCTCTCGTCGCTTCTTGTCCAGGGCGAGGTAGCGCCAGACACCTTCAGGGGACGCCGAGGCAGGCTCGATGGCAAGCCCAAGCCGGTCGAGTACCCGATTGCCCCGTTCTGCGAGCTCCGTCGGGGTGAGCCCGAGGGCGACGCCGATCTGGAGCGCCACGCGGAGCCCATAAGCGACGACCTCGCCGTGCGTCAGGGTGTAACCCGACGCCGCCTCGAGCGCGTGGCTCACGGTGTGACCGAGGTTGAGCGCGAGGCGCCGGTCCTCCTCATCGCGGATGTCGGCCAGGACGAACCGGACCTTGGCCAGCGCACAGCGCTCCACCAGTTCAAGCAGGTCGGCGCCGCCAACGACCTGCCCGTCGGTGGTCGGGCGGGCGCCTTCCAGCAGGTCGAGCAGTCGCTCATCTCCAAGGAGGCCGTATTTGACGGCCTCGCTTAAGGAGGCAGTGCGCTCGCGGCGGCTCTCGGATCTGACCAGATCGACATCGAGTACGATTCCAGCTGGCTGGTGGAAAGCTCCAAGCATGTTCGTGCCCACGCCGGAGACATTGATCCCCGCCTTGCCGCCGATGGCCGTATCGATCAGGCCAAGAGTGGTGGTGGGAACGGCGATGTGGTGCACCCCGCGCATTAGGATGGCCGCGGCAAACGCTCCGGCCTCGAGCAGCGAGTCGTCCCCGAGGACAACGATCACGTCATCTCGCGCGATGCGCCGGCGGACCATTTCGCGCAGGGCGTCCTCGAGCGGTCCGGCCGCCTTGCCCGCGGGCCCCTCCGGCAGGATCACGACGTCGAGAGGCAGCCGAGCCTCCTGGATAGGCCCCTCAACGAGGCTCCCGATTCTGCGCCATGCTGTTTCGGTCGTGAGGATCGGCGCCCTGCGCGCGCCCAGCCGATCGAGGAGCTGGATCAAGCTGCGCCCCACGATTCCCTGGCCGAGTTCGAGCAGGCCGAGGGCCGTGGCAGCTCGCAGGATCAGCGTTCCGGGCCGCTCCTCAGCAGTGATCGCGGTCTCGATCCGGCCAACCGCCTCGCCCAGCGGGAGCGTGCCGTCGATCGCCATGCCTGCGGCGTAGAAGGGCTCATATGTCTCCAGGTGCGAGGTCACGGACTCGATCAGAGAGCGCCGCCGAGGCAGGGGCGATTCACGGACCGCCCGGAGCCGTTCGGCGAGACGATCCGGCGGCAGTCTCAGCCACGCGACTCGACGCCTGGCGTAGAGCTCTGCTCGCATGCGCGGATCCCGGACCAGCAGGTCGGCGGCGATCACCCGTCGCAGCCTGGGACCCGTGTCAACCGACCGGTTCAGGCTTGCGATGCGCTCATCGACCCCGGGCGCGAGCGGCGAGGTGAGGTCGACGAAGGACGCGCGGGTCCGCTCGGCCAACAACTGACTCGCCGCCTTAACGCCGCTTCCGGGCGCACCAACAACGACGACTTCCATGACCTCATTACTATGCGCGGTCGACCACCGCCTGCCAAGATCCAGGGGCAGAGCCGTAATGATCCAGCATCTGTGCTTGGTCGGCGGTAACGAGATGGGTGTGAGCCCGACGGGGCCACGCTTGTGGTTGTGGCATCAACACGCGGAGGAGGGCAACCCGACGTCGGAGCCGGGGCGCAATCCGGCGGAGCGCGAACCCCGATCGCCGATATCGATGGACGAACCCTGCCATGCCCCGTGGCGGGTCGGCGGGCCACGACCATTGGCCCTGCGCAAGCTGGACCGCGGGCCGCACGCTGAGTCGCGGGGCGCCGACCCGCCCCGCCGCCTGCGGGGATTGCCAGAGTTATCTGCTGTACGAGCGCTGTGCCGCCGAGAACGGGGCTGCGCCGCGCTCGCACGGCGGGCCGACGAAGTGCCACTGCACGCACACATCCGCTGTATTGGCGCTCACGCCGACATAGCTCAGCGGTAGAGCAGCTGTTTCCGTGTCGCCGGCACACACGAGGACGCTCGGGTCGGTAGGCGTGACATGGGCCCTGGCATTCCCGGAGCGGCCTCAGGTTGATTCCGTCCCGCGCCGAGGACCCTGAGGCCAAGTCGTTCGCGCTTGCGCTTCGCTGTGCGCATGCGCTCGCGCGACTCCGTACCCCGTGGGCTGTCGCTGCCCCTCGAAGTGCATGAGCACCATCCCGGTGAAGATGAGGAGGATGCCCGCGAGCTGGAATGAAGGTCTAGTGGTGACGCCCATCGTCGCGAGCAGGGTCCAAGCCCCGAATGAGACCAGGCCGGGGTACTGCCCGGCCTGGTGGTCGCCGACCCAGAGGCTGTCGAAGCCCATCTCCTCGCCGCGGCGGATCCGGCCGAGGGGATCCCCCCACGGCGGGGACTGCAGGTACAGGAGGCCGAACCGGAGCGGCCGTTCGGCCGCGACATGGGGTACCACCGGGATGCCTCGAGCGTCGTGCGGGGCGGCGACGGTTAGCTGGCGCAAAGTGCCCTCGCGAGCGCCCATCGTGGTCCTCGAAACGGCACGACCTCAACGGCACGAGGCAGCAGAGCTTCCGAGGTGTGGTTGGCCGGCGTGCTCCCCACGCTCCTCCTGGCACCGGCACCCCAGGCGCCCGGGGGTCAGGGGCGGCCACGGCGGGCCGCCGCGGCAGCACCCGCAGGCTACCTCCTCACGTCCACCGTGACGCGCGTGCCAGCGCGTCGGCCCGGTCCGATCGAGAGGGTCGCGCCAGCGAGCCGAGCCCGCTCCTGCATCCCGATGAGGCCGAGCTTGCCAGCCGCCCGGAGCTCGGATGGGGGCGGCTCGGCGGGCATCCCTTTGCCGTCGTCGGCGATCGTGAGCCGTGCCCGGTCCGGCCAGAAGCGCAGCCGGACGGCGGCAATGCGGGCCTCTGCGTGGCGGTCGATGTTGCTCAGCGCTTCCTGGGCGATGCGCAGGAGGGCGAGCTCCTGCTCCGGTGAGAGCCGGAACTCCGCCCCCGTCGAGCTGAACCGGGCGGCGATCCCCGTCCGCTGGCCGAACATGTCGACCTGAGCCGCCAGCGCGGTCCGCAGGCCGAGGTCGTCGAGGACCGACGGCCGCAGGTCACGACTGAAGCGGCGCAGCTCATCGGCGATGGCGCGCGTCGTCCGCTGCGCGTCCCTGATCGCCGCCTGCGCCCCCCCGTGGTCGCCGTCACCGATCGAGTCGAGCGTTCGCCAGAGGATCACGAGCGACTGGACAGGCCCATCGTGGAGCTCTCGCGCGATCCGTCCGCGCTCCGCCTCGCGGCCGGCCACGACCTGCCGCGCGTAGTCCTCGAGCTCCTGCTGGCGGACGTGTCGGAGCGTGACGTCGCGCAGCATCACCTGGAGTCGGGTCTCACCGATCTGGTCGACAAAGGGGATGACGATCGGTTCGATCCAGACCGGCTCGGGTCGGCCCGGCACGTTCAGCTGGCGCACGTCCTGAACGCCGATCGCCTCTCCGTCCGCGATGTCCGGGCCGACGAGTGATGCCAGTGGTTTGGCGTGAAGGGCGGCCGACGTCGTGCCGAACAGGCGGGCCGCCGCCACGTTGGCCTCCTCGATGACGCCGCGTCGGTCGCCCAGCAGGATCGGCTCGGCGACGTGGTCGAAGACTCCGCGGAACTTCTCCTCGGAGACCCGTCGTGCCTGCTCCCGGCTCTCCGCGTCGTGGCGCGCGCGCTTCTCGTCATCCACCCGGCGGCCGACGAAGAACGCCAGCGCGACGACGATCATGATCTCCCAGCCTTCGGCCAGGCGCTCGTGCCAGACCACGTGGAACCAGATCAGGTTGGGCAGGGTCAGCAACGCGCCCCAGAGTGCCGTCAGCACGGAGCCGCGCAACCCGAAGTTCAGGGCTGCATACACCACCGGGATCAGGAAGAGCGTGGTCGGGATCGGAGAGACGAAGGCGTCGGACAGCCGCAGCCATCCCAGATCGAGCAGCGAGTGCCCCCCGGCGATCGCCACGACGAGCAGCTGGACCGCCCAGAACTCGCGGCGGCCGACCGGCGGGAGCCACGATCGCACGGCCCAGGCGAGGTGGTGACGCATGCCGAGAGCAGCGCCGGGCCGGATCACCTGGTCAGCCGCTCACGGCGACGAGTGCTCGTGCTCGAGGTTGATCCAGCCACGGGAGGCGGCATGCGCGATGGCCTCGCCGCGCGTCGAGACCCCGAGCTTGTTGTAGATGTGGGTGAAGTCCGCCTCCACCGTTCGTGGGCTCACCGCGAGCCCCGAGGCGATCTCCCGCGTGCGCTTGCCCCGAGCGGCGAGGCGCAGCACATCGATCTCTCGCTCCGTCAGGACATCCCTGCGCAGGCCATTTGCCCAGCGCGACGCAAGCTCGCGAACCGGGACTCGGCGCAGCACAGCATCGCCGCGCGCAACGGCGATGATCGCCTCCACTACTTCGCTCGCATGCTCGGTCTTGAGCAGGTAGCCGCTGGCGCCGGCCTGAAGCGCTGCGGCGACATAGTCCACGTCGTCGTAGGCGCTGAGGATGAGCACCCGAGTCGTCGGGGCGTGGGCGAGGATCCTCCTCGTCACCTCGATGCCGTTGAGCGCCGGCAGGCTCAGGTCGAGCAGGACGACGTCAGGCATCAAGCGCACCGACAGGGCGAGGGCGCCTGGGCCGTCAGACGCCTCGCCCACGACGGAGATCCTCGGATCCCGCTCCAGGATTTGCCGGGTTCCTTCACGAACGACCGCGTGGTCATCCGCGAGAAGCACCCGCAACACGCGCCCTTCGAGTCCCATCACAGTCAACGCAATGTAGCACCGCGGCCCGCGTGATCAAACGCCTCGGAGCCTCGAATCCCGAACGGAGCCGCCGACGCGAGCGCGGGGCCGACGCCTCCTGCGGAAGCCCGCACCCCTTCTGCGGCAACCCGCAGGCACGCCTCGGAGTTTCACGCTGACAGAGCCTCGAGCGGCCGCCAGAGTGAAACAGGCGGGGCGAGTGCCGGTGGCTCATGCGTACGGCATGGCCCGCCAACACGCGTGTCTCGGTCTTCGATACGCCAGGCCGGCCAAGGCTCCGGTCGGCAGGAACGGTAGCCACGTCGGAGGAAGTGATGGGACGGTTTCTCTCGCGCAAGAACCTGGCGGCCCTGGTGCTGACCGGTTCCGTCGCCGCAGCCCTCGGCGCGTGCTCGTCCACGAGTGCGGCACCTGGGTCGCCCGCAGCGGCCTCGGTCGCGCCGGTCCTGACCGGGGCCGCCGACGGGCAGGTCCTGTTCGAGCAGTCATGCGCCTCCTGCCACGGCGTGGGCGGGGTCGGCTCGAAGTTCACGAAGGACAACAACACGATCGAGGTTCCCGCAATCACCTTCACCGACCTCACGCCGGTGTACGGAGACAAGTTCGACACCCTCGCGGCGGATGCGATCGTCAAGGGGCTGGACGAGACGGGTCAGCCGCTTAACCGGATGATGCCGCGCTGGACGATCTTCAGCGACCAGCAGGTCGGCGACATCGTCGCCTATCTCAAGAGCCTCAAGTAGGCCGTGCTCCGGCCCTCGGCGGATATGGATCCCTCAATGGTGACAGACTCACCGGCCGTCGGCGGCCGCGCGACCCGCCGAGCCTTCGTCATTCGGGCCTTGGCGGGTGTCGGGGCGGCATTGGCCGCGGCGGTCGGGGTCCCGATCGCCGGGCTCGCTGCCGCCCCGGCGTTCCGATCCTCCCTGCGCTGGCCGCTCCAGGCCGGCTCGGTGCCGCCCACGCCGCGCGCCACGGGCTGGACGTCGCTCGGCCCGGTCGACGGGTTCCAGGTCGGCGTTCCCAAGCTCCTGCCGGTCACCGTACCGGTTGAGGTCCAGGGCGCCACCGAGTGGACGCCGATCGCCGTCTACGTCCTCCGGCCGGATGCCGACACCGTCGCGATCCTGGACATCCACTGCACGCACATGGGCTGCCCGGTGGGCTGGAGCCAGGGCGCGAAGCGGTTCCTGTGCCCATGCCACGGCGGGGCCTTCACCGCTGATGGCGCCCGGGAAGCCGGACCCCCTCCCCGGCCCATGGATCGCTACCGGGCCCTGGTCGCCAACCAGGAGATCTGGATGGGCCCGCTGATCGAGCCGGCCTGACGATGGGCATCTTCGATTGGGTCGACGAGCGTCTCGGCGTCAAGTCACTCGTCCGCGGCTTCCTGGACCGTCCCGTCCCGGCCAACGTCGGCTGGCTCAACACGCTCGGCTCCGCGACCCTGTTCCTGCTGCTGGTGCAGATCGCGACGGGGATCAGTCTCGCGCTGTTCTACGTCCCTGCCGCCGACAACGCCTACCAGAGCGTCCAGCACATCGACACGCTCGCCTTCGGCACCCTCGTCCGCGGCGTGCACCACTGGTCCGCCTCCGCGCTGGTCGTCCTGATCGGCCTCCACACCCTGCGGGTCTTCTTCCACGCGGCGTACAGGTACCCGCGCGAGCTGACCTGGGTGGTCGGCGCGCTGCTGTTCCTGGTGACGCTCGGGTTCGCGTTCACGGGCTACCTGCTGCCCTGGGACCAGAAGGCGTACTGGGCGACGGTCGTGGGCACGAACGTGGCCGGCTCGGCGCCGTTTGTCGGGGACCTGATCCTGAACCTCCTGCGGGGCGGCCCGGCGATGACGACCGCCACGCTCACGCGGTTCTACGGGATCCACGTGTGGGTGCTGCCGGCCTCCCTGCTGCTCCTCGTTGGCCTGCACCTGTTCATGGTGATCCGGCAAGGGATCGCCGCGCCGCCGCGGCGAAATGCGACCAGCGAGGAGATCCCCGGCGAGACGAAGAAGGCCCGCTATGCCCGTGAATACGCGGCCGAGAAGAGCGCGGGCCATCCGTTCTACCAGTCGCTGCTGAAGGACGCGGTCGTCGCGGTGGGGATCATCCTCGTGGTCGCGGTGCTTGCCATCGCCGTGGGAGCACCGCTCGAAGCGCGCGCCGACCCGAACGCGGTGGGCTATGTCCCCCGGCCGGAGTGGTACTTCCTGGACGTGTTCCAGATGCTCTGGTACGTGTCCGGGCCGGCCGAGCCGCTGATCATCTTCCTCGCCGGCACAGTCGGGTTCTTGGTGTTCCTGCTGCTGCCCCTCTTCGACCGCGGCCGCGAGCGCCATCCGAGGCGCCGACCCGTCGCCACGCTGGCCGGGGCCCTCGTCGTCGTGGCGGTGGGCGTGCTCACATACCAGGGCGCGACGGCCCCCGCCCCGGTCGCGGCAGGAGCCGGCCTGACGGCCAGCGGTTCGCTGACGGCAAGCCAGAAGGCTGGCCTCCACGTCTTCGAGCTCGAGGGCTGTGCGGCATGCCACCTGGTCAATGGCAGCGGGGGTACAGCCGGGCCAGATCTGACCCACGTCGCGGCGCGACTGGGGAGCGCCGAGATCCAGCACCAGATCCTCCAGCCGCGCGACAAGATGCCGCCCTACACGGACATCGCGCCCGCCGATATGACCAGCCTGCTCGACTTCCTCTCGACGCTCAAGTAGCGGTTCTTCGACAACCTGCCCCACGAGGTCTTCGAGGCGGCGCGGGTCGACGGCGCCGGCCCGTTCCGGCTCTTCTGGTCAGTCGTGCTCCCGATGTCCTGGCCGATTGTCGGCGTCGTCAGCGTGTGCGCCGTCATCGCCACCCGGAAGGACTACCTGTGGCCGCTGCTGAATCCTGCGCGACCCGGACACGCAGCCGCTCTGTCCGCCTGCCGACCCTCCAGCCGACGACGGACCTCGCGATCTTCATCGCCGCTCTGACCATCTCGAGCGCCATCCCGATCGCCCTGTTCCTCGTCTTCCAGCGCATGCTCCTGAGCGGCCAGCGCCTGAGCGCCGCGATCAAGGGCTGAGGGCCTGGTGCTCGTCGACTTGGTCGGCGTCGAGGTCCCGGGCCAGGGGCGTCCCGCGACCGTCTCCCGACCGCCGCTGACGCGGGCGCCCCTCTGCCCACGAGGTCTGGCTGCGGGCGCCTGGCGTCGTCTCGTGGATCGGGAGGCTGGCCGGCGATGTCCAGGTCCAGCAGCGTGCGCCGCCGGCGGCCGCCTTGCGATTGGAGCCAGGGCGTGTGATCGGCCGAGCGCCGACGACAACTGTTGCGGGGTGAAGCCGGCGTGAAACTTCACAGGGGACGCCCGTCGGGGTGGTCGCCGTGCACGAACCGGGCTGCTAGACTGCTCTCCGCGCCGACATAGCTCAGCGGTAGAGCAGCTGTTTCGTAAGCCTCCCGCGGCGAGCGCTGTGCGCCAAGCGTGGCGGCCCGAGCGAAAACGCCTAAGTTATCTGCTGTAGGCGCGAAGGCCCTGAGCGCCGTAGACGGCCGCTGCGGCCCGTTTCCTGGTCCGAGCTTACGCCAGACACCCGAATCCGGTCCAGAGATAATGGCTCTCCGCGTCGCAGGTCCTCCGTTCGCGCCAGGTCCTGCCGATCGCTCCGGATCTCCGTCGGCGCCGGGTCTTGGGCCCCGCGTATTCTGCAACGCGGCCGCGGCCGCTTGGTGCGCCGAGGTCAACGGCGCCATCCACCCCGAGACGTCGGCCTTGCCTGCCGAGCGAGCCCTACTCGGACGCCTGCCCTCGTCGCCCGCCTGATCACCCTCCACCTCGGGCGGCCCGCTTCAGGTGCCGGGCGTGTTCATCGGCCCCAGGGTCGACCTCCTGGTCGCCGGCGGCAACCTCGTCGTCTCCGCCGTCGGCTCGGAGATCACGCGGCGCCGGCTCGTCGGCCCGGGCGAGACAAGCCTCGTCGACGCCCACGCGGCCGCGCGGCGGCAGCGCCGTCCCGGCCCTTCGCCCGCGGACGCCGGCCGAGAACCGCGTTCCTCTCGCTGGGGCCGGGCGCGGCGGCGTTCCTGCGCGGCCGCCGCATCGGGCACGCCACGCCTCGGCGCGGAGCTCGCCCTGATCGCCGCCTCGAGCGGGCCCGTCAGGCCGGCCGGGATGACGCCGGCGGCGCCTAGCCCAAGAGCAGGGCTCTGCGGATGTGCTTCGCCTTGCGCTTGGCGAACTCGGCCGACGGGGCGACGGGCTCGCAGATCGGGACGATTCGCTCGGCTCCGGTCAGGTCGCGGAACGCGGCCGCGTCCGCGTCGCCCACACGGACGATGCGGTCGCCTTGACGGGCGATGCTGCTGGCGGGGGCGACGTTCTCACCATGGCGGTGACCGGGACTCGCTCGGTATCGGTCAGGGCGCGGATCCGGTGGGTGGCGTCCGCCGACTCCGCCCCGGGGCGGAGTCGGCGGAGAAACAGTCACGATCCCCCGGAGGAGGACAGGATCATGACCTACGAGACGTGCTAGTGGATCGCGAAGACGGGCGAGCCAAGAAAATGTGCCGCCACCCTGAGGAGGCGGTCCCAAGCACGCCCGGGCTGCAAGCGGTAGGCGGGCTCTTCAATTCTGCGATATCTGATATGCCAAAATCGCCCAGCTTCTGGGCCGTTGGAGCGTACCATGTGCACGTGTCAGCCGGGGCGACGATCCGGACGAGGGCCGACGCGGGACGGTGAACGAGTGACGGAGGCGAGAGTGGGCCGCATACCGATCGCGATCGTCGGATCCGGGAATATCGGGACCGACCTGGCGCGGAAGCTCCTCCGCTCGTCCCTCCTCGAACCAGTCGTGATGGTCGGGATCGATCCAGCCTCGGAGGGTCTCGCGAGGGCTCGCCAATGGGGCATGGAGACGTCCGCGGACGGCGTTCCCTGGCTGCTCGCGAATCGTGCCCGCCTAGGCGTCCTTGTGGTCTTCGAGGCGACGTCCGCGGCAATCCACGCTCGTCACGCAGCCGACTACGCGAGCGCCGGGATCGTCGCGATCGACCTCACGCCCGCCTCGATCGGGCCGTCTGTCGTTCCACCGGTCAACCTGCGAGAACACCTTGATCGACCGAACCTGAACATGATCACCTGCGGCGGGCAGGCGACCATCCCGATCGTGGCCGCCGTCACCCGGGTCACGGATGTCCCGTATGCGGAAATCGTGTCGACGATATCCTCTCGATCGGCGGGACCTGGCACGCGGCAGAACATCGACGAGTTCACCGTGACGACCGCTAGAGGCCTCGAGGCGATCGGCGGCGCTGCCCGCGGGAAGGCCATCATCGTGCTCAACCCCGCGGAGCCCCCGATCCTGATGCGCAACACCGTGTACTGCGCCCTCCCGGAGGACGTAGACCGCAGCGCCATCACGGCGTCCATCGAGGCGATCGTCGCGGAGGTCTCGGGCTACGTCCCCGGGTACCGCCTGAAGTCGCCGCCGGTCTTCGACGATGGGCCATTCAACACGCCAGGCGGCATGGCCGCGGGCCGGGTCACGGTGTTCCTCGAGGTCACCGGCCAGGGCGACTTCCTGCCCGCGTACGCCGGCAACCTTGACATCATGACGGCCTCCGCGGTGCGGGTGGGCGAGGTGCTGGCCGTCGATCGCTTCGCCGCCACCGCGGCGCCGGGAGCCGCGGCATGAGTATGCAGGATGCCGGCCAGGATGCCGTTGAGACCGTCGAGCAGCCGAGCGCGGCGCGGCGCTACCGCCTAACGGATTCGACGCTCCGCGACGGGTCCCACGCCGTCGCGCACCAGTTCACGCCGGAGCAGGCCGCTGCGGTCGCCTCGGCCCTCGATCGCGCCGGCGTGCCGGTCATCGAGATCTCGCACGGCGACGGCATCGGCGGCTCGTCGTTCAACTACGGCTTCTCGAAGGTCGACGAGCGGGCGATCATCAAGGCGGCGGCGCAGGTCGTGCACCGGGCGAAGCTGGCCGCCCTTCTCCTGCCGGGCATCGGCGTCGCTGACGACCTCCAGGAGGTGCAAGCGCTGGGCGTGTCCGTGGCGCGGATCGCGACCCATTGCACCGAGGCGGACATCGCCGTCCAGCACATCGGGATGGCCAAGCGCCTTGGGATGGAGGCGGTGGGCTTCCTGATGATGGCCCACATGATCGAGCCCAAACAACTCGCCAGCCAGGCGCTGATCATGGAGGATGCCGGCGCGGACTGCGTATACGTGGTCGATTCCGCGGGCGCCATGACGGTGCATGATGCCCGGGCGCGGGTCGCGGAGCTCAAGGCGCGCCTCCGCCCGACGACGCAGGTCGGCGTCCACGCCCACAACAACCTGTCGCTCGCGGTCGCCAACTCCATCGGGGCGCTCGAGGAGGGCGTGGACCAAGTGGACGGCTGCAGCCGTGGGCTGGGCGCCGGTGCCGGGAACTGCCCAACTGAGGTCCTGGTCGCCGTGAGCGAGCGTGTCGGTTACCAGACCGGCGTCGACCTGTTCGGCATCATGGACGTGGCCGAGGACGTTGTGGCGCCTATCATGCGGCGCCCCCAGCTGGTCGATCGGTCAACGCTGACCCTCGGCTACGCGGGCGTCTACTCGTCCTTCCTGCTCCACGCGGAGCGCGCTGCAGCGCGCTTCGACGTGGACGTCCGGGAGATCCTGCTCGAGCTCGGGCGTCGACGGGTCGTCGGCGGGCAGGAGGACATGATCGTGGACGTCGCGCTGGAGCTCGCCGGCATGGACCCAGCATCACGCTACCGTGGTCGGGCGCGTGGCTGACGAACGGGGCGCCGATCGGCGCTTGGCGGTCCCTCGGTGAAAGCGGCGCCCTCCGTCGACGGTGGCGCTCCTTCTGGCCCGACCGATGGCCGTGCTGCCATGATCGCCGCGGCGCGACGGGACCTCGAGGAGATCCTAGGCAGCGGCGCGGTGTTGTCGGACCCGCTGGCCCTGCGCCTGTATGGACGGGACGCCTCCATGCTCGAGGGTTCCTGCGAACTGGTCGCCATCCCGTCGAACCGCGAGCAGGTGGTGGCCTGCGTGCGGATCGCCCGCCGCCGCGGCCTTGCCGTCGTTCCTCGAGGAGCGGGCACGGGTCTCGCTGGCGGATCGACGCCGCTGCCTGGATCCCTCGTGATCGTCACCACGCGTCTCCAAAGGATCCTCGAGATTCGGCCCGAGGACCGGCTCGCATGGGTCGAGCCTGGAGTGCTCAACCTGGACTTGAAGCGGCGCCTCGCCCCGCTCGGCCTGACCTTCGCGCCCGACCCCGCGTCGGAGGCGAGCTCGACCATCGGCGGCAACGTCGCCACCAACGCAGGCGGGCCCCATTGCCTCGCCTATGGGGTGACCGCGAATCACATCTTCGCAGTCGAGCTCGTGCTAGCGGACGGCACCGTCCAAAGCTTCGGCGGCGAGGGGCCGGAAGCCGGCGGGTACGACCTCCGCGGCGTCATCATCGGGTCGGAGGGAACGGTCGGGGTCATCACGGCCGTCTGCGTTCGTCTCACGGCGCTCCCAGAGGCGGTCCAGGTACTCATGCTCGGCTTCGCAACCGTGGATGACGCGGCCGGGGTTGTGTCCGAAGTGATCGCCGCCGGCCTGACGCCCGCTGCGATCGAACTGATGGACCGGGCGATCGTTCGCGTCGTCGAGGACTTCGCCCACGCCGGCTACCCAGTCGACGCCGAGGCCGTGGTCCTCATCGAGCTGGACGGGCTGCAGGGCGGCGTGGATCGGCAGCGACAAGCAGTTGAGCAGATCGCGAGGAGCCACGGAGCCACCGTGATCCAGGCGGCCTCCGATCCAGCGCATCGCGCCCGACTGTGGAAGGGGCGCAAGTCCGCGCACGGCGCGATCACGCGTATCGCACCGGACTTCCTCCAGTACGACGTGGTCGTCCCGCGGACAAGGCTCGTCGAGGCCCTCGCAGCAGTTCGCGTGGTGGCGCGAGACGAGGGCCTGATCATCGCCCACATCGTCCATGCCGGTGACGGCAACCTCCACCCGCTGATCATGTACGACCGTCGGTCGCCTGGCGCCCTGGAACACGTTCTGGCCGCAGGCGAACGGATCGTCCGGGCGTGCCTCGAGATGGGCGGATCGATCTCCGGCGAGCATGGCATCGGCCTCGAGAAGCGGGACTTCATGCCGCTCATGTTCTCCGCGGCGGATCTCGACCTGAATGACGACGTCCGCGCCGCCTTCGACCCGGTGCGCACGATGAACCCCGGGAAGATCCTCTCGGACGTCGGCCGGTCGCACGGGCCCGCGGCAGGCCATGCCGCCGGCGCCGCCCCGGACGAGGCCGGATCGTGGAGACGCTGACGCCTGGCTCCGCAGCGGAGCTGGTCGACCTCCTGCGGGCCGCATCGGCCGACGGCCGGCGTCTCCTGCCCGTCGGCGGGCGGACGCACCTCGACCGCGGCAACCCCACGGTGGTGGACGCCGAGGTCTCGGTCGGGCGACTCTCGCGGGTTCTGAGCTACGACCCCGCGGAGCTGGTGGCGACCGTCGAGGCTGGCATGACGTGTGGCGAGCTGGACGCGATCCTCGCCGAGCATGACCAGGAGTGGCCCGTCGATGCGGACCCAGCGGCCACGATCGGGGGGGTCGTTGCCTCGGGTGCCTCATCGGCGAGACGGCTCCGCGTCGGGCCCGTCCGCGACTGGATCCTGGGCATCGAGCTCGCCACCGGTGAGGGCCGGCTCATTCGCGGTGGCGCCCACACGATCAAGAACGTGAGCGGGTACGACCTGCCCCGCCTCATGGTCGGCTCCCTCGGAACCCTAGGGGTGCTTACGAGCCTAGACCTGCGGCTCCGTCCGCGTCCGCTGGCGCGCCGGACGGTAATCGCCTCGGGGACGGTCCGGCAGGCGGCGGCTGTCGTCGCGGCTGTGCCCCTCGCTTGCGGGGTGCTGGCGACCCCCGACTCGATCGAAGTCCGGCTCGAGGGCTGGCCGGAGGACGTCGAGGTCGAGAGCCGCGCGGTCGCCCGGCTGCTCGGCGGCACATTCGTGCTCGACGACGTGGCCTTTCCCTCGAGGCAGCCGTGGCTCGACGTGGCGGTGACGGTGGAGGCGGCCGTCGTTCCCTCGGCGCTGGTGGAGCTCACACGCCTGGTCAGCGCGCCGTGGGGCGTTCTTGCGGGCGTCGGCATTCTCTGGGCCGGCATCGCATCAGCTGGCCGGCCGCTCGACGAGCTCCGCGCCGCTGTGTCGGCGTTCGGCGGTGTGGCGCCGGTGATCTGCGGACCCGGAGGCCTAGGCCAAGGCGGACCGCGAAGGGGATCGGGGGCGTGGGCCATTCAGGAGCGGATCAAGGCGGCATTCGACCCGGTCGGGATCATGGCGCCCGGACGGTTCTGGGACGGGTCATGAGCTCCAAACTGCCGGCGGGCGTCCGCTTCCTCGGCGCCGAGCCAGGCGCCGTCGCCGGCTGGCTGACGCATGACGCACCGACAGACCGGGACATCGCGTCGTGCGTCGGATGCGGTCTTTGCCTGCCGCACTGCCCCACGTATCGCCTGACCGGTGACGAGACGGCCTCCCCGCGTGGCCGAATCGCGGCGATGCGGGCCGTCTCGGAGGGCCGCGCGGCGGTGGACGCAACGTTCAGCCGGTACATGGATCTCTGCCTCGGGTGTCGGGCGTGCGAGGACGCCTGCCCGTCGCTCGTCCCGTACGGGCGGCTGCTCGACGGAGCCAAGGCCGAGGTCATGGCGGTCCGGGCGAGGCGGGCGCGCCTGGTTCGCGTGCTCGGCCTGGACATCCTCCTCGATCACAAGTGGGCGATCACCGCCCTGAGCGCCTATCTCCCGTTCGTCCGGCCGTTCCTGCCGCCGCGCCTGCGGCGACTCGTCCCGCGCGTCAGCCTGCGCGAGCTCGCCCGGCCGATCCCGGCCGTGACCCTGCCCAAGGGCCACGCGCGTGGCACCGTCGCAGTTCTGACGGGGTGCATCCAGGACAGTTGGTTCCGCCCGATCAACCGGGCGACGGTTCGGGTGCTGGCCCGCAATGGATGGAAGGTGGTCGTCCCGCCGCAGACGTGCTGCGGCGCGTTGACGGCACACTACGGCAGCCTGGGTGCGGCCCGCCGGATGGCGGCGAAGAACGCGGCGGCCTTCGCCCTCGCGGACGCCGATTGGATTGTCGTGAACTCGGCCGGCTGCAGCGCACAGATGAAGGAGTACGGCGAACTCATCGACCGACCCGACGTCGCGAGTCGCGTCCGAGACCTCCTCGAGTTCCTGGACGAGCAGGGGTTCGAGCAGCCGGCGGGCTCCCCAGTCGCACGGGTCGCGCTGCACGACCCCTGCCACCTGCTCCATGCCCAGCGGATCTTCGCGGCGCCGAGGTCCGTGCTCGGGCAGGTCCCCGGCCTCGAGGTCGTCGAGATCGCCGACGGCGACCGATGCTGCGGATCGGCGGGGCTATACAACCTGTTCGAGCCGGCGGGCGCCGACCGGCTGATGCGCCAGAAGGCGGCCAACGTGGCCGCGACCGGCTGCCATGTCGTCCTCGCGGGGAACCCCGGCTGTGCTGTGCAGATCACAGCGGGCCTCGCTGAGCTCGGCGTGGACGTCGAGGTCCTCCATCCGGCAGAACTGCTCGATCGAGCGTATCGGCGTTCTGCGCGGGGCTGAGGCAACTTGGCCCTCCCGCGCGACGTCCTGGGACTGAGTGCATGGTCGGCTGTGATCCCGCTCGCCTCGTTCGATAGGAGGAACAGGATCGCACCCCCTATGTCCTCCATGGTGGGGGCACGCCCGAGCGGCGACATCGTCGAGCACCGCGCGAATCGGAGCCCATTGCGAGGCCGCCCAGGCGACCCGCACACGCCAAGCCGATGGTCCTGAAAGCCGCCGCCGCCCCTGCGTCGGCCGCCACGTCGGGACAATCGAGCCGACGTCGCCGCAGGCTCGCAGGCTATCGACGACTGCTGCCAGGTGGTCAGCGACTCGATCGAGGCACCACACATGACAATCGAGGGCGACGAGTAACGGGCGGCTGCCAGTCCTCGAATTCCTCGAGCGATAATCACTGGCGAGCCAAGTTCGACCTCATTGGCGGCCGGATCGTACACGACTACCTGACGCAGCAGGCCCGATGGCACCTGCCGCGACGGAGAGCATTGCCTCCGGCGCACGCGCCAATGGAACCCTCGCTACAGCGGCAAACCCTCGAGCGTGGTCTCGAGTCTCCAGAGCCTGCCTGTATCGCGGGCGGCGCTCCAACCGGCGCCGACATCGGTCACCCAGATGGAGCTGCCCTGGAAGCAGCAGTTCGTGTTGACCGCGCCATCGGTCCAGGTGATCCGCTCGATGTTGGTCCCGGTCGCCGTCCACTCGACGACGTCGAGGCCACCTGTGTCCAGCGTCGCCACGACCAGGCGACCGTCTGCCGCGTAGGCGCATCCGTCGGGCGTCGTCTCCGGGGCGAGCTGCGCGAGCGTCTCCCAGTCCCCGTCGCTCGTCGCGCCGATCACGCGCTTCGTGTGGGACTCCATCCAGACGAGGCGACCGGCGGCGTCGAAGGCCAGGCCGTTGGGGAAGGTGTTGCCCAGTTCGTGGAGCAGCTCTGTCCCGTTCGGACCCGTGCGGCAGATCCAGCCGTGGAGGTCGCCGGCCGGGTCGAAATCGTCGGGATCGGTGAAGTAGAGCATCCCGTCGGGACCGAAGCACAGGTCGTTGGGCGCCCGCAGCGTGCGTCCGCCGGCCGTGGTCGTGACCACGTCCCAGGACCCGTCCGCGGGGTCCACGACGACGATCGCCGGCGCATCGGGCGGGTCCAGATGCCAACTGCCGACAACGCCTCGGCCTCGCGTGACATAGATCCGGCCGTCGGCGCCGAGCGCGAGGCCATTAGGATTCCCGCCCACATGCGCCAAGACGCTGACGTTGCCGTCCTCGATGACGGAGACGCAGCCGTTGTATTCCTCGACGAACGCGAGCCGCCCGTCGGGTAGCACGAGCGGACCCTCCGGGAATCCGAGACCCGACGCCTTCAAGCTTGCCTCGATGAGCAGCATCATCCTCTCCTCAACGCCGGGAAGCCCGCGGGTCTCGTGAGGCGCCCCCATGACGCACTCGGCCCCGCATCACCGTCATGTATCGTATCTCATCGGTCGGGCCGACTTCCCGTGCCCGGTCGCGTCTGGAGACCCACGTGTCCACGTCGCCGGCCCGGATCATCCGGATCTCCACGCTTGTCGCGGGCCGCTACCCGAACCTCGTGTTCGTGGAGATCGAGACCGCTGACGGCCTGGTGGGGCTCGGCGAGACGTACTTCGGCGCGGAGGCGGTCACCGCCTACATCCACGAGACAGTAGCGCCCTATTTGCTCTCGCAGGACGCGCGAGACATCCCGCGCCACTGGGCAGCGCTCTACAACTACTGGGGACGGAGCGGGATCGGCGCCGAGGCGAGGGGCGCCTCCGCGATCGACCTCGCCCTGTGGGACCTAGCGGGCAAGCGACAGGGCATCCCCCTCTACGAGTCGCTGGGCGGGGCATCGCGCCACGACATCGCGGCGTACAACACGTGCGGCGGGCCCGAGTACGGCCGGGCACGGTCGGTGCCGGGCGACAGACTCTTCGGGGACGCCGTCGCCGGGCGCGCATATGAAGACCTGTGGGCTTTCCAGCACGAGCCCGAGCAGCTGGCGGCGAGCTTGCTTGAGATGGGCTTCCAGGCAATGAAGATCTGGCCCTTCGACGAGATCGCCGACGAGACTGCCGGCACATGGATCAACACGCGTCAGATGCAGCGCGGACTGGAGCCGTTCCGTCGGATCCGCGATGCCTTCGGAGACCGGATGGACATCGCGCTCGAGCTCCATGGGCGCTGGAGCCTACCAGGGGCCCTAGCCATTGCGCGAGCGGTCGAGCCCTTCGGGCCGATGTGGATCGAAGACCCCATCCGCATGGACTCCGTCGACGTCCTGGCCGAGTTTGTCCGGGGAACGGCCATCCCGACCGTCGCCAGCGAAAACCTCGGCAGCCCGTTCCCGTACCGGGAGCTCCTCGAGCGGGCGGGGGTCGGGATCATCATGGCAGACCCGTCGTGGGTCGGCGGCGTGACACCCTCACGGAAGATCGCGGACCTCGCAGCGCTCCACCTCCGGCCATTCACGCCACACGACTGCACCGGGCCGGTCACGCTGGCGGTGGGCGTCCACCTGTGCCTCAACGCCTCGAACGCGTTCGTGCAGGAGATGGTCCGCGCCTACTACTTCGGCTGGTACGGTGAACTCGTCGACGGCTTGCCGGTGTTCGAGTCCGGACGCCTCCGACCGGCCGACCGCCCGGGCCACGGCGCGGTGTTGCGCGACGAGGTCCGCACTTGGGAGGACACGCGCGCCCGGGTCTCCGAAGTTGGCGCCTGACGCCCTGGATCGTCCGTCAGGCGGCGCCATTCCCTCCGTTGGCGGTCGCCGGGGCGACCATGCTTCCCACTCGATGGCGCGCCACGCGATGCGTCACAGGCTCGGTCCGGGGCGCGAGGAAGGGGGCGACCGCCGGATCGTCCAGGCGCTCCCGGATGAGGTCGAGCATCGCGACGCGACCCTCACGAACACATCTCGCCGCCATCTCCGCGTCGCCCGCGCGGACGAACTCGAACCGACCTTTCGTGATCCCGAGCTCGATGTCCCAAGTGTCGTCGAACTGGTGCATGAAGGCGCGCTCGTAGCGTCTCGTCGGGTGGAGGATCAGCGACATCACGACGTGCACCAGGCGTGGGAACCCCGCAACGCCGAACATCCTCTCGTGAAGCACTGCGCCGTCCTCGAGGTATCCGCGGCTGTTGTGCTCCGCGCGATGTCGTTCGAGGCGCCGCACAATCCGCGCGAGGTCCGAGAGCTGTCGGCTGGTAATCCTCTCCACGATCCTCGGGAGGGCGGGCTGCTCCAAAGCGTCCTGGATGTAGATGAGCTCCTCGAACTCCTCGAGCGAGAGCCAGGTGACCGAAGCCCCCTGATACGGCTCCAGCTTCACGAGGCCGTCAGATTCGAGGAGCAGGAGCGCTTCGCGGATAGGCGTCTTCGACGTCTGGAATCGGGCGGCGAGGTCGGCCTCCACTAGGCGGCTCCCCGGAGGCAACTCGAGTTCGCCGATCATCCGCGTCAGCGTCTCGTAGATCGCTGCCTTGTAGGTGCGGACGCCCAGTGAGACCGTCTCGGGAGTGGAGGGAGCGAGCGGCGTGGTTGTCACCAGGATCACCGTAGCGAACGTTCAAGGCATTGCGTTGGGCTGATTCTAGCCGCTGGGCCGTCATTTCGCCGCTCGGCGACAAGGAATCATCTTGCCCGAAGATAGTATATGAAGTATCGTGA
This sequence comes from Chloroflexota bacterium, assembly GCA_021783095.1. Classification (GTDB taxonomy): domain Bacteria; phylum Chloroflexota; class Limnocylindria; order Limnocylindrales; family CSP1-4; genus CAIXZV01. The sequence continues at coordinate 60,650 of JAJXUG010000005.1, read as the reverse complement.
CTTGCCAAGGTTCGAGCGTGCATCCTGCGATCGGAAGACGGTCCAAGACGTGCGGGCCGCTCGCCCCAGCGGGAGGTGCATGTGAAGGCGGTCGTGATGCCGGCGCTAGGGGTCGCCATGAGCGAGGGGCTCCTGCTGCAGTGGCTCAAGTCCGCTGGCGCGACCATCGCGGCCGGCGAGCCGATCATGGAGATCGAGACAGACAAGTCGACGATGGAAGTCGAGAGCCCGGCGGCCGGCGTCGTCGGGAAGCTCCTCTTCCAGCCCGGAGCGGTCGTGCCGGTGGGCACCGAGATGACCCACATCCTCGAGGAGGGTGACCTCTCGAACACAGACCTCGGCGCGACGTCAGCTGCGGCGCCCCTGACCGCCCCCGAACGGAGGCTGTACTCCGTGGCCGAGGTGGCCGGCCTGCCCGGCGATGCAACCTCTGCGGGCGCAGCCGACATCCGCGGGCCCAACCGCATGAGCCCCCGCGAGCGCAGGCTAGCTCGCGAGCGCGAGGAAGCCGGTGCTCTCGGTGACGCGCCGAGCCCTGCCGGGTCCACGCCGGTTGAGTCGGCGGGCCCCGCGGCGACGCCCCCGGGCAGCGCGGCTGCCGGCAAGCACCGTGAACTCATCGCATCGAAGGTCTCGGAGTCATGGCGGACGATCCCCCACTTCGCAGTCATCCGCGAGGTCAACGCCGTCGGCATCATGGCTGTACGCGCGCGGTGGAGCGAGCCCGCCGATCGTCCGAGCGTTACAGATCTGATGCTCAAGGCGCTCGCACTCGCGCTGCGCGACCGCGGCGAGCAAGGCTCGATCGACGTCGGACTCGCCGTCGCGACGCCCCACGGCGTCGCAATCCCGGTGATCCGGGGCGTCCTCGCGCTCGACCTCGCCGCGCTCCGGGGCGAGGTCGAGGCGGCCGTGGCGCGCGCTCGTGAGGGACGGCTTCGGCCAGCCGACCTCACAGATCCGCCGCGCTCGACGCTCTCCAACCTTGGGACTTTCGGGATCGACAGCTTCACGGGCGTGATCGCGCTCGGCCAGATGAGCCTGTTGACCGTCGGCCGCATCCTGCCTCGCCCCTGGGCCGCCGACGGCATCGTGTCGGTTCGAGACAGCTTCATCGCGACGCTCAACGTGGACCACCGCTTCCTCGACGGGGAGGATGCGGCCAGGCTGCTCCTCGCATTCGTCTCCGCGTCGGAAGACGCGCATCGCCTTGAGAGGGAGGTCGTTCTCACATGACGGAAGTCCCGACGGCGGGCGTGGGGGCCCGCCAGTTCCTACCGATCGACATCAGCGGCGTCGATCCCGAGCGGCTGATCCTGTGGCTGGGCGAGATGCTCCTCATCCGCGAGTTCGAGTCGAGGCTCGACGGGCTCTCGATGAGCGGGAAGATCCCGGGTGGCCTGCACCTGTCGATCGGCCAGGAGGCCGTCGCAGTGGGAATCGCGGCGGGGATCCAGCCGCAGGATCTGCTCGCCTGCTCCCACCGCTCACATCATCACGCGCTCGCCAAGGGTCTCGCGCCCCGTTCGCTCATGGCCGAGCTCTTCGGAAAGGCGACCGGGTGTCGCGGAGGTCGCGGAGGCAGCATGCACCTTGCCGACGCATCGGTCGGCTTCCTCGGCGGTAACGGGATCGTCGGGGCGGGCCTCGGGATCGCGATGGGGGCGTCGCTCGCTTCGAAGATGCGCGGCATGGACCAGGTCGGGGTCGGGCTCTTCGGGGACGGCGGCGCCAACACGGGCCGCACGTGGGAGTTCGTGAACATTGCGTCGGTCTGGAAGCTGCCGCTGATCATCGTGTGCGAGAACAACATGTACGCGGTTGAGACGCCGAGTGAGCGCCTCACCGGCGGCGGTTCCGTCTCCCGGCGCGCGGAGGGCTTTGGCCTTCCGGTTCACACCGTGGATGGCCAAGACGTCGTGTCGATGTATCGTGCGACGACGGCAGCTCGCGACCGGGCGGCGCGCGGTGACGGACCTACCTTCATCGAGGCCAGGACGTACCGCTACGAGGGCCACAGCACCGGCCAGATCATCAACTACCGCACGACGGAAGAGGTCGACGAGTGGCGCAGCACCCGGGACCCCATCCAGCGCCTGAGGATTGCGCTTCAGGCCGCGGGCAGACTCGATGACGAGGTGTTCGACGAGATGGTCCTCAGGGCCCGCGCGACCGTCCAGGACGCGGTCGCCTTCGCCGACGAATCGCCCTTGCCGGATCCAATATCCGCAACACGCGACGTGACCGGGCTCGAGCTCGGTCTGGGGAACGCGCGATGACGCCGGTGACGTACTCCCAGGCCTTCCAGCAGGGGATGCGGGAGGAGATGCAGAGAAACGACAGCATCTTCGTCCTCGGCACGGACCTGCTCGATCGCGGGGGCCATTTCGGGCAGGTGCTCGGGCTCGGCAAGGAGTTCGGCGCGGAGCGGATCCGCGACATGCCGATCTCAGAGGCGGCGATGGTCGCCGCCGGTGTCGGGGCGGCCCTCAACGGGATGCGACCCGTCGTCGACCTCAATTTCATCGACTTCTCGTTCGGCGCCATGGACGAGATCGTCAACCAGGCCGCCAAGATGCGGTACATGTTCGGCACGCCGATCCCGCTAGTGATCCGCGGGACGTCAGGTGTCGCTCTGTACGCGGCGCAGCACAACAACAGCCTCGAGTCCGTGTTCGCCCACATGCCCGGACTGCTCGTGGCGACGCCGTCCACGCCGGCCGACACGAAGGGCCTCCTCAAGTCCGCGCTCCGCGGCGAGGATCCCGTCATCTTCATGATGCACAAGAAGCTGAGCGGAACGCGCGGCGAAGTCGGGGGCGACGAGGACCTCGTGCAGTTCGGCCGCGCGGCCATCCGGCGGGGCGGCAGCGACGTCACGATCGTGGGCTACAGCCAGATCGTGTTCAAGGCCATGGAGGCAGCCAAGACGCTGGCAGAGAGCGGGATCGAAGCGGAGGTCATCGACCTCCGTACGGTGATGCCTCTCGACATCGAGACGGTCGCGGAGTCCGTGCGCAAGACCGGGCGGCTCGTCGCCGTCACCGAGGAGCCCCTCTTCGGGAGCATCGCGTCCGAGGTGGCTGCGAGTATCCAGGAGAACGTGTTCGACTGGCTTTCCGCCCCGGTGGTCCGAGTGGGTGCGAAGCACGCGCCCATCGCCCACAGCCCAACATTGTTCGAGGCCGTGCTCCCGCAGGCCGCCGACATCGATCGCGCCGCCCGCGATCTCGTCGCGCGAGGTCAGTGATGATTGTCATCGCGCGAGGGACCATCAAGGAGACTTCCGTCGAGGAGACCCACCTCGGCGGACGCGCTGAGGTCCGGCTCGCGGAGCTCGACAGCCCGGAGCAGGTCCGGGAGGCCACGCGCGATGCCGAGGCCGTTATCGTCACGACGAACCCGCTGACCGCGGCGCACATCGCCGCTCTTGGCGACGGTGTCCGGGTCATCGGCCGGGCGGGGACGGGACTCGATGCCATCGACCTCGAAGCCGCACGCGCTCGGGGCATCATCGTCTACCACACGCCCGACTACGCCACGAGCGAGGTCGCGACGCACACCGTCGCGCTCATCCTCGCCGTCCATCGCCGGCTCCTCGACGCCGACCAGCAAGCGCGCACCGATTTCGCAGGCTGGCGTGTGCTGACGCCCATTCCCCCGCTGGACGAGCTGACGGTCGGCGTCGTCGGCGGCGGCCGGATCGGCCGTGCCGTCGTGGCCCGGCTGCGGCCATTCGTTCGCGACATCGTCTTGTTCGACCCGTACATCGACGCCGCGCCCGATGGCGTCGAGCGCGTCGACTCGCTCGACGCCCTCCTCCGCCGCGCCAACATCCTGACGCTGCACATGCCGCTGACGCCCGAGACGCGGAGCATGGTCGGAGCCCGCGAGCTCGGGCTGCTGCCCGAGGGCTCCATCGTCGTCAACGTGTCGCGCGGCGGCCTCGTGGACGAGGCAGACCTGCGCGCGGCGCTCGAGAGCGGTCGGCTCGCCGGGGCCGCACTCGACGTGCTCGCGACGGAACCGCCACGCGCCGACGATCCGGTCCTCGGAGCGCCTCGGCTCCTCCTGTCCCCGCATCTCGCCTGGTATTCGAGCGCCTCCGAGCGCCGGGTCCGCACGCAGGTCCTCGACGGCGTGATTGCCTGCCTCGCCGGGGAAGCGCCCCGGACGGGCCGGATAGCGATCGACCCTCGCGGTGTGGAGGCCCGCTGACATGTTGATCGCGCGATACGGCGACGAGCACGGCGTCCACCTGGGTGTCGTGGAGGGCTCGACGGTCCGTCCCATCGATACGTCGGGGATGTCGCTGCCCGAGGACGCCTCCCGGATCGGCGTGGCCGCGTTGGCGGCGGCCGGATGGAGCGACTCACAGCCGCTGGTCCTCGGGGAGCCCGTGCCTGTGGATTCGCTTCGCCTGCTGGCGCCCGTCCCGCAGCCCGAGAAGGTCATCTGCGTCGGCGTCAATTATGGGCTGCACGCCGCCGAGGCGAACATCGCCCCGCCGCCATTCCCCGAGATCTTCGCGAAGTTCCCGAGCGCGATCCAGGATCCCGGCGGCCCGATCGTCCTGCTCGCGGAGGATCCTGCGGTCGATTACGAGGGCGAGCTGACAGTCGTCATCGGGGCCACGGCGCGTTCCCTCACCCCGGACAACGCCCTGGCGGCCGTGGCGGGCTACACGATCGGCAACGACGTCTCCGCCCGGACGATTCAGTTGCGGGTCGCCCAGTGGATGACGGGCAAGACTCCGGACACGTTCTGTCCGATCGGGCCATGGATGGCGACGAGCGAGACCGTCCGCGACCCGCAGACCTTGTCGATCTCCACAGTGATCGGCGGGGAGACCCTACAGAGTGCCTCGACTGGGCAGATGATCTTCACCGTGGCGCACCTGCTGGTCTATCTCTCGTCGCTATGTACCCTGCGACCGGGCGACATCATCCTGACCGGCACGCCGGCGGGCGTGGGCCACTCGATGAAGCCACCGCGCTACCTGCGCGAGGGCGACATCGTGGAGGTCGCGGTCGATCGCATCGGCACCCTGCGCAATCCTGTCGTCGGTCCAAGGCTCCTCAGCGGAAGCGAGGCATGACGTGAACGCACTCAGCAGCGTCTCTCGGCTCCCGGCACCAGGATCCCCCCTGGGGGTCCGGGCGCTTGGAGTCGTGCGCGCGCCCGAGATGAAGCGGCTCCTCGTGCTCGTGGTGATCGTGGTTGTCTTCGGGTTCATGAACCCGGCCTTCCTGCGCCCCGCGAGCCTCTACGAGATCGTCCAGGCGATGGCCTTCGCGGGCATCGTCGCGGTCGGCCAGACGATGCTCATCGTCGCGGGCGAGTTCGACCTGTCGGTCGGCTCGACGGCCTGCCTGACCTCCATCGTTGCGGCGCTGCTCATGACCCAGGGCAACCTGGACCCGGTCCTGTCCATGGCGATCGGGCTCGCGGTCGGGTGCCTCGTCGGCCTCATCAACGCCACGCTCGTCCTGCGAGCGCGGATCCCGTCGTTCATCGCGACGATCGCGATGCTCGGCATGGCCCGCGGGCTCGCCACGTGGCTGTGCGGCGCCCGCCCGGTCCACAATCTCCCGCTCACCCAGTTCAGCCAGGTCGATGCGGCGATCTCGTTCAGCGTCGTGCTCCTGCTCGTGTTCATCGTCATCGGCCACTTCGTGATCGGGCGCACGAACTTCGGCCGGATCATCTGCGCGACCGGCGGGAACGCCGACGCCGCGCGGATCGCTGGCGTCAAGACACTGCGCGTCAAGTCGATCCTGTTCGTCACCAGCGGCCTGCTCGCCGGGATCTCGGGCATCCTCTCGATCATCCACTTCGGGAGCTCGACGATCACCACCGGCAGCGGCTGGGAGCTCTCCGCGGTCGCCGCCGTCGTCGTCGGCGGCACGAGCCTCTTCGGTGGTGGCGGCACGATGATCGGCACCTTCATCGGCCTGGCGATCCTGCAGACGATCACAAGCGGCCTCGTGGTCGTCCATATCGACCCGTGGTGGCAGACGGTGGTGATCGGAGTGATCATGCTGGCGTCGGTCTCGTTGGACTCGCTGCGTCGACGGGCGCAGCCCGTATGAGCGGCCAGACGGCCGGCAGCGGTCGGGTCGCCGGCAAAGTCGCGATCGTTACCGGGGCCACGTCCGGCATCGGGCGCGCCACCGCGGTCCTCTTGGCGCGCGAGGGCGCGCTCGTGGTCGGCGCGGGGCGTCGGAAGGAGCTCGGCGATGCGCTCGTCGAGCAACTGGCGGGCGAGGGGCTTGTCGCGGCCTTCATCCAGACGGACGTGTCCCAGCGGGTGGAGGTCGAGCGTCTCGTGCGCGATGCGGTCGGGCGGTTCGGCCACCTCGACATCGTCGTGAACGATGCGGCCATGTTCCTGTTCCGGGGCGTCGAGGACTGCACCGAGGATGAGTGGGACGCGGTCATCGACACGAACCTCAAGAGCGTCTACCTCGTCTGCCACGAGGCGATCCCCCACCTGCGCGCCGCCGGCGGCGGCGCGATCCTCAACGTGTCATCGGTCCACGCCTACGCCACCATGGAGCGCGTCGCCGCGTATGCGGCCAGCAAGGGCGCGATCGTCGCGCTGTCGCGCCAAATGGCCCTCGACTACACCCGCGACCGGATCCGGGTGAACTCGCTGATCGTCGGCGGCGTGGACACCGCGATGGCGCACAAGCACTCCGAGGCGCTCGGGCAGACGCTGGCCGACGGCGGCTTCGTGAGCGACGATCGCGTGCTGGGTCGCGCGGCACAGCCCGAGGAGATCGCGGCAGGGATCCTGTTCCTCGTGTCGCCCGAGGCGTCCTTCGTCACCGGATCGCCGATCATGATCGACGGCGGCCTGCTCTCGAGGCTCTAGAGGGCCGGCGACTGGCGGTCCGCGCCATGTCTGGCCGGGCGCGGCGCCGCCCGCCCGCGGCGTGCTCGCAGTCGACCGCTGATATTCCACGGGCGTCGGCGGGTCAAGCCGCGGTTGGCTCCTCGTCGATGGCGCCCCATCGCGCGCGCATAGTCAGGTTCGCTGCCTCGCCCGGCGCGAGCAGCTTGACGGCACCGGCCGCCACCGCGTCGTCGAGCGAGCGCCCGGGCGCGGACGAAGGCTCCACCGCGAAGGTGTCGCAGGTTCCCCAGAACGCCGCATCTGGCGCCTGGTAGTCCTGCCACAGCAGGACGTGCGGGAAGTCGCGCTCGTCCCAGGTCAGTGTGAAGGCTCGGCCGATCCGGGGCGCGGTGATCCGGACGCCACCCCGCCGGACGACGACGGTCGTCTGCTCATGCCGGCCGTCGGGCGCCTCAGGGATCGACGCGACGTCGCGCACGCCGCCGTCGAGCATCGGTGCGACGGGGAACGCGAAGGGCGCGCCCGGAACCAGCGAGCTGTGGCCCCGGTCGAACACGGGAGCCGGGACCTCCGCGGAGGCCGCGTCCAGCTCGAACCGGCCGCCGGCGAAGGTCGCACGGTCGAAGCAGGGGTGGTGGCCCCACACGTACGGCGCGGGGACGGGTGCAATGTTCTCTGCCCGCTCGGTGACGATCAGCTCGTCGCCCTGGACCTCGAGCCGCCGGGTCAGGCGGAACGGGGTCCGGATCGTCGTCACGGTCGCTTCGACGACGGAGGTGTCGTGGGCGGTCAACTCCCACGGGAGGCGCATGACCTCGCCGTGCAGCAGCGAGACGGCCAAGCCGGTGGATCCCTGGACGGTGCCCGAGTAGCCGGTCGTCGGGAACATCTCGAACCAGCCGCCCGAGAACAGGTCCACGAACGTCTCGATGGACGGCTCGCCGGACGGGCCGAGGACCCGCCGGAACTCACCGGGGACGAACCCTGTCCGTTGCCAGAGGGCGTTGGCGCCGCTCACGCCGTCGACGATCGCCGAGATCGCGAACCCGCGTTCCGGGTCGCTGTCCACCGAGAGCGACCCGCCACATACCCGGATGGTGCTCATCGGTCAGGCCGGCTCGGCTGCGTCGTCGGGGAGCTCGTCTACGCGCATCGCCGACCGCATCAGGCGATTCTCGCTCGTCGAGGCGCCGGGCAGGGTCTCGCGCACCGTGCCGCCGGCCAGGACGACCACGCGGTGGCTGAGCGCGAGCAGCTCGGGGAACTCCGATGAGATGAAGATGAGGGCGACTCCGGACTTCGCAAGCACCGTCATCAGGCGGTAGATGTCCGCCTTGGAGGCGATGTCCACGCCCTTGGTCGGCTCGTCCAGCAGCAGCACCCTGGGCTTGGGCAGGAGGACCTTCCCGATGACGACCTTCTGCTGGTTGCCACCGCTCAGGTTGGCCACCTTCGTGGCGGTCGACGGTGCGGCCACGGACAGGTCGTGCACCGTGTCGCGAGCGACCTGGCGCTCGTGGCCGCGGTCGAGGAGGATCCCGCGCGAAATGCCGCTGAGGATATTGAGCGTGACGTTCTCACGGATGTTGAGGTTGAAGAGCAGGCCTTCCGCCTTGCGGTCCTCGGTGACGAGACCGATGCCCTCGGCCATCGCCTGCTTGGCACCGTTCGGCTGGATTACCTTGCCTTCAAGGGTGACCGTGCCGCGCATGATCCGCGTCTGACCGTACAGCGCGGTCACGAGCTCGCTGCGGCCGGACCCGACGAGGCCGCCCAGGCCCAGGATCTCGCCCGCGTGAAGTGTGAAGCTCACGTCGTGCAGCAGCTCCGAGCCGGGCATGCGCGGGTTCTCGATGGCGAGCCCCTCGACGCGCAGCACCTCGGGAGCATCGTCGGCGAGCGCCGGGCGCGGCGGATATAGGTCCCCGAGCTTGCGCCCGATCATGTCGGTGATGAGGCGGTCCGCGTCGAAGTCGGCCCGGGCGTACTCGCCTGCCGTCTGCCCGTCCCGCAGGATCGTCACGCGATCGCAGAGCGAGAGGATCTCGTCGAGCTTATGGGTAATGAAGAGACAGGTCAGGCCTTCTTCCCGGAGCCCTCGAACGATCGCGAACAGGTTCTCGATCTCGTCCGAGGTAAGGGACGACGTCGGCTCGTCGAGCACGAGGACCTGCGGCTGCGTGTAGAGCGCGCGCGCGATCATGACCAGCTGCTTCTTGTGCATGCTCAGAGTCGCGACCTTGGCGTCGGCGTCGAGCGGGATATGGTGCTCGCCCAAGAACGCCCTGGCGCGCTCGCTCGACCGGTTCCGGGCGAACAGGCGGGTCTGCTGCTGCGCGAGCTCGCCCAGAATGATGTTCTCGGCGACGCTCAGAGGTTCGACGACCGTGGTCTCCTGCGGGACGATCGCGATTCCGACTGCCTGCGCGTCGCGGGGCGACGCCAGGCGGACCTCGTTTCCAGCAACCTTGATGCTGCCCCCGAAGGACCCCGCCGGGTAGTACCCGTCGAGGATCTTCATGAGCGTCGACTTGCCGGCGCCGTTCTGGCCGATCAGGCCGTGGACCTCGCCGCGCCGGACCTGGATGGAGACGCCTCGGAGCGCCTGAACGCCGCCGAATGTCTTGACAATGGAGTCCATCTCCAACGCGAAGTCGCTGGTCGAGTGAGCATGCGGGGTACCGAGCGTTACGGTCACGGGTGCCTCGTCTTGTCTGTCGTCGGGTTGGGTGTGGGCGGGCGCGACGGCGGCGTGGCCGCCGACGCGCCCGCTCGCTCGATCAGGACGGACTGGGGGTCGGCGCGGGCGTGTACGGGGTCTCCTCGTCCACGATCTTGTAGTACGGGGCGAGGCCGTCGGCCTGGACGATGGCCGTGGTGAGCTCGTTGGCGTACGGCACGGTCTTGCCGCACATCGACTGGGCGATCAGGTCGACCGCCTGCTCGTGCTCCTCGTAGCCTGGCTGGGCCGCGAGCGCGAACACCTTGCCGGCCTTGACGAGGTCCATGTTGGGGCGGGTCATGTCCGGCCCGATGGAGTACACGGTGCGGCCGGTCTGGTCGGCCGCGCCGCCCCAGGTCACGGGGCCCGCGCCGGTCGTCGAGAGGGCGCCGACCACGTCCGGGTTGGCCTGGAGGATGGAGACCGCCTTGGCGATCGCGGTGGGGGGATCGAAGCCCTCCTCCTGCGGCTTGAGGACCTTGACGTTCGGGTACTTGGCGTTCATCTCCGTCGTGAACGCCGCGGCGACGCCGTCCTCGGTCGGGTTGAACGAGCCCTCGGTGATGGCGACGGCGCCGGTGCCGTTGATCTTGGCGCCGATGGCGTCAGCGGCCGACACGCCCCACTTCGCGGGATCGAACCCGCTCCAGGCGAGGACGCCCGGGATCTGGTTGGCGGTCAGGACCTGGTGCGTCCAGATGACCGGGACCTTCGCGTCGCCGAACTCCTTGACGAGGGCTGCCTCCGACGGGTCGCCGTAGCCGAACACCATGCCGTAGTTGCCAGCCGTCTCGGTGGCGCGGATCTGCTCGCCGAGGGCCACGGCCTTGGCCCAGTCGGCGTCGTCAGGAGACGCGATCGTCTCGGTCTTGAACCCCATACGCCTGGCCTCGTCGAGGAAGCCCTGCTGCCACAGGCGCAGCGTCGGGTGCGCCTTCAGCACGGACAGGAAGTAGATGTCCTTCCCGCTGAGATCACAGGGCGCCGATGCCAACGGGGTGTAGACCGAGTTCGCGGCCGGCGCCGCCGCCGAAGCGGGGGCCGCCGCCGAAGCGGGGGCCGCCGCCGAAGCGGGCGCGGTGGTCGCTGTCGAACCGCCGCAGGCCGCGGCCACGAGCATGACGCCCGCAGCCAACGACAGCAGTCGGCCCCTTGTCTGCGTAGAACCCATTCCGGAACTCCTCCTAGTGGCGCTCACCAACGCGTGATGACCCGACACCCCTGCAGATGGTAGCCTGCAAACAACTAAATGGTCAAGCCATCTGTCCATATACGATCTTGGCGGCTGGGTTCCGCGGCGCCGAATCGGCGCTGAGGATCAGGGCCGGACACCGCCACCCACCCTTGGCAAGTCGACTCTTGCATCGACCCCCGGACTCCGGTGCGGCCCCCTGCGACTTGAGTCACCGCCAGCTCCTACGGCACCTGTCGAAACGGAAAGGACGCCACGAACACGGCGGCCATCGCCGCGAGATATCCCCAGGCGACGGTGCGCGGAAGGCTTGCCCGTCTGAGCAGGACCGCCGTCGCAATGGCAAGCCCCGGGACGACCGGGAGGGCGTAGTAGATGAACATCACCCGATTGGAGACGACCGCGAGCGCGATGAGCGGGAGATAGTCCGCGGCCATCCAGACGAGTGCCCAGCCCGCGAGCGGATCGCGCGCCTCTCGCGCCCGCGTCCAGGCGAAGAGGACGACCGGGACGAGGCTGCCGATCAGGACGGGATTGAGCATCGCGTGGAAATCGATCGTGGGTGGCAGGTCGAGGACCGTGTAGCCCGCCACCGAGGCGACCGATTCCCTGAGGTAGTCGAACTGGCCCCCGTTGACCAGCCATTCCCACGGCTGGCTCGAGATCTCGTCGGAGCTGTACGCGGGATGGAGACCCAGGCCATAGCCGAACATGCGGGAGAGGTGGGCGAGCGGCGTGGTGAAGGTGGTGAAACGCAGGTCGAGCAACCAGAGGCCGCAAAATCCGACGACCGCGAAGACACCAATGAGGCGCACAGCGGGACCGAGGTCCGCGGCCTCGAGTGTTCCGCGCACGCGGACCCGCCGCCACAGCTCCACGGCGAGCCACCCGACGGCAGCGAGCACGGCGAACACGGCCGTGACCTTGACGAGCACGCCGAGGCCCATGAGGACTCCCGCCGTCCCCGGGCGTTGCCGCAGCGCCGCCCAGGCCCCGAGAAGGACGAGCGCGATCATCATCATGTCGAGCAAGCCGATTCGTCCGTGGATGAACGAGAGGGTGTCCAGCGCGTAGATCGCCACCGCAAGAACCGCGGTCCACGGCGACCCGCCCAGCGCCCGTACGATCCCGTACACGGCAGCGAGCGCGACCATGCCGGCGACCAGGCTCGGCGCCCGCCACCCGATCGCATCATCGCCGAACACGAGCATCGAACCCGCGATCAGCAGCTTCCCGAGCGGAGGATGCTCCGTGTTCGGATCGAGCCCGGCGGGCGACCCCGCCCAGACCCCGGAGCTGACCGGCCAGCCGAGGAGCGTCCGCGCGGCATTCACGTAGTACCGCTCATCGAAGATGAGCGACCCGCTCGGGCTGCCAAGCCAGGCGGCACGTAGCGCGAACGCCGCGAGCAGCACGAGGATGAGCGCGGCTGTCGCTCCGCCGGGCGCGATGAATCGGAGCCCGTGCAGCCGCGCCGCCCACCCGGCGGCCCTCGCCGGACCGGCCGCGGTGCCGCCCGAGTGAACGGGTGCCGGGCTGGCCATAGTCAGGCCACCGGTCGGTTGGGAGCCTCGAAGAACTCGATCACCGCGCCGCCCGATTCTCGAGCGAAGACCAGAGCGCCTCCACCTTTGGCTCCGGATATGATCACGACCGTGGGTGCAAGATCGGCGGCCAACCCGCTTCCGCCAGTCGATTGTTCAGCCCCCCATCCACGACAGTGATGGGAGATGCACGCTGCGTGGGTTCGTCATGGGCGGATGGACAGGCACGGCCAGCGGAAGCCGGAGCTCGACCAGCTGGACGACCTCATCGGCCTCCGGGACAGCCAGACCGACAGGGCCGGCGCTTGGCATTCCAGGTAGTCACGGGTGCCTCGTCTTGTCTGTCGTCGGGTTGGGTGTGGGCGGGCGCGACGGCGGCGTGGCCGCCGACGCGCCCGCTCGCTCGATCAGGACGGACTGGGGGTCGGCGCGGGCGTGTACGGGGTCTCCTCGTCCACGATCTTGTAGTACGGGGCGAGGCCGTCGGCCTGGACGATGGCCGTGGTGAGCTCGTTGGCGTACGGCACGGTCTTGCCGCACATCGACTGGGCGATCAGGTCGACCGCCTGCTCGTGCTCCTCGTAGCCTGGCTGGGCCGCGAGCGCGAACACCTTGCCGGCCTTGACGAGGTCCATGTTGGGGCGGGTCATGTCCGGCCCGATGGAGTACACGGTGCGGCCGGTCTGGTCGGCCGCGCCGCCCCAGGTCACGGGGCCCGCGCCGGTCGTCGAGAGGGCGCCGACCACGTCCGGGTTGGCCTGGAGGATGGAGACCGCCTTGGCGATCGCGGTGGGGGGATCGAAGCCCTCCTCCTGCGGCTTGAGGACCTTGACGTTCGGGTACTTGGCGTTCATCTCCGTCGTGAACGCCGCGGCGACGCCGTCCTCGGTCGGGTTGAACGAGCCCTCGGTGATGGCGACGGCGCCGGTGCCGTTGATCTTGGCGCCGATGGCGTCAGCGGCCGACACGCCCCACTTCGCGGGATCGAACCCGCTCCAGGCGAGGACGCCCGGGATCTGGTTGGCGGTCAGGACCTGGTGCGTCCAGATGACCGGGACCTTCGCGTCGCCGAACTCCTTGACGAGGGCTGCCTCCGACGGGTCGCCGTAGCCGAACACCATGCCGTAGTTGCCAGCCGTCTCGGTGGCGCGGATCTGCTCGCCGAGGGCCACGGCCTTGGCCCAGTCGGCGTCGTCAGGAGACGCGATCGTCTCGGTCTTGAACCCCATACGCCTGGCCTCGTCGAGGAAGCCCTGCTGCCACAGGCGCAGCGTCGGGTGCGCCTTCAGCACGGACAGGAAGTAGATGTCCTTCCCGCTGAGATCACAGGGCGCCGATGCCAACGGGGTGTAGACCGAGTTCGCGGCCGGCGCCGCCGCCGAAGCGGGGGCCGCCGCCGAAGCGGGGGCCGCCGCCGAAGCGGGCGCGGTGGTCGCTGTCGAACCGCCGCAGGCCGCGGCCACGAGCATGACGCCCGCAGCCAACGACAGCAGTCGGCCCCTTGTCTGCGTAGAACCCATTCCGGAACTCCTCCTAGTGGCGCTCACCAACGCGTGATGACCCAAAGCACGATCCTCGGGACCAGCCGATGGGACTCGTGACGGCACCAGCCTTCCCGTTCGCACACCTCCTCAAGTAGTCGGATATGGCCAGAGGACCCTTTGGCCGGATGAGGCTATTGGGTCACACGGTCCTGCGGCGGCGATACAAGTCGAAACCAACTGCGCCGATGAGGATCATCCCCGCGACGACCGGTTGGAGGGACGCGTCGACTCCGGCGATGACGAGGCCCTGCTGGACCCCTTGCAGGAGGACGAGCCCGAGGAAGACTCCCGCGATCGTGCCAACGCCGCCGCCGAGGGCGACTCCGCCGACGACACACGCGGTGATGACGTTCAGCTCCCAGCCCTGCCCGATGGAGGCGTCAGCTCGCTGGAGCCGGCTCACGAGCATGATCCCGCCGAAGCTGGCGAGAGCGCCGCACAGCGCGAAGGCAAGGATCTTGACCTTCGTTGTGCTGATGCCTGCGAGACCGGTCGTGCGGGGATTGCCCCCGGTGGCGTACACCATCCGGCCCCAGGTGCTGAACCGCAGGACCAGGTCTGCAACCACGATAATCAGGAGGAAGACCCAGATCGACGACGGGATGCCGAGGATGTCCGTGCGGGCGAGGTTTCCCGCATCGGGCGGCAGGGGGTAGACCGGGTCGCCGCCGCTCATGACGTACCCGAGGCCCTTGGCGATGTAGAGCATGCTCAGCGTGGTGACGAACGCGGGGATCCCGACCTTCACCGTGATCAACCCGTTGACCAGACCCACCACCGCGCCCGCGGCAACACCGCCCGCGATGGCGGCCGGCACCGGGAGGCCCCAGCTGGTCATCAGCAGGCCGCTGACGATCGCCCCCATCCCCGCGACCGAGCCGACCGACAGGTCAAATTCTCCGGCGATCATGATGACGGCCTCGCCGGCGGCGACGATGCCCGTGTAGACGATCGTGAGGAACAGCGACTCGATGTTCGGGCCGGTGGCGAAGCCCTTGTTTGCAGCCGTGAACAGGATGAAGGCGATGACGCACAGGACCAGGAGCGTGATCTCGGGAATGCTGGTGACGCGGCGCGTCAATCCGCGAAGCCGGGATCGCGGCATCGCGACGGCCACGCTGGGTCCTTCCGGCAGCGGCATCGTCATCGCTCCCGGCCCAATCCGGTCATGCGGGTCGAAAGCGCCGGGACGGTAGCTACCAAGTCTTGCTCCCCCCTGCATTGAAGGCGAGGTTGCCACCGTCGACGGGCAGGACGACGCCCGTGACCATCGCGGCGGCGTCAGACACGAGGAAGACCACGGGCCCCACGATGTCTCGCTCCGGGTCTCCCAGTCGATCGAGAGGGATCCCGCGCACGAGGTTCTTCGTCAGGGCCACCGGGTCAGGCTCGGCGTCGATCCACTTCTTGAGCCCCGGCGTCAGGAACTGGCAGGGCTGGATCGCGTTGACGCGGATGCCGTGCCTCGCCCACTCGATCGCGAGCTCGCGCGTGAGCCCGATGACCCCGTGCTTCGTGACCGAGTACACGAAGTTACCGCGCCCCATCCCGGAGCTTCCGGCGATGGAGCTGATGTTCACGATACTGCCCCCCTGGCCTCGCGCGATCATGCGGCGGCCGGCGGCGCGGGCGCAGAGGAAGTAGCCCGTGAGGTTCACCTGGATCGCCTCCTCCCACGGGCCCAGCTCGTGGTCCTGGGGGTAGACGCGGTCGATCGGCCGGAAGGCGTCGTTGACGAGGATGTCGACGCGTCCGAACTCCTCGTCGACGCGGGCGAACAGCGCCTCGATCGACGCCTCGTCCGAGACATCGCAGTGCACGCCGATCGCGGTCCCGCCCTCGGCCCGGATCCGCTTGACCGTGACGTCGAGACCCTCGTCGTTGATGTCACCGCCGACGACGATCGCGCCGTACGACGCGAGGCCCGCGGCGATCGAGTGGCCGAGGCCGGATGCGGCGCCCGTGACTAGGGCGACTCTGCCGTCGAGCCTGAACCGATCAACTTCAGCAACCCCTTCGACACTCATCGCGGCACCAGCACTAGAGTCCGGACGTTGACTGTGGCCGGCAAGCGGTCACGTGGCAGAGGCTGACCCACTCCCCGGGGTTGCGATCGCGCATCACTCGGGTTGCAGCATATAGCGCATCGTATCTCATGTGCGACGACCGACGTAACCCCATTTGTTGACGTCGGAGAGGGCCGGATGATAACTTTCCGGTGGATAAAGGTCAAGCCATTTGGCCACCAAGTGGGCGGGAGGCGAACCGGTGCCCGAGGAGGCATTCACGACCGTCGACCGTCGCGGGCTCGCCGAGCACGCCGTCGACCAAATCGAGCGCCTGATCATCGAGGGGCGCCTCGTGCCGGGCCAGAGGCTGCCGCCGGAGCGTGACTTGGGCGCCAAGCTCGGCGTGAGCAGACCGACTCTCCGAGAGGCGATCCGTGCTCTCACGATCATGGGGATCCTCGACTCGCGGCAGGGCGATGGCACCTACGTGCTCGATGCCGAGGCCGGGTTCCTCCTCAGGCCGGCGAAAGTGCTGCTCGCGAGCGAGGACGGGCTCGACTGGCTGTTCGAGGTCCGGGGGCTGCTCGAGGGGGGCGCGGCGGCGTTCGCGGCGGCGCGCGCGACTGCGCCCGAGATCGCGGAGGTGGAGGAGTGGCTCGCTGCCTACCCCAGCGGCGAGATGAGCGTCGACGCCATCCGGACGCGTGATGTCCAGTTGCACTCGCTGATCATCATGGCGACCCACAACCCGCTGCTGTCGGCGATCCTCGCGAGCCTGAGCACGTCCCTCTCCGAGAGTCGGAACCTGACCGGCCTCGAGCCCGAGTGGGAAACACTCGGCATGATCGACCTCAAGGTGGTCGCCGAGAGCATCGTCGAACGGAATCCTGACAAGGCTCGGGACGCCATGATTCGGCACCTGGACAACGGCCGTCAGCGCTACCAGAGGCGGACGCTCGACGCCCCTCGGGACGGGCAGCAGCGTGGCCGCTGAGCGGCCACCGGCGGTCGGGGAAGCGATTGGGGCGACCCCGGTCACCGGGGCGACCGATGCGGATCTGATCGAGCTGCACACCGCGTGGTGGGAGCGCAGGGCTGTCGGCGCCATCGTCAACGACGACTGCGGGCTTGCGCAGCGGTTCCGCCATGTCGCCGCGTTGCCGGACGCTTGGCTCGACCGCGACGGGATGCTGCTCCAGCCCGACGCCGTTTGGCCCGAGAAGCTCCAGCCCGGCCCGATGGTGCCCGTGGGCTCCTCCGCGACCAGGGGCCGCGCGACGTTCAACACCCTCTTCCCCTACCACCGCGTGCCGTGGCTGGTCGGCATCGTGGGCTGCGGCATGCAAGTGTCGACGGTCTCGCAGACCGTGTGGCCGATCGAGTACCTCGGCGACGACTGGTACAGACGGCCGGACGAGGGGTTCAGTCCCCGGATGGACTGGCTGGCGAAGCTGCTGGACTTCCTCGCCTACATCGTGGATCGCTACTACCCGGATCGATGCATCCCCACCCTCGACATGATCAGCCGCGGGCCCGGCGACCTGCTGATCGCGGCGCTCGGCGTCGAGCGCTGCTACATGGGGTTCTACGACCACCCGCACGAGATCAAGTCGCTCCTCGGCAGGATCACTGAGCTGTACATCCACTGGGCTCGCGTCCAGCTGGACATGCTCCCGCAGGTAGCGGGCGGGTATTGCAACCAGTACGGCATCTGGAGCCCGGGGACCACGATCCGGCTGCAGGAGGACTACGCGGTGAATCTGTCGTACGCGCAGTATCGCGAATTCCTCCTGCCTTCTATGACCGCCGTCGTCGACGCCTTCGACTTCCACGTGCTCCACACGCACTCGGTCGGTAGCCTCGCCGAATGGGCGCTCGAGCTGCCGCGCCTGCGTTCCATCGAGGTGACGCTCGACCCGACCGGGCCGCCTCTCGAGTCACTCATCCCGAAGCTCCGGACCATCGCGGCGAAGAAGCCGCTCATCGTGCTCGGCGTGCTGACGGAGCGGCAGGTGTCGCTTCTCACCTCGAGCCTCCCGCCGGGAGGGCTCATGCTCGACATTGACGTGGTCCCGGAGGGCACGGACACGACGAGCGGCTTGTTCGTCGGGCCGTCGTGAGTAACGCACTGACCTTCGAGCCATCGCTCTCCGCCAACTGAACATCGAGGGACGGACCGTGGAGCAGATCGGGACGGCGGTGATCGGTCTGGGGAAGGTCGCAAAGGCGCACGCTGAGGCGCTGGCCTCCCTGGCCGGCTCGCGTTTCGTCGCGGTCCTTGACGCAGACGTCGCGCGGGCCCGCTCGTTCGCGGATCGCTATGGCGTACGTGCCTACACGAGTCTTGACGCCCTCCTCGCGGATCCCGAGGTCGGGATGGTCAGCATCTGCACGCCGCACCCCACGCATGCCGCGCTCGCGATGCGGGCAGCCGAGGCGGGTCTCCACGTGCTGGTCGAGAAGCCGATGGCGGTGAACCTTGCCGACTGCGACGGCATGATCCGTGTCGCGGCGACGCGGCGGGTGCACCTGGGCGTTGTCAGCCAGCGCCGGTTCTACGAGCCCGTGCGGCGCATGCACGATGCCATTGCGGAAGGTCGCATCGGCCGCCCGGTCCTCGGAACCGTGACCGTGCTGGGCTGGCGCAGCGAGGAGTATTACGCGGCGGATGGGTGGCGTGGCACCTGGGCCGGCGAGGGCGGGGGGATCCTCGTCAACCAGGTGACCCATCACCTGGACCTGCTCCAGTGGTTGATGGGCCCGGTGGAGGAGCTGTTCGGGTACTGGGCGAACCTGAACCACCCCTCGATCGAGGTGGAGGACACGGCCGTCGCGGTGCTCCGGTTCGCCGGCGGGGCGTTCGGATCGATCGTCGTGAGCAACTCGCAGAAGCCCGGCCTGTTTGGCAGGGTGCATGTGCATGGCGCATCCGGCGCGTCCGTCGGCGTACAGACGGAGACGGGCTCGGCGTTCGTCGCCGGCGTGTCCACGGACGTGGCCCCTGCGGTCAACGACATCTGGACCATCCCCGGCGAGGAACGCTACCTCCGTCGCTGGCAACGTACGGACGTGCGTCGCGCGTCCCGGATCGACGTCACCACACACTACCATCGCGCCCAGATCGCGGACTTCCTGGACGCCATCCGTGAGGGCCGGCCTCCGCTCGTGACCGGCGAGGACGGCAGGAAGTCCGTTGAGATCGCAACGGCCATCTATCGGTCCCAGGCGGAACATCGGCCGGTACGCTTTCCGGTTGGGGCGAGCGTCCTCGACGAGACGCCGACGGCGGTCCCGGCATGAAGCGACCCGCGCCCCGACGCGCGGCACACTCAGCCCATCGAGTAGAGGTGCCCCTTGCCCTACGTGTCGGTTGACGAGGCGCTCAATGCCGCGGTCGTGGATACGAGTGAGACCGCGGTCGGCACGCCGTTGGACGGTCAGCGCCTGCCTCTGGTCGCCTCGGACGCCCTGCGGATCGTGCGCTGGCGACTGGGGCCCGGCGAGGAGCCGCACCGGCCGCACATCCATCCCGGCGGGGACGAGGCGATGATCGTCGTCGACGGCCTGGGGCTGTTCACGGTCGGTGACGACCCCGAGTTCGCGGCAGGACCGTGGAGCCTCATCTACGTGCCACGTGGTGTCATTCATAGGATCCGGGTGCCCGGGCCAGGGTCACTCGTTTGGCTGTCGGTCGTCGCCCCGAACGCGGACGACCCGGACGAGGCCGTCGAGGTCGGGGGGTGACAAATGGCGACCTGGGGGCTGCCGGACCCGAGCGGCACGGCGTCGCGGACGATGCCGATCGCCGAACGGAAGGTCGAACGGACCAACGTCTCCACGTCCGGCCTGGGGGCGCGCTGGACTCGATGTCGCTCGGTGCGCTGGTCACGTGTTTCGATCCCGGCGTGGTGCAGTTCCGGAAGGCGGACCACTGCGAGATCCACGTGAGCGGCGGCGAGTTCAACGTCGCCCCAACGCTCGACCTGGATGTGCTCGACCGCGTCGGCGGCGGCGAGGGGTTCGCCGCTGGCCTGTTCTACGGCCTCCTCACCGGCGAGGCCCCGGAGGCAGCCCGCCGGCTGGGGCGGGCGCACGGTGCCCTGGTCGCGTTGTCGCAGGCGCGGGCTCTCGCGGCGGGCGGCTCCGCCCGCATCGGCCGATGACCGACACGATGACTTCGGCGGCACCATGGAGGACGGAATGAACGGCCGGGAGCGACTCCTGCGGACACTGCACGGGAAACGAGCCGATCGGGTCCCCGTCGCGCCGTTCCTGTACTACAACGCCGTCTACGAGATGTTCGGCTACGTTCCCGAAATCGATACGTACTTCGACCCGCCGGACTTCGATGTCATCGAGAAGTTCGTCGAATACTGCGACCGCTTCGGCTTCGATGTGCTCCATTCGCTGGGGACGGTGTGGGACTACTGGGCCGCCCGGAGCACGCAGGCTGACCGCACGATCCTCAGCCCGGCCGACGGCTGGGACGTGTCGGTCTCCGACGAGCAGCGCGGTGGCGACGTCCGGCGCACGGTGACATTCTCGACGCCTGGTGGCCGGCTCCGCCTCGTCGAGGTCTACCAGCGCACGTCGACCTACCTGATCGTCTGTGCGCCCGAGGAGTACCTCGTCAAGACGCCGGCGGACCTGGAACTGCTCATGCGCTACATGCCGCCGGCGGACGACATGGACACCAGCCTCATCCGACGGGCGAAGACCGCGACCGGCGATCGCGGGCTGGTGGCGACCTGCACCAACGGCGCGTTCAACCAGGCGGCGGTCTTCCGCAGCGTCGAGGAACTGATGGCGGACCCGGTCGTGGATGCGGGCTTCTACCGGGAGCTGATGGAGTTCCTGGTCGGATGGGTGATCCGGCGCAACCGGGCGTGCATCGCGAGCGGCTCCGACGCGATCGAGGTCGCCGGAAACCTCGCCGGTAGCGCGGTCGGGCCGTCGTTCTTCCGGAACAACGTGATGCCCTACGAGAACCGGGTGATCGCGGCGCTGCACGAGGATGGCGTGCCGCTGATCTACCACAACTGCGGGCCGGCGGCCCACGTCATGCAGCTCTACAACGAGATGGACATCGATTGCCTGGGCTACCTCGTCCCGCCGCCATTCGGGGACGTCGACCTCGCCGAGGCGCTCCGCGTCCTGCGTCCTGCGATGGCGCTCCGCGGCAACATCGACCAGGTCGAGTTCCTGATGACCGCC
Source organism: Chloroflexota bacterium (assembly GCA_021783095.1). Taxonomy (GTDB): domain Bacteria; phylum Chloroflexota; class Limnocylindria; order Limnocylindrales; family CSP1-4; genus CAIXZV01. The sequence goes on along the minus strand of JAJXUG010000005.1, from coordinate 39,566 downwards.
ACGCCGGCCGAGGTGAGGGAGCGCGTGCGAGAGGTCCTGACGATAGCCAAGCCACGCGGCAACCTCATTCTCTCGACGACGGACTTCTTCTTCGACGGGACGCCGTACGCGAACATCGAGGCATTCGCCGACGCGGGCCGCGACTTCGGCGCCTATGCGGAGTAACCGAGCGCGACCGGGCCGCCGTGGCCCGGTCGCCGGAGTGCACGTGACGACTGCCACCGCTGCGGGGACAGACACCAAGTGAAAGGATCAGGATCTTGACGCTCGCGGATCATGTCGCACTCGTCACCGGCTCCAGCCGTGGGATCGGTCGGGCCATCGCACTGGCCCTCGCGGCCGAGGGCGCCGATGTCGTGCTCACCGGGCGCGAGGCGGCGGAGCTAGCGTCCGTCAAGGAGGAGATTGAGCGCGGCGGCCGGCAGTGTGCCATGGTGGTGGCCGATCTGGCGGAGCGCGGGGCGGCCCGTACCGTCTTCGACGGCGCGATCGCCGCGATGGGCCGCATCGACATCCTCGTGAACAACGCCGGGATCGGCAGCAGCGCGGACCCGCGTCCCGTTGTCGACTTCGACGACGACTTCTGGGAGCGCACGCTGTACGTGAACCTGACCGTTCCGTACCTGCTATGCAAGTTCGCCGTGGGCCCGATGATCGAGCGCCGTCACGGCCGGATCATCCAGGTGGCGTCGATCGCGGGGAAGATCGGCACCTTCTTCGGGGCCGCCTACTCGGCAAGCAAGCACGGCCTGCTGGGGCTCACCCGCTCCCTTGCAGTCGAGACCGCCGCGCAGGGAGTGACGGTCAACGCGATCTGTCCCGGCCCAGTGCGGACGCGGACGAACGACGGGCATTCCGCCTTCCACGCGCAGCGGCTCGGCAAGTCGCTGGTCGACTACGAGGCCGCGCTCACGCCGATCGGTCGCCGCCTGGAGCCGGCAGAGATCGCGGCGCTCGCGGTCTACTTGGCCAGCCCCGAAGCCCGCGTGGTGACCGGGCAGGCCTACAACATCGATGGCGGGGCGCTCATGTCCTGAACCGCGCCCGGCCGGTTGGGGTCATCCATGGCTGCTGTACAGCCCGAACTCACGCGCGGCATCGAACATCGCGACGACGCTCGCGGGCTTGACCTCCGGGAGGATCTCGTGCGCCGGTGCGAAGATGTAGCCGCCGCCGGGCGCATACGCCTCGATGAGCTGGCGGACCCCCTGCCGGATCTCCTCGGGTGTGCCGAAGGGCAGCAGCTCCTGGATGTCGAGGCCGCCCAGGAACGAGAGCTCCCCGCCGAACGTCCGCTTGACAACGGCCGGCGCCATCCCCGTCGCGAGGGGCTGCACAGGGTTGAGGACGTCCACGCCGATCTCGATCAGGTCGGGGATCACGGGCGAGATCGCGCCGCATGAGTGCATGAGGACCTTGGCCCGCGGCGCGGCGCGGCGGATCGCCTCGATAAGGCGCCGGTGGTACGGCTTGCAGAACGTCCGGTACGCATCTGGGCTCATGAGCATGCTCTGCTGGGTGCCCAGGTCGTCCGCCATGTAGACGATGTCGGCATACTCGGCGACGACCGGGAGGTACGCCTCGACATAGCCGATCGAGATCTCGGTGATCTTCTCGGCGAGCGCGTGGTACAGGCGCTGGTTCTCGTACATGTCCATGAGCCACGAGTCGAAGCCGCGGATCCAGGCGTACGTGTGGAAGAGTCGTCCGCCCGAGCCGATCGACGCGACGACAGCGTAGCCTTCGCGGCGGTGTGCCTTTGCCTCCTCGGCCTTGCCCTCGGTGATCCGCGGATCGCTGAGGTCCGGCCATAGCGGGTACGCCTCGATGTCCGAGGGCGTCTCGGCCCCTCGGAGCGGGGCGTCCGCGTCGACGATCACGTTGAAGTTGCCCGACGGCGTGAGCACGAGGCCCCACGAGTCCACGAGCCGTCCATCGGGCGCCCGCTCGACGTCTGGGCCGCCGGGCATGACCCAGCGGAGGTCGGCCCCGAAGCGGTGCATGATCCGCGGGTCAACGTTCTTCACGGAGTTCAGGTAGACGTTGATCACCGGCTCCGGATAGTCGGTGATGCCCAGGTACTCGCACAGACGCTCGTAGCCGTACGGCTCACCGATGAGGAGGCTCGAGACCTGCGGCGAGCCGAACTCGATCGGCACGCGGTCGGGCTCGCGATGGTCGAGAGCGGTGAGCACGCGGTCGCGGCCATTCATGGCCGTCGGGCCTTCTGGCGTAGGGAGCTCGATCATGGCGTCAACTCCAGGTCCGCTCCCCTAGGCCGAGGGCCCTGCCCGGGAGCGACCGGCAGGGCGCGAGGCAGATCACAACAGCGGGCGCCCCGCCAGCTTCAACTCGATGCACTCGCGGACCACGGCGACGAGGCGGCTCGCCGTATCGAACGGGTCGTCGTGACGTTCGACGTAACCGCCGTCAGCGTCCATTCCGATCCCGTCAACCACGAATGGCGCCACCATGACCCCGCGGAGATCGTCGAGCTGGCTGAACAGCTGCCGGTAGTACCCCTCGAGATCGACGGGCGCGATGTCCTGGATCTGCAGCGAGACGGTCGAGCCGAGCTTTCGGCGGAAGGCCCCGATGCCCTCAAATTGACCCATCGGGGAGTTGTTGACGACGCGCACGCTGCGCGTGCCGAGGATCGCGTCCAGGTGCTGGTAGCCGCGGCCGCAGAAGTGAACGCTGCCGCCTCCGAAGACGTCGAAGATTCGCGCCACGCGCGGCGCGACGAACTCGCTGTACATGCCCGGGCTGAGCATGGTCATGTCGTCGTCCGACTCCCAGCAGCCCACGGCGGATCCGCCCACACCCTGGAGTCCGTTGCTCGAATCGAGCGGCTCGCCGATGTGGTCCTTCTGGACCCGGACCCAATCGATGAACGCGTCGGTCACCAGGTCGAGCATGTCGTGGACGAGGGCCGGCTCGTCATACATCCATGTGAAGAGCTGCACCTGGCCGACCATCTGGCCGAGCGTGTCAAGGGGGCCCTGCATGTCGGTGAGACCGACGGGGAGGTCGCTGTGGGCCCGGGCATAGTCGATCGCGGCGAGCACTCTGGGCATCCAGCCGTCGCGCTCGGCGTCGGGCATGCGCAACCGCCTGGCGTCCGCAATCGATGTGACGCAAGGGCCGTCGACGCTCGGGTCGTTGCCAGGGCCCTCGGCGATCACCATCCGGCTGCCGAAGCCGGACGCGAGCACGCCAGTGCCGAACCAAGGCATGAAGTACGGGACGACGTCGTCTTCGATCTCGGCGAGGTGTCGCGCGAAACCGCGCTCCTGATACCCCACCATGCTCGCCGCATTGGTGAAGTAGTCGTCCGGCTTGTCGAAGGTTGAGAACGCGAAGTAGCACGGCGTGTTCGCAAGGATCGGCACGTCGTCCGCAGATGTGACCTCCGCCATCGCAAAGGTGCGTTCGATCTTCTCAAGACGTCGAGTCAGGTCGAAGTCTCGCCACGTTGTCGGCCTGGCCATCAGGACCTCCGGGTCGGTGGGCCTACCCGGCCGACGGTCGCACGCCAGTACCTAGGCAAGCCCGGCGGGGACGGAGCCCGCACCTGGCCCGCGGCCGACGGCGGTGCCTCGCACATGAGCCTGGATCGGGGCACGGACACCCACCTGAGGGTTGACGTTGAGCGGGGAGGATGATAGCGTGCGGCGCATAAATGGTCAAGCCATTTGGCCAGTCTATCCCGCCGGGATGAAGTTCGGACCCCCCGAGCAGACGCCCGCCAGAGGGTGATCGAGCCGTGACGTGGGATCGGCATCGGCTCAGCCGCTCCGTCCGGCGCCGGCGGCCGAGCGGCATGAACAGTACTTATCCGGGATCCGCACGGTCCGGACAACGCGAAGGAGACCCCCGCGATGGCTGACCTCCAGGCACTGAGCACCGCGATCGAGGCCGGCGATCGGACCACTGCGGTCCGCATCACCGGGGAGGCCATCGGTGAGGGCGTGTCTCCACAGACGATCCTCGATTCGATGACGGCGGCGATGGCGATGGTCGGTGCGCGGTTCAGCGCGAACGAGATCTTCGTGCCGGAGATGCTCATCAGCGCACGGGCGATGAAGGAGGCGGCTGCGCTCCTGGAGCCGATCCTCGTGAAGGCCGGCATCCGGCCGGAGGCGACGGCAGTCATCGGCACCGTGCAGGGCGATCTCCACGACATCGGGAAGAACCTCGTCGCGATGATGTGGCGGGGCGCCAACATCGAGGTCATCGACCTCGGCACCAACGTGCCAGCGCAGCGCTTCGTCGACGCCGCCCGCGAGCATGGCGCATCCATCATCGGCATCAGCGCCCTCCTCACGACAACGATGGTTGGGATGAAGGACGTCGTCACGGCGGTCCGCGCGTCGGACCTCCGGGACGTCAAGATCGTCTTGGGTGGAGCGCCGGTCACAGCGGAGTTCGCGGCGCAGATCGGTGCCGATGGCCACGCCACCAACGCGGCAGCGGCGGTGGACCTCGTCGAGGGCTTCCGCGTCTGAGACCGGCCGAGTGCCCGCGGGCCGACAGCCTGGTCAACCGATCGCGGGTACGTCCACCGGGAACGCCACGCCGAACCGAGCGCCCAGTCGGTGGAGGCTGACCGCGTGCGCACGGTCGAGGATGATCCCGCGCACGTCCGCCCGCTCCTCCGCGCGCACCTCAGGTTCCCCTGGGACGAGGACACGCCCAGAAGCGTCCGGGATCACGGGCGCCTCAGTCAGCTGGTCCAGGTATCCCTCGAGCCGACGTGAGAACACTCCGTTCGCATCGATCGCGGCTGGGTCGAGCACGATGAACGCCTGGCCGAGGTCGGCCGGCCCCTCCGTCGAGAAGAATCCGAGGACAGTCGGCCCGAAGGCCGAACCGGAGAGGACGCCCGTGAGGAGGTCCACCGCGAGCCCGAGGCCGTAGCCCTTGTAGCCCGCTGTCGCCTCGACGCCGCCGAGCGGCTGGAGTGCGCCCCGGAGCGCGGCCTCAGGGGTCACGGCTGGCCGCCCCTCCTCGTCGATCGCCCACCCAGCCATGAGCGTCTCACCCCGCCGGGCGGCGACCTCGATCCGACCAAGGGGCACCGTCGACGTCGCCATGTCGAGGCAGAAGGCGCCCCAATGCCCGGCCGGCGCCGCGATAGCGATGGGGTTCGTGCCGATCAACGGCGTGCGCGATCGCGTCGGGGCGACGAGCGGCGAGGCGTTCGTGAAGCTCATTCCGATGAGACCGGCCGTCGCCGCCCTCAGCGCGTACCAGCCGGCGATCCCGTAGTGGTTCGAGTGGCCGACGATCGCGGTCGCCGCCCCCTGGGTCAGGGCCGTCTCGATGGCCCAGTCCATCGCGACGCGGCCGGCGTGATGGCCCCATCCGTTCCGCGCGTCGAATAGCGCTATGGCGGGCCGCGAGCGCGCGAGGAGTGGTCGAGCCGCGGGATCGAGGACGCCGGCGGCCACGCGAGCGACATACGTGGGGAGGCGCGCCGTCCCGTGGCTCGCGATCCCGCGTCGATCCGAGGCCATGAGGATCTCAGCAACGTCGGCCGCGATGTCCACCGGCGTTCCGCATCGCCCGAGCAATTCGGCCGTCCAGGCATGGAGGGCGGCTGGAGCGATCGCGACGCCGCCGTCCGGGTCCGCGTAGACGGGCATTTCAGGAGCCTCCTGCCTGAGCGACGTCCGAGGGGCCGCGCCGCACACCGGTCGTGGTGGTCATGCGCGACGGGTCAAACGCCGCACCCATGTACTCGTTGTGGCCCTTGCCGGTGAGCCGGGTCACCTCGCCGGTCCGGCTGCGGAATTCGCCCTCCGCGGCGAAGACGACGTTCGGCTCGACGAGCCGCGTGCCATCCGGAGCGCGGACGGCGAGAGGCGTGGTGGTGTACGTCAGCGTACCGTGAGCGGCCTCCATCGTCGCCCGCCAGCGTCGCGGCACGACCTGCGCCGGGCCGGAGGAGCCAGCGTTGGCCGTGCCCTCGCCGAGCTCGAGGTACTCGATCGTGAAGCGCTCGGCTGGGTGGTACCCGCCATCCGGGACCGTCATGACGCCGCTCCGGATGTAGGGCTCACCGGTGCGGCCGAGGTAGAAGAGGCCGTTCGAGACGTGGCCGCCGTCCCACAGGATAGGGTCGTAGTGCCAGAAGCCGACGCCGGGGCTGCTCGTGCTCCCGACGGTGCGCGCTGCGACGTGGTCGAAGCCGCCGGTGCCACGGACGTCGTGGACCGTGCCCTCGACCGTGATTGCCCCGCGGAAGACGAAGTCGGGGAAGCAGACGTACGCGTATAGGTTGTCCCTCTGCACATGGTCCGGCACCCAGTGGACGTATCCCGCCCGTCCCTCCAGCTCGTAGGTGATGTCGTGCATGGGATCACGGAAGTACATCTCGAAGTACGGAAACGCGCCGCGGACGCGCACGATGTCGGCGACCTGGAGATCGAGACCCTGGCGGGCGTAGAGGAGGTCCCTCCGGCTGTAGGAGGTGTCGTCAAGCCAGCGGTAGCTGACTCCATCGCAGACGACCGACGTGATCGCGAACAGTCGGTCCGGATCGCCGGTCCACTGCGGGACGTTGTGCTCCTCGCCCTTCGCCAAGCCGATGCAGACGCCTAGGTTCACGGCCTGGCAGGGACCGTCTCCCTCGAGGGGCGCAAACAGGAAGTACCCCGACCAGTCGCAGGCCGGGAACTGCAGGCTCATCGTGTAGTCGTCGACGAAGGTCGACGAGCGGCGCATGATCTCCTCGTACGTCCCCGGCCTGACCATGCAGTCCTCCCTTCTCCTGGATCACGCCTGCGGCGCCGGCGCCTCGAAGAACTCCACGATGATCCCGTCGGGATCGGTGACGCACGCGAGCGTACCGCCGGTGTTGACGCCGGTGGTGATCATGACCGGCGGCGCGAGCACCGCGATCCCGGCCTCGGCGCATCGGCCCAGCAGGTCTCGCAGGCCGTCGACCACGAAGGCGACGTGCACGCTGCCAGGAGCGGACATGCTCGGCGACACCGCCTCGACCGACGGCACCGCGAACGCGAACAGCTGGAGCACCTGGTCGGCCCCTGGGACCGCGAGATCAGCCGCGTCCACGACCGCGGCGTCGAGGCCGAGCAGCTGGGCGAGCCACGGGGCGTCGATGACGCGCCTCGAGACGACATCGAACCCGAGGATCCCGCGGTAGAAGCCGAGTGAACGGTCCATGTCGGCGATCGTGAGGCCCGTGTGACCCAGCCGCGTGACAGTCATCCTGCTCCCTCCAGACGGTCGGCCCGATGCCGGTCGACTGTGCGCGCTGGCGCGCACGTGCCCGCCGCCAACCGACGCTGATGACATATCGTATGCCAGAATCCTAGGACCGACGGACGCGTGACAGCCCGCCGGGGAGCGGCACGGGCCCCTCGGTCCGGTTGAACGGTCGCGGGGACACGGGCTTCGCGGCGACTTCGAGCGGACGGGAACGCGCGACGGACGGGCGGCAGTCCCAGCCAAAGGGGACGACAGCACGAGGTGCCCAATGGACCACCGTGAGAGGATGCTGGCGACGATCGCAGGTGCGCCGTCGGACGCCTTGCCGTGGGCCCCCCGAATGGACCTCTGGCTCATCGCGCAGCAGGCGCGGGGATCGCTCCCCGCGGAGCTCCACGCCGCCGACACCGTGGACATCGCCAAGCATTTCGGCTTCGCGTGCCACGCGGTCCGCGGGGACTTCACCGCGCCCCGGGACCCGCGCGACTGGATGCTGCGTGGCTTCGGGATCGAGAACCATTCGGATTTCCCGTACCGCGTCGATGTGTCGGGCCTGCCGGTGGAGTTCTCGACGGACGGCGAGCTTTACCGGACGACGATCCACACGCCTGCCGGCGATGCCACGGCGATCCTCGAGATGACCGATGCCATGCGTCGCGACGGGATGTCGATCCCGTTCGTGAGGAAGCGTCCGATCGAGTCATCCGCGGACTTTGAGGCCGTCGCCCAAGTATTCGAGGCCCTCGAGGTCCTACCGACCCCCGCCGCCTACGCGGCGTTCCGCAGCCGCATCGGCGAGCACGGACTCGCGGTGGCCCAAGGTCCGATCGCGGCGGCGCCGGTGCACCTCGTCCTCCACGACCTGATGAACATGGAGGCCTTCTTCTACCTGTACATGGACGACGCGGCGTCCATCCACCGGTTCGCGGACCGGCTGCGCCCGTTCTTCGAAGCCGCGCTGGACGCGATCCTCCAGTGCAATGCGGAGGTCGTTTGGTGGGGAGCGAACTACGACCAGCAGGTGACGTGGCCCGCGTTCTTCCGCGACGAGATCGCCCCGTGGCTGCGCACCATCGGCGATCGCGTGCGCGCTGGCGGGAAGCTGCTCGCCACGCACGCGGACGGTGAGAACCACCAGCTGCTCCCCCTCTTCCCGGCGTGCAAGCTCGATGTGGCGGAGTCCGTGTGCACGGAGCCGATGACCAGCGACTCGCTCGCGGACCTCCGTGGCGGGATGGGCGATCGGACGACGATCTGGGGCGGCATCCCGTCTGTGGCACTCCTCGGCGACTCGATGACCGACGGCCAGTTCGAGGCGCAGCTCGACAAGGTCTTCGATGCGCTCGGAACGGGCGAGCGACTCATCCTCGGCGTCTCGGACAACGTGCCGCCCGACGTCAACCTCGACCGCCTGGACCGCATCACGCGGCGCGTCGAGGCGTTCGGGCCCGTCGTGCCTGCCGCTCGCCCGCCGGCGTGACAGCCCTCTCGAGCGAGGATGCCATCCGGGACTTCCTCGCCGGACCACTCGGGCTGGACCCCGTCGGCGCACGGATCGAGTTCCTGACGGGAGGCGTCTCCAGCACCGTCGTGCGCGTGGTCGTCGGTGGCGACTGCCTCGTCATCAAACAGGCTCTGCCGCAGCTGGGCGCGGACGAGGCGTGGTTCTCTCGCCCCGAACGGTCCGGCATTGAGGCCCGGTGCGCGAACGTGCTCGCCGGGCTCGTGCCCGGGTGCGTGCTGCCGGTGGGGCGCATCGTGCCCGAGGCCCACGCGTTCACGATGGAGTGCGCCCCGGCAGGTTCTGACACGTGGAAGGCGGACCTCATGCGCGGCGACGTACGACCCGAGGTCGCGCGGGCCGCGGGCGAACTCCTCGGCAACGTGCATGCTAGATCTGCGGCCATGCCCGAACTCGCCACCGAATTCGCCGACCGCTCGTTCTTCATAGAGCTGCGCCTGGAGCCGTACCTGCTGCACGCGGCCACCCGGCACCCCGACCTCGCCGGCGAGCTGAGCTGGCTCGCCGACAGGCTCCTCGATCAGGGCCTCTGCCTCGTCCACGGGGACTTCAGCCCGAAGAACCTGCTCGTCACCCCGGCGCGCGGCCTGCTGCTCCTTGACCACGAGGTCGCCCACTGGGGGCAGCCCGCATTCGACCTCGCGTTCATCCTCTCGCACCTGTGCCTGAAGGGGATCCACTTCCGCAGCGTGGCCTACGTCGAGGCTGCCGCAGACCTCCTAGTCGCGTATTGCGAGGCATCGACCCTCGCGGACGCCGCGACGGGAACGCTCGGAGCTCGAACGCTCGCGGGCCTCATGCTGGCGCGAGTGGACGGGAAGTCCCGGGTCGGGTACCTGACCGACGACGAGGACGCAATCGTGCGCGCCATGACTGGAGAAATGCTGCGCAAGTGCGTGACGGACGTCGACGCGGTGCTCGACGATGTTCGCGTGGTCCTAGCCCGTGCCTGACCTGCGGATCCGAGCCGTGACCGGACGGGAGATCCTCGACTCCCGCGGCCGCCCGACAGTCGAGGCCGATGTCCTGCTTGCGTCAGGGGCAACCGGACGGGCGTCAGTTCCGTCCGGGGCGTCCACCGGCAGCCACGAGGCGGTCGAGCTCCGGGATGGAGACGCCGCCCACTACCGCGGGCTGGGCGTCCTGCAGGCGGTTGCGAACGTGAGCGGCGAGATCGCGTCGGCCGCTCGCGGGCTGCCCGCGGACGACCAGCAGGCGCTCGACCGCGCGCTCATCGCGCAGGACGGCACTCCACTCAAGGCGCGGCTCGGCGCGAACGCGATCCTGGCGGTCTCGCTCGCTGCGTGTCGCGCCGCCGCGGCCGGCAGGGGCGTCCCGCTGTATCGCCACATCGCCGATCTGGTCGGGGGACGTCCCTCGATCCCGCTGCCGATGGTGAACATCATCAGTGGCGGCGCCCATGCCGGACACCAGCTTGACATCCAGGACGTCCTCGCGGTGCCGCTCGGCGCGTCCTCGTTCCGGGAGGCTCTGGAGTGCGTCGTCGCGATTCATGCCCGCGTCGGTGACATGGTCCTGGCCGCTGGTCATCCGCCACTCGCCGCCGACGAAGGCGGGTGGGGGCCGCCGCTCCGGAAGGACCGGGAAGCGGTCGAGTGGGTCGCGCGCGCCATCGCGGAGGAGGGCGCCCCCGCCGCGATCGCCCTCGACATCGCCGCGAGCGACTTCTTCGACGCCGAGACCGGCGGGTACGTCATGGCGTCGGTGGCGACGCCGCTGGACGCGCGGGGGGTCGTGTCGATGCTCGCCGAGTGGGTGCGCGACTACCCGATCGTCTCGATCGAGGACGGCCTCGCGGAGGACGACTGGACCGGCTGGGCGGGGCTCATGACGTCCCTCGGGACGATTCAGCTCGTCGGCGACGACCTCTTCGTGACGAACCGACAGCGTCTTGAGCGGGGGGCCGAGGCCGGCATCGCTAACGCCGTGCTCGTCAAGCCCAACCAGGCGGGGACCCTCAGCGAGGCGCTCGACGTGGTCGCCACGGCAAGGCGCCTCGGCTACCGGACCATCGTGTCGGCCCGTTCGGGCGAGACGGAGGACAGCTTCATCGCCGACCTCGCAGTCGGGAGCGGTGCAGGTCAGATCAAGGTGGGATCCGTGACGCGCTCGTCGCGCCTGGCGAAGTGGAACCAGCTCCTGCGGATCGAGGAGGAGCTGGGTCCCGGGGCGTACGTCGGCAGCGCCGCGGTGCTCGGGGGGAGATGAGCCCTCCGCGCTCGGGTGACGCGCCAGCGGGACAAGCGCTGGCGCCCGCGACGTGCCGCGCCCGGCGTGCGAGCCGACGAATACGACGCGCGACCGGAGGCGTGGTCGCGCGGGGCGCAATCGACGACCGTCAGGGCTCCGCGAGGACGATCGATGTCCGGGTGGCGTTCGACCGGTAGATGGCCTCAAAAAGGGCGACCGCGGCACGTCCGTCATGGCCCGTCACCGCGGGCGGTCGGTCCTCGCGGATCGAGGCAAGGAAATCGGCGACCTGGAGGGCGTGGTAGTGGGTCATCGGATCGAACCGCTCCGACGCCGCGAGGTCCGCCGCCCGCCAGGCACCGACGAGGTGCTCTTCGCCGGGGATCGTCCACACGTCGATGAGCGCCGGCTCCACGTGGCTCGTGACACCGCTGATGAACGCGGTCCCGCGTTCGATCTCGACCCCGATCGACGCCCCCGAGCGGCCGTGGATCCTGATGCGACCCCACAGCCCGGGGTACTGCGAGTTGCTAGCGACGATCATGCCGAGGCCGCCGTTCCGGAACTCCAGCAGGGCGACCGCGGTGTCCTCCACCTCCGTCCCCGGATGGTTGAACGTCCCGTGGCGACCGGTCACGACCGCCACCGGTCCGGCCAGCCAGAGGAGCAGGTCGAGCTGGTGCGTCGCCTGAGTGACCAGGACGCCGCCACCCTCTCCGGCCAGAGTCCCGCGCCACGGATCGAGCGCGTAGTACTCCGGACCCCGCCAGCCCAGCAACTCGAGCGTGGAGAGGATCGGGTCACCGATCCGGCCCTGGTCGAGCGCGCGACGCATCCGCTGAACCGTCTCGTACCAACGCCGCTGGCTGACGACGCCGAGGTGGACGCCGCTCCGCGCCGCGGTCTCGATCATCCGGTCGCAGTCCGCCGTCGTGAGCGCCATCGGCTTCTCGACCAGGACGTGCCGTCCGGCGTCAGCGGCGGCGATGGCGAGGCTCGCGTGCGTCGGGTGCGGCGTGCAAATGCTGACCACGGCGACGCTCGGGTCGGCGAGCACCTCGCCGACCGAGGCGGCCGGACGGGCCCCGTGCCGGGCGCTAAACGCCGCGGCCCGCACTGGGTTGACGTCGCAGACCCTGACAAGGCGGCATCCCGGCTCGGCCGCGTAGGCCAGTGCGTGGGCATCGGCCACCTTCCCGGTCCCCACGATCGCGACCCCGATGGTCGACCCGTCCATCGCGGTCACCCGAACGCCGCGGCCGCATCGGCCATCGCCAGAAGGTTGTCCCTTGGGACGTCGTCCCGGACGTCGTGGACCGCGGCGAGCACGAAGCCGCCGCCGGCGGCAAGGTCGCCGATGCGCCGCCGGACCTCCTCGCGGACATCAGGAACCAAGCCGAACAGGAGGACGCGATGCGTGTCGATGGCGCCCCAGGACGTCAGTGCAGCCCAGAAGTCGCGCTTCGGCGCCGCCGTCCCGTCGCCCCGCTGGTGGCAGGCCAGGTCCTGCTTGCCGAGGTAGAGCGGGCGTGTGCAGGTGCCCAGGCGCTCGACCGTCTCCTCGTCGACCGCCGCCTGACGCGCCCGGCGACCGATGTAGGCGGTGGGAACCCGGACTCCGAGCACCGCCTTCAGCCGCTCGTAGCGGGTGTCGACGATCGTAGTAACGTTCGATCCGCCGATGTCGACAGGCACGTGCGCAGGCTGGATGTGGGCCAGCGCCTCGAGGACGCGCTGCCGAGGACTCTCGCTCGCCACCTTCGAACCCCCATCCCGGAGTGAAGCCGCCACTTCGAGCGGTTGCGCAGGATATGATATCTCGCGGAGTGACCGCCGGATCATCCTGCCTAGTGCCCGGCAGAGGAGCGCGAAACGGTGATGAGGGTCGCGATCGCGGATGCCGGCTACCTCTCGTACGACGTCGAGCGGCGCGTCGCTGCGTCCATCGGAGCCGGCCTCGAGGTGCGGCAGTGCGCCACCGAGGACGACGTCCTCGACCTGGCCGTTGATGCCGACGGCCTGATCGTCCGGATGCAGCCGGTGACGCCACGGGTCCTAGATGGGCTGACGAGGTGCCGGGTGATCGCCCGATACGGCACCGGCTATGACACCGTGGATGTGGCGGCCGCAACCGAGCGCGGGATCGTGGTCGCGAACGTCGTCGGGTTCGGAGTCCACGAGGTCGCCGAGCACGCGATCGCGCTCCTGCTCGCCGGGGCTCGGCGAGTCGTCGCGCACGACCGAGCCATCCGAGCGGGAGCTTGGGACATCGCCCAGGCCGACCCGATCCACCGGATCACTGGGAGCACGCTGGGGCTCGTGGGGTACGGCCGGATCGCCCGTGCCGTCCAGGCGAAGCTCGCCGGGTTCCAGGTCAGGACGCTCGTCTACGATCCGTTCGTCGCGCCCGAAGAGGTGCGCGCGAACAGCGCCGAGCCCGTGGACCTAGCAACGCTGCTCGCGAATTCGGATCTGATCTCGCTCCATGCTCCGCTCACCCCTGAGACCAGGCACATCATCGACGGGGAGGCCCTGCGCCTTGTTAGGCCCACGGCCGTGCTCGTGAACACGGCGCGCGGTGGCCTCGTGGACACTGCGGCCCTCCTCGAGGCCCTCGACGAGGGGCGGCTCGCGTCCGCCGGCTTGGACGTCCACGAAGCCGAGCCCCTCCCTCCCCACGATCCGGTTCGAGCCGCCGGGCGGGCGATCATCCTCGACCACGCCGGCTGGTACTCGGAGGAGTCCATCGAGGCCCTCCAACAGGGAGCGATCGAGGCCGTCGCGGCCGTCCTGACAGGGCGCCGACCTGCGTCCGTCGTGAACCCCGAGGTCTATGCGCGGCTGCGCTCGGTCGCGGACGACCGGCAGGCCTGACCGGCTCGGATCCACGTTTGGGAGACGGAACATGCACGCTCTGCTCGAGGAGATCGGTGGACTGGGCGTCATCCCGGTCGTGACAATCGACGAGCCCGCCGATGCTCCCGCTCTCATAGCGGCGCTCGCCGATGGAGGGCTGCCCACTGCCGAGTTCACGTTTCGAACGCCGGCGGCGATCGAGGCAATCCGGGCCGCTTCGGCGGCCCGTCCGGACGCGATCATCGGTGCCGGGACGGTGACGACGCCGGCTCAGGTCGACGCGGCGGTGGATGCCGGTGCGCGCTTCATCGTGAGCCCGGGGCTGGACGAGGACGTGGTGCGGCGGAGCCGCGAGCTGGGTGCGCTCCCCCTCCCTGGCTGCGCCACGGCCACGGACCTGACGCGCGCGAGGCGACTCGGGATGGATGCAGTCAAGTTCTTCCCGGCCGAAGCCGCGGGCGGGATCGCCATGCTGCGCGCGCTGGCCGCGCCATTCCCGGGGCTCCGCTTCGTGCCGACCGGCGGCATTGACATCGCGAACATGGACCCGTACCTCGGCGACCGACGCGTCCTCGCGGTCGGCGGCTCCTGGATGGTGCGGCCGGATCTCCTCAAGGCTCGCGACTGGGCCTCGGTGACCCAGCTGGCCGCGATGGCGGTGAGGGGCGCGAACCGGTTCGCCCTCGCCCACGTCGGGTTGTCGACCGCGGATGCGGAGGATGCAGACCGCGTGGCCCGTCGGTTCGCCGCCCTCTTCGGGTTCGACGTGAAGTCCGGTACCAGCTCGATCTTCGCGAGCCCCGGCATCGAGGTCGTCAAGGGTTCGTCCCGCGGAGAGCTCGGGCACATCGCCATTAGGACGGCGAGCATCCCGCGGGCGGTCGCCTACCTCGCGCGCAACGGCGCTGCGGTCGATCCCGCCAGCGAGAAGCGTGCACCGGATGGCAGCGTGAGGGCGGTCTACCTCGCTGAAGAGGTCGCCGGCTTTGCGATCCACCTCATCCAGGAGGATTGACCGTGCGCCCGGTCCAGAATGTCCCCGAACCGCTCGTCGTCACGCTTGGCGAGCTGATGCTGCGGCTCCGGCCGCCTGGGTTCGAGCGCCTCCTCCAGTCACCCGTGCTAGAAGCCACCTTTGGCGGGGGCGAGGCGAACGTCGCCGCCTCGCTCGCGAGGTTCGGCCTCCACGCTCGATTCGTGACGGCGCTCCCAGCAGGCCCGCTCGGGGACGCCGCGGTCGCCGAGATGCGGAAGCACGGCGTGGACGTCAGCCGCGTGATCCGCCGGCCGGGTCGGTTGGGCATCTACTTCCTCGAGCCGGGGGCAGCGCAGCGCGCATCTAGTGTCGTCTACGACCGCGACGGTGCGGCGATGGCCCTCGCGACGCCGGACGAGTTCGACTGGGACCGAATCTTCGACGGCGCCACCTGGTTCCACGTGTCAGGGATCACGCCCGCGCTCTCGTCGAACGCGGGCGAAGTCACCGCTGCGGCACTCGCAGCGGCCAAGGCCCGCGGCATCACGACGTCGCTCGACCTCAACTTCCGGGCGAAGATGTGGCGGTACGGCAAGGCGGCCCCGGAGGTCATGCGGGCCATCATGGGTGACGTCGACGTTGCGATCGCCAACGAGGAAGACTGCCAGCGATCGCTGGGGATCGAAGCAGCCTCCAACGTAGCCGGGGGTCAAATCGACGTTGCGGTCTACGCGGACCTCACTGAGCGTGTCCTCGACGCGTTCCCGCGGCTCTCGGCGATCGCGGTGACGCTCCGGCAGAGTCGCGGGGCGGACATCAACGGCTGGTCCGCCTGCCATCGCGACGGCGACGGATTCCGCGTTGGCGCCCAGCACGAGATCCTCGACATCGTCGACCGGGTCGGGTCGGGCGACGCGTTCGCGGCCGGGCTGATCTACGGGCGGATCCGTAAGATGCCGGTGGCCAAGGCCCTGGACTTCGCGATCGCCGCCGGGTGCCTGAAGCACTCGATCCCCGGCGACGTCAACCTGGTCGGCGTCGCCGAGGTCGAGCGCTTGGCCGCGGGCGACACGTCGGGCCGCGTCCGTCGGTGAGACCCGCCCATTCGCTCCCAGCGGCGCCGCTCGTGCACCGATGGCGGCAATCGTAAGGCGGCGTCGGCCCGACCCGGCCTCATCCCCGTGGGCCGAACGCTTCCGTGACCAGGTGCTCGGCGATCGCGAAGCTCGAGGTCGCCGCCGGCGACGGCGCGTTGCGCACGACCATCACGCGGCCGACGTGCCGGAGGGCGAAGTCATCCACGAGCCCTCCGCGCCGGTCGACGGCCTGGGCCCTGACGCCGGCGGGGATCGGCCGCATCTCCGAGGCTGCGACGTCGGGGAGGTAGCGGCGCACGCGGGAAGCGAACACCCGCCGGGACAGCGATCCCGCGTACTCCCCGATCGCGCTGCGCCAGTGCCGCACCGCCAGGCGGCGTGATCCCGGCCACGTCGCCATCGCTCGGAGATCCGAGAGGCTGACGTCGCGGCGGCGGTAGCCCTCGAGCGCCATGGCGAGCACGGCGTTCGGGCCGACGAACACCTCGTCGTGGACGTCTCTCGTCAGGTGGATCCCGAGGAACGGGTACCGGGGATCCGGCACCGGGTAGACCAAGCCCTTGACGAGCCGGGCCGTCCGCTCGTTGAGGGCATAGTACTCGCCGCGGAACGGGATGATCTTGAGGTCATCGGGCGGGCCAGCCATCCGGGACACGGCGTCGCTCGAGAGCCCTGCACAGGCGATCACCCGGTCGAAGCTGAGTGGGCCGCCAGGCGTCGTCAGCGTGACACTATCCCCTCGTTCCGAGATGCCGGTGACCGGGCTGGACAGCAGCACCTGGCCGCCCCTCGCGGCGATCTCATCCGCGAGGACCTCGCTGATGCGCACGAAATCGACGACGGCTGTGTGCGGCGAGTGGAGCGCCGCGAGACCGGCGACATGGGGTTCGATCTCCCGGATCCCCTGCCGATCGACACGGACGAGGTCGGGCACCTGGTTGTGGCGGGCCCGGGCCTCGATGTCATCGAGAGCGGCGACCTCCCGATCGTCGAGGGCGACCACGAGCTTGCCGAGCTCGCGGTACTCGATCGCGTGCTCCTGGCAGAACTCCCGAAGCAGCGGCACGCCCCGCCGGCAGAGCGTCGCCTTGAGGGAATCTGGCTTGTAGTAGAGGCCGGCATGAACGACCCCGCTGTTGTGCCCGGTCTGGTGGGCGGCGACGTGCGCCTCCTTCTCGAGGACCGTGACCTGCGCGTCCGGGTACTCCTGCGTCACCGCGTACGCAACGGCAAGCCCAACGATCCCGGCACCGATGACCCCGACGGACACGTCCCTCTCCCAAGGGACCGTCGCCTGACCTCCACCCGTGATCATGTTCGGGTTCGGTTGACCGAGGTGGGCTCGCAATTGACTGGCGGGATGACCGCTGGACCGACCGCGGCCGGTGTCAGATCAATCGCTACGAGTCCAGCTGCCGCATAGTCGCCAGCGTGGCGAGCGTGAGTCGCTGCTGATGTCGCCTCAAACATGATCTTCACCCCGAGGCGAGCACGATTCTCGAGGAGCCAGCCGACTCCGTCCGCGGTTCCTTCGATCCCCCAATTGCGCGCTCTCTTGAGGCCCTCCGATCTAGGATCGATGCCGATCATGGCGACCGGCTCCAGAATCCGCGAGCGGAGTAGCTTCGCCGCCAGGTCCGTGCCGATGTTCCCGGACCCGACGATCACGACCGGGATGCGGTCCATTCCCGCCTCCTTGGTGACTGAGCTGCCCCCTGCCGGCTCGGTAGCTGCTATCTGACGTCCGTCATCCGGCCCCGCACGATGGCCTCGAGACGCTGGAGCGGATCCCGACCCTCAGACCTCAGTTGCACGAGCCGCACGGCGACGATGAGCAAGGCCCCCTGGATGATGGTTTGCCAGTAGGGGGAGACCTTTGCCAAGACGAGTCCCGTGTACAACGTGTTGAGGAAGAGAATCCCGAGCACTGATCCAAGGACCGTGGCTCGACCGCCGTTAAGGCTCGTGCCGCCGAGAAGCACGGCGGAAAAGACAAGTAACTCGGTGCCACTCGCTGCTTGAGGGACGGCAACACCGGCCCGCCCGGCGAGTAGCAACCCAGCCATGCCGGCTGCCAGGGCTGACGCGATATAGCCGATGTATTGGACCGGTTGCGTTCGGATCCCAGCGATCCTTGCTGCGGCCGAGTCCCCGCCGACCGCGAGCATCGACCGACCGAGCGTCGTCGAGCGAAGGATCCATCCACCAAGGACGGCGGTAACGACGAAGAAGAACACGCTGTACGGGATGTCGCCCACCTTGCCCTGGCCGATCGTCACCAATGGTCCCGAATCGACGAAGACACCAACGGAATTGGACACAACGAAGGAGATCCCCCGGAGCGAGCCAGCCATTGCGAGCGTCGCGATGAAGGCGTTGACGCGGAAGCGGATCGTCACCGTTGCGTTGACGAGCCCCACGATCACGGCAGCCAGCAAGCCCACGATGATCCCCATCTCGGGGGAGGTGTTCGCGGCGACAACCGCGGCGATCGATCCGGTCATGGCTGCATTACCGGCGATCGAGAAGTCGATCGCTCCGGCTCCAAGGGCAAGCGTTGCCCCGACTGCCATGACCCCAAGGGAGGCGGAAGCCGCCCCGATGCCTGCCAGGTTCCTGGTCGTCCCGAACCTGGGTACGACGACGGTGAAGATCACGAGACTTACGAGGAGCGCCACGGAGATGTAGACAAGCGAGCTCGCGAGAGCTCCGGCAAGCCGATGTCTCATCGTGTCGCGGCCTCGAGGAGCCGCTCGGTCGTGATGGCCGACCCGGCCAAGCGTTCGACGATTCGACCCTTTGCCATCACCACGACCTGGTCCGCCAGGCCCGCGACCTCGTCGATGTCCGAGGACGCGATGAAGACTGCTGCTCCTGCGTCGCAGCGACTCGCCAGAATCGCGTAGATCTCGGCTCGCGCCCCGACGTCAACGCCGCGAGTCGGCTCCGAAAGCATCAGGACGTCCGCCCCGCGTTCCAGCCAACGCCCGACCACAACCTTCTGCTGGTTGCCGCCGGAGAGGCTCGAGATCAGGGCCTCGGTTGCGGGGGGGCGGATGCGCAGGCTCTCAATCTGTCGCTCTGCCGCGGCCTGTTCTGCACGCCGTCGATAGATCCCGAGCCTTTGGTAGCGCCCAATGGACGGCGCTGTCAGGTTCCGCCGGAGCGTGGACGCCGGGAAGATCGCCTCCGCGTGACGGTCCGCGGGGACCAGGCCGGCCGACCCCGAAAGGAACACGCCGTTGCCGGGCCGATCGCCAGCCGCGACGTAGGGAAGTTCGGTCGCGCCCGATCCGACAAGCCCGAACACCGCCACGATCTCGCCGCGGCGAACGGTCAGCGAGATGTCCTCGCAGATGCCAGGGACGGTGGTGTGGTCGAAGACCAGCGCCGGCTCACCAAATGACGTGCGGCGACGAGGGTACATTTCCTTCAGATCGCGGCCGATCATCTCCCGCACGAGTCCCTCGCGAGTTGTCTCAGTCACGAGGTGAGTGGATGCGACCCGCCCATCCCGTAGGACGGTCACTCGATCGGCGATGTCGCGCAATTCACCGATCCGGTGCGAGATGTAAAGGATCCCGACGCCCGACGATCGCAGAGCACGAACGACGTCGAACAGCCGGGCGGTCTCCTGCGTCGAGAGTGCGGCGGTTGGCTCATCGAGGATGAGCACCCTGCCCTCCCTTGACAGCGCGCGGGCGATCTCGACGAGCTGCTGCTCCGCTGGGCGTAGCAGCCCGACTTCCTTCCCTGGGTCGACGTGCTCGAGGCCTACCCGGTCCAACTCGGCTCGGGTTCGCCGGTTGAGCTCGCGGCGGTCGAGGAGCGCGCCGGCCCTTGACGGGAGGACGCCCATGAAGACGTTCTCTGCTGCCGAGAGGCTCGGGACCAGGGATCGTTCCTGGGTCACGAGACGGATCCCAGCCCGGCGGGCATCGTGTGGGGACGAGAACCGGATTCGCTGGCCCAGGACCTCGACCCAGCCTGCGTCGGGGGGGTAGTCGCCAGCGAGCACCTTTGTCAGTGTTGACTTACCGGCTCCATTCTCGCCAAGAAGCGCGTGCACTTCTCCGATCTCGACCGAGAAGCTCACGTTGTCGAGCGCCCGAACGCCAGGGAAATCCTTGGTCACCCCCACAGCGGAGACGAGCGACGGCGAAGTCACGACCGGGATCACAGCCGGGAATCCCGCAACCGATCGATGACCAATGCACCGATCAGGATCAGCCCTCGCAAGACATCTTGCCAGACCCCTGGAACGCCGACGAGATTCAGACCGTTGTCTACGATCCCGAGCAGGAAGATCCCTAGAAGAGTTCCCACGACGGTTCCGGTGCCGCCTCGCAGCGCCGTTCCCCCGATCACGACCGCAGCAAGCCCTTGAAGGAGATATCGCTCGCCGGTGCCCGCGTAGATCAGCCCATCGTTTGAGGTGATGACGATGCCCGCGAGGGCCGCTGCCACGCCCGAGATCGCAAGGGCTGCTATTCGAGTTCGGGCGATGCTCAGGCCCGACAGGCTCGCGGCGCGGGAGTTGTCGCCGACGATGAAGCAGCGCTGACCGAAGGTGGTAAATCGAAGGAGAAGCGCCAGCGACCCGCCAACAGCGAGCATGATCCACACTGGAACAGGGACGCCGATGAGAAACCCCCGTCCCAGGAAGGCGAAATCATCGCCGGGTGCGTACGTCCGTTGCGCATTCGTGATCATGAAGGCGACGCCGCCGAACACGGAGAGCGTGCCGAGGGTCACGATCATGGAGTCCAGGTGCAGGACAGTCGCGATCACGCCGTTCAAGATCCCAAGGCCGAGCCCGATCGCGAGCCCGACCGCCATCGCCTGTAGCATCGGGGTGCCTGAAGAAAGCTGCGCTGCAGTCCCGATGGCGGCGAGGCTCATGATCGCGCCGAAACTGAGGTCGACGGCGCCGGCGATCATCGGGATCGTGATCCCGAGGGCGGCGATGCCGAATACCGCCGAGGCACGCGCGACGTTCGCGATGTTCGAAGCCGTCACGAAATTCGGGGCAATGAACGCGAACACGGCCGACACGAGGACGACCACCGCTGCGAGGCCAACCGTTGAGGATTCGCGGAGCGTCCTGAGGCTTCGCGAGCGAGGGCCGGCGGCCGGACCCGATTGTGCGGCAGCCGGCTCGCTGTTGGCCATGTGCGTGGCTGACGGGATCGGGTTCTGCTGTCGAAGGTCTAGGCCTTGCTATAGACGATCTGCGGCGGGAACGTGCTGATGTTGGATCGGTCGTACAACGGGGCCGGAATGAGGTTATAAACCGCGGTCTGGCCTCCCATGAGCGCGAGGACGCCGATCGAGGTCATCCAGGTCCATTCGCCGTTGTCAAAGAAGACGCTGCACTTGAAGGCATTCTCGGGCTTCTGGAGCTCGGCGATCGCGGACGGCAGGCCTCCTTGGCCGCCGACAGCCGCGAACTTGTCTCGTCCTGCGGCCTCAAGGGCGCGGACGATCCCGACCGCCGCGTCGTCGTTCGTTCCCCAGCCGACGATGTACTTCGCATTCGGAGTGGCGGTGAGGAGATCTGTCGCCTTGGTCTGGGCAACGTCGAGGAGCCCCGTGTCGGTGTCAATGGTCTTGATCTTGGAGTCCGGGATTCCGGGCACGACGCTCTTCAAACCAGCCATGAAGCCAGCTTCTCGCGTGGCGGTGTACGCGCCCGCCTTCGGTTGCGCGCCTAGGATGACGAGGTCGACCTGTCCGCCGAAGTTGTCGTTGACGAACTTGCCGATGTAGGCCCCAACCTGCTGGCTCCGTCCAAAGTTGTCGCCGTCGAGCAATGGGGCTGTTGGCTCGCCCGTTGCCTCGATGGCGAGGAAGTTGACGCCGATTCCGGCCGCCTTGAACTTATTGAAAACCGTCTTGTTGACGTCAGGGAGCACCGAGAACTCGTTGCAGTAGTCATACCCGCCCTGGATCACCAAGTCGGCGTTCTTGATCGTGGTGTCGGCGTCGAAGTTGTTGTCGAAGATGTCCATCGTGCAGCCCAGGCTCGTCGCCAGAGCCTTCATCCGGAAGCCAAGTTCGACGCCGGTGTCGTACTTGGCACTCGCATTGCAGTAGGCAAGCCTGTAAGGCTTGTCGGCCTTGAAGTTGTCAAACTTCCAATGCCACGTGCCGCCCAGACCGTCCGTCGTGTGGTAGTCGAGAGGCAGCTGGGCAGCATCCTGCGTGCTGTTGTTCGGGCCCTGGTACGCCTTCCGACTGTCGATGCCGACCGGATAGACGATCTTCTGAACGTCAGCGAGGGCTGTGGCCAACGATGCGGCCGACGACGGGGGGGCGGCTGCGGCGCTGGTCGCCGGAGCGCTGGCCGGAGCGCTGGCCGGAGCGCTGGCCGCCGCAGCGCTGGCCGGAGCCGGCGTACTCGACCCGGCGCACGCCGCCAGGACGGTCGTGATGGACGGGATCGCAAGACCCAGGAGTGCGGCCCGCCGGATGAACTCGCGGCGGTTGATCTGTCCTGCCGCGTATCCGTTGATGACCCTATCGATCGCCTCGGTTCTCGACGACTGGCGCCAGATCACGGGGTTGATGTCCAAATCAGATCCCACGACAGCCCTCCTCGGCGCCACCAAGTGGTGGAATATGATATACGCCTGTTGGCAGTCTAGTTCGGGTTGTCAAGATCTCCCGCGGCATCCATGGAGGGCGTGCGATACGGCCCTTGGGACAATGCCCGAGCCGGTTGGAGCTGCATCGGGCGGGCGGGTGGTCCTGCCTCGCTCCCGGCGGCGCGGGCGTGTAGATGACCAACGACTCGCGATCGCTGCCGAGGTACAGAACAGGTCCCCGACCAGGGCCCACTCCGCGGGCGTGACGATCCGGCGACACCGACATCTAGAGCCCGAGCGGGCCTGCGTCCGAGGCAGACTCTTGCGGATCTTATGTACTATATATGATCGTCCGGTACTGCTTCACTGGGAGGCCCTGTGTAGTGGAAGACCCGAAACGGGATCCGTTCGATCTGACAGGTCGGGTGGCGCTGGTCACGGGCGCCGCATCTGGTCTGGGGCTTGCAATCTCGATCGGCCTTTCTGAGCGTGGTGCTGCTGTCGCGGCCGCGGACATCAACGAGGTCGGCCTGCGACAGGCGGTCGCATCACTTCGGGTCAGCGGGCGGGCGATTGGCGTCCGTGTCGATGTCACGGACCCCGCGAGCATCGAAGCGATGTTCGATCGGGCCGCGCAAGAACTTGGTCCGGTTGACATCCTCGTCAACTGTGCGTTCGTTCCCTCGCCCAAAGTGGCGTCTGAGGACACTCCCCTCGATGCCTGGGAGAGGGTCCTGCGGGTCGACCTCACAGGTTACTTCCTCTGTACTCAGGCGGCGGGCAAGCGGATGATCGCCTCAGGTAGAGGCGGTTCGATCGTCAACCTGAGTTCGATCACGGGGAGCTCTGGGATAGGCCGGGAGCTTCTCGGCTACGGCGTGGCCAAGAGCGGCATCAACCAACTGACGCGTGAACTTGCGATCGAATGGGCGCGGTACAAGATCCGCGTGAACGCGATCCTGCCTTGCCAGATCCTTACCCCGGCGCTCCGGGCGTTCATGGACGACCCGGCCAATGATGGCCAAGGCCTCCTCCGCACCTTCCTCCACGGGATCCCGCTCGGACGACTAGGTAATCCTGAGGATGTCGTCGGTCCCGTCGCCTTCCTCGCATCCGACGCGGCTGCGATGGTCACTGGGGTGCTTCTCCCCGTCGACGGAGGGAACCTCGCCATGAATGCGGGAGGCACGCTGCGCGAATGAGGGGGTCGCCGTCAGACGTTGGCGGAGAGTGGCCGTCGCCTCAACAAGATCGGAGCAGGAGCTGCACGGGAGGCTCGGGATGGAACTGTTTGGACAGCACCTCAGCCGACTTGAACTGATGCGGCACGTGGGCAGCCTGGGTCAAGTGGCGGGTGTGAGAGTCCTCTCGTTTGAGGAGGGGCATGGCCGCGGAACGCGTTTCGTCGAGTTCCGCACCGGTTCTGGGTTCCGGTTCTCTGTCTTGATTGACCGCGGCCTCGACGTAGGGCCAGCCGAATACCAGGGGGCCTCGCTCCAGTGGGAGCAGACCAAGGGATACGCCGCGCCGACCTTCTACGAGGACGTCTCGCCCTGGTCGTGGCTCCGGTACGGCATGGGGGGCCTGTTCAACACCTCCGGGCTTCTCGCGATCGGCGATCGGCAGACGATCCCTCTCGACTTCAACTTCGCCCGTTCCGAGGACTTCTACGGGATCCACGGCCATGTTGCGGTGTCGCCAGCGAGTCGATTCAACTGCGGTGAGACTTGGGACGGTGATCAGTGCGTCCTCTGGGCGGAGGGGACCGTCCTCGAAGAAGTCGCCTATGGAGAGAACGTCTCGTTGACGCGCCGCTACGAGGCGGCGGTTGGAGGAAAGTCGTTTCGCCTGCGTGACCTCGTCCGGAATGATGGCTTCTACTCCACCCCGCACCAGCTGCTCTATCACTTCACGCCTGGCTTCCCGATCGTCGAGGACGGGACCGAGTTCGTGCATGCGGCCGGGGGTGATGGTGAAGTGAGTCAGTACTCATACGCAGTTGCGGTGAAAGACAGCTTCGTGGAGACCTACCGGACCTGCGTCTCCCCCCAGCAACGCTGGAGCCACGAGGCTGGCTACATCCCCATCGCGACCGACGAGCACGGCATCGCGAGGGTCGCGCTCGTCAATCGACGATACGCGCCGATCCCAGGGGGCATCGGTGTCTACATGGCCTACGACGGCCGGGCCCTGCCAGCCTACACCCACATGCGAATGATGGGCGAAGGCCTATACACGGTGGGCATGGAGCCCGCGACCAATCCAACGGGGTCGATCCCGGAGTTGCTCGCGAAGGGCTACCCCGTCATGCTCGAACCCGGCGAGACGCGCGAGTACAACCTCGAGTTCGGGGTCCTGGCTGGTCGGGCAGAAATCGAGGCTTTCGAAGCCACGCTGCAACCATCCCGAGCGCCCGCCGAGTAGGGCAGGAAACACGGAACCGTGCGCGCGAACACTCCCCGCTGGCCTAGAGTCGCGATGGACCCCCAACCAAGAAGCAGCCGCGCCCGCAGCGAACCACCGTTTGTACGCCCGCACTCATCCTATATTCCGCGCGATTGCGGGATCGCGGCATCCCGTCGCTAGGCCCACGCGGACCGCGACATTGCCGATCCGCCGCTCTCCCCGAGGGCGCGTCGCCCTGCCGCGTTTAGCGTCCCGTGCCGAGGGAGGCGATGGCCCGACCGTGAACCACTCCTCGTTGGCGCAGGAATCCGTCCGGAGACCCGGGGTTCCTGCACGGTCAAGGGTTGTGGAAGGGCGCCCAACATACAGGTGATCGATCTTGGCACGAACGTCCCTGCCGAGCGCGCTTCTCCCAGGCCGTAATGGACTGCTGGGCTGTAATCCCGGGCAGTCAATGGATCCTTGTGAGTGGCGAAGAGATCGGAGGAGCAGATGGGGGTATTCGTCGTTACTGGGGCGGCCAGCGGGATCGGGCTGGCAACGGCGCGGCGGCTACACCGGGCCGGGCATGTGGTGTGGTGCCTCGACCGCGACGCCGGGCGGCTCGGAGCGGCGTTTCCTGAGCCCGCGGGATCCGGAGTCCGGAGCGTTACCGTCGATGTCTCGGACGATGTCGCCACGCGCGCAGCATTCGAAGTGATCGCCAATGAGTCCGATGGCCGCCTGAACGGTCTCGTCAATTCTGCCGGGGTCGTCCCAATGGGTGCATTCGACGACCTGTCGGTCGCCGACTGGGAGCTAGCGTTCCGAGTAAACGTGATCGGATCGTACTTGGCTATCCGCTACAGTACCCCGCTGCTGCGCTCCTCCGGCGGTGGGAGCATCGTCAACCTAGCGTCGATGGCAGCGAAGCTCGCGGGCCCCTACACGGCACCGTACAACGCCAGCAAGGCTGCGGTGATCAGCCTGACGCGAACGGCGGCAACGTGCTTGGCACCCTCCATCCGGGTGAACGCAGTCTGTCCGGGCGTCGTCGCGACGCCGGCGTACGAGATGATCGACGCCACGCTCCTGTCGCTGGGCGCACCCCCGACGCTGCAGTCGGTCGCGAGGGCCGCGACCGCACCGATTGGTCGTCCGGCATCCTCCGACGAGGTAGCTACGGTCATCGAATTCCTTCTGAGCGAAGCAGCCGCATACATCACCGGGGAAGATGTCAACGTTACTGGCGGCTTCGTGATGCACTGACCTCCGAATTGAGGTCCGACGCCAAGCCCGTGGTCGGGGATCTCGGGCCGCACCGATCGGCTGACAGTGCGTGCAGCCGCGGGATCGCACTTTCGTTCGCTGGCTCGGCGGGCGGCATATGATGCAGCGCGGCTCGCCCGCGAAGGCGCCGATGGCGCCATTGGTGCGTGAAGGGGCCATCCACATGACGAATACACCTCGGCCCGCAGATGTTTGGTCAACGCCATTGGGGTCACCCACATATCCGCGCTATCCCATCGCGTTTCGCGACTGCTCCGTGCTGAGTCTTCAGTACCAGACGGATCCAGAAGCAATCAGAGCCCTCCTTCCGACTCCGCTGGAAGCGACCGGCGACACGGTTCTGATCAACGTCGGACGGTGGGGCGACGTGCCAGGAATTGGCTCCGACATGCTCGAATGCAACGTGATGATCGGAGCCCGACTGACAACGCGGGATGCAAGCATCGCCGGCGCCTATTCGCCTTTCTTCTTCCTCGACAACGACCGGGCGATCGCGCTCGGGAGGGAAGTACAAGGCCAGCCGAAACGATTGGCCAAGATCGGCCTCGAGGTTCGAGACGACCTTCACGTCGGCACCGTTGCCGTGAACGGGATTGAGATCCTCACCGGGACGATGGTGTACAAGTCAGCTCCCGCGCCGCCAGAGGCGGTCCGCCAAAGAGTCGACATGCGAACCAACATCAACTTCAAGGTGATACCTCATATCGACGGTCGGATGGCCGTGTCCCAGCTCGTGGCACGAGACTTGGAGGACATCGACGTCTCGGAGTGCTGGACTGGTCCGTGCACGGTCGATATTCGTCCGCATGCTGGATCTCCGCTTCATCTCCTCCCAGTCGTTCGGCATCTCGAGGGCTACTACTGGCGAGCGTCGTTCTCTCTCGCGGGCGGGGTCGTCTTGCATGACTACCTTGCCGAGGATCTGCAGGGTCGAACGTAGACCGATTGAGCGCCTGCGCAACGTCGCCACGCGCGCGGCCCGACCGCGCGACATAGCTTTCAGCACGGCGGCCACTACGTAATCGGCCGCTCACCCGATGGACGCTCTCGTCATCAAACGGCAAGGGCCGGTGGGAGCGCGTCGTCCCCATCGCTGACTCTTCACGGTTGCGTCGGCCAGATGGACGACGGCGAACGAGTAGGGCGGCTGCGATCCGAGTACACGTCCTAGCCGCCCCGCAGCCGCTGGAAGGGCGCGGCCCGTCCCGTGCTCGGGGGGACCGCTCCCGGCCGGCGCGGGGGCGGATGGAGCGGATAACTCGCGTGGCCGGCGCGCCGGGGGCGTCATCTCCCGGAAAGCCGCGGCCGGCAGGCCAGGAGCCCGGGGCCTCGGGCCCGGATGGGAGCCCTCGGGCCCCGGCCTCGTCGTCGCCGGGTCGGCGCGAGCCCGCCGGGCGGGCGGGGCCGTGGAGTCCGGGCGTCACGCGCCGTGGCGCCGGTCCCGTGCCCGCTCGGCGGCGATTGCCTCCTTGAGCGCGGCGGTCCCCCTCCTTGCGCGCCCGGCGCTCCAGCCCCCCCTGAACGGCCACCGGTAGCGCATGACGTCGTCGCCGGCGGCGCCCGTCCGCGTGACCCCCGCTTTCGGATCGACGGGCGCGAAGCCCCCGGCCGTGTCCGCCAGGCGGTCCGCGAGGACCGTGACGTACCCGGGGCGTCGCGCGGCGAGGTAGTCGCGGACATCGGCGAGGTACGCGGCCACCTCGGCCTCGAGCCTGACGAAGGTCTGCTCCTCCGTCTGGATGCCTTCTTGGCCGGCCCGGTCAACAAGGGCGTCCCCTCTCGCCACGAGCGTGTTCATCTGCGTGATCAGCGCCGCGGCGTCCGTCAGTTCTCCCAGGCGCGTCTCGAGCGCGTCGCGCGCGCCCCGGAGCTCGCTGAGCTCGGTTTCCAGGCTCCCGAGCTTGGCCGCGGTCTCTCCCGCTGCGCGGAGTCGCCAGGCGAGGACGGCGATGACGGCGAGGCAGACGAGGTAGCCGGCGACGCCGAGCCACGGGCTCGGCACCAGGTCGACGACCGCCCGGATGTCGAGCGCCCGTGCCACGAGCTCGATCAGCCCGACCACCACGAGGATCGGGGTCAGGATGACGCGGACGAGCGTCCTGCCCAGGCCGACCAGCCGTCGTGCCGTCACCCCGCCCGCCATGCCGCTCCTTTCCGCCCGTGCAGCCGCCGCGACTGGTCTCCGACTGGGCCTGTCCGGTCGCAGTCGGCGCGCCGGCCGCCGGCGGGCATCCGGCGGCCGCCGCGAGGAGGCGTCGCCCCTCACGGGCCGGGGCTTGGCGACGCTGCGCGGGGCTGCGCGAGTGGTAGTCGCTCGAGGTCCCGCCGCCGAGGCACCTAGGGCCTGCGGCGGCGCTTGCGGGCCGACAGGCCGGCGAGCCGCGTAAAGTGGGCCCGCCGAGCGTAGCCGGCCCGCCGGGCCCGCTCGTCCGCGGGCAGCGCGCCCTCGGGGTCGACCGCGCGCTCGAAGGAGTCGAGGAACGCCCCGCGGGCGCGCTCGGTGGTCGCGCGCGCGTCGCGCGTCGCGTGGAGCCAGAGGGCGCCGATCCGCGCCGCGCGCGACCGCTCGGCCGGTTCGCGGGCCGCCACCTTCTATCGGCCCCGCGATAGTTGTGTGAGATTTGGCTGGCGCCGGAGGTAGGCGCGGAACAGGGGCAGCGCGAAGTCGTACCGCCCTCGTGACGGCCGGAAGACGAGGCCCCGCTCCAACAGGCGGGCGACGACCTGGTCGACGTTGGCGGTCTCGGGCAGCGAGCGCCGGATGTCGAGCGCGGTGACGCTCCGGGCGTGTCGCGCCATCACCTCGAGCACCCGCTGCCCGGCCGGCCCGGCGACCGCGTACCGGTCCTCGAAGAACGCGAGGTCGAGCTCGTACAGCAGGGCTTGCTCGAGGGCCGCGAAGTCGGCGCGCTCGACGGTCGGCCGGGGCACCCGGCTGCACAGGAAGCCGCCGAAGAACTGCAGGAAGTACGGGTAGCCATCGGTGACCGCGACGATGTCGCCGACGAGGTCCAGGGCGAACGACCGGCCCCCGCCGGCGAGCGGGACCCCGAGGGCGTCCCAGGCGTCGCCCCGCTCGAGGTTGGCGACCAGCGCGTGGCGGAACATTCGCTCGGCGTACGTCCGGGCGCGCTTGAGGTTGAGCGTCAGCGTCGGCAGGCCGCACAGGACGATCCGGACTCGGGGAGCGTCGCGCTGCACCCGGCCCAGTGCGGCGAGCAGCGACGAGAGCGGGTACTGCCCGCGCCGCCTGTCGTCGGTCAGGAGGTGCGCTTCGTCGTACAGCAGCAGCGCCCCGTGGCGACCGGTATTGGCGACGGCGCGGTCGAGCTCGGCCAGGCCCTCAGCGAGGGCCTCCGCGGGCTCGATAGTCGGCGCGTCGTAGGCGGGCTCGACCCCGATCTCGCCCACCATGACCCGGCGCGGGCGCAGGAAGCGAAGACCTCGCTCGACGGCCTGGCCGACGCCGGCGAGGGCGTCGCACCGACGGATCAGCGAATCGCAGTCGGCCCCGACCGCCTCGACCAGCTTCGCCTCGTCCCGGTGGCGGTCGCCGAGCTCGCGCCCGAGGCACAGCCAGCCGGCCCGCTCGCCGCGGCCGGCGAACTCGCCCAAAAGCACCGTCTTGCCGGTCCCGCGCAGGCCCGTGAGCACCCAGTTCGCGTGGACTGGGTGCGGCTCGGTGAGGAAGCGCTCGAATTCGGCGAGCAGCGCGTCGCGGCCGGCGAGGTACGGCGGCGGGACGCCGTTCCCGGGCCGGAACGGGTTCGCGAGCGGCTCGGTTCGGGGCTTCGCGCTCGGCTCGGCCATGGCCGTGTCCTCGTCCGTCGAGATGGAGCGGCCGGGGAGCGCCGCTGGGCGCCTCCCCGGCCGTGCTGGTTGCACCTTGCTTGAACCACACTCGCCCTACTGCGCGCCCTCCGGGACGCGGATCCAGCGGCGACTTCGCATCGCGCACTGGACCGTGTCGAGGTAGACCTCGCTGTAGGGGACGCTGCCGCGCTCCGTCAGCTGCCACAGGCAGCTGAGCATCGCGCTCGCGACCATCAGGTTGGTGGCCAGGATCTGGGGCCGCTCGGCCACGTGGGCCAGGCAGCCGTCGTCTCCGGGCTCGGGGTCGCCGTCGGCCTCGCCGATCTCCGGGTGGAGCTCGACGAGGTGGCCGTCGATCGACCAACTTTCGCGGCGACGGACGAGCTGGACGTTGCCGTCCGTCTCGTCGTTGCCGCCGCTGATGAGCGTCGCGTCCCGGAGGGTCGCGACGTGCCGGTCGACGAGCGCCCGCGCCGGGTGGTTGTCGACCGCAAGGAGGACGAGGTCCCCCTCGCGGACAACGTGCCCGACGTTGGCGCTGGAAACGAACTCCGGCACCACTTGGACGGCCAGTCCGACCGATCGGGCGACCCGGGCCAAGGCCTCGGCCTTGTTCGTGCCCAGGTCGCCGACCGCACAGGCCTGGCGTCCGAGGTTCCCCGCCTCGAAGGCGTCGCCGTCGACGAGGACGAGGAGCGGGTGCGGCGGCTGGCGGCTCGCGAGGTACCGCGTGAGCGGCCCCACGAGCTGGCTGCCGATGCCGCCGCAGCCGATGAGGACCACCCGGCTAGTCATCGCCAGGGCCTCCCGGCTCGTGCGGCGGTGAGACCGGGGTGAGCCAGGTGCTAAGGCGATAGCCGAGCGCGTCCGCCATGCGGACGGCCTTCTCGATCTGGGCGTCGAGCTCGCTCCGTTGAGGACGGGTCGTTGTCGATCCGACCGCGGGGAGCGAGCGCAGCGCTCCATTGCCCGATCCGGCCGACCGCTTGGCGGGCCGGGGCGGGGGCAGGAGCTTGACCTGCGTGAGCCAGTCGTCCAGCGGCTCCACAAGCCGTCGCGGTCGCTCCGCGACGAGCTTGAGGTCAGCCCGGAACCGGTGGCCGTCGACGACGATCGCCGCCGAGTAGCTCGGACGGCGCCGGTCGAGGTCCCCGACCACGAGATGGAGCCCGTCGAGCGCGGCCTCGTCGGCCTCGTCGATGGAGCTCGCGAAGGCGCCGAAGGCACCGTGGCTGTGGATCGTGCCCACGAGCCGCGACGACGCGGGCAGGTCGTCCTCGGCGAGCGTGAACTTCACCGAGGCTGCACTGACCCGCTGGCGCGGCACAGCGACCGAGAACTGCCCACCCTCCCAGATCAGGAGGACGAGCGCCTCGGTGCGCTGCGCCCGGTAGATGGCGCGGAAGAAGCCGACCACGCGGCCCATGAGGTCCGCGGGGATCTGGGGCAGTGCGTACTCGACGTACTCCTCCGCGTCCGGCAGGTGGGCGACCCGTCCGACCTTGGTCTGGCTCTCGCCGAGGAGCGTCCGCTTGCGCAGATACACCCCGTCGCGAGCGACGAGAAAGGCCGGCAGGGTCGCGCCATCGACCGGGGACCCGGCGACGAGGATGGGGAACATCACCCACCTCCCCGCCGCTCGGGCGCCCGGTGGACCAGGGTGACGAGCCGCTCGAAGCGAGGCCGCTCGGTGAGGAGCTGCTCGCGCAAGGGCGCGCCCTGCTGAAGGACCGAGGCCAGAATGGTGAACGCCGCCTCCTCGACGTAGTGGGTGGGAAGGGTTCCCGCCCGCGGGCCGAGGTAGGGCGCCACCGCCGAGCTGATCGACCGCGGCCGGATCGCCTCGAGTTGAAGGAGGTGCTCAGGAAGCGAGTTCATCTGTCTCGCCTCCCTCGGCCTCCGGGGGCTCGGGGGTCCGGATCACGGTCTCGGTCGGCGCATCGGATTCCGCCGTTGCGGCCGGCAGGTCCGTGGGCGCGACGCCCGCCATTTGCGCGACCACCTGGCGGAGGGTCCGCCAGTAGGGGTCGTACGAGAGGGACAGGGCGGCCAGTGGATCGTGCCGGGAGCGGCTCGCCCATGCCCGGAAACCGCCGCTGAAGGGCAGCGGGTGGCGTCGCAGGTCCTGGTTGAAGCGGCTCGCCCAGTACGCAGCGAGGAGGGCGTCGACGCGCTCGCCGACGCTGCTGCCGCTGACCCTGACCGACCCCAGACAGACCATCCCGTCGTCGGACGTGTTGGGCAGGGTCGAGCACAGGAGCGCAGCGTCGAGCGAGCCGACGGGCCCGGTGCGGAAGTACGTGGCGAGCCCTTCGATCTGCTCGCGGTGGGTCGAGACCACGAACACGACGTACGGCAGGGCGATCCGGTAGCTGACCGGCTCGCTGTCCGCGCGGCTGCTGGCGTGGTATGTGACCGTGCGCCGGCTGGGCTGCTGCTCGACGACGAAGACCTCGCGGTCGGTCGTCCCGGAGCGGAGCCACAGCCGGCAGCCGATGGGCAGATTGGGGGTGATGGCAACCTGGGTCCTGGCGAGTTCGGTGAGCAGGTCGGGAAGGGTCACCTCCCGATCGATCACCTCGCTCACCAGGGACACGAGGTCGCCCTCGATGCGCAGGTAGGTGCGGGACTGCATGGCGATCGGAGCTCCTTTCGGGGCGGCAGAGCCCAGGAGCGTGAACGCGCGAGGCGCGTTCCGGGCTCCGGGACTCCGCCGCTTCGGGGTTCGGCTGGCGTCAGGCGCTGATGCCCTTGACGCCGGCCGCCTTCTGGAACTCGATCTCGTCGCCGGGCCGGACGACGTACTCGTCGTCGACCCGGGTGCCGTTGACCGTGACCTGCGCGTCGCGCGGGATGTTGAAGACCTGTTCGAGGACCTTCCAGATCCCGCGGACGCTCTTGCCGGCGAGGTCGAGGTCGAGCTCGTTCACGCCGTAGATGACCTTGGTCGCGGTCGGGGTGTCCATCGTCTGCATTCGGTGTTCCGTGCCTTTCCGTTCTGCGGGGATGCCGCGTCCGGGCTTCGGGCGGGCCTGGGCAGGCGATGGCTGGGGCAGTCGCGGCACGCTGCCCTGCATCGCGGTTCGATCGGCGAGGATCGGCCCTGGTCCGGCGCGCATCTGCATTTGGATGAGCACCGGCGGGGTGCGCTCGCCGCCGGCTCAAGAGTGGGTCGTCCTGCCTGGACATCACCTCCATTCCGGCGCGGACGTGGTCCGCCACTCCGGACGCGGATGTGAGCCCTGATCGGACGAGCACCGAGGCCGTCGACGGGGAAGCACCCTGTTGATCCGAGGTCGATCGCGCCGCCGCTCGAGAGACGAGCGGAGCGCTGACCGGCCAGGTTCGGATCGTCGAGGATGTGTCCTCGCGACGGCCCGTCTCGGCCGGATCAGCGGCTCCACCCGCTCCGAAGAGCGGAGGGCGCGCGCCTCGCATGCATCGAACCGCGCATCAAGAGATGACCGCGATTGGCAGCGTCTGTGTGGTTGTTAAGGTGCGGTGCCGCCGCCGATCAGTTGCGATCGGCGGCGCCGGCGGGAGGAGTCGCAGCAATTGCCGCGGGAGCCCGTGCCGGGGGGCTCCGCCACACCCGATCTGGGCGATGGCGGCGGCGGGCCGACCTGTGAGGTCTGCTCGGTGTCGGCCCGGCCGCCGAGGAACACGCTAGTCCGATCGGTCGCTGGGTTCAAGAGATAATGTGTACGGTTAGGTGTACGTCCAGACCGGCCAGATGCAGAGCAACCGAACGCGGGCGGCTCCTCCGGCTGTGGTGTCAACGGCCAGCGGCGGGCCCTGAGGCAAACACGGTGGGAATGGCGCGGACGCAGACGGCGGGGGATCCCCGACCGCATCAATCCGCGCGGCGGCGCACACCGACGGCGCGCGCAAGCCCCACCAGGGCCAGCCCGCAGCACGCCCCCACGATCGCCGTCCACCCGATGAATTGCGCGAACCCGGTTGTCCGGCCCAATCGAGAAGCAGAGCACCAGCGGCAGGAGCATCACCTCGCCATTCACGCCGTATCCGACGACCCGCCTTGTGACCCGCCCCGGCTCATCTGGAAGAGCGTCAGCACGGCCATCAGCACGAGGGCGGTCAGTAGCAGTCTCAGAATCGCATCCCCCTTGTCTTCGCCCCCGAGCGAGCGACCCGACAATCGTCGCCTCGCCACTTGGGCAGGCACGCGGTCCGCGGGCCACCCGGTCCGGGCTATTGCCGAGCGCGCCCACGCGCGCGAAGGTCGCGGCATGGACGCCCGACTGCTGCTCGCCCGCACGTCACCTCGCTGCCCCACTCGATCCGGCTCACGCTGCCGGCGGCGGACACGGCCACCCTGGTCAAGGCGCTGATGGACGTTCTGCCCGGGATCCTGCCCTCCGACGCCCTGGCGCTCGCGCGCCCGCAGCCGGTGTCGATCGACGTGGGCCGCGGCGACCTCCGCAGGGTGCTCGACACGCTCGCCGCCCACGGCCTCGACGCGACCGTCCCGAGCCTGTCCGGCTGGGAGGTCTGACGCACCGGGTCAGGCGCGGTCGATCTCGATCCCCACCACGCTCACCGCCTGGGCGAACTCGATCGTCGCCTTCGCCAGTCGCGCGAGTTCCTCGCTGCCGTCTCGACCGGCCTCGACCTCGATGATCCTCATTAGCCGGCTCTTCGTCCTGTCGACCGCCGGCTCGGCCTCCCCAGCACGGAGGTGTCGTCCGGGGTCGTATGCCGCAGCGCTGAGGGCCTCAAGCACCGCAACGACGTCGTTGCCGATGTTCCGGTAGTCCTGCGGCGTCCTGGCCGTGTGGAAGTGCCGTCGCAGTTCGGAGATCTCGGTGTCGACGCGCTCCCAGTCGGTGCGGCCCCGTGGCGAGATCGGGCTCGCCAGCTCACCCCGAAGGCTCTGGTCCTCGATCTCCTCGAGCTGCCCGCGGAGCGGCTCGAACAGCGGGGCGAGGATCTGCCGCCTCGCCTCCCAGCTGCCGCGAGCGTTGTTGCGCAGCCAGTACGACCGGAACGTCGTCATGTCCACGAACGGGAGAGTCCAATCGAGTCCCAGCCGCTTCACGACCGCCTCGAGCGTCCGCACCGCCTCGCGGGCATCGGCGTCGCCCAGCGCCTGCCCGCCGGACGTCCCGAAGATCAGAAACTGCTCGTGCAGCAAATCCGCCAACGCGAGCGCGACCTCGACGTCGGAGTGCTCAGCGCTTGTCGTCGCGCGGAGGGAGCGAAGAAGGTCGAGGTCGAGGTAGGTGCCATCGACACCGAGCCAGAAGTCGGAAGCCCGCATCCGGCAAGAGTAGCCAGCCGGTCGTGCTCCCCAGCGGCGATCTCGACGCCGCCGTCTGACCGCGCGCGATGCCGGTCGTGGTGAGCCGCCCGTCGCCCTTGCAGGCGCGGTCGAAGTTCGTGAACAGCGGCGCCGAGAGAGGGCCGCGGACGGCGATCCAGGCGCGCAGGGCGGCCACCGTGAGCTGCCGTCGGCTTGGCGACCTCCCTTTGGGCAATCAGCGCAGGTAGGGCGCCAGCGCCGACAGCGTTGCGGCCCCCTGGTCGTCGAAGGCGGCGAGGGCGTCGGGGTCGAGCAGGCAGCCCGGCGCGAGGATCGGCCCATCGCCGGGGGCGGCCGCCGCAGCCAGGTCCCGGATCGAGCGAGGCTGTTCACCGTCGTACCAGGGGGCGCCGAGCGGATCGGCCAGCAGCCGCTCGGCGGCAACCGTCAAGACGGTCAGACCGCCGGGCTGACGGCGCCCCAGCGCGTGGATCGTCTGCGCCCGCCGGGCGGACTCGACCGCGAAGCCGACGGCCAGGCCGTCCGCGGGCGCCTGCGTGAACGCCCACCGGTAGCGGCGGACCTTGTCGGCGAGGACCTCGCCGCGCTCGGTCCCGAGGTCGCGCTCGAGGAGCAGGGCGAGGGTCCGCTCCCCGGCCCGGATCCCGGCCAGCGCGTCCGGGCGCACGACGCCGAGCAGATCGCCGCACGGCCGCTCGGGCGCCCAGGAGACGAGGCCCTCGCCGGTCTCGGGCCTGCCGGCCCGCAGGAAGGCGGCGAGCAGGTCGTGGGTGGCGAGCTGGTGGATCGGTGGCGAGGCCGGCAAGGCCGGCGGCCGGTCCGGCGGCCCCTCCGGCCACTGGAGCCGCTCGAGGTCGGACCGGGCCGCTCGGGTCAGGGCGTACGCGTGGCGGCCTCGGGGGCGCTGGGCGCTCGCGGTCCAGAAGCCGCGGAGCAGGCCGTACTCGACCAGGCGCGCGAGGCGGCGCTGGGCGACCCGCAGGGCCCCGTACACCAGGAGCGACGCGAGCTGGGCCGTCACGACGTCGCCGGCCAGCAGCCACAGCAGCAGGCGCTGGTCGCGGGCCGGCAGGGCGGTCCAGACGGCGTCCGCGCGCAGAGAGCGAAGCGAGTAGGGTTTCGCGGCCCGCCCGCCCGCCGCACGATCGCCTGTCGCGCCCATCGTCACCCTCCCGGCGTGTCGCGCGCTGCGGACCGCGTCTCGCGCCGCGTTGCGGGCCGCGTCACTGTCGCGGCCCTCAACGCCCTTGGCCGGGGACGGCGTCCCGCGCGTCGCTGGAGCGGCGGACGAGGGCCTCGGACCCGAGCCCCGGCTGCTCTGGCAGCACGTCGCATGTGAGGACCCGCGCCTCGCCGTCGAGCTCGGTCCGGACCGCCATGCGGAAGCGCGGCAGGTTGGCGAGGTCGCGCTCCGTCAGCGGCGCCATGAGGTCGCGGACCGCGCGCGCGTCGTCGGCCGACGGCTGCAGGAGCATCGTCGTGGCCACGTTGGCCCGGATCGCGCGCTGCAGGTCGCGTCCGAGGCTCTCGAGGTACTGGGTCGCCATCACCAGGCGCAGGCCGAACTTGCGGCCCTCGGCCGTCGTCCCGCGCAGGGCGCTCGTGTCGAAGTTCTGGACCTCGTCGACGTACAGGGTGTGCGGGACGCGCCGGTCAGGCGGCAGCCCCTGGCGGCCGAGGGCGGCGACGTAGTAGCGGGCGATGACGAGGCCGCCGAACAGCCAGGCGTTGTCGCCGCCGGCGCGCGAGAGGTCGACGAGCAGGACCTCGCCCGCGTCCATGATCCGGCGCGGACGGATGGTCGAGACGGGCGCCGAGACGATCGCGCGGATCGAGGGGTAGGAGAGGAAAGCGGACAGCTTGCTGATGAGCGCGTCGGCCG
Organism: Chloroflexota bacterium; assembly: GCA_021783095.1. Taxonomy (GTDB): domain Bacteria; phylum Chloroflexota; class Limnocylindria; order Limnocylindrales; family CSP1-4; genus CAIXZV01. The sequence continues at coordinate 2,427 of JAJXUG010000005.1, read as the reverse complement.
ACGGGTCTGTGGCGCCGCGCGCCCCCTTGGGGAACTGGTGGTTCCAGAAGCTGAGGACCGTCGGGTCCTTCGTGCCGAAGAGCATCAGCTCCCGGAACTTCGGCTCGATGAACAGCCGGTTGAGCGCCTCGAGCGTCCAGGGGCCGTTGGACCCGGCGGGGTTGGCCAGCAGCGTCAGCAGGGCCGAGCGCAGGTACTGGAGCTGGCGGTGCGGCGGGGCCGAGAGCTGCGCGAAGTACAGGTCGCGCATCGTGTCCACGAACTGGGCCGCGACGAGCTCGGGGTCGGCGCCGTCGAGCTCGATCGGGTTGAAGCCCCGCGGGCTCTCCCGCTCGGCGAGCTCGAGCAGGTGGACCCGCGACGCCTGCTCGGCCGGCACGGCGTCGAGGAGGCGGGCCACGGCGTCGCCGTGGGGGTCGATGAAGGTGAAGCCGCGCCCGGCGCGCAGGTCGTCGGCCGCGAGCGCCACGAGCTCGGTGCTCTTGCCCGACCCGGTGCGCCCCAGGAGCACGGCGTGACGGGCGAACAGGCCGTCGGGCACGAGGACAGGGCGCCCGCCGTCGCGCCCGATCGCCCGGAGCCCGTCCCCGGGCGCTACGAGCGGCGGCGCCAGCCGCCGGCTGCGGACGACCTCGACCGGCCGCTCATCGGACGCGGCGCCCGACAGGCCCCAGAGCTCGGCGAGCGCCGCTGATCCGATGCGCATCGGCGCGGACCGGCCGCCGACCGAGGCCTCGACCCGCCAGCCCGCGGCCCGGAGCGCGCCGACGGCGCCCACGGCGTCGAACAGCCAAGCCCGCAGGGCGCCCGGCGCGGCGCCCGACGCCGCGAGGGACGCCGTGGCCGTGAACGCGGGGCCGGAGGGCGGCACTGCGGTCGAGGCCGGCCGCGTGGCGGGCGCCGGCCGCATGGGCCGGTTGAGCGCGGCGTCGACGAGGGACTCGCCCCAGCCCGGCCGGTCGCCTTCTGCCCCGCCCTGGTCGTCGTCGCGCGGCCGGACCGAGACCGACCAGCACGCCGTGGCGTCGCGCGGCAGCCGTGCCAATAGCTCGACCAGGAGCCCGCCGAAGTCGGCGGTCAAGCGCGCCGCGGCCTCCGGGGGCTCGCCCTGCACGCCGAGCCGCAGGCCGTCCACGGGCGCGCCCTCCGGCTCGAGCGCGTCGAGCGCGGCGCCGGGGAGGGCGGCGGCGACCGCGGCCTCGACGGTGCGGGAGAGCTGGCGCGGCGCCCCGATCTCGAAGCGTGCCCGCCCGTCGGCCCAGCGCACCACGAGCGTGAGCTGTGGCCAGCCGCTGGCCCAGCGCGACACGCCGCGCCTCGCGCCCGGGTGCAGCGCGGCCACCAGGCGCCGGCAGGCCTCGGGGTCGCGGGCGCCCGCCGGGTCGAGCCGGAGCAGCCAGCGGGCGGGCTCGCGCGCGACCGCGCGCTCGTAGGCGCGCTGCCGCAGGGCGCGGACCAGGCGAGGCCCGAGGGCGATCGCGCCCGCGAGCCCGAGCAGCGCGGGGCCGGCGACGAGGAGCGTCGGGATGAGGCTGTGCAGCGGGGCGAGCGGATCGGCCATGGCGGGCCTCCCTTCAGGGCTGGGGCGGCAGGACGGTGAGCGGGTCGACGGGCGCGCCCGCGACGTCGACCTCGAGGTGCAGGTGCGGCCCGGTCGTGTTGCCGGTCATCCCGACGGCGCCGACGACCTGGCCGGCGACCACGTCGTCGCCGACGCGGACCGCGAGCCCGGGCTGCAGGTGGCCGTACAGGGAGGTGACGCCGCCCGCGTGCTCGACCATGACAACGACCGCGCCGTCGGCGACCCGCCCCGCGAGCGTCACCCGGCCCGAGGCGATCGCGCGGACCGGGGTGCCGAGTGGAGCTGCGATGTCGAGCCCGTCGTGGAAGTGGGCGTAGCAGCGGCCCCGCCAGCAGCGCGGGGGCTCGAGGGCGAGCGCCGTCGGGCCGAACCCCTGCGTGACCCGCCCGCCCGAGACCGGCCAGACGACGGCCGCCGGGGCGCCATAGCCGTAGCGGCGCGCCCAGCCCATGACCAGCGGCGGGTACCAGTCGGCCGGGTTGTAGCGGAAGAGCGCGCGCTGCCAGTCGGCGGGGGCGCCGTTGGACTGCAGGTACGCGGCGGCCGCGGGGATGGCGTCGGCCGGGTCGCAGACGTCGGGGTGCGCGATCCCGGCGAGTCGCGCGGCGTGGGCGAACGTCGCCGCAAGGAACTGCATCGGCCCCCGTGCGCCCGCGGCGTTGGGCGCGCAGCCGTTGGCGTTTCGGCCGTGGTCCGTCTCCACCCGCCCGACCGCCGCGAGCACCTCCCAGTCGAGCCCGAACCGCGCCGCGGCCTGCTGGTACAGGGCGAGGTAGGCGGGCGGGATGTCGCCGACCGCGACCGCGTCGGCGCCGGTCGCCGCGGCGGCCGCGGCCAAGCCGCCG
>JAJXUG010000044.1:28942-30483 GCA_021783095.1 Chloroflexota bacterium | reverse complement strand
GACCTGGTTGGTGCCCGCGGAGCCGATGCTGATCCGGGCGTCGACCCAGGTCTTGGTGTTGCTGATGTGGCCGGCGTAGGCGCCGGCGCCGTCGGTGGCGACCGGGATGGTCACGGAGCCGACCAGGCCGGCGACCGTGACCGAGGCCGAGGCGTTGACCGTGCCGGTGCCCGTCGCCGTCGAGTCGACGGTGATCGTGCACGTGCCGTCAACGCCGGTCGTCGTGGCGCCGCTGGCGACGCAGGTGCCGCCGGTGATGCCGCCGGTGCCGGTGAGGCTCGGCGTCACCGTGACGCCCTGGGCCGGGACCCAGCCGGAGCCGGCGTCCTGCTCCACCGTGACGGTGAAGGTGTGGGCGTTGCCGACCTGGTTGGTGCCCGCGGAGCCGATGCTGATCCGGGCGTCGACCCAGGTCTTGGTGTTGCTGATGTGGCCGGCGTAGGCGCCGGCGCCGTCGGTGGCGACCGGGATGGTCACGGAGCCGACCAGGACGTTGCCGGCTGCATTCACCGTGACCGTGCCGGGGTCGGTCGAGGTGACCGCGATGACGCACTGGCCGTTGGCGTCAGTCGCGCCGGTCGCGCTGCAGGTCGTGTCGTCGGCCACGAGCGTGGCGCCGGCCAGGCCGCTGAGGGCCGGGGTGACCGCCACGCCGGGCGCCGGAGTCCACGTTGTGCCGTCGCCGTTCGCGTTCTGCTCGACGGTGACGGTGAACTTGTGCTCCTTGCCGACCTGGTTGGTGCCAGACGTGCCGATGCTGATCCGGGCCCCGGGTTTGACGTTGGTGTACGTGCAGACGATGTGGTCGCCGTACCCCATGGTCCACGCGGCTTCGCCAGTGGCGGTGCTCGTGGTATCGGAGCCGGTGAACAAACTGTCGTTCTTCGTGCAGGTGAGGTCGGACAGATTCCAACCGGTGGTGGCGCCCTCGGTCACCGTGTAGTCACCGGGCGGGACGCTGCCGAAGAACTGCGTGTCTGTCGGCGCAGTGGTCGCCGGGTTGGTGTCGAGCGAGAAGTTCGACAGCGCGGTCCCCTCGCTCGGGTTCGTGACCGCGTAGTTGAACGAGGCGCTGCCCGAGTCCGCCGGCTCGGTGACCTTCTTGATGGTCACGTCGCCGCAGGTGGCCAGGCTGCCCTGCGCGTAGTCGTACAGGGTGGCCCTGGTGGACTGCGACGAGCGCGTGTCAGCGACGAAGCTCGAGAAGCACTGGCTCTTGAAGCCGAAGGCCGGATCGTCGAGGTTGATGCCGCCCTCGAAGAAGGCGCCCGTGGGGATCGCAACGGCGCCCTCGCCGCCAACCGAGCGGCCCGCGGCGTGGAGCCACGGGGGGGTGATCGGATAGCGGTTGGTGGTGGCGCAGATATTGTCGCTGGCCGACGTGATGAGACAGTCGACGCCGCTCTCGACCGGCCCCGTCAGCGCGCCGCCCTCCCAGACGTAGGCCTTGATCGTGCTGATGCCGCCGCCGTTGGTGAACTCGGACACCACGAAGACGTCGCCATCCACGTGGTGGCCGGTCCACTGGTTGCCGCTTCCGG
>JAJXUG010000044.1:547-28932 GCA_021783095.1 Chloroflexota bacterium | reverse complement strand
GAATCCGACGTTGTTGTCGCCGTTGACCGTGTCCTTCTCCATGGCGAAGTACACGTATCGCTGGCCCTGGACAACCTCCATGGCGGCGTACACGTTGGTGATGTCACCCTTGCTGGTGACGTTGTTCACGCCCACGCAGTACCAGGTGTTGACGTCGTTGATGTCCTTCGACCCCTGCGTGTAGGTGGTCGGATCGCTGGTGACGAAGCTGCCGGCCGCCGTATTGCCGAAGTCGCGCACGAAGCCGGCGGCAACGAACTTGCCGCTGGGCGTCGTGGGCAGCGGCGAGTTCGCCAAGGCGTTGTAGCCGGGGGTTCCGTCGATCTTGAAGACCCCGTTCGGCGCGCCGTTCCCGGTGCTCGGGTTGCCGGAGCCCGTCCCCGAGTCGAACCAGTCAACGGGCCCATCGAAGGGCGCAACGAGGAGCGACGGCAGCGGCGAGGCCGCCCCGGTGTTGAGATCCTGGGCGTCGATGTTGCCTTCGAGCTGGAAGCCCTCGTCATGCACGGCGAGGGCCGGCAGGATGAATGCCAAGAGCAGGACGAGGGCTCCCACGAGTGCGGCGAGCCCCGCATAACGGCGCCGAATTTGGCGCTGCTGAGTGCCCGTTTCCGGAGCGGTTGCTTCTACCCGGGCCGGCGTCTCGTCTGGCGCCTCCCCCGGACTGTGATCCACGTGCAGTTTGTCGATCACTTCGCCCTCCTGGCGATCACCTTCCGACACCTCCCACGGGCCGCGCCCTCACGTGGCCAGGATGTGCCGGCGCATCTCCCCGATCGCTTGCCCAGTTCGCGCATACGTGCGCGCCAAGATGTCCGCTGGACCCCGCTCACCTCCCCATGCACAACATGCGCAACTCGTCTGGTTGTCCGTGCATCAGACGGGGCGCCCAAACGCCTGCTCAGGCTGTCGAGGACAAGGTGAAGCGTTGCCGGAGCCGAAGGCACGGCGTGCAATGGCATCAGACGAGGGTCGTCGACTGGCCGCAGCACAGGCCCTCCCTAGCCCTACCCGAGCTGGACGGACGAGGCCCTCCCGTAGCCGCGTCCGGCACTCCCACTCAGCGCCGGACCCCCGTCAATCGGCGTTGGCTGGTGCATCTTCCTAGCCCGTAAGTACTACGTCAATGGGCAAAATGTCCCACCTGAGCGGCCTCGGGGACCCTCATACGGTGCGTTGTCGCACCACTCTGGCGGTGTATGGGCCCAGTACGGCGTTTGGCGCCTCTCGGGGCGGTTTCCGGGGAGAGCCGCCCGGGGCCATGGGCAACGCCGCCGCGCTGCGCGGGCGGGTGGCCAAACCCCCAGACCGACGGGAGCGTGCGGGTCTCGGCGCAGCCCAAGTGCCAGAGGGGCGGCGGGTACTCACGGCCTCCGGGTTGCCCGGAGGTCTGGGCGGTCGAGTTGAGGCCAGAACCGCCTGAAGGCCGCTCTTGCAAGCCGCTACTGCGGCCAGGCGAGGACCATGATCCGCAGCTCGGTCATGTCCTCGATCGACCAGCGCAGGCCCTCCCGGCCCTGGCCCGAGTCCTTGACCCCGCCGTAGGGCATGTGGTCGATCCGGTAGGACGGGATGTCGTTGATGATCACCCCGCCCACCTCGAGCTCGTTGAACGCCTTCCAGGCGTCGGCGAGATCGGCCGTGAAGACGCCCGTCTGGAGCCCGAAGTCCGAGTCGTTGACCCGTCGGATCGCCTCGTCCATGGTGCTGAACTTGAAGGCCACCACGAGGGGCGCGAACGCCTCGGATGAGCACACGCGAGCGGTGAACGGCACATCGGTGAGGACCGTCGGCGGGAAGAACGTGCCCTGCGCCCTGCCGCCCAGCAGCACCTTGCCGCCCATCGCCACCGCCTCGTCCACCCACTCCTGGGTCCTTCGCGCGTTGGCCCCGTCAACCATCGGCCCGACGTCGGTCGACGGGTCCATCGGGTCGCCCACCTTGAGCGTCGCCGAGGCCGCGACGAAGCGGCTCATGAAGGCGTCCCAGATGTCCTCGTGGACGAACATGCGCTGGACGCTGATGCAGGTCTGGCCGGAGTAGGCGTACGCGCCGGTCACGGCGCGCTTGACCGCCCAGTCGAGGTTCGCGGACTTGTCCACGATCAGCCCGGCGTTGCCGCCCAGCTCGAGCACGACCTTCTTCTTGCCGGCGCGCGTCTTCATCCGCCAGCCGACGGCGGGCGACCCGGTGAAGGTGAGCAGCTTGAAGCGGTCGTCGCCGACCATCCGGTCGCCCATGTCGCGCGTCATCGGCAGGATGCTGACCATGCCCTCGGGCACGCCCACCTCCTCGATCATCTCCGCGACCCTGAGCATGACCAGCGGGTCCTTCGAGGCGGGCTTGAGCACGATGGGGTTGCCCGATGCGATCGCCGGGGCCAGCTTGTGGACCGCGAGGTTGAGCGGGAAGTTGAACGGGCTGATGCCGGCGATCGGGCCGATCGGGAACCGGCGCGTGATGCCGACGCGCTCCCTGGACGACGGCATGAGGTCGAGCGGGATCACCTCGCCGTGCATGCGCTCCGCCTCCTCGGCGCCCAGGCGGAAGACGAGCGCCGCCCGGTCCACCTCGACCCGCGCGTCGCGGATGGGCTTGCCGGCCTCGGCGACGATCAGCTCGGCCAGCTCGTCGCGGCGCTCGGCGACCTTCGCTGACAGCTCGCGCAGCAGGCGGCCGCGCTCGTAGGCGGGGAGCTTGCGCGTGACCTCGAAGGCGCGCTCCGCGGCCTGGACCGCCTCGTCGTACTGCTCGGGCGTGGCGAGATAGGTTCGGCCCACCTCCTCGCCGGTGGCCGGGTTCGACACCACGAGGACGTCCGGCGACTCGACCCACTGGCCGGCGAGGAAGATCTTGTGGGGCGTGGTTCCGACGGTCGCGGTCATGACGAGGCTCCTGGGGAACGCTGGCAGCAATGCGGGCCGTGATTCTACGGCGATCCGGCGAATTCCGAGTTAGCGCATCGGGATTGTCCAGCGTCCCGGCCTCGGCGCGACGCTGTCCCGGCGCGGGGGCTGCACGGCAGGCAGGGGCCCCCGTCAGCGGCGCCGCCTGCTGCCGCCGAAGAGCGTCCCGAGCACGCCCCGCAGCACGGTTGTCCCGACCTGGGTCATCTCGCGCTCCCGCTGCAGCCGCGCGCGCTCGGCGGCGCGCTGAGCGGCGGCCTCCTCCTTCGCCTGCGCGCGCGCATCGCGCTCCGCGCCCTGCCGAATGCGCTCCAGCTCGCGGGCGCGCCGCTCGATCTCGGCTCGCTCCTGGGCAGGCGTGGGAGCGCCTGGCGCGGGGGCCCCGGCGTCGCCCGCGCTCGATTGCATGGCCGCAACCGACGCTTGCGCTGCCTGCAGGCGCGCGGTGATGATCTCGTGGGCGCTCTGCCGGTCCACCGTCGTGGCGTACTTCGCATAGAGCGTGCCGGCCTCGATCCGCCCCTGGAGCTGGTCCGGCGGCAGTGCGGCCATCAGCGAATCGGGCGGCAGGAGGCGCGTCGGGGCGAGCGGCGTCGGGACGCCGCGCGGCGACAGCACGGTCACGAGCGCCTCGCCGATGCCGAGCGACGTGAGCGTGGTCCCAGTCTCGAAGTAGTCCGTCATCGGGAAGGTGCGCACGGTCTTCTTGAGGTTGTCCGAGTCCTCCGGCGTGAAGACCCGCAGCGCGTGCTGCACGCGGTTCCCCAGCTGGGCCAGCACGGATGAGGGAACGTCGGTGGGCACCTGGGTGACGAAGTACACGCCGACGCCCTTGGAGCGGATGAGGCGCACCGTCTGCTCGATCTGGGCGAGCAGCGAGTCCGATGCGCCGTCGAACAGCAGGTGCGCCTCGTCGAAGAAGAAGCACAGCTTCGGCTTCGGGAGGTCGCCCGCCTCGGGAAGGGCGTGGTACAGCTGGGCGAGCATCCAGAGCATGAACGTGCTGAACAGCGCCGGCTTGTCCATCACGTCCGAGAGCTCGAGGATGCTGATGATCCCCTGGCCGTCGGGCGTCGTCCGCATGAGGTCGTCGACGTCGAACTCCGGCTCCCCGAAGAACACGTCCGCGCCCTGCTGCTCGAGCGTGATGATCGAGCGCAGGATCACCCCGAGGCTCGCCGGCGAGATGCCGCCGTAGTCGGCCAGGATCGCCTTGCCGTCGTCGCCGCCGAGGTACTTGAGCGTGGTCGTGAGGTCCGCGAGATCGAGCAGCGGCAGCTGGTGGTCGTCGCAGTACTTGAAGACGAGCGAGAGGATGCTCGTCTGCGTGTCGTTGAGCCCGAGCACCCGGCCCAGCAGGAGCGGCCCGAACGAGTGCACCGTCGCCCGGACCTGCGCGCCCAGCTTGCCGGACAGGGAGAGGAACTCGACCGGGTGGCCAACCGGCCGGAAGTCCCACTTCAGGTCTGCGGCCCGCGACAGCAGCTTCGCGTTGGTCACGTCACCCGGACTGGCGAGTCCCGTGAGGTCGCCCTTGATGTCGGCGATCAGGACCGGGACGCCGGCGAGCGACAACTGGCCGGCGAGGACCTGGAGGGTCTTCGTCTTGCCGGTCCCCGTGGCGCCGGCCACCAGCCCGTGCCGGTTGAGCATCGACAGCGCAACCTGGACCCGGATGTCGGGCAGGGCGGTCGTGCCGTCCATGGGGCTTCCGATGATGAGCGCGGGCTCCGAGAGTGCATAGCCCGACGCGATCGCGTCGTGGAACGAATCGGCCATTCGCGTCGAGCCTCCAGCGGTCGTCCCTTGCACCCGAGCGTCTTGAAGGGCGGTGAGCCGAGCGTACCATCGCGCGGCCACCGCGAGCGACCGCGTCCTGCCGACCCTTCCCCTGGGCGCAGCGGCTGGCCCGCCCTGGCCGACTCAAGGGCCAGCCCGCCCTTGGGCCGGCCCTCGTCAGTCGCTGCGACCGGTTAGTCCGCCCAGGAAGCCCTTCACCTTGTCGGCAGCCTCGCCGAGCTTCTCCTCGACCTCTCCGACGGTGCCCGCAGCGTCACCCTCGGCACCGGCTGCTGCGTCCTGCGCTGCGGTGGACGCAGACGTGACCTCCGATGTCGCGCCCGCCGTTGCATCGGCACCGGCTGCCGTCGCGGTGTCCTCGGCCGACTTGGCGGCATTGCCCAGTTCGTCCATGGTGTCTCCCCTTGGCTGGAGTGCGAGCCCGGCCGAGTGCGCGAATCGCTCTCGGCCGGACTCGAAGCACTTCCGCGTGCTGCTACTTCTGGAGTGCCTTCGCCTGGTCGATCCAGCCCTGAACGATCGTCTCCGACAGTCCGATGACCTTGCCGTGCCGCGTCTCGATCATGTTCATGAGGGACGCCGCGTTACGGTGGCTCAGCTCCTTGATCGAGTCGACGCCGATGGACTCCATCATCTCGGTGTGCTTCGGCCCGATTCCATTGAGCTTGTACAGGTCGTTCTCCATGCCGGCCATGTAGGGTCTCCTTCCCTGTGGGCGGCCGTGCAGAGGGTGTGGTCGCGACCTCGGACGCTCGTCTGGAACGGCGCGAAGCGCAGTCACGTTGCAGACCGCCTCGCCCATTGTGCGCGCAAGTCTCCAACCTTGTCGCCAGAAACGGTGCGCCTCCGGCGAGCAGCGGTGCCCCTCGGGCGGACGGCGTCGCCAGACGGGCAAGCGCATCCGCGCGCTGGCTGGTCCGCCTCGGTTCGCGGATGATCATTGCGGGCCGCATCCGCGATGCGTGTGGGGGGCGGCAAGCGCTCAGCTGAGGCGGGCTGCGCCGATCGGATCGGGCTGGTCGCCGGCAAGCAGCAGCTCGGGAGCCTCGCGGAGTCCACGCCCCCTTCCTGGCTCAACATCCTCGATGACCCACACGATGTCGTATCGACCTTGCGGCCAGACCTGGGGCACGCTGGATGCATCGCCGACGAGCATGGCCGCCATCGACGGGATCAGGTGGTGCTCCCACGCGATGAGGACGATCCCATCGATCTCATCGACCGCCCGCACGAGTTCGGCCAGCTCGTCTTTCCGGTAGCGCGCGTCCACCGCCAAGCCCAGCCGTTCGCTCAGCGGGAGCAGCGTCTCGCCGGGGCGTGCGCTGCTGCTGTGAGGGCCGACCTGCGAGGCGAAGAGGTGGGTGGGCGTCGGAAGCCTCGCGCTGCAGGTGCCCAACGGATCAGGCACGAACAGCCCGACGAGCGCTCCCGCGCGTTGCCAGCCGCGCGGGGTGAGGGATTCCGGGTCCTGCTTCCCGTCGGCCGTCACCCCGTGGGGTGGAGCGTCACCCAGCGGCTTCTCGGCATGCCGGAGCAACATCACCACCGACGGCACGAGCAGCCTCCCTTCAAGCGCTGCGGACTCGGCCGACTGCAGTCCGGGCAACGATTCCGGTGTGGCCTGCCCCTCAGGGCTTGCCGCCCGTGATCCCGGCGAGATCCGACTGGAGCTGGTCGGTGGTGGCCCGAACCTGCTCGTGGTCTGGAAGGCTCCCGTCGGGCGTGAGGGTGTTGACCACGCTCGGCAGCACCGCCGCGACGCCCTGGGTCACCTGGTCAGCGGGCAGACCCGAAGCCGCGGCCAGCTGGGCCAGCTGCTCGGGGGTGAGGACCTGCTCCACCTGGGAGGCCGTGATGGGCTGGTTGGCACCGGTGCCGACCCACGACCCGGCGACGTCGCCGAGACCCTTCGCGTGCATGGTGTCCACGAGCTGGTGAACTCCCGACTGGCCCGCCGCGCCGGACTTCGCGCCCAGCATGCCGAGGACCGCCGGCAGAAGCGTCGGGAGCATGGCCCCCAGACCTCCGCCGAGGATGCTCCCCATCCCGCCGCCCATCGCGTTGCCGATGCCCGCCCCGGCCCCTGCCCCGAGAACCGACCCGAGGCCCCCGCCGCCGAGGATTCCGCCGAGCAGATCGCCGATCCCGCCTCCCTGGCCCGACTGTCCCCCACTCGACTGCCCCTGACCACCCCCACCGATGCTTCGCAGCAGATCGTCCATGGCCGTTCCTCTCTTCACATGTGGCGTTGTGCCGGAGTCGTTGCCCGTGGTCAGGCTACGGTCGTTGGCCTGCCGGGACGCTCCGGCACCCGCACCCGGCGATCAGATCGCGCTGGCGCACGCCTTGCACTTCGACGCGTCGACTGCGTTGGACTCCTTGCAGAAGGGGCACGTCTTGCTCGGTGCCGCCGGCGCCTCCTTGAGGAACATCCGGGCGATCAAGAACACGACGAGCGCGACGATGATGAACGCGATCACGGCGTTGATGAACGTGCCGTAGCGGATGTCGACCTCGGGCACCGGCTTGCCGGCCGCGTCGACGGTGGCGTCCTTGAGCTTGATCACCAGGCTCTTGAAGTCCACCCCACCGAGGAGGACCCCCACCGGCGGCATGATGATGTCGTTGACGAGCGAGGTGACGACGGTGCCCAGGGCGGCGCCGATGATGACGCCAACCGCAAGCGCGAGCGCGTTGGTCTTGAGCAGGAATGCCTTGAACTCTGCGAGCATGTGTTCTCCCTCTCCTTGCTTGGGCAGCTGCCCATCGACGTTGCGGCCCGTTGGCACCTCGCTGCCGTGGGCCTGTTCTGGAACCGAGTGGGGTCAGTGGGCCTTTTCGTGGGCCGCGACGGCCTCGGCCTTCGTCCTGTGGATCGTGCCCGGCTTGTGCTCGGGGGGTGCGTAGATCGTGTACAGCCGGAGGTCGGTCTCGCCGGTGTTGACGAAGTTGTGGCGCGTCCCGGCGGGGACGTGGACGAGACGGTCGACGTTGACCCTGCTCGCCGTCCCGTCAAGGATCGCCTGCCCTTCGCCCTCGACGAAGACGAGGACCTGGTCGACGTCGCCGTGGACCTCCTCGCCGATGTCGCCGCCCGGGGGGATGCTCATGACGACGACCTGGCTGTGCGGCCCCGTGGCTAGGACCTCCCGGAAGTACGTGTTGTCCTTCGCACGCTTCACGATGTCCTCGTTGAACGCCATGGCTCACCTTTCGCAGACTGGCGGGCCGGCTGACCGCTTGGCCGAACCGAAGCCCTGGGCGATATGGTGACGAGAACCGGGTTGCCAGGCGCCCCCTCGGCGAGGCGCCAGGGCAATCGCTACGGCCGGGTCAGGGATCGACGACCATGGGCAGGGCGCCAGCGGCGAGCAGCTCGCCCGTTGGCGTGACCCGCGCAGCGTCGGGCTCCGCTGCCTGGGTCGGGCCGATCTCCTCGACTTCCTCGACATGCATCGAACCGGCTCCTTGCGCTGCATCGGCCGGGCCAGGAGTTCGTCCGCCGGAACCGGGCGGCGACCCGGTGAACGCCCCAACCCTACACCTCCCCCGGGAAGTGCGGGGCGGTGAGAATCGCGACCCCCCAGTCGCGGTGGGCCCGTCCGCGAGGATCGGCGTCACACCGGTGCCGCGCCTCGTCGCGCCTCGTGGGGTTCAGGCGGTGGTCTGGTTCGTGAGCGTTCTCACAAACGCGCCCGCCCGTCATGGGATCGACAGGAAGCCACCCCAACCGTGCTTGCGGTGCAGCCCGTCGGGGGCTGCACGCAGCTTGGAAAGGAGCGCTGTTTGCGCAAGAGCTTCATCGCCACAGGCGCCATCGCCGGGGCACTCCTGTTGGGGAGCGCCGGGGCCGCGGTCATCCTGCCATCGCTCGTCTCCGCCGCTGACCCGACGGCCACACCGGCCGCCAGCCCGTCGGCTTCGGGCGACCCCGCCGGCAACCCCGGCCGAGGGCCCGCGATGCGCGGCACCACCGAGGCCGTCTCTGACGCTTCGGTGGCCGCCAAGGCCATCGCCATCACGGAGGCCCAGCTCAACACCGCCCTCGCGGGCGGGCAGACCGTCGCGCAAGTCGCGAAAGCCCACAACGTCGATGTCCAGACGGTCATCGACGCGCTTGTCCAGGACAAGAAGGACGAGATCGCCGCGGCCCTCAAGGCCGGGACGATCACCCAGACCCAGGCCGACCAGCAGCTCGCCAACGCCACGCAATTCGTCACCAACCAGGTCAACGGGACCGGCTTCGGCCCCGGCGGGCATGGCGGGCCGGGCGGAATGGGTGGCCACGGGGGCCACGGCCTCGACGCGGACGACCTCACGGCGGCCGCGAAGGCACTCGGCGTGACCGAGGCCGACCTGACGACCCAGCTCTCCGGCGGCAAGACCGTCGCGCAGGTCGCCACCGCCAAGGGCGTCACGCTCCAGACGGTGATCGACGCGATCGCCGCCGCCGACAAGGCCGAGTCCGCCGCCGCCGTCAAGGCGGGGACGATGACCCAGGCCCAGGCCGACCAGATGCTCGCGAACCTGACCGCGCACGTGACCGACGAGGTCAACGGCGTGGCCGGCGGGCCGGCCGGTGGCCGCGGTGGTCCTGGTGGTCACGATGGCTTCGGCGGTCGTGGCGGGCCTTGGGGCCCGGGAGCCGGCAACGGCACCCCGAGCGCCAGCCCGTCTGTGGGGACCGGCACCAGCGGCTGAGCCTCCGGCCAGCCACAGATCCCCGGGGCGCGGCGTCTTGCGCGCCCCGGGGCCAAACGCGCGGCGCCCCGTCGCCCGCCGCGTTGGCCCTGCGCCACCAAACGCGCCGCGGGCTGCGCCTCGACGCCGGACTTGTTGGTGCTGCGCCACCAAACGCGCCGCGCGGCGCCTCGTTCGCCCGCTGTGTTGGCCCTGCGCCACCAAAGGCGCGGCGGGCTGCGCCTCGACGCCCTGCCCGGTGGTGCAGCGCCACCAAACGCGCGGCGCGCGGCGCCTCAACGCCCGGCCCGGTGGTGCAGCGCCACCAAAGGCGCGGCGGGCTGCGCCTCGACGCCGAACTTGTTGGCCCTGCGACACCAAATGCGCCGCGCGCGGCGGCTCGACGCCTGGCCCGGTGGTGCAGCGCCACCAAACGCGCGGCCAGCGACGCCTCGACGCCGGACTTGTTGGTGCAGCGCCACCACTCGGGCGACTTGGTGACGCAAGGCCAACACAACCGGCGCGCATCGCGCGGACCGAGCGCCATCGGCCGGTATTTGGTGATTCACGGTCACCACGCGGCGGCGGCCGACGCGTCGCCGCGCACTACTCCTCGGCGGCCCGCGGGTAGGTGCCCAGGATGCGCACGAGCTCCGTCTCGCCGGCCAGCGCCTCGAGCGCGGCGGCGCAGGAAGGCTCGGCCGGGTCGCCGTCGAGGTCCACCCAGAACACGTACTCCCAGCGCGCGCCGCGCTCGGTCCACGGGCGCGACTCGAGCCGCCACAGGTTGATCCCGCGGGTCGCGAACGCCCCCAGCGAGCGGTAGAGCGACCCGGGCACGTTGCGGACCGCGAACACGAGCGACGTCCGGGGCGCGCCCGCGACCGACGACGCCGCGGCGGACGCGCGCACGGAAGCCTCCTCGCCGCGCCGGGCGATCACGGCGAAGCGGGTCCGGTTGTCGGAGCCCGACTGGATGTCGTCGGCGATGACCGCGAGGCCGTAGATGGGCGCGACCCGGGCCGAGGCCACCGCGGCCGCCCCGCGCTCGGCACGCTCGGCGATCCCCTTGGCCGCGCCGGCCGTGTTGTACGCCGTCTCGACCGTCCAGGGACGGGACCGCAGGAACTCGTCGGCCTGGGCGAGGGCCGCGGAGATGGAGTACACGCGCTCGATCGCCTCGAGCCGCTCGCCGGGGAGCGCGAGCAGCGCCAGCCGCACAGGCACCGTCACCTCGCCCACGATCGGCAGGTCGAACGCCCACAGCAGGTCGAGGTTCTCGCGGATCGTCCCCAGCAGCGAGCTCTCGACGGGGACCACGCCGGCGACAGCCGCCCCGTCGCGCACCGCCTCGAAGACGGCGCGGAAGGAGCCCATCGGGACCGCCTCGGGGGCGGCGAAGAAGCGCAGCACGGCCTCCTCGGCGAAGGCCCCGGGCTCGCCCGTGTAGGCGACGCGCGGCGCGGGCCGGGCGGGCGCTGCCGCGTCCGCCACGTCGCTCAGCGGTTGAACCACGCCGTCGTGTCGATCTTGGTGCCGTGCTCGTACTCGGCCTCGGCCTCCGGCTCCTCGTCGCCCGTCTCCCCGCGGAGCCGCGCCGCCTCCTCGGCCGCGCCCTCCCACGAGCCCGCGCCGAGCATCGCGTTGAGCGCGGCGACGTACGCCTCCACCGACGCCGCGACGATGTTCGTGCTCGTTGCCTCGCCGCTGAACCGCCCGTCCGAGCGCTCCCCCTTCGCGCTCAGCGGCGGCGCGATCCGCACGTTGACCCGTCCCTCTGCGGATGGGCCTTCCGAGAGCGCGTGGACGTCGTAGGCAAGCAGCAGTGGCGCCCCGCCCAGCACCTCGGCGAGCGCCAGGTTGACGGCGCGCAGCAACGCGTCCACCGCCCCGCTGCCCTCGGCCGAGGCCTGCCAGTCGTGGTCGGCGCCATGAATCACCACGGCCCCGCGGCTGTTCATGTTGCTTCCCGAAGTCGACGTCCAGCGCACGAGCCGAAGGGGCTCCCGAGCCGCCGCATCGCTCATCCCGCAACCTCCACGTGCCCGTTGGCCGTTGTGAAGCCGCGCTCGTCGCGCCGCCGCACCTCGCCACCGGACTTCCACACCGCGTACTCGAGCGAGTCGGCGAGCGCCTGCGCCGAGGCCGCGATGATGTTCGTGTCGCTCCCCATGGTGGACCAGGTTCGCGAACCGTCCTGCGAGTCGATGATGACGCGGGTCTTCGCGGCTGTCGCGGTGGCCCCGTCGAGGATGCGCACCTTGTAGTCCACGAGGTGGACGGCGTCGAGCACCGGGTAGAACGCGCCGAGCGCCTTGCGCAGCGCGCCGTCGAGGGCGTTGACCGGGCCGTTGCCGTCCGCGGCCGTGTGGAGGATCTCGCCCGCCACCTCGACCTTGACCGTGCACTCGGCCAGCAGCTCGCGGCCGGACCGCTGCTCCACGAGGCACGTGTAGTCGACGATCCGGAAGGGCGCCTCGTAGCCGGGTGTCTGGCGATGGATCAGCAGCTCGAACGACGCCTCGGCGCCCTCGAACGCGAGCCCCTCGTTCTCGAGCCGCTTGATCAGCCGGCTGAGCTCCCGGGCATCCAGCACGCCCTCGAGCTCGTGGCCCAGCTGGCGGGCGCGGATCTCGGTGTTCGCCTTGCCGCCCAGCTCCGACACCACCAGCCGGCCCGCGTTGCCCACCGCCGCCGGCTCGACGTGCTGGTAGGAGCGCTCCACCTTGGCCACCGCCGCGCCGTGGACGCCGCCCTTGTGCGCGAAGGCCGATCGGCCGACGTACGGCTGGTAGTCGTTGGGGTTGACGTTCGCGATCTCGGCCACCGAGCGCGAGAGCTCGGTCAGGGCGGGCAGGTCGCCGCCGCCCAGGGGCGCCAGCACGTTGTCGGTCTTGAGCGCGAGGTTGGCCAGGATCGAGACCATATTGGCGTTGCCGCAGCGCTCGCCGTAGCCGTTGATGGTGGCCTGGACGTGGCGCACGCCGGCCTGGACCGCCGCGATCGAGTTGGCGACCGCCAGCTCGGCGTCGTTGTGGGTGTGGATGCCCCAGGTGACTGCCGGCGCGCCGGCGTCGCCCTCGAGCGAGGCGCGCACGTCGTCGAGGATCCGGACCAGCTGGCCGGTCAGCGTGCCGCCGTTGGTGTCGCACAGGACGAGCGTCCGGGCGCCGGCGTCGCGGGCCGCGCGCAGCGTGGCGAGCGAGTAGTCGCGGTCGGCGCGGTAGCCGTCGAAGAAGTGCTCCGCGTCGTAGACCGCCTCGCGGCCGTGGTCCACGATCCAGCCCACCGAGTCCGAGATCATGTCCAGGTTCTGCGCGGGCGTCGCCCCCAGCACCTCGGTGACGTGGAGCAGCCAGCTCTTGCCGAAGATCGTGACGACCGGCGTCTCGGCCGCCACCAGCTCCTGGAGGTTCACGTCGTCGGCGGCCTTGTTCGAGCGGTGCCGGGTGGACCCGAACGCCGCCAGCTTCGCGTGCTCCCAGCGCAGCTTGCGCGCGGCGGCGAAGAACTCGATGTCCTTGGGGTTGGAGCCCGGCCAGCCGCCCTCGATGAACGGAAAGCCGTACTCGTCGAGCATCCGCGCCACGCGGAGCTTGTCGGCGAGCGAGAGGGTGATGTTCTCGCCCTGCGTGCCGTCGCGGAGGGTGGTGTCGTAGAGGACGACGGGCTGGTCGGTCATTTGATGGGCTGCCTTCGAATGCTGGTTCGGGGGGGGTCGTCGAGGTGGGCCGCCGGCCACCCGCATGTCCGCGGGCGCCGGCCGTCAAATCGCGATCCGGTCCCCGATGACGCGGGCCATCTCCCGCGTGCCCACGAGCGTGAGCGCCGCCTCGTCGGCCGCGTGCGCCGGCAGCAGGTCGCGGGTGCGGTACCCCGCGTCGAGTGCCTCGCTGACCGCCTGCTCGATCGCAGCGGCGGCCCCGGGCTGCCCCAGCGACCAGCGCAGCATCATCGCGGCCGACAGGATCGTCCCCAGCGGGTTCGCCAGGTCCTGCCCGGCGATGTCCGGCGCCGAGCCGTGGATGGGCTCGTACAGGCCGTGGCGGCCGTGCACGGTCGTCCGCGTGCCGATGGACGCCGAAGGCAGCATCCCGAGCGAGCCCGCGATGACCGCCGCCTCGTCCGAGAGGATGTCGCCGAACAGGTTCTCGGTGACCAGCACGTCGAAGCCGGCTGGCCACTTGGCGAGGGTCATCGCCGCGGAGTCCACGAGCCGGTGCTCGAGCTCCACGTCGGGGAAGTCGACGTGGACCTCCTCGGTGATCTTGCGCCACAGCCGGCTCGTCGCGAGCACGTTCGCCTTGTCCACCTGGGTGACCTTGCGGCGCCGGCCGCGCGCCATCTCGAACGCGAGCGTGACGATGCGCCGGATCTCGCCCTCGGTGTACCAGAGCGTGTCGATGGCCGCGCGCTCGCCATCTGGGGTCGTGCGGGGCTCGGACGGCTTGCCGAAGTAGAGGCCGCTGGTGAGCTCGCGGACGATGAGGCAGTCCACGCCCGCGAGCAGCTCCGGCTTGAGCGGCGAGGCCGCGACCAGCTGGGGCGCCACGGTGATCGGGCGCAGGTTGGCGAACAGGCCGAGGCCGCCCCGGAGGGCGAACAGCGCCTGTTCTGGCCGGACCCTCGCGTCGGGGTTGTCCCACTTCGGGCCGCCCACCGCGCCCAGCAGCACGGCGTCGGCGTCGCGACAGGCCTCCACGTCCTGGGACCGAATCGCGGCGCCGTAGGTGTCGATGCCGATGCCGCCGACGGTGAGCTCGTGCCACTCGAAGCCGAAGCCGAAGCGGCGGCCGGCCGCCTCGAGCACCGACACTGCCCCCGCGACGACCTCGGGCCCCACGCCGTCGCCGCCGATGAGCGCGACCCGGTACGCGGGCGACGCGCTGGCCGAGCCCGTTGTCGGCCAGGCCTCGGCCGACGGGGCCTCCGTCACGGCAGCTCCTCCGCGATCCGCCGCCCGACGAACGCCACCTCGACGCCGTTGATCTCGGCGCCGTGGAGCTTGTTCGCGGCGACCAGGTACGCCTCAAGGGACGCCTCGATGATGTTCGTGGACAGGCCGTGGCCGGTCACGACCAGTGCGTTGTGCCCCTCGTCCGACGAGCGGCGGGCGCGGAGGAGCACCTGGCCCTGCGCGTCGCCGTCGCCCGAGACCGCCTTGATCTCGTACTCGGTGAGGACCGGGTTCCAGCCCAGGACGGGCAGGATCGCGGCGTCGACCGCCTTGAACAGCGCGTTGACCGGGCCGTTGCCCGTGGCGTCGCCGGCCTTCGCCTCGCCCGCCACGACCAGGCTCGCCGAGCCCACCGAGTGGCCGCCCGATGAGGAGCTGATGCTCCAGCCGAGCAGCTCGATGGAGCGCGGCACGTCGGCCTTCTTCTGCTCGACGAGCGCGATGAGGTCCGCGTCGGTGACGTCCTTCTTGCTGTCGGCCAGCTGGATCGCGGCGCGGTACACGGCGTCGAGCTCGTCGCCGTCGACTTCGTAGCCCAGCTCGCGGAGCTTGCCCTGGAGGCCACGCCGCCCCGACAGCTTGCCGATCGAGAGGGTGCTGCCGGCAAGGCCCACCGACTGGGGGGTCATGATCTCGTAGGTCAGCGGGTTCTTGAGGATCCCGTCCTGGTGGATCCCCGACTCGTGGGAGAACGCGTTGGCGCCCACGATCGCCTTGTTGGGCTGGACCGCGAAGCCGGTGAGGTAGCTCACGAGGCGCGACGCCGCGGTGATCTGGTCGGTGGCGACCGAGGCGACGAGGTCCGGGAACTGCGCCGGGCGGGTCCGGAGGGCCATGACGACCTCTTCGAGGCTCGCGTTGCCGGCGCGCTCGCCGAGGCCGTTGATCGTGACCTCCACCTGGCGGGCCCCTGCCTGGACGGCGGCGAGCGTGTTCGCGGTGGCGAGGCCGAGGTCGTTGTGGCAGTGGACGCTGATCGTGGCGGCGTTGCCCACCCGGTCGTGGACGGCGCCCACGAGCCGGCCGAACTCGGACGGGATCGCGTAGCCGACGGTGTCCGGGATGTTGAGCGTCGACGCGCCGGCCTCGGTGACCGCCTCGTACACGTCGAGCAGGTACGCGAGCTCCGTCCGCGAGGCGTCCTCGGCCGAGAACTCGATCTCGGCGTCTCGGCCCAGCGCCTGGCGCGCCCAGCCGACCCATCGAACGGCATCGGCGAGGGCCTGCTCGCGCGTCATGCGGAGCTTGTGCCGCAGGTGGATGTCGCTGGTCGCGATGAACAGGTGGAGGTGCGGGCGCTCGGCGACGCTGATCGCCTCGACCGCGCGCTGGGGGTCGCCGTCGCGGCAACGGGCGAGGGCCGCCACGGCGATCCCGCCCCTCGTCTCCTGGGCGATCCGCCGGACCGCCTCGAAGTCGCCGGGCGAGGCGGACGGGAAGCCCGCCTCGATGACGTCCACCTTGAGCCGCGCGAGCTGGCGCGCGACCTCGAGCTTCTCGGCGGCGGTGAGACCCGCGCCGGGCGCCTGCTCGCCGTCGCGCAGCGTGGTGTCGAAGATGCGGACGGCCCCGGCGGCAACGCCGCCGCCGAACCGCGGGCGCGTGGGCTCGAACATGCTCATTTCGCCTTCCCAGCTACCGAGCTCGTGGAGGCCTGGGCGGCGCCCGCCTCGACCACCACCGGGTTGAGGAACGGCATCCTGCTGCGCAGGTCGGCGCCGACCTGCTCGATCTGGTGGTCGCGGTCGCGCGCGCGGAGCTCGGCGAACTCGCCGCCGCCCGCCTCCTGGACCGCGATCCAGCGGGTCGCGAACGCGCCCGACTGGATGTCGGCGAGGACGTCCTTCATGGCCGCCTTGGCGCCCTCGGTGACGCGCGGGCCGGAGACGTAGTCGCCGAACTCCGCGGTGTCGCTTACCGAGAAGCGCATGTAGTTGAGGCCGCCGCGGTACATCAGGTCCACGATCAGCTTGAGCTCGTGCATCGTCTCGAAGTAGGCGAGCTCAGGCTGGTAGCCGGCCTCGACGAGCGTCTCGAACGCCGCCTTGACCATCGCCGACACGCCGCCGCACAGGAGCGCCTGCTCGCCGAACAGGTCGGTCTCGGTCTCCTCCTTGAACGTGGTCTCGAGCACGCCCGCACGCGTGGAGCCGATGCCCCGCGCGTAGGCGAGGGTGCGCGCCCGGCCGGTGCCCGACGGGTCCTGCTCCACCGCGAACAGCGCGGGCACGCCGCCGCCCTGCTCGTACACGCTGCGGAGCAGGTGGCCGGGACCCTTGGGCGCCACCATGCCCACGTCCACGGTGGACGGCGGCTGGATCCGGCCGAACCGGATGTTGAAGCCGTGGGCGAACATCAGGAGCGCGCCGGGCCGCAGGTTGGGCGCGATCTCGGCGTCGTAGACGGCCTTCTGGATGGTGTCGGGGACCGCGATCATGACCACGTCGGCCGCCTTGACGGCCTCGGCGACGGTCTTGACCTCGAGGCCCGAGGCCTCGGCCAGCGGCCAGCTCTTGCTCCCCTCGGCCAGCCCCACGACCACCTTGACGCCGCTGTCGCGCAGGTTGAGCGCGTGGGCGTGGCCCTGGCTCCCGTAGCCGATGACCGCAACGGTCTGGCCGTCGAGCGCCGACGGGTCGGCATCGGCGTCGTAGTACATCTTCGCGGTCACAGCTTGAGCGCCTCCTCGATGGACCCGGCCCCGCGCAGCATGACGATCGCGCCGGTCCGGACCAGTTCCTTGATTCCATAGCTGCGCGTCAGCGCCACCAGCGCGTCGATCTCGGCCTCGGTGCCCGTCGCCTCGACGATGACGGACTCCGGCGCGATGTCGACGATCCGGCCCTTGTACAGCTCGACGATCTTGATGACCTCGGCCCGGTTGGCGTCGGTCGCGCGCACCTTGATCAGCGCCAGCTCGTGCTCGACGACCTGGTCCGCGGTGACGTCCTGGACCTTGAGCACGTCGATGAGCTTGTACAACTGCTTGGCAGCCTGTTCCACGGCGACGTCGTCCCCGTGGAGCGTGATGGTCATCCGGCTGATGTGCTCGCGGTCGGTGCGCGACACCGCGAGCGAGTCGATGTTGAAGTTGCGTGCGCGCATGAGGCTGGCGACGCGATTGAGGACGCCGGGGTGGTCCATGACCAGCACGACCAGCGCGTGGCGGTGGGGGGCTCCGGTGCCCGGCAGTGCACGGTCCGGCGGCGCGGCGTGGGCGGCAGTCTCGGGGGTCATTCCTCGGGGCCTCCCCAATTCTCGATGAGATCGGACAGGCCCTTTCCCGCGGTCATGAACGGGAAGACGTTCTGCTCCTCCTCGATCTCGAACCAGACCAGCGCGGGCCCGTCAACGGCCTGTGCCGCGCGGATGGCGTCGTCGACCTGGTCGGGCGCCGTGGCCTTCCAGGCCGGGATCCCGTAGGCCTCGGCGAGCTTGACGAAGTCAGGCCCGGGCAGGTGCGAGGAGTGGTAGTTGCCCCCGTAGACGATCTCCTGCCACTGGCGGATCATCCCGAGCTTCTTGTTGTCGAGGATCGCGATCTTGACCGGGATCCGGTCCGCCGCCAGGGTCATCAGTTCCTGGCTCGTCATCTGGAAGCCGCCGTCGCCGGCCAGCGCCCAGGTCTCGGCGCCGGGGTTGCCGAGCGCCGCCCCCATCGCGGCCGGGACCGCGAAGCCCATCGTGCCCAGGCCGCCCGAGCTCACGTGGCTGTTGGGTCGCTTGAACCTCGTGTAGCGCGCGGTCCACATCTGGTTCTGCCCCACGTCGGCCACATAGGTCGCGTCGTGATTGGTGAGCTCGCCGATGCGCGCGACCACGAAGTCCGCGGTCATCGCGCCCTCGCGCCAGCCGCCCGAGCCGTGCCACGGACTCGCCTCCGACTCGGCGCGCCACTCGGCCAGCTGGTCGAGGTACTCGGCGCGGTCCGCTGGGTCGACCGGATGGACGAGCCTCGTCAGGCCGGCGAGGATGTTCTTCGCGTCGCCCACGATGGGGACCTCGACCGCGACGTTCTTGCCGATCTCGGCGGGGTCGATGTCGGCGTGGATGATCCGCGCATAGGGTGCGTACGTCTTGACGCTGCCGGTGACGCGGTCGTCGAAGCGCATGCCGATGGCGATGAGCAGGTCGGCAGCCTGGATCGCGCGGTTCACATGCTTCCAGCCGTGCATCCCCATGTAGCCGTAGGCGAGCGGGTGGCCCTCGTCCATGGCCCCGATGCCCAGCAGCGTCCAGGCGACCGGGATCTGCGTCTTCTCGGCGAACGCCGCGAGCTCGTCCCAGGCCTCGGCGATGAGGACGCCGTGACCGGCCAGGATCAGCGGGCGCTTCGCGGCCGCGATCTCGCGCGCTGCCGTCTTGAGCTGCTTGGGGTGGCCCTCGATGGTGGGGCGGAAGCCGGGCAGGCCCGCGGCGACCTCCTCGGCCGACGGGTGCTCGGCGCGGGTCTCGCCCTGGAGGGCGTCCTTGGTGAAGTCGACGTGGACGGGACCGGGGCGACCATGGCTGGCGATGTAGAACGCCTCCGCGACGACCCGCGGGATGTCGTCGGCGTGGCGCACGAGGTAGTTGTGCTTGGTCATCGGCAGGGTGATGCCGGTGATGTCGATCTCCTGGAACGCGTCCTTGCCCAGGAGCGGGCTGGCGACGTTGCCGGTGAGCGCGACCATCGGGATCGAGTCCAGCATCGCGGTGGCGATGCCGGTGACGAGGTTGGTGGCACCGGGACCGCTGGTGCCCATGCAGACCCCGACCTTGCCGCTGGCCCGGGCGTAGCCGTCGGCGGCGTGGGCGCCGCCCTGCTCGTGCCGGACGAGGATGTGGCGGACCTCGGGGTAATCCGCGAGGATGTCGTAGATCGGCAGGATGACGCCGCCCGGGTAGCTGAACAGGGTGTCCACGCCCTGGCGGATGAGCGCCTCCATGAGGACGTCCGCACCGATGCGGGTGCGCTTGCGATTGCGCACGTCGTGGAGCATCGCGCGGCGCGCCTCCTCGATCGCCACGGCCGTCGCCGACCCGTCGCCGGGGACATGGCTGCGGCGCTCGGGCGGGGCGCCCGCGGCGGTACCGCCGGCCGGCGGTTCGCCCTTGGTGACTGTCATCGGTTTCGGTCCCTTCCCGTCCTCACGGCCCCGCGACCGTCCCGGACATGCAAAAGACCCTCGCCACCCGGCGAGGGTCCCTTCGGTTCTCGGTGGTTCCTGCGCTAGCGGCGCCCGATCCTCCGCGTCCCTCCGTTCTCCCGCCGGGAGCCCGTAATGAGGAGGCCAAGAAGGCCCTCAAGGCCCAGGAGGAGCGCGCGAAGAAGGTCGAGGGGCGATACGCCGAGCTGGAGGTCGCGAGTGGGCACGGTCACGCGGCGGCCATCCGTCGTGACGACGACGGCAACCGCTCGGCGATCCCGGTTCTCGAAGAAGCCCACGCAGAACTCCAGCACGCCCGTTGGTCTGACGGGTCTGCGGAGTGTAACGGCAGACGCTGGAAGGGCGCAACCACCCGAACCGCAACCTTTCCCCCTGCTTGGGGGGTTGTCCGGCGCCCGGCGCCCGGCATCACCGTCCGGCGTCCGGCGCCCGGCGCCCGGCATCGCCCGGGCTGGACTGCCAGTCCGAACTCTGGGCGCGTGGCCGCCGCGGTCCGGCCCCCTGGTCCAGTCCGTGACCGATTCTGCGGTCCGCTGGCGTCGATTGTGTCTGGGACTGGATCGGGGGTCCACACCATGACGTGCCGCAGCCGGAAGTTCGGACTGGCAGTCCAGCCCAGGGCAGCGCGACGCGGAGATGAGCCAGCGATAAGGCGGTCCCGCTTCAATGGGCGCATGCCGACACGGGACTTCGAGGCCGCGGTCCGACGCGCGGTGGCCGCGCGCCACCGAGGGCTGGCCGAGCAGCTCCAGCGCTTCCGCCTGGACGCCGGCATCTCCAAGGCCGCCCTCGCTCGCGCGGCGGGCGTTGACGCCGCATACCTCGGCAGGATCGAGGACGGCAGCGAGAACCCCACGTTCGAGACCTACCAGCGAATCGCCGCCGCGCTGGGCGCCGACCTGTTCACCCGCCTCTACCCGGGTACCGGCCCCGCCATCCGGGACCGCTGGCAGGCGCCGATCCTGGAGTCCCTGCTCGCCGGGCTCGATCGCCGATGGCACCCCTTCACCGAGGTCGCGGTCCGCGACCCGGAGCGCGGCTGGATCGACGCGGCGCTCCACGACGCACGCGCTCGAGCAATCCTCGCCACCGAGATCCAGTCAGAGCTGCGCCGTCTCGAGCAGCTGATCCGCTGGCACTCGGCGAAGGCGTCCTCGCTCCGAAGCTGGGACGGGTGGACCAAGCTCGGCGAGGAACCGGAAGTCAGCCGCCTCCTCATCGTCCGCCGGACGCGGGCGACGCGAGAGGTGGCCCTCGAGTACGCCCAGCAGCTGCGGATCGCATACCCCGCCCACCCCGACGATGCGCTCGCCGCCCTCACGACGCCGACGACGCCCTGGCCGGGCGCAGCACTCCTCTGGGCGGAGGTCGCGGGCGGCAGCGCTCGGCTCCTGCCAGGCCGGTGACGACGAAGACGCGGTACGCTTTCGGCCCGCCCAAGCATCACAGGACCGCACCATGACCGCACCGCGAACGCTCGTCGAGAAGATCTGGGACGACCACGTCGTCGCGCAGGAGCAGGGGGCGCCGGCGCTCTTGGCCATCGACCTCCACCTCATCCACGAGGTCACCAGCCCCCAGGCCTTCACCGGGCTCCGCGCTCGCGGCATCGCGGTCCGCCGCCCGGACAAGACGGTCGCGACCGCCGACCACAGCACGCCGACGACACCCCGCGGCCTGCCGATCCTGGACCAGATGGGCGCGGCCCAGATCAAGCAGCTCGAGGTCAACTGCGCCGACTTCGGCGTCCCGATCCACGCCTACGGCAGCGATACGCAGGGCATCGTCCACGTCATCGGCCCGGAGCTCGGGCTCACGCAGCCGGGCATGACGATCGTGTGCGGCGACTCGCACACGGCCACGCACGGCGCCTTCGGGGCCCTCGCGTTCGGCATCGGGACGAGCGAGGTCGAGATGGTCCTCGCCACGCAGACCCTGCTCCAGCACAAGCCCAGGACGTACGAGGTGCGGGTCGACGGCAGGCTCCGCCCGGGCGTCTCAGCCAAGGACATCATCCTCGCGCTGATCGCGAAGATCGGGACCGGTGGCGGGACCGGCCACGTCTTCGAGTTCACTGGCGCCGCGATCCGCGCGCTCAACACGGAGCAGCGGATGACGATCTGCAACATGTCGATCGAGGGCGGCGCGCGGGCCGGCCTCGTCGCGCCCGACGAGACCACCTTCGAGTACATCCGCGGCCGCCGCCACGCGCCCCAGGGCAAGGCGTGGGACGAAGCCGTCGAACGCTGGCGTCAGCTGCCCAGCGACGAGGGCGCGGTCTACGACAAGTCCATCAGGCTCGACGCCTCGACCCTCGAGCCGATGGTCACCTACGGCACGAACCCGGGCATGGGCATCCCGGTGAGCGGCCACGTCCCGACGCTCGACGAGATGCCCGACGACTCGGCCCGCCGGGGGCTCGAGCACAGCCTCGCGTACATGAACCTGACGCCAGGCCAGGCGATCGCCGGCCAGCCGGTGGACGTCGTGTTCATCGGGAGCTGCACCAACAGCCGGATCAGCGACCTGCGCCTCGCCGCGTCGGTCCTCAAGGGCCGCCGGGTCCACGAGGGCACCCGCGTGATGATCGTGCCGGGCAGCCAGCAGGTGAAGGCCCAGGCCGAGCGCGAAGGGCTCCACGAGATCTTCAAGGAGGCCGGCGCCGAGTGGCGGGAGGCCGGCTGCTCGATGTGCCTCGCGATGAACGGCGACCAGCTGTCGCCCGGCCAGTACGCGGTCAGCACGTCGAACCGCAACTTCGAGGGCCGCCAGGGCAAGGGCGGCCGGACGCTGCTCGCCAGCCCGCTCACCGCGGCCGCATCGGCGATCAACGGCGTCGTCACCGATCCCCGGACGCTCCCCGGCGTCGAGGACCTCGTCACCGTCGGCGGAGGGTACTGAGCATGGCCGAGCCGTTCCGCTCCTTCACGAGCAAGGTCATCCCGCTCCGCGCCGAGAACGTCGACACGGACCAGATCATCCCCGCGCGGTACCTCAAGGTCACCAACAAGGATGGCCTCGCCGACGGCCTGTTCCACGACTGGCGGTACGACGAGGACGGCACCCGCAAGGACCCGCCGTTCATCATCGACGAGCCGCGCTACGCCGGCGCCAAGGTCCTCATCGTGGGCGACAACTTCGGCAGCGGGTCGTCGCGCGAGCACGCGCCGTGGGCGCTCCGCAGCTGGGGCATCCAGGCGATCCTCTCGACCAGCTACGCGGACATCTTCCGCAGCAACGCGCTCAAGAACGGCGTCCTGCCGATCGTCGTGGACAAGGCGACCCGCGAGCGCCTGTTCGACATGCTCGAGGCCGATCCCGACGCCGAGATGCGCGTCGACCTCGCCGAGCAGGGGATCCTGCTGCCGGACGGCGGGACGCTGGACTTCGACGTGGACCCGTTCGCGAAGATGATGCTGCTCGCGGGCACCGACGAGATCGGCTACGTGCTGAGCCGCGAGCCCGAGATCGCCGCCTGGGAGGCGGCCCACCCGGCCCGCGTCGACACCCGGCTCGGGACCCCGCTCGCCGGCTGAGAAGACGACCCACCGGCGTCGTGCGGTGACGCTGTCGCCCGACCCGCTGCCGGCCTCGCGCTGGCGGTTCCTGGGCGTCGTGGCGCCGGTCCTCGACGCCCGAGCCGGCTGGCTGAGCGCGCTCGGCGGGCGCCATCAGCGGGCGATGGCCGACGAGGAGGTTGACGCCTGCGTGGCGATGCTGCGCTCGCTGCCCGGCGTGGTCGCCGACTGGAGCGATGCCAGCGTGGCGCTCGAGGTCGATGTCGTCGTGGCCGACGCGCCGCTCCGTCGGCTCGCGCGGGTGGGCGCCGGCTGGTGGGCCGACCCGGGCGCCGCGCTCGACCTCGTCGCGCCGCACCTCGGCCGGCCCCGCGATTCGGTGCTGCTGCTCTACCCCACCGACGGGGCGCCCGAGCTCCGTTCCGCGTGGGGCTACACCTGGGGCACGGTGGACATCCTGGGGCGCGCCGGGTTCTCGGCCATCGTGAGCGACCCGTGGCCGGGCTGGGCGACCATCGAGGACCCCGCCCACGGGTTCGTGCACGAGTGGCTGCACCAGGTCGAGGGCGTCTACCGCGGGCTGGGACTCTCCGAGGACGAGCTGCCGAGCCTCCACGACGTGGCCGACCGCCGCACCACGCGCCCGGACGCGCCGGACCGCGTCGAGACCTATGTCGAGCACGAGCGGCGGACGGGCTCGTGGCGGCCCTGGTATCGCGACTACATGACCGGGACGGTCGGGCCGAAGACGGGCGAGGTGCCGCGGACGCGCGGGCTCACCCGCGAGCGCTGGCTGCGCCGGCCGAACCCGCCCATGGCGGGAGAAGCCGGATTGGATGCGGGAACCGGACGGGGTGCATGATCGTCTGG
This sequence comes from Chloroflexota bacterium, assembly GCA_021783095.1. Taxonomy (GTDB): domain Bacteria; phylum Chloroflexota; class Limnocylindria; order Limnocylindrales; family CSP1-4; genus CAIXZV01. The sequence continues at coordinate 5,051 of JAJXUG010000044.1, read as the reverse complement.
CTGCCGTGATGCGCCCCCTCCGCCCCCTCATCGCGCTCTCGCTCGCCGGGCTCCTCACCGCTGCGTGCTCGGCCGGGCCCGGGGCGCCGGTCTCAGCCTCCGCTCCAGCTGCGTCGGCGCCGCCTTCGGCTTCGGCTTCGGCTTCGGCCGGGCCCTCGCCCCAGGCGAGCGGGAACGAGGGCAGCGGTGCGGTCGGCGGCAATCCCGGTTCTGGCGTGACGCCCGTTCCGATCACGCCCGGCGGCCCAGCTCAGTCGGCGCCCCCCGTGCCCAGCCCGTCGCCGACCGAGGCCGCGCCCGTCGCGGGCCTCCTCAACGTCCACGACATGCACGCGAGCGCGCTCCGGGCCAGCGTGTCGAACGGCCACATCATCGCCAGGGTGTTCTGGTGGAGCGGCCCCCCGCCCTGCAGCCAGCTCGCCGAGGTCAGGGTCGACCGAGCGGGCAGCACGTTCACCCTCACGGTCCGTGAGGGTGCCCAGCAGCTCGGCGTCGCCTGTCCGGCGCTCGCGATGTACAAGGTCACGACGGTCGACCTCGGCGCCGTCTCGCACGGCACCTACACCGTCAACGCGCTGGGTGTCGAGCCCGGGATCACGGTCATCTACACCGGCTGACAGGCGGGCGGCAGTCCAGGGAAGGCGCCGCAGCGCAACCTCTCGCATACTCGCCGTGTGAATCTGTTCGACCTGATCGCGATCATCGTCATCGTCGCGGCTGTCATCGCCGGGTCGCGCACGGGCGCCCTGCCCCAGATCGGCGGCATCCTGGGCGCCATCGGCGGCCTCGTGGCGGCCCTCAACCTCACCCCGTGGATCGTCGGCCAGACGGCAGGCCTCGAGCCCCTCCCGCGGCTCCTGGTCGTCCTGGGCGTGATCATCGCCGCGGTCGTCCTGGGCGAGGCCCTGGGGTCCACGGTGGGGCGGGTGCTGGGCGACAAGCTCGGGCACGGCGTGCTCTCGGGCGTGGACCGAGGCGCAGGGGCCGCGATCGGGGGAGCGCAGGCGATCCTGATCATCTGGCTCGCGGGCGGGCTGCTGGCGGTGGGCCCGCTGCCGACGCTGGGCCGCACGGCCGCGCAGTCGCTTTCGATGCAGGTCATCAACGCGTACCTGCCGTCGCCCACCAAGGTCGTGGGGCAGATCGCGGCGGCCCTCGATCAGTCCGGCCTGCCCTCGGTCTTCGTCGGGCTCGAGCCCGCCCCGCTCGCGCCGGTCGACATCCCAGGCTCCGCCGAGGCGCGCAGGCTGGCGGCGAACGCGGTCAACGGGACCGGGCGTGTCGTCACCCTCGCCTGCAGCACGCAGGTCACCGGGACGGCGGAGCTCATCGCGCCCGGCTACCTCGTCACCAACGCCCACGTCGTGGCCGGCGCCCAGACCATCGACATCCAGCTCGGATCGCAGGATGTCGCGGCCACAGTCGTCGCCTTCGACCCGGAGCTCGACATCGCCGTACTCCGCGCGCCCGGCATCAGGGGCACGGTCCTGCGCTTCGCCACCAGCACCCCGGACCGCGGCGTGCAGGGTGCCGCGATCGGCTACCCGGGCGGCGGGCCGATGGCGGTGGTCCCCGCCGGCGTCGCAGGGTCCTACCCGGCGACCGGCCGCGACATCTACAACAAGAGCATCACCGACCGCATGATCATCGAGCTCCGCGCGTCAATCCAGCCCGGCGACTCGGGCGGACCGCTGATCCTCCCCGACGGGACGATCGGCGGGATCGTGTTCGCCGAGTCGCGCACGGACGCGGGCGTGGGCTACGCGCTCACGCCGGGCGCCGTGGCCTCGGCCGTGCAGCCGGCGATCGGCCGCACCGGCGCCGTGGACGTGGGGCCCTGCATCCACTGAGCAGCCGAATCTGCAGCAGCAGCCAACCGGGAGGACCGCGATGACCACGTCTCCGAGCGAGCCCCGAGATGCGGGCCAGCCCCGCCCGGGCGATGGCCCAGGCGATGCCCATGGCCCCGCCGAAGCTCGCGATGCCGGCGATCCACGGGGCGCCGTCGCCCGCCTGGACCACCTGGCCGACGCCTACTGGACCGCGGCGCTCGAGGGAGAGCCGCTGCTCGCCACCGCGGTGGGCAACCGGCGCTTCGACGACCGCCTGTCCGACCCGACGCCCGAGGGCGCGGCAGCCCAGCGCGCACGGCTGGCCGCGATCCTCGCCGAGGTGGATGCGATGGGCGAGGCCGACGACACGGCGGCAGGCGTGGCGTTCGACGACCTCGTCGGGGCGACGCCCGGGCTGCCGCCCGCCCAGCGCGTCACCTGGAGCGTGTTGCGGGCGTGTCTCGACGCCGACATCGCATCGCTCGATTCTGGATTGCGCGACTGGAACGTCGACTCGCTCGAGGGCGTGCCGGCCGGTCTCCTGATGATCCCCGACTTCCAGCGCGTGGAGACGCCCGCCGCCGGCGACAAGATGGCCGCCCGCTGGCACGCGATGGCCGGGTACGTCGATGCGCACACCCAGACGCTCCGCCGTTCCCTGGCCGACGGCCGCGTGTCCGCCATGCCAACGGTGGCCCGCAACATCGCGCTCCTCGACGAGCTGCTGGCCGAGCCCGTCGACCGCTGGCCCCTGGTGCAGACGCCGGTCGCCGGGGCAGCCGCGTCGGAAGCCTGGACCGCGACCGAGCGGGAGCGGTTCTCGGCCTCGCTCCATGCGGTGGTCGAGGGCGAGATCCGCCCGGCCCTCGCCCGCCTCCGCGCGTTCCTCGCCGACGAGATCCGCCCCGTCGCCCGCCCCGACACCCACCCGGGCATGGGCCATGTGGCGGGCGGCCTCGACGGCTACCACAAGCTCATCCGGGTCCACACCTCGCTGAACCTGGCACCCGAGGCGCTCCACCAGACGGGCCTGCTCGAGATCGACCGGATCGATGCCGAGATCGAGGCGCTGGCCGCGCGGGTCCTCGGCACTCAGAGCCTCGACGAGGCGATCGCGCGCCTGCGCGACGACCCGGCACTCGGGTTCTCGACCCGCGAGGAGGTGCTCGCCAGCGGCGGTGAGGCGCTCGCGCGCGCCCAGGCGGCGACCCCGGCGTTCTTCGGCCGACTGCCCAAGGCGCCCTGCGAGGTGGTCGCGATGGGTCCGCACGAGGAGGAGCACGGCACCATCGCCTACTACCGCGAGCCCGCCGCGGACGGCTCGCGGCCCGGCCAGTTCTACCTCAACCTCGCCCACCCCGAGACGCGGCGCCGCTACGAGGCCGAGGCGCTCGCGTACCACGAGTCGGTGCCCGGCCACCACCTCCAGATCGCGATCGCGCAGGAGCTCGAGGGGCTGCCCGACTTCCGCCGCCACCTCGGCACCACGGCTTTCGTCGAGGGATGGGGCCTGTACTCGGAGAGCCTGGCCAGCGGGATGGGGCTCTACTCGAACGACCTCTCGCGCCTCGGCGTGCTCTCGTTCGACGCTTGGCGCGCATCGCGGCTGGTCGTGGACACCGGGATGCACGCGCTGGGCTGGTCGAGGGAGCGGGCGGTCGAGTTCATGACCGCGCACACGGCTCTGGCCGCCAACAACATCGCCAACGAGATCGACCGCTACATCGGGATGCCCGGGCAGGCGCTCGCCTACAAGACCGGCCAGCTCGAGATGCTCCGCCTGCGGGCCGCCGCGGAGGCGCGCCTGGGCTCGCGGTTCGACATCCGGGGCTTCCACGACACGCTGCTCGGCTCGGGGGCGGTGCCGCTGGCGGTGATGGGCGAGCTGGTCGACGCGTGGGTGGGGTCGCGATTGGCCTGAGCTGCGCCTGATTCGCCTGGGGCCCGGCCAAGCCCGGGAGTCTGCGGATCCGGGGCGCGGCCGACCTGTGGATCGGCGGATCCGGGGCCCGGTGGGTTCCGGGGCGCGGCCGGTCAGGCGTGACCGCCTGCGGGTCGCCGGTCAGCTGGCCGAGGGCCTTCCCGGCGCGGTCCAACGACCGTGCCGGCAAGTGACGACCCGCCAACGCCTCTCCCTGTTGGCCGTGGTTCACCAAACTTGGGCCCGGGTCGGCCGCGCCCGTCGAATTGGTGGCGTTCGACCAGCACTCAGCCCCGGGGGTTGGCGCCTGGCCAACACGTCGCCCCCGGTGGTGGCGCGCCGCCACCAAACCTCGGCCGGGTCGGCCGCGCCCGTCGAATTGGTGGCGCCTGGCCAACACATGGCGGGTGGTGGCGCCGGACCCCGGGGAGCGACCGACTGACCCGAACGCGGCCATCATGGTGGCAGGGCGCCACCACTCGCGACCGCAACGCCAGGAGGGCCGGCGCCACCACACCCGCCCGAACCTCGGGGCTCTGCTCGCCCGGACGCGGGGCATACTTGGGGGCGCAGCACCTCCGCCCGACACGTCCCGAGGAACTCATGGCCGCCGACCGCCCGCTCCCGTACGACCGACCCGCCGACCCGGGCAAGCGCCACAGCCACGCGCTCACCGACGGCCCTGACCGCGCGGCCGCCCGCGCGATGCTCAAGGGCGTGGGCTTCACGGACGACGACCTCGCGCGGCCGA
>JAJXUG010000044.1:0-537 GCA_021783095.1 Chloroflexota bacterium | reverse complement strand
GACGTGGATCGAGACGATGCCCTGCAACCTCAACCAGCGGCGGCTGGCCGAGTTCGTCAAGGAGGGCATTCGCGCTGCGGGCGGCACGCCGATGGAGTTCAACACGATCTCCATCAGCGACGGCGTGTCCATGGGCACCGAGGGCATGAAGGCCAGCCTCGTCAGCCGCGAGGTGATCGCGGATTCGATCGAGCTCGTCGCGCGCGGCCACCTCTTCGACGGCCTCGTGTGCCTCGTCGGCTGCGACAAGACGATCCCCGCCGGCGCCATGGCCCTCGGCCGCCTCGACATCCCGGGCCTGGTCCTCTACAACGGCACCATCATGCCCGGCACCTACAAGGGCAGGGACGCCGACATCGTCACGGTGTTCGAGGCGATCGGCGCCTACCGGGCCGGCACCATCACGCTCGAGGACCTCTACGAGGCGGAGAACGGCGCGTGCCCCGGCGCCGGCGCCTGCGGCGGCCAGTTCACGGCCAACACGATGTCGATGGTCCTCGAATTCCTCGGCCTCAGCCCCGCCGGGCTCAACGGCAT
>JAJXUG010000043.1 GCA_021783095.1 Chloroflexota bacterium | reverse complement strand
CGGTCGCCTCCTCCATGTAGTGCGTCGTCAGCATCACGGTCTTGCCGCGCGCCTTGAGGCCCTTGATCAGGTCCCAGAGCGAGCGCCGCGCCTGGGGGTCGAGGCCGGTCGTGGGCTCGTCGAGGAAGACGAGCTCCGGGTCGTTGACCAGGGCCAGCGCGATGGACAGGCGCTGCTGCTGCCCGCCGGAGAGGTTCATCGACCACGCCTTGGCGCGCTCGCCGAGGTCAACCGCGTCGATCAGCTGCTTGGTCGGCACGCGGTGGCTGAAGAAGCTGCCGAACAGGTCGAGGAGCTCGGTCACGGTGAGGCGCGGGTACAGCGACACGGTCTGCAGCTGGACGCCGACCCGCTCCTTGATCGACGTCTGGTGGCGGCCGACGTCGAGGCCGAACACCTCCACGGTGCCGGAGTCCGCTGAACGAAGGCCCTCGAGGACCTCGATCGTGGTCGTCTTGCCCGCACCGTTCGGGCCGAGCATCCCGAAGACCTCGCCCGGCGCGACTTCGAAGGTGACACCATCGACTGCCTTCACGTCGCCGTAGTGGCGCCGCAGGTCGGCCACGCGGATGACGGGCTTCCCGTCGTGGGTCATGGCACTCCTCGCCCTCAGCGATCACACGGGTCGCGTCCTCGCGGCCCGCCGAGGCCCCCGCCTCGCTTCACAGGCGGTCGCGGCGCCGGGCATGGCGCGGGGTCGCGCACCAGCACGGAGCCGGGAGCTGGCTGACGGGGCTGCCCGGACGACGGTCGCTGGGGATGGCGAGCGCTCGTCCGAGCCCGCCGATACTACGCCAGTCGGCCGCCCGCTGGGGACGAACCGGCGCTACCCCCGCGCCACCGCCGCCGCGATCGACGGCTCGCCGGACGGCGCTCGCGCGCCCAGGCGCTCGGCCACGCGGAGCGCCGCAGCCTGGCCCTGCGCGATGCAGTCGGGCAGGCCCACGCCCCGGTACGAGGCGCCGGCGACGGTCACCGCGGGCCACGCCTCCACCGCAGCCTCCACCGCGGCCACCCGGTCGAGGTGGCCCACGGTGTAGCGCGGCATCGCGTGCTCGTAGCGGGCGGTCCGGACGAGGACCGGCTCGCCGGCGATCGAGAGCGTCCGCTCGGCGTCGGCCCGTGCGGCGCCGACCAGGGCCGCCTCCGGCAGCGTCGTGGAGGGGCCCTCGTCGCGGATGAACATGCGGAGCAGCACGGTGTCGGCGGGCGCGCGCCCGGTCCACTTCTCCGAGGACCACGTGCAGGCCGCGATCGGCCCGCCCTCGGCGCGGGGCACGAGGTAGCCGTGGCCCCGCAGGTCGTGGCCGACGCGGTCCCGCGGGTACGCGAGCGTCACCAGCACCGAGGTCCCGTGCGGGATCGCCTCGAGCCGCCGGGCCGCGGCCGGCAGCGCCTCGTCGAGCAGGACGGCGGCCGCGTTCGCCGGCGTCGCGATCACCACGGCGTCGAACTGGGCCGTCGAGCCGTCCGCGAACCCGGCGCTGACACCGGCTCCGGATCGTGCCAGCCACCGCACGCCGAAATCGGTGCGGAAGTCCACCCCCCGCTCGGCCGCAGAGGCGGCGACGGCCGCGGTGAGCCCCTCGAGCCCGCCCCGGAGCGTGACGAACACGCCCAGCGGCTTGGCGCGCGGGTTCGCTTCCGCCCGTCTCGCCGCCGCAGCCCGCATCTTCCGCCCGTCGGCGAGGCCGGCCAGCAGCAGTGAGCGGTGCTCGCGCTCGGCGGTGCGCAGCGTCGGCACCACCGCGTCGAGCGAGAGCTCGTCGATCGGCGTGCCGTACACGCCGCCCACCAGCGGCCCGGCCAGCCGCTCGACCAGCGGGTTGCCCAGCCGCCCCCGGAGGTACACGCCCACGGCGATGTCGTCGGCCGGCATCGACCGCGGTGCCAGCAGGTCCTGCGCCATCCGCAGCTTCTCGGGCCACGAGAACAGCCGGGAACGGGCGAACGGCAGCGCCCGAGTCGGCAGGACGAGCCCCAGCCCCTCGGGCATCGGGACCAGGCGCCCGCGGTGGCGGATGTAGACCGTGCGCGTGCCGGCGGTGCCCACGAGCGACTCGCCCAGGCCAAGCTCGCGCACCAGTGCGGCGCCGGCCGGGCGCGTGGCCAGGAACGAGTCGGGGCCGTGCTCGATCGTGAACCCCTCGGCATGCTCGGTCGACACCTTGCCGCCGAGGCGCGGACCCGCCTCCGCGAGCAGGACGGGCACGCCGTCGAGGGCCAGTGACCGGGCCGCGACCAGCCCCGTGATGCCACCCCCGACGACGAGCACGCTCATGCGCTCGGCCTCACGCCATCCCGTAGACGGCCACGTTTCCGGTGGGCACGTACGGGCACAGCGGGTCCGCCTCGAGCGGGTCGCCGGTCCACATGTACGCCCGCGCCCGCGAGCCGCCGCACACGCGCGAGTACTCGCACATCCCGCAGCGGCCCTTGAAGCCCTCCGGGTTGCGAAGGGCGCGCATCACCTCGTGATCGCGGTACAGGTCCACGATGGACGAGGTCCGCACGTTGCCCAGCGGGATCGGCAGGAAGCCCGACGGGTTGACCGTGCCGTCGTGGCCGATGAACACGATGCCGTTGCCGTCGCGGATGCCGAAGCCGCGCCCGACGGAGGTCTTCGCGATCGCCTCGTCGTCCATCCCGGCCGCGTGCCACGTCTTGATCGCCAGGCGCCGGTAGTGGGTCGCCTCGGTGGTCTTGACCTGGAACGGTGCGGTCTTGGCGAGGTCGAGCAGCCAGGCGTTGAGCCGCTCGGATTCGGCCGGGCTGACCTCGCGGAGCGCGCTGCCGCGCCCGGTCGTGATCAGCATGAACAGGCTCCAGCGCATGATGTCCATCGTGGTCATCAGCTCGTAGACCGCGGGCAGGTCGGCCAGCGTCTCGTCGGTGACGAGCGTGTTGACCTGGATCGGCAGGCCGACCTCGCGGGCCCACCTCGCCGCCTGGAGCGTCTTCTCGAACGTGCCCGGGACCATGCGGAAGCCGTCGTGGCGCGCAGCGTCCGAGCCGTCGATCGAAAGCGAGATGTTCTGGATGCCCGCCTCGCGGAGGCTGGTCATGACCTCGCGCGTGAGCAGGTCCGTGGCGGCCGGGGCGAGCGACGCGCCGATCCCCCGCTCCGTCGCGGCCCGGACGAGGTCGTGGAGGTCAGGCCGGTTGAGCGGGTCGCCGCCGGTGAACACGACGTGCGGGTACGGGCGGCCGAACGTGGTGATCTCGTCGAGGAGACGGTAGCCCTCGTCGGTCGTGAGCTCGAGCGGGTTGCGCTCGCTCTGGGCCGTGGCTCGGCAGTGGCGGCAGGCGAGGCCGCAGGCGAGGGTGGTCTCCCAGTAGACCAGCATCGGGGCGCGCGAGTAGACGTAGCCCTCGGCGCGGACGGCCCCGACGCCGGTGATGCCGGGGTGCCCGCCCGGATGCCCGCCGCCTGGGTGGCCGCCAGGATGGCCGCTGGGGGTGTTGTCGATGGTCGCGGTCATGGGGCGCTCCTCCTAGACGGCCGCCGTGCCGCCCAGCGCCGCGAGCGCGACGTCGGCCAGGCCGGCGATGAAGACGGGGTCGGTGTTCAGGGACCGGGCGCGCTCGAGGCGGATGCCGACCTCGCGGGCGACGGCCTGCGCCTCGATGTCGATGTCGTAGAGGACCTCGAGGTGGTCGGCGAGGAAGCCGACCGGCCGCACGACCAGCTCGGTCACCCCATCCGCCGCCAGCCGGCGGATCTCGTCGAGGATGTCGGGGCCGAGCCACGGCTCGCCCGTGCGCCCCGCGGACTGGAAGCTGAACGTGTAGTCGTCGAGGCCCAGCCGGAGCGCCACCAGCGTGGCGGTCGCGAGCAGCTCGTCGGGGTAGGGGTCGCCCTCCGCGACGACGCGCGCCGGCATGCTGTGGGCGCTGAACATGACGGTGACGCGCGAAGGGTCGGCGAAGCGGTCGAGCGCCTCGCGCGTCGTGGTCGCCAGCGCCTCGATCAACCGCGGCGCGTCATGCCAGCTCTCGACGAAGACGAGTTCGGGGGGAGTCGACAGCCCGGCCAGCCCGGCGTCGACGGCCCGCCGGTACCCGGCCGCGTTGGACGACTTCTGGGGGGCGAGCGGGATCGCCACGATCCGCTCCATGCCGTCAGCGGCCATCGTCTGGACCACGTCGCCGATCCGCGGCGCGATGTGGCGCATTGCCGCGCACACCGGGATCGGCGTGCCGCGGGCGGCCAGCTCAGCCCCGAGCGCGGCGCGCTGCTCCTCCACGATCCGGCTCAGGGGCGACCCGCCGCCGATCGCGCGGTAGCGGCCCTTGAGCTCCTCGAGCAGCTGCGGCTGGGGCGGCGAGCCGCGGCGGATGTCGGTGTAGTACGCCTCGACCTGATCGAGGTTGTCGGGGCTGCCGTAGGCCATCAGCAGGACGGCTTCACGGGTCACAGGGACGCTCCGTGGTCGTGGACGAGGTCCACCAGGCGGCGCAGGTGGTCCGGGTCCGTCCCGGGCAGCACGCCGTGGCCGAGGTTGAACACGTGGCCCGGGCGTCGCGCGTTCTGCTCGAGGACCCAGCGCGCCTGCTCCTCGACGCCCTCCCAGGGCCCCAGCAGCAGCGTCGGGTCGAGGTTCCCCTGGACGGCCCGGTCGCCGACGATCCGCCGCCCCTCGGACAGCGCGATCCGCCAGTCGAGCCCGATCACGTCCCCGCCCGCTGACGCCTGGAGCCCGAGGATCCCGGCCGTGCCCACGCCGAAGTGGATCGATGGCACGCTGAGGCCCGCGATGCCCTCGAACAGGCGGCGCATGTGCGGCCAAAGCCGGCGCTGGTAGTCCAGCGGCGAGAGCCCGCCCACCCAGCTGTCGAACACCTGGACCGTCTCGACGCCCGCCGCCACCTGTGCCCGCAGGTAGGCGATCGTGGTGGTCACGAGGTGGTCGAGGAGAGCCGACCAGGTCTCGGGCTCCGCGTGCATCAGCGCCTTGGTCCGCAGGAAGTCGCGCGACGGCCCTCCCTCGACGAGATAGCAGGCGAGGGTGAACGGCGCGCCGGCGAAGCCGATCAGGGGGACGGGCGACTCGCGCCGGATGATCGAGATCGCCTCGAGCAGCGGTGCGACGGCGGCCTCGGGCTCGAGCGCGCGCAGCGCGGCCACGTCGGCGGCGGTGCGGATGGGGTGCTCGATGACTGGCCCGCGGCCCTCGACGATGTCGAACGCGACGCCCATCCCGGCCAGCGGCGTCGTGATGTCGGCGAACAGGATGGCGGCGTCCACGCCCAGGCGACGGACGGGCTGGAGCGTGACCTCGGCGCACAGGGCGGCGTCGCGGGTGATCTCGAGCAGCGTCGCCCGCTCCCGGACGGCGCGGTACTCCGGCAGGGCGCGGCCGGCCTGGCGCATGAACCAGACCGGCGTGGCGTCGACGGACTTCCCGCGGACGGCGCGCAGGAACCGGGCGTCGGGACGGGGCGCCGGGGCGTCGAGCTCGTCGGTGGGTCGGGACGCAGCGGACGTCACGCGCGGAACGCCTTGCGGGCCGCGGTCACCGTCGCGTGGAGGTCCGCATCCGAGTGCGCCGCGCCCAGGAACCACGCCTCGAACTGCGAGGGCGGCAGCAGGACGCCCTCGTCGAGCATGGCCCGGAAGAAGCGCCCGTATGCATCGCGGTCCGACGCCAGCGCCTGGGCGCCGCTCGTCGGGGCCCCGGACCGGAAGAACACGGTCAGGAGCGAGCCGACCCGGGTGATCGCCACCTCGCGCCCGGCCTCGGCGGCCGCCTCGCGGAGCCCGGCCTCCAGCCGCGCGCCCGCGCGCTCGAGCCCCTCGTACACGCCGGGCGTGAGCAGGTCGAGCGTGGCGATGCCGGCGGCCATGGCCAGCGGGTGCCCCGACAGCGTGCCCGCCTGGTAGACGGGGCCCTCGGGCGCGATGAGGGCCATCAGCTCGCGGCTGGCGCCGTACGCGCCCACGGGCATCCCGCCGCCGATGATCTTGCCCAGCGTCGTGATGTCGGGCGTGATCCCGTAGCGCTCCTGCGCGCCGCCGCGGGCCACGCGGAAGCCCGAGATGACCTCGTCGAGGATCAGCAGCGTCCCGTTCGAGGCGGTCAGGGCCCGCAGCCGCTCCAGGAACGCGGGGTCGGGCGGCACGACGCCCACGTTGGCCACCACGCCCTCGGCGATCACGCAGGCGATCTGCCCCGGATACGCCTCGAACGCGGCGGCGATGGCGCCGGGATCGTTGTACGGGACGACGATCGTGTCGTGCGCGGATCCCTTGGTGACGCCCGCCGAGCCCGGCATGCCCAGCGTGGCAAGCCCGGAGCCCGCGTCCACCAGCAGGCTGTCGCCGTGGCCGTGGTACCCGCCCGCGAACTTGACCACGATCTCGCGGCCGGTCGCGCCGCGCGCCAGCCGGATCGCGCTCATCACGGCCTCGGTGCCCGACGAGACGAAGCGCATCCGCTGCATCGACGGGACGGCGCCGCGGATCCTCTGGCCGAGCTCGATCTCGAGCGGCGAGGTGGCGCCCAGCGCGAACCCGTTGAGCGCCGCGCTCCGGACCGCGTCCACGACCTCCCCGCGGCCATGGCCGAGGATCGCCGGGCCCCACGAGCCGATGTAGTCGAGGTACACGTTGCCGTCGGCGTCCTGGACCCGCGAGCCCGAGCCGCCCGTCAGGATGAGGGGCGGCCGGCCAACCGAGCGGAATGCGCGGACGGGGCTGTTGACCCCGCCCGGGAACAGGTCCTCGGCGTCCTGGCGCAGGAGCGCCTGGCGGCCGGTGGCCCCGACGGGGCTGCCCAGCGGCGTGTGGAGGGACATCACCAGGCCTCCCGAGCCCAGGCCGCGAGGTCCGCCGCGGCGTACGTGATCACGAAGCCCGCGCCGGCGCGCAGGATCGAGGTGGTGGATTCGGTGAGCGCCCGGCGGCGGTCGAGCCAGCCGTTGCGCGCCGCGGCCTCGATGGCCGCGTACTCGCCGCTGACCTGGTAGGCGCCGATCGGGACGTCGAAGCGGGCGCGGGCCGCCGCGAGCACGTCGAGCGAGGGCATCGCCGGCTTCACGAGCAGCATGTCGGCGCCCTCGGCGAGGTCGATCTCCATCTCGCGCATCGACTCGCGGCCGTTCGCCGGGTCCATCTGGTAGCCGCGCCGGTCGCCGAAGGACGGGGCCGAGCCGGCGGCCTCGCGGAACGGGCCGTAGAAGGCCGATGCCGTCTTGGCGGCGTAGGCGAGGATCGCCGTGTCGTGGCGCCCGGCCGCGTCGAGGCCGTGGCGGATGGCCGCGACCTGGCCGTCCATCATGGCTGACGGGGCCACGATGTCCGCGCCCGCCTCCGCCTGGGAGGCGGCGGTCCGCGCGAGCAGCTCGATGGTGGCGTCGTTGTCGACTCGGCCGTCGGCGAGGAGCGGGCCGCAGTGGCCGTGGTCCGTGTACTCGCACAGGCAGGTGTCGGCGATCAGCACGAGGTCGGGATCGGCGTCGCGGAGCCGGCGGAGCGCCTCCTGGACGATGCCGTCGGCGACCCAGCCGCCCGTGCCCACGTCGTCCTTCTCGGCCGGCAGGCCGAACAGGATGACACCGCCCACGCCCAGCGCGGCGAGGGCCTTCACGTCCTTCACGGCCTCGTCGGGGGTCACGCGCTCCACGCCCGGCATCGAGCCGACGGGCTCGCGCAAGCCCCGGCCCGGGAAGACGAACAGCGGCGCGACGAGCTGGCGCGGGTGGATCCGGGTCTCGCGCACGAACGCGCGCAGCGCCTCAGTCCGGCGCAGGCGGCGGAGGCGATGGGCGGGATCCGGGGTGGGCACCGCGGCATCGGCGGCTTCGGGATGCTGGTCGGCGAGCAGGCTCATCGAGGGGCTCCGGTGGCGGTGTCGTGATAAGCGAGGGCGAGGACGAACAGGCTCGGGGCGGCCGCGACGCCGAGCGCGCTCCCGATGAACGCCAGGATGTCGCCGGCGGCGGGTGACGGGGCCGTCAGCACGGTCTGATAGCCGGCCGCGAGCGCGGCAGCAGCGGTGGAGCCGCCGGCGGCGATGACCGGCGTGGCCGCGATGCGGACCCTCGCGTCGCCGTCGGCCAGAGCCAGCAGGCCGCGAGCGGTGGACCCGCTGGTCAGGATGAGCGCGTCAACCGGGCCGTCGTCGAGCGCGGCGGCGAGCAGCGGGCGCGAGGCGTCGGGCGCCTCCACGGTCTCGTAGGCGACGACGTCGGTCACGTGGGCGCCGCGCTCCCGCAGGGTGTCGGCGACCACGCCGTCTGCGATGTCCGCGCGGGGGACGAGGACACGGCCCCGGGGTTGGATCGGCAGCTCGCGCGCAAGCGTGGCGCCGTTGGCGACGGACGGCACGAAGACGTCGCGGATCCCCGCCTCGTGGAGGACTTCGGCGGTCGCCTGGCCCACCGCGGCCCAGCGGAGCATGAGCGGCTCGAGCGCCACGCGCTCGACGGCGTCGAGGACGGCACGGGCCGCGTTGGCGGACGTGAGGACCACCCAGTCGGCCGGCTCTGCGGTGGACAGCGCCGCGTCGAAGGAACCGCCCTCCGGCGCCGGCCGGATGTCGATCGCAGGCACCTGGACCGCGTCGATCCCGCGGGCGCCCAGACCCTCGAGCAGGTCGCCGCCGCGACCCGCGGGCCTCGCCACCAACACGCGCGGGCCGACGCGGAGCGCCACCACCCTGGCGGCCATCCGCTCGGCGAGGTCGATGCGCTCGGCGACCGGGGCGCGGCCCCGGACCCAGCCGACCTGGGCGGGGATCACCGGTGCGCCAGGCTCGGGCGTCCACGTTCGTGCCGCCGCGGCCAGGATCGTCAGGGTGTCGCCGTCCACGGTCCCGATGACCCCGATGGGCGACCGGCAGCCGCCACCGGTCCCGGCCAGCAGGGCACGCTCGGCCTCCACGGCCGCCCGGGTCGCCGGGTCATCCAGCAGCCCGACGGCCGCGATCGCCTCCCCGTCCCCGGCCCGCACCTGGAGGGCCAGCGAGCCCTGACCGGGTGCCGACGGCACGACGGCTGACGGGAGCACTTCGTCGATCCGGTCCGCCCGCCCCAGCCGCGTCAACCCGGCCACGGCGAGGACCAGGGCGTCGGAATCGCCGCGGTCGAGCTTGGCCAGGCGCGTGTCCACGTTGCCGTGGAGCGGGTGAAGCTCGAGGTCCGGGCGAACGGCCCGCAGGAAGGCGACTCGCCGCGGGCTGTCCGTGCCCACGCGCGCGCCGTGCGGGAGGGTTGCGAGCGTCGTGCCGCGCACCCGGCAGACCAGCGCATCGCGAGGGTCCTCGCGCGGCGGGTAGGCGGCGATGACCAGGAGGTCGGGCTCGGTCGTGGGGACGTCCTTGGCGGAGTGCACCGCCAGGTCGACGCGGTCCTCGACCAGCGCGGCCACGATCCGGGCCACGAACGCGCCCTCGCCCCACGCCGTGTCGACCGGACGCTCGTCGCCCTCGGTTCGGATGATCTGGAGCTCCGTCACGACACCGTGCTCTGCGAGGCGTGCCGCCACCCAGCGCGCCTGGACGAGCGCCAGCTCGCTGCCGCGGGTGCCGATGCGCAGCGTCCGGGTCACGGGGCGCTCCCCCGTCACAGCGAGAACAGGGCGCGGGCGGCGCGGTCGAGGTCGCCCGACGCGTCCTCGCGCAGCGACGCCAGCGGGGCGTGCAGCAGCCCGGCCACGAGGCGGTGGCTCATCTGCTCGACCAGCTCGCGCTCGTGCTCGCCGAGGTCGAGGCGGCGGAACAGGCGCTCCAGCTCCTCGGCGCGGCGGCTCTCGGCGATGTCGCTGAGGGCCTGGATCGCCGGAACACTCGTGCGGGTCTGGACCCAGCTCGCGAACTGCGCCTCCGCCGCGTCGATCGCCTTCTCGAGCCGGTTGCGCAGTCGCGCGCGGATCTGGTCCTGTGGGCTGCGCGCGAGGTCGTCCACCGAGGTGTAGCGCTCGCCGAGCGCCGCGCGGAACTCTGGGTCGAGCGCGGGCGGCGAGGACAGGTCCACAACGGGCATCGCGCCCTCGAGGAGCGCCTCGCGGGCCCCGGGGGAGAGCTGCCACCGCGCGGAGATCGCGGGGATGATGGCGTCCACCTCGGGCAGCGGCGCATCCGGCCCGAATGGAGCTGGCTCCCCGTTCGCGTCCCAGGCCAGGGCCGCCGCGCGCTCGGAGCTCCGGTTGGCGACCAGCACCCGGGCGCCCTGCCGAGATGCGGACAGGGCGGCGAGGCGCGCCATTCGGCCGGCCCCCACCACGAGCACGCGCTTGCCCAGCAGTGCGCCCGTGGTGAGTTCCACCCGGTCGGTGGCGACGTCGCCCAGGGAGCGCGGCGGCCCCTCCCGCCACGCCCGGGTCTCGCGGCCGAGGTGGAGCGCCACCTGGAACAGCCGCTCGATGACCGGATCCAGCTCGAGCGCGTCGGCCTCGTGGGTCCCGATGTCCACGGGGCAGCCCTCGGCGCCGGGCACCTTGCGGTCCGACAGGCACTCGCGGAGCTGGTGGAGGATCTGGTCCTCGCCCACCACCGCGGAGTCCAGGCCGGCGGCCACGGTCAGCAGGTGCCGCGCGGCCGCCAGGCCCTCTAGGCGCACCCCGCCGGCGGGGAGATCCGGCGGGGTGAGCGCCCGGAGGTCGGGGGATGGGGTGTTGATGTAGTAGAGCTCCACGCGGTGGCAGGTCCGCAGGAGGATCGCCCGGGGGTCGTGCGCGATCCGGATGGCGGCCCAGCCGAATGCCTCCCGCTCATCGCTCTCCACCGCGCGAGCGTGCACGACAAGGGCTTTGAGCTCGAGGGCAGCGCGGGGGACGTTCACGTCGGGCGGTTCTCCGTTGGTCAACTGGGTGACGAGGCGGCACGCTTCGAGCGACGGGTCCCGCCCAGCGTCGCGGCCTCCCAGCCGCGCAGCGTGGCGATGAGGAGGCCGTCGAGGGCGGCGTTGGCTTCGGCGATGAGCGTGGTGGTGCCGGTGGCGTCAAACTCGCGGCGCCGCGCGACGGACGCGAGCTCGTCGAGGAACGGGCGTCGGAAGCGAAGGAAGATGTCTGCGGTCATCGAGGCGCTCAGGGACTCGCCGGCGGCCAGGCGCCCGTAGTGCGCGCACGGGTCCTCCGCTGCATGCAGGAGCTCGGCACGGCGGGCAGGGTCCTCGGCGTCGAGCGCGGCGATCAACGACGCGACGATGCCGCGCCCGTAGCCGCGGAACTGCTCGCGCTCGGCCTCGCCGAGCTCGGAGACCCAGGGCATCCGGAGCGGCGTGTCGTCGGAGGTGCTCCGATAGCCGCGCGCCAGGCGTCCCGGCGTCTCCCCGAGGTCGGTGAGGGACGGCCGACTGGTCGGGCGGCTGGGCAGGATCGCCTCGAGACCGGCGCGCGAGAAGCGTCGATGGCCCCCTGGGGTGAGGAAGGTCCTGACCATTCCGGAATCGCCCCAGCGGCGGATGGTGGACGGGGAGACACCGAGCACGCGGCAGGCCTCGGTGAGCGACACCCAGTCGGGGTCCTTCGCGCTCGCCGGAGACGCCATCGGTGGTCGGAACCTCCCAAATCTACCAAATCGCATTTAACCTCCCGCGATCTTAGCGGGTTTGGTGGGATCCCGCGGCAGGGCCGTCGGCCCCCGAGATGGGGGCCGCCGGTCATGGAGACGACCCGGCCGTCGGTGGAGCACACCGTCCCGAATCTCGGCATATCGGCGGTGGCGCGACCCGCGGGGCCATGCGTCGGCACGGGCAGGCGCCGAGAGAGGGTGCCGTCAGCCCTCGTGGTCAGGCCGTCTGTCCCTTCCCCGCCAGGCACAGGTTTGGCCGAATCGCGGAGTGAGTCCCGAGCGTCCCGCCTCCGACCGCCCCACGCTTGCCACGCTGCACGTGGGCGGCACCCTGCGCGTCAGCGACGTGGACCCCGCGCACGCCGAGGAGCTGCTGCGCGAGGGCCTGCGACCGGGCGCCGTGGTCCGGGTGGCCTCGCGCACGCCGCTCGGCGGGCCGGTGATCGTGGTGATGGGGCGATCGCGGATCGCGCTGTCCGCGGATGTCGCGACAGCCGTCCGCGGGGAGCCGCCCGCGTGACCGCGGCCTGCCACCCCGACGAGGCTGCCGATCGGCCGGTCGACGGCCTCCCGGTCGTCGCGCTCGTCGGCCGTCCCAACGTCGGCAAGTCGACGTTCCTCGCCCGCGCCAGTGGCCGGTTCGTCGAGACGGCGAACGCGCCCGGCACGACGGTCTCCCTGGAGCGTCGGCGCGTGCACGCCCGCGGGCGCGATGCCTGGCTCGTGGACCTGCCGGGCACGCGCTCCCTCGACGACGTCCCCGCTGGTGACGACCCGTTCTGGCGGCTGCTCCTCGAGGCGGCGCCGGACGCGATCCTGGTGGTGGCCGACGCTGGCGACCTCGCGCGGCACCTGCCGCTCGCCATCGCCTGCCGCGACCTGGGCCTGCCCGTGGTGCTGGCGGCGAACCTGGCCGACGAGGCGGCGCGGCGCGGGATCGAGGTGGACACCGGTCGCCTCGCCCAGCTGCTCAACGGTCCGGCGCACGCCACGTGCGGTCGGGCCGGGCAGGGCGTGGATGCCGCGGTCGGCGACGCGGTCGAGCTCGCGGCCCAGCGACGAGGCGTTCTCGAGGGCACACGCTCGCCCCGCGGCTCCGCGCCCGCGCCCATCTACGCCTTCGCCGACGAGATGGAGCTGCGCCGCACCGCCACGGAGTTGACAGCCAAGCACCGCTCGCTGGGCGCGGCCGCCGCCGCTGATCCTCTCGCCGACGCGGTCGCCGCGGGCGTCATCTCGGGTCGCGGGGCAGCGTCGATCCGCCTTGCGCACGCGCTGGACCCCAAGCGCTGGGCAACGGCGACCTCCTGGGCGGCGGACGTGGAGCGCCGGCGAGACGCACCGGAGCCGCTCGCTGATCGGGCTGCGCGGTGGAGCACCTCGCCCTGGCCCGGGATCCCCGTGTTCCTCGGCGTCAGCGTGGCGGCGTTCCTCTCGGTGCTGCTCGTCGGCGGCGTGCTCGCGGCCGCCCTCGCCGCGGCCTGGTCGGCGGTCGTGTCGCCCGCGCTCGCCGCGGTCGTGCCCGCCGTCATCCCCGTGCCGGTGGCCGCCAGAGCCGTGCTGTGGGCGGTAGACGGCGGGCTCCTCGGGATGCTGTCCGTCGGCGTCCCGTACGTCCTCACGTTCTACCTGCTGCTCGCGGTCCTCGAGGACTCCGGGTACCTCACCTCGGCCGCGGTGCTGATGGACCGCCTGTTCGGCGTGCTGGGCCTGCCCGGTCGGGCGGCGATCCCCGTGCTCGCCGCCGCAGGCTGCAACGTGCCCGCCATCTACGGGACTCGGGTGCTGCGAACCCGCCGCGAGCGGGTGATCGGCTCGTTCCTGGTCACGCTGGTCCCCTGCTCCGCCCGGTCGGCGGTGGTGATCGCGGCGGTGGCGCCGTTCGCCGGTCCGGCCGCCGCCCTCGCCGCGTTCGGCGTGGTGATGGGCGTGACCATCGCTGCCGGGCTTGGCGCGAACGCGCTCATCCCCGGGCGCCAGAGCTCGCTCGTCCTCGAGCTCGCGCCCCTCCGCGCGCCGGTCCCAGGCCACGTCGCCGCGAAGGCCTGGTGGCGGTTCCGCAGCTTCGTCGTCCAGGCGACGCCGATCATGCTGGCAGGGTCGCTCGTGCTGGGCGTCGTCTACGAGGCCGGCTGGTGGCAGGCGATCGCGTCGGCCATCGGCCCGGCCGTGCAGTGGTCGCTCGGCCTGCCGGCGATCGCCGGCGTCGCGGTCGGCTTCGCCTTCCTGCGCAAGGAGCTCGCGCTCCAGCTGCTGATCGCCTTCGCCGCCATCCAACTCGGCCGCGCGACGGGCCTGGGCGAGCTGATGACGCCCGCGCAGCTGTTCGTCTACGCCGTCGTGACGAGCATCTCGATCCCCTGCATCGCCACCCTGGCCGCCCTCCGCGGCGAGCTGGGCAACCGCGCGGCGGCGGGGATCGCGGCCTCCACCCTGGGCCTCGCGCTGGGCACCGGCGCCCTGCTCGCGCGGCTGCTCGGGATCGCCTGATCTCGCTCCGGCCGTCGCCGCCCGAGTGCGTTGACCGCCAGCTCGTCCACTCAGGCCTCGCCGTGCGCCAGGAGCCACCGCATGCCGTCCCTGGGCGCCCACAGCCACGACGGCAGGACGCTCGCCGCGTAGGAGAACTCGTAGCACTCCTTGGCGACCTCGAATGCGTCGAGCAGGTCGAGGTCCAGGACAATCGGCGACGCCTCGTGGCGCAGGCCAGCAGCGTACGCCGCGAGGAACCGCTCCCTAGCCCGTTCGATCCACGCGTCGACGTCGAGGCCGGGGCGCTCAATGGGCCCGCCGTGCCGCCGCTCGGCCCGGCGCCGCGCCGACCGCGCCACGTGGTCCAGCGAGCGCAGCATCGAGGCCACGTCGCGCAGGGGCGAGTCGAGGCGGCGCCGCTCCTCGATCGGGCGCAGCGGCTCCCCCTCGAAGTCGATGACCCGGTAGCCGTCGTCCGCCAGCAGCACCTGGCCGAGGTGGAGGTCGGCGTGGATGCGCATGACGAGCGGCGGCGCCACCACGGCCTCGAAGCGCGACGCGCGAGCGGCGATCTGGGCCCCGGAATCCCGGAGCTCGTCGGCCAGGTCCGCATCCACGGCCGCGACGTCGTGGACCGCCTGGTTCAGCCGGCGGTGAGCCTCGAACCGCCACGCCTTGAGCTCATCGTGGGTCGCGGCACGGGGCGCCAGGTCAGCGGCCTCGCGAGGCGGGGCGGCGAGGGCGGCGTGGAGCCCGGCGATGAGGGTGCCGACGTCCTCGGCGAGGCCGGTCGACGACTCGAGGCTCACGGCGCCCGGCTCCGCGATGAGCGCGGCGAGGCGCTCGGCCGTGGCCTCGTACGCGTCCTCGGCATGGGCGATGAACGCCTGGAGCATCGCGAGCGTCGCGGCGCCGCCGTCGCGCGTGGCCACCTCGGCCCAGCCCGCGAGCCGCGGCACGCCCGGGAACTCGGCCTCCTCGGACAGGAACGCCGTCAGCTCGAGGTCCGGGTTGAGCCCGGGCTGGATGCGGCGGTAGGCCTTGAGCAGCAGCGTCCCGCCCAGCACGACCGAGGTGTTCGACTGGTCGCGCGCCAGGGCGGACTCGTCGGCCGCGGCCAGCGCCCCGGCCCCATCGGGCCACAGCGCCGCGAGACCCGGCGAGGGGCGGCAGACCAGCGCCGCGTCGACGCCCGCGCCCATCGCCGCGGCGCCGGTCCCAGGGTCGCGGCCGAGCGCGGGGATCGTCCGGCCCTCGGCCATCGCCGCCGCAAGCGCCCGCCAGGCGCCGTCGCCCTCGTGCGCCTCGCGGATCACGCCGTCCTCGCCCTCGACGAACGGCACGGCATACCGCTCCGCCCGTCCCTCGCCCTCCCCCACCCGCACGTCCACGAGCGCGAGCGCGAGCGAGGGCGTCAGCGCGAAGGCATGCGCGAGGCGCGCCGACGCGATCGTCTCGCGCTTGTGCGCGAACCACCGGCGCCCCGCGAGCGCGTCGAGGTCCAGCGTCCCGACGGCGGCCGCGATGCGGGCGCGATCGACCGTCATGCAGCTCCCGCGTCGGCTCGGAGCCGGCTCACGCGGGCCGGCGACGCAGCGATCAGATCCCCGTGTTCACGGTGATGTGCTTGACGGTCGTGTAGTCCTCGAGCGCGTACTTCGAGCCGTCCTTGCCCCAGCCCGACTCCTTGACGCCGCCGTGCGGGGTCTCGGACGCGAGCGTGAAGTGCTCGTTGATCCACACGGTGCCGAACTGGAGCCGGCGCGCGGTGCGCATCGCCTTCGCGATCGAGCCCGTGAACACCGAGCTCGCCAGGCCGTACTTGACGTCGTTGGCCCAGGCGATCGCCTGCTCCTCGTCCGAGAAGCGCTGCACGGTGACGACCGGCCCGAAGACCTCCTCCTGGACGATCTCGGAGCGCTGGTCCGGGTTCGCGAGCACGGTGGGCTCGTAGTAGGCGCCCACGCGGTCGGGCCGCTGGCCGCCGACGACCAGCTCGGCCTTGGCCTCGAGCGCGGTGTTGACCATCTGCTCGACCTTGTCGGCCTGGAACTTGCCGATCAGCGAGCCGATGTCGAGATCGTCGGCCTCGGCCGGGTTGCCCCACTTGATGGTCTTGACGCGGTCGGCCAAAGCGCCGAGCAGGTTGTCGTAGACGCCCGGGCCCGCGATGACACGGCAGGCCGCGGTGCAGTCCTGGCCACTGTTCCAGTAGCTGGCGAACCGGAGCGTGTCGGCGACGAGGTCGACGTCAGCGTCGTCGTAGACGATGACCGGGGCCTTGCCGCCGAGCTCGAGGTGGAGCCGCTTGACGCCGCGCGCGGCGACCTCGGCGATGTGCTTGCCGGTGGCCGTGTCGCCGGTGATCGAGATCATCCGGACCTTGGGGTGCGCGACGAGCAGGTCGCCCATCTTGCCGCCCGAGCCAGTGATGACGTTGAGCACGCCGGCGGGGAGCGCCTCCTGCACCACCTCGGCGAAGCGGAGTGCGGAGAGGGGCGTGCGGGAGGCGGGCTTGAGGACACAGGTGTTGCCGGTGGCGAGCGCCGGGCCGAGCTTCCAGGCGGCCATGTACAGCGGGTAGTTCCAGGGGGCGATGCTGGCGACCACGCCCACCGGGTCGCGCCGGACCATCGAGGTGTGGCCCTCTAGGTACTCGGTGACCGCGAGGCCATCGAGGACGCGGCAGGCGCCCGCGAAGAAGCGGAACAGGTCGGAGGCGACGGCCATCTCGTCGATCGCGGCCTGCGTGGGCTTGCCCGTCTGGAGGCTCTCGAGCCGGCCGATCTCGTCGGCGTTCGCGTCGAGCAGGTCCGCAACCTTGAGCAGCGCGAGGCTGCGGGTCTGCGGCGTGGTGAGGCTCCAGGTCTCGAACGCCTGCGCCGCAGCCTCGACGGCGCGGTCGACGTCCTCCTGGCCCGACGCCGGGACCCGGGCGATCGTCTCGTAGACGGCCGGGTTCTCGACCTCCTGCGTCTCGCCGGACGCCGAGTCGACCCACTGGCCGCCGATGAACTGCTGGTACGTCTTGACGTCGGTCATCGTCACGTTGGGGGCCTCCAAGGCGAGTTGCGGCGCGTGCTGCCGGTGGTCCTGTGGTGGTGGCCCTGATTGTCGCGCAGGTCCGCCGGCACCACCAAGTCGAAGCGCACGGGGCGCGACGCCCGGGCGGCGTCCCCGCGGCTCCCCGACCCGTTCCCCGGCTTCCCGACCCGTCCCCGCCCCCGCGGCTCCGCGACCCGCCCCCGGCTGGATTCCCAGTCCGGACTTCTGGCACCCCACGGACTGCGTCTGGACCTCGAGTCCAGATCATGGCCGAATCGGGCGGCGCGGCGGCGTCGAGGTGCTGCCTTCTGGACCCGCAGTCCAGAGCGAGACGGTCAGCGTCCGGAAGTCTGGACTGCAGGTCCAGCCCGACCGGGTCAGCGGAGGACCTGCGGGGGTCGCGCGGGGGGTCGCGCGGGGGGTCGCGGGCGGGGTCGCGGGCGGGGTCGCGGGCGGGGGTCGCGTGCACGAGGTCTCTGACGGCCCCTCCCAGCCGGGCGGCGGAGCCGGCGGGGGCCGAAGGGCCGGGCTCCGCGGCCAGACGGCCCGGCCGCTATGGCCGCCTTGGCAGACGCGGGCAGCCGGAATCGCCCGTCATCGTTGAGGCTCACGCAGCGCCTTGACACGCGCGTGCGGGCGCGCGCAGACGGGGAGACGACGGGGCGGATGGCACTCATCATCGAGGATCTCCACAAGCGGTTCGGGAGCGTGCAGGCGCTCGACGGGATCTCGTTCACGGTGCAGCCGGGCGAGGTCTTCGGCTTCCTCGGCGCGAATGGCGCCGGCAAGACCACGACCATGCGGATCGTGCTCGGGCTGATGAAACCCGATTCCGGGAGCGTCACCTGGGATGGACGCCCTGCCCATGACTGGCCTCGGCGGACGTGGGGCTACATGCCCGAGGAGCGGGGCCTGTACGCCAAGATGCCGGTCGTCGACCAGCTCGTGCACTTCGCCTCGCTGTACGGCATGTCGCGCCAGCGCGCTCGCACCGAGGCCCGCGAGTGGCTGGTCCGGTTCCGCATCGCCGACAAGGCGAACGCCCGGCTCGAGACCCTGTCCAAGGGCAACCAGCAGAAGGTGCAATACATCGCCACGATCCTGCACGGGCCGGACGTGCTGCTGATGGACGAGCCGTTCGTGGGCCTCGACCCGGTCAATGTCGCCATGCTCAAGGCCGCCTTCCTCGAGATGCGCGACCGGGGCAAGACGCTCGTGTTCAGCACGCACCAGCTCGACCAGGCTGAGGAGCTGTGCGACTCGGTGGCCATCATCGACCACGGCAGGCTGGTCACGGCAGGCTCCACCCGCGACGTCCGGCGCTCGACCGGCCACCAGGTCGTCAGGGTCGCCACCGCTCGCGATGACCAGTCCTGGCTCGAATCGATGCCGGGCGTGACGGTCACCCGCGACGGCGTGGACTATGCGGAGGTCCAGGTCGCCGACGGGCTGTCGCCCCAGCGCATCCTCGATGCCGCGATCGCCAACGGGCCCGTCCTCCGATTCGAGGTCGGAGACCCATCACTCGAGCAGGTGTTCGTCGAGCGCGTCGGAGCGCTCGAAGACGACGAGCGGACGCTGGCCGCCGCGGGGGCTGTCGCATGAACCGGGCCGCCAACATCATCGCGATCGCCCGGCGCGAGTTCACCATCCGGATCCGGACGCGATCCTTCACTGTGGGGACGCTCCTCCTGGTCCTGGGCGTGGTCCTGATCGCGCTCCTGCCGACGGTGATCGGCAAGATCGACACCGTGGATGCCACGAAGGTGACCGTGGTCGCCGCGGACAACGCGCTCGCCCAGCGCTCCGCCACGACGATCTCGACGCTGCTCAATGCCGGGGCCGGCGCGGGCCAGTCGGGCTCGTCGGCTGGGATCGGTCAGCCAGACTTCGTGGTGAGCATCGCGACCGGCCTCCCGGCCGCCCGAGAGGCCGTGGTCCGGGGCGAGGCGTCTGGGGTCCTGAGCATCGAGCGGTCTGCGGACGGAACGCTTGCGTTCACGTTCTACAGCAACGACCCGGCGAGCGGACGAACCGCCAGCCTCCTGCAGCAGGCCGCGAACGCGATCGCGGTCGGTGACCGTCTCGACCGACTTTCGATCCCCGCGAGCCAGCAGGCGACACTGTTCTCCCCGGCGGCCTTCTCCGTCGCGTGGCCCGACCCGGCTCGGACCGAACCGATCCAGGGCGGTGCCGCCGCCGTCGGCCAGGACATGCTCGCCTTCGGCATGACGATCCTGATCTTCATGATCGTGATCATGTACGGGAACTGGGTCGCGATGAGCGTGGTCGAGGAGAAGTCGTCGCGGGTGATGGAGGTCGTGCTCAACGCCGCGACGCCGTTCCAGCTGTTGGCGGGCAAGGTGTTCGGCGTCGGCCTCGTCGCCTTCATCCAGTACGCCGCCGTCGTGGTGGCCGGCGGGGTGGCGCTGCTCGCGCAGCCGACCATAGAGTCGGTGGTCCTTGGCGGCGCGGCGTCGGCGAGCATGGTCCCGCAGGGCCTCACGCCCGGGCTGCTGCTGCTCTTCGGCCTGTACGGAATCCTCGGGTTCCTGCTGTACGCCTCGCTCTATGCAGCTGCGGGTTCGCTGGTCAGCCGGATGGAGGACGTCAACAGCGCCGTGATGCCGATGACGCTCATCTCGACGGGCGGCTACATGATCGGCGTGTACGCGTCGACGGGTCTCCTCGACGCTCGCTCCGGTTGGATCA
Organism: Chloroflexota bacterium; assembly: GCA_021783095.1. Lineage (GTDB taxonomy): Bacteria > Chloroflexota > Limnocylindria > Limnocylindrales > CSP1-4 > CAIXZV01. The sequence goes on along the minus strand of JAJXUG010000043.1, from coordinate 11,664 downwards.
CCGCCCTGACGTTCGTGCCGTTCCTGAGCCCGTTCATGATGCTCGGGCGCGTGTCGACGGGCATCGCGCAGCCGTGGGAGGTCGCGGTCTCTCTGGTGCTCCTGGTGGCGATGATCGTCGTCGCGATCTGGGTCGCCGCGCGCATCTACACGGTCGGCGTGCTCCTCTACGGCCAGCGGCCGGGGACGCGCGCGGTCTGGCGGCTGCTCCGCGAGGGCATGTAGCCGGCGGCGCACTGCGCGTCGCGGCGTCAGCGGCGTCGACGGCAGGCCCGTGCGCGGGCGGCCCATGCCGAGGGCTGGCGCCAGGCGCGTCGACCGCCGGGGCCGGCTGGACCCACGGACGAGCCAAGCCTTGTGCCTGTCGCCGTACCCGAGACCGTGAGCCTGCCTCGAGCATGCGCCGCGCTGCGCATTCCCTGCCCGACGCGATCGGGCCCGATCGGACTGGACTGGCAGTCCGAACTTCAGACCGTGGGCCGACGGCGTCTGGACTGGCAGGCCAGCCCGCGACCGAATCGGGCGGCGCGCGGACGCCAAGTTGCCGCGGTCTGGACCCGGAGTCCTGCAGGTAACCCGGAGCGCATGGAAGTCCGGACTCGGGGTCCAGTCCGGCCCTGCGGAAGGGCGCGCGGCAGACGACGCTCGCCGACGGCAGCGCACGACAAGGAGGGGCTGGAGCGACTGGACATGGTCGGCGGGATCGCGGCGAACTCCGCCTAGCGCGTGACGGGCTGCCCCGTGAGCGCCAGGCGCTCGATGAGGTCGGCGGCGCGGACGGTGCCCGCGGTGGACTGCATCCGCGTCGCGATCGTCGCCATCCGGGACCGAAGCGCTTTGTCGGCCAGGAGCGCGTCGATGGCACCCGCCAGCTCCTCGTCGCGGAAGTCGTACGTCGCCAGGCGCCGGCCGAACCCCGTCTCGTCCACGCGCTGCGCGTTGTCGACCTGGTCCCAGAACAGCGGCAGCACGACCATCGGCTTGCCGTGGTGGAAGCACTCGACGACGGTGTTGTTCCCGCCGTGGGTGATGACGAGGTCGACCTGGGGCAGGATCGCGGGCTGGGGCAGGAAGCCGTCGCCGGTCATGTTGTCGTGGAGCCGGATCCGGTCCGCGAGCGGTCCCTTGGACACGATCACCCGGTGCTCCGTGCGGCCCAGCAGGTCCACCAGCCGCTGCATGAGCCCCACGTCAGCGGACCCGAGCGAGCCCAGCGACAGGTAGACCAGCGCCCCCGGCCGGCCGGCCAGCGACTCCGGCAGCGCCCACGTCGCCTCGGCCGCGCGGACGGTCGAGTCCAGCTGGTGCCACGTCGGCGCGAGCGGGACGGCCCGCTCGTAGTCGGCCTCGCGGGGGTACGAGTACAGATTGAGGTACGGCGACTCGTGCATGAAGTCGGGGCCGTTCGAGCCCCAGGGGAGGCCGCCGGCGCCGTTGTCGCGGCAGAAGGCGTCGAAGTCGGCCCACATGTCGCCGTGGGTCCGCCGGACCTCGTCGAGGAACGCCGGCCACTCACGCTGGTCGGCGGCCGGATATCCCGAGGAGAACGGCGCGATCAGCGGGTCCTTCACCTCGGCTGGGTTGCACGAGACGATGCGGACCCACGGCGCCCGCGTGGCCATGATCGTCGGGAACGAGACGACGTTGTCCTCGACGATGGCGTCGGGCGCGAGCTCGTCGATGATCCCGGCCAGGCGCGGCGCGACGTACTTCGCCCCGTCAATCAGCGCCTGGAACGTCGGCGCGATGAACTCGCCCAGCTGCTCGATCGTGGGCTTGCGGAACACGGGCGCCGTGTCGCGGATGAAGTCGATCCAGAACTGGCCCGGGACCTCGGGCTCGGCGGGCGGCGGGCCGAGGCGCATCAGCCGCTCCTCGAAGCCTCGCTTCTCGAGGCTGCCGGCGAACGACTCCTCGACGATGAACACAACCCGGTGGCCGCGCTCGCGCAACACCGCGCCGATGCCCGCGCAGTTGTTGGTGGGGCCATAGGCGCCCTCGGGGAAGAACACGATCGTCTTGCGGTCGGCCACCGCTGCCACCTCGTCGCTCCGTCGTCGCTGGATCGCAGGTTCGCCCGGCCCAGGGGCGGGCGCCGCCGGGCGGGTCCGCGGATGATCGCACGGCGCTCCTGGCCCGGAGCCCGCGTTGCGGCGAGCGTCACGGCGATCGCACCGCCTCTCATGCCCCTGTCACGGCCGGGCGTCTACGATCATCGCCACAACACGGGGGCAACGCGGGTGTCGCGGCGCGACGCGACGGAACGAAGAGCAGGACGAACTGATGGTTAACTGGGGCTGGCGTATGGGCAACGGTGCAGGCCTGTGGTGGCTGTTCGGCCTGCTGTGCATGGTGGTGCTGGTGGCGGCCCTCGTCTGGCTGTTCGTCACCCTCGCGCGCGGGCCGCGACACCCGCAGGCGCCGCTGCAGCCCTGGCAGCCGACGTACGGCGCGCCGCCCGCAGCGGCCAACCCGCCGCGCCCGACGCCGTACGAGATCCTCCGCGAACGGCTGGCCCGCGGCGAGATCACCGTCGAGGACTACCAGCGGACGCTGGCCGCGCTGGGGCCCGAGACGCCGCAGCCCGCGCCGCCGCAGGGCCCGGTGCCGCCGCCCTCGTACTAGCCGAGCCCGCCGACGGACGGCCTTCGCACTACCGCCGCCGCCCGAGCACCAGGTACACGAGGAGCGACGCCGCCAGCGACGGCAGCGTCCCGCCCAGCCACGGCGCGTACGTGATCACAACCCAGTAGGTCGCGATCCCCACGCCCCAGGCCGCGAACGCGGGCAGGCTGACCTCGCCTGACGTCGCCTCGCCCGGGTAGTAGTCGGCGGTCGTCCGCCGGCCCCGCTTGAGCAGGAAGTAGTCGGCGAACAGCACGCCGTAGAGCGGCACGAACAGCGCGCCCACGAGGTACAGGAAGCTCTGGTACTGGCCGAGGTCGACGGTCAGCGCGATCCCCAGCGCCAGCGCCCCGATCGCCGCGACCAGCCAGCGGGTGGGCAGCCCGGGCCGGATGTTCTTGACCGACATGGCGGCCGAGTAGATGTCGGCGAAGGCGTTGTCCGACTCGTCGCCCAAAAGCAGGATCAGCCCGGCCGCGCCGAACGCGATTGCCAGGATGGACCCGACGAGGTCGCCCTGCGGCAGGTACAGCGCCAGCACCACGCCCAGCGCGTAGAAGCCGATGTTGGTGACGCCGTAGCCGATGACCGTGCCCCAGAACGCCGAGCGGGTGCTGCGCGCGAAGCGGTTGAAGTCGCCGACGATCGGCAGCCAACTGACCGGCATCACGACCACCAGGTCGATCCCCTGCGCGAAGGTGAGGCTCCCGTCACCGGGCCGCGCGACGGCTGCGCCGAGGTCCAGGTGCGTCGCCGCGTAGACCAGCATCCAGACGGCCGTGACGAGCACGATCCAGATGCCCGCCTTCTCGAGCCACTGGCGGACCACGACGAGCGGGCCGCCGAGGCCCATGAGGATCACGACGCCGGCCCACAGGACCGCGAAGAACGGATACGTGTTCGGGCCCAGGAGCGGCGCGGCCAGGCGGGCCGACGCCTGGCCCATGAAGATGACCTCGAACGCGCCCCAGCCGACCAGCTGGACCACGTTGACCAGGCTCGGCACGTAGCTGCCCCGGACGCCGAAGCTGGGTCGGAGCGCGACCATCGCGGTCACCCCGCGCGCGCTCCCCACCGCCCCGGCCATCCCGAGCAGCAGGACGCCGATCAAGGTGCCGGCCACGATCGCGGCCATCGCGACGCCGAAGGACAGCCCGGGGACCAGGTACGTCCCGGCGAGCAGGACCAGCAGGCCAACCCCGAGGTCCGCCCAGAGCACGAAGAAGTCGAGGAGGCCCAGCACCTGGTGGTGGCTGGGGACCGGCTCGATCCCCAGCTGGGCGGCGGCGAGGTCGCCCTGGGGCCGGTCCGGGCCGAGGGCGCCCGACGCGGGTGTCGACACTTCGGCCATCAGAACGCCACGTATCCCTTCTCGTCGAGGGCGACGGGCCGGGACCCGTCGCGGAAGGTCACCAAGCCTGGGTGCTCGTCGCCCCCGACGCGCCCGACGACCGTCAGGCCGCCGTGATCGGCGAGGGCGACCGACACCTCGTCGAGCCGGGCGGGCGTCACGGCGAAGAGCAGCTCGTAGTCCTCGCCGCCGGTGGCGGCGAGCTGGAGGGCCCGATCGCGGCCGAACGTGCGCATGGCCGCCTCGAACAGCGGCGCGGCGCCCAGGTCCACCTCGATCGACATCCTGCTCGCCTTCGCGATGTGGGCCGCCTCGCTCGCGAGCCCGTCGCTGATGTCGATCGCGCAGCGGACGCCTGCTGCGGCGAGGGCCCGGCCGGCGGCGAGGCGCGGGGTCGGGCGGTGCAGCGCCCTGAGCAGGGGCTGCAGTTCGGCATCGTCGGGCGCGCGGCCGGCGAGGAGCGCGGAGAGCCCAGCCGCAGCACCGCCGAGACTGCCCGTGACGGCGAGCACGTCGCCCGGGCGCGCCGCGTCCCGCCGCAGCAGATGGTCGGGCTCCGCCACGCCGATCAGCGCCACATTGACGACGAGCGGCCCGGGCGAGCGGACCGTGTCCCCGCCCATCACGGAGGTGCCCGTCCCGGCGGCGATCGCCTGGAGCCCGCGGGCGATCCCGACAGCCTGCTCCCGGCGGTCTGGGTCCACGGCGATCGAGATGAGCGCCCTGCCCGGCGTCGCGCCCATGGCGGCGAGGTCCGAGAGGTTGACGGCCAGCGCCTTCCAGCCCACGTCCTCGGGGCTCGCCCAGTCGAGGCGGAAGTGGATGCCCTCGACGAGCATGTCGGTGGTGCCGACCGAGACGAGCCCGCTCGGGGTGGCCCAGGTGGCGGCGTCATCGCCGATGCCCAGGCCGTCCGCCGGCTGGCCGAACAGCGCCGCCAGCTCGTCGATCAGCTCGAACTCGCCCGCGTGGGCGGCGCGCCGCGCCTCGGCGCCTGCTCGCGACGACATCATCGGACCGAGCCCGCGGCGCCTGCGGCCCGCGCCTCCGACACCGCAACGAGGAGCGCCCGGGCTGCCGCACCCGGGTCCGCCGCCCCGGCGATCGCGCTGATGACCGCCACGACATCCGCGCCGGCACGGACCGCGTCGCCTGCGTTCGCGACCGTGATCCCGCCGATGGCCACGATCGGGGCGGTGGTCGCCGCCCGTGACCGGGCCAGGAGCTCGAGGCCGGTGTCGGTCGCGTCCGCCTTCGAACCCGTCGGGAACACCGCCCCGACACCGAGGCAGTCGGCGTCGGCGGCGTCTGCATCCGCGAGCTGGCCGGCCTCGGTGATCGAGAGCCCGATGAGCGCGTCGGGGCCGAGCAGCATGCGCGCCACGTTCACCGGCAGGTCCTCCTGCCCGACGTGGACGCCGTCGGCGCCGACGGCGAGCGCGAGGTCAACCCGATCGTTCACGATCAGGAGCGCGCCGTGCTCGAGGGTCAGCGTCCGCAGCGCCAGCCCGATCTCGAGCGCCCGCCGGGCACTCCCCTCCTTCTCGCGCAGCTGGACGACCCGGACGCCCGCCTCGAGCGCCGCCCGCGCCACCTCCACCGACGAGCGGCCGCCCGAGAGCGACTCCTCGGTCACGAGGTACACGCCGGCGTCGCGGAGCAGCGTCCGGTGGCTGGCTCGCAGCTGCGTGGGTCCCGTGCGTTCGGTCACGCGGCCACGGCCTCCAGCTGGGCGCGCACCCGCGAACGGATCGCGTCCGCGTCGAGCAGGTACACGGCGTCCATCAGGTTCTGGCGGAACGTGCCCGGGCCGGCGCTCCGCTCGGCCGCGATCTCGCCCGCGATCCCGAACGCGATCATCGCGGCCGCAGCGGCGACGAAGGGGTCATCGACAACCGCGCGGAACGAGCCGACGAGCGCCGTCGCCATGCAGCCCGAGCCCGTGATCGCGCCCATCAGGGGGTGCCCGTTGGAGATGCTCGCCGATCGGGTGGCGTCGGCCACGTGGTCCACGGCACCGCTCACCACCGCGGCGCCCCCCGTCCGGCCGGCCACGATGCGCGCCGCGCGAGCCGGATCGTCGGCCGAGACGGAGTCCACGCCGCGGATCTCCGCCGCGAGCCCGGCGATGACCGAGAGCTCGGCCGCGTTGCCGCGGACCACGTCCACGCGGACGGCCCGCAGGATCTCCTCGACGGCGTCGGTCCGCAGCCTGGTCGCGCCCACGCCCACCGGGTCGAGCACCACGGGCACGCCGCTCGCGTTCGCCTGGCGGCCGGCCGCCATCATCGCCTCGACCCAGGCGGGCTCCAGAGTGCCGATGTTGAGCACCAGCGCGCCGGCGTAGCGGACCATCTCCTCCACCTCGCCCAGCGCGTGGGCCATGACCGGCGAGGCGCCGATGTGGAGCGTCACGTTGGCCGTGTCGTTCATCACGACGTAGTTGGTGATCTGGTGGATGAGCGGCCGCCGGGCGCGGATCCCGGCCAGGGCGGCGACGGTCGCCTCGGCGAGGTCGAGGTCAGGCATGTCGGTACCTCCAGAGGTGGTTCACGGGTCCGTGGCCGGCGCCGAGGGGCTCGGCGTGCTCGATGGCGCCATGCAGGTACGCCTTCGCGGCCTGGGCGGCGGCCAGCGGGTCGAGCCCCTGGGCCAGCCCGGCGGCGATGGCGGCCGAGAAGGTGCAGCCGGTCCCGTGGGTGTGGACCGTGGCCAGGCGGGGCGCCGAGAGGACGTGGAACTCGGTGCCGTCGAAGACGATGTCGTCGGCTCGGTCACCCTCGAGGTGGCCGCCCTTGACGATGACGAGCCGCGGGCCCAGGTCGCGGATGCGGCGCGCCGCCTCCCGGGCGCTGGTTGCGTCGTCGACCTCGATGCCGGCGAGCACGCTCGCCTCGGGAGCGTTGGGCGTGACCACGAGGGCAAGCGGGAGCAGCGTCTGGCGAAGGGCGTGCACGGCGTCCTCGCGCAGCAGCCGATCACCGCTCTTGGCCACCATCACCGGGTCCACCACGAGCGGCATCGGCGCGTGGGCGCGGAGGCGGTCGGCGACCACCTCGATGATCGCCGCGCTCGAGAGCATGCCGGTCTTGGCCGCGTCCGCGCCGATGTCGTCGAGGACGGCGTCGATCTGGGCCGCCACGACGTCGGGGGGCACCTCGTGGATCGCGCGCACCTCGACGGTGTTCTGGGCGGTGATGGCGGTGATGGCCGAGGCGCCGTAGACGCCCAGCGCGACGAACGTCTTGAGGTCCGCCTGGATGCCGGCGCCTCCGCCGGAGTCGGATCCCGCGATGGTCAGGGCGCGCGGGCGCGGTCGACCCGCGGTCGTGGTCAATCGTTCGGGGTCGGGCTCGGGCCCGCCGACGGTCGAGGCCGTCTCGCTCACGTCTTGGTCATCTCCAGCGGTGCTGTTCCCGGAGAGATGCCACGGCGTGTGCTGCCTGCTTCCTTCGCTGGCATGACCCAGATCAGGTGCGGCGGGTCGGTGGCGGAGCCACCCTCTCAGCGCGTTCGGCGCTCCCCGGAGGCGGTGTTCGGTTGTCGGCGGAGTCTACACCCGTCGTCGTGGTTGGCGATGCGGCCACCTGGACCTCGACCGGCACTCCCGGCCCCGTGGAATCCGCTGCGCCGCGCAACGGGATGCCCCGCCTGGTCTCAGCCCGTCGTGACCCCGAACAGGCGGCCGATGCCCCAGGTGAGTGCCATCGCGGCCGTCCCGCCGATCACGTTGCGCAGGATCGGGCGGCTCACCGTCGAGCCGCTGATCAGCGCGCTGACCCACCCGGTGAGGAACAGGCCGACCAACCCGACGGCCACGGTGACCGGGATCCGGAGCTCGGCAGGCGCGAGCAGCATGGAAGCCAGCGGCAGGATGAACCCCGCGGTGAACGACACGGCCGAGGCGATCGCCGCGTGCCAGGGCGTGGTCAGCTCGTCCTCGTGGACGCCGAACTCCGCCCGCAGGTGCGCGGCGAGCGGGTTGTGCTCGGTCAGCTCATAGACCACGGCACGGGCCGTCGCCTCGGACAGACCCTGGCCGCGGTAGACCTCCACCAGCTCCTCGAACTCCTCCTCGGGCGTGTGGGTGAGGTCGTGGCGCTCCTTGGCGATCAGCGCCTCCTCGGTGTCGCGCTGGCTGGACACCGACACGTACTCGCCCATGGCCATCGCCGTCGCCCCCGCGAGCAGGCCCGCGACGCCGGCCAGCATGATGGCCCCGAGATTGGCGGGGTTCACGGCCGCCACGCCGATCGTGATGCCCGCACCGGAGACCACGCCGTCGTTGGCGCCCAGGACCGCGGCACGCAGCCAGTTCAGCTTCGCCCCCAGACCGCCGAACCCGACGGTCTCGCCGGGTGCCCCCGGGGGGCCGGCAACGTCGCTCGACAAGTCGTTCAACCCCCTGCGGATAGCTTCGCAGCCTGACTTCGAATCCAGGCGACGACCGCGGCCAGCACGTCGGCCTGCTCAGGCTCGTGGTGGCACTCGTGCCGCAGTCCAGGCCAAACCCGTCGCGTCACGTTGCCCTTGGCCGCCAGCACCTCAGACGACCGCGGCGGGACGATGGGATCGTCCGAGCCGAGGAGGACATAGGTCGGGACCGGCATCGATGCCAGCCCCGGCAGCAGCGCGCGGAGCCGATCCTGCTCGGCGAAGGCCTCGGCGCCGAACCGGACTGTGGAGGTGCTGATGCAGAGCGGGTCGGCATCGACCTTCGCCTGCACCGACGGGTCGTGCGACAGGCCGTCCCTCGCCAGGCCGTTGGCGAGGCGCATCCGCGGCACCACGCCGGTGAGGACGGCCGCGAGCTTCTTCTTCCACGTCGGCTGCACGGCTTCGATCCCGGGCGCCGAGAGGACCAGCAGGTCGGGCAGGGGCCGACCCGTCCCGGGGACGACATATCCGGTGGCGATGAGGCCGCCCAGCGAATGGGCGTACATCACGAGCGGGAGCCCCGGGCGCTCGGCGCGAGTGGCCTCGACGCGATTGGCGAGGTCGTCGTGGAGCTGGCTCCAGTGGTCGACATAGGCGCGGAAGCCCGACGAGCCGCCGAAGCCGCGGTGGTCGTAGCCGTAGACGTCGATGCCTGCCTCGGTCAGGGCGGCGGCGACGGTCTCATAGCGGCCGGCGTGCTCGCCGAGGCCGTGGACGATCAGTGCGACGGCCCAGGGCTCCCCGACCGGCGGCCAGTGCAGCGTCCGCAGCGTGGTCGCGTCGGGCATGCGGGCCGTGCCCTCGGCCGGGACCAGGGGCTCCGCCGTCGAAGTCGCCGATGTCATCGATGCCTCCTGCCCGCCCCCGGCCCCCAACCCGAGACGGTACGCCCTCGGGGCGGCGCCGTGCGGGTCGCGCGCGCGGCCTTGGAGCAGGCGGGCGGCACCTCGCTCGGGACCCACCCTGGCGCGGCCGGCACTCGGAGTGCGGCGGGTACGATGCGGGGCATGCATGGCCCGTGGATGCAGATCGCCGATGGCGTCTTCGTGCGCCGCTACAGGTTCTTCGACCAGAGCATCGTGGCGGTCGTCGACCGGGGCCAGGCGCTGGTGGTGGACACCCGCTCCACCTATCGGCAGGCGCGCGAGGTCGTCGAGGACCTGCGCTCGCTCGGCGCGCCGCGGCTCACGGCCGTCGTCAACACCCACGGCCACTACGACCACGCATTCGGGAACCGAGTCTTCCGACCCGCGCCCATCTGGGGCCACGAGCGGGCCGCCGTGATGCTCGGGCCTCGCGGCGGGCAGCGCGAACTGGCGACGTCGGGCCTGCCCGGACTGGCCGCGGAGCTGGCCGAGGTCGAGCTCGACCCGCCGGACCGGCGCTTCACCGACCACGCCGACATCGAGCTCGGCGATCGCCTCGTCCGCCTCGCCTATCTCGGCCGCGGGCACACCGACAACGACGTCGTGCTCAGCGTGGAGGGCGCGGACGTGCTGTGCGTGGGCGACCTGCTCGAGAACGGCGCCGCGCCGTCCTTCGGCGACAGCTTCCCGCTGGACTGGCCGGCCACGGCGCAGGCGATCCTGGCGCTCACAGGCGATCGCACGGTGGTGGTCCCGGGCCACGGCGAGCCGGCGGGCCGGGCGTTCGCGGAGCGGCAGGCGGGCGAGATCGCCCGGATTGCGGAGCTCGCCCGGGACGTCCACGCGGGCGAGCTTGACCTCGAGGCCGCGCTGGCCCAGGCGCCGTGGTCTCCCGAGGGCAGCCGGGCGCCGGTCGAGCGAGCGCTGGCCCAGCTGCGGGGCGAACTGGGCTGAGGCTTGCGGCCCCCCGCCGAACGCCGCTGGCCCTATTCCCCGACCCGGACCAGCCAGCGGCCCCGCGCCTGACCGGCGTGGATCCCGTCGAGCGCCGGCTCGAGCGTGTCGAGCGTCACCTCGGTGATCCCGTCCGCCACGCCCCGTGGCAGGAGGTCGCTCGCGAGCCGCTGCCACAGCGCCCGGCGCCTGTCGATCGCCATGTTGGCCGAGTCCATCCCGAGCAGCGCGCAGCCGCGCAGGATGAACGGGAAGACCGTGGTGGCGAGCTCGGCGCCCGACGCGTTGCCCGACGAGGCGACTGCCGCGCCGATCCGCAGCGTCCGCAGGGCGTACGGCAGCGTCGCCGCACCGACAGTGTCGACCGCGCCAGCCCACCGCTCGCGCTCCAGCGGCCGGCCGGGCGCGGTGACCTCGTCACGCGTCAGGAAGCCCGCGGCCCCGAGGTCGCGGAGGCGGTCGTGCTCCTCGGTCTTGCCCGTCGCCCCCCAGACCTCGTGGCCGCGTGACGCGAGGATCGCGATGGCGGCCGAGCCCACGCCGCCCGAAGCGCCGGTCACCAGCACCGGGCCGTCGCCGGGCCGCAGGCCACGCTCCTCGAGGGCCGCCACGCTCATCGCCGCCGTGAACCCGGCGGTGCCGATCTCCATGGCCTCGCGCGGTGAGAGCGCCTTGGGCAGCGCCACCGCCCAGGCGGACGGGACTCGCGCCAGCTCGCCGAACCCGCCGTGGCGGGCGACGCCGATGTCGTACCCGTGGGCGAGCACGGCGCTGCCGATCGGGAACTCGTTGTCGTCGGACTGGACAACGGTTCCCGCGAGGTCGATGCCCGGGATCAGCGGGTAGGCCCGCGCCACCCTGCCGTCCTCGCGCGCGGCGAGGCCATCCTTGAAGTTCACGCCCGACCACGTGACGTGGACCGTCACCTCGCCCGGCGGGAGGTCGCGGGCGCTGACGTCCCGGACGCCGCGGCTGAAGGTGCCGCCCTGGGGCTTGTCGACCACAAAGGCGCGGAACGTGTTGGGCAGGTTCGACATGGGTTGCTCCTATGTCAAGCCGCAGCCGCTGTCAAGGCGGCGACGGCATTGGCACGCTGTGTCTCGTCAGCCGAGAGGCGGCGGAAGACCTCGTCGGACAGGCGTCGGCGGAGTGCCCGGATGGCTTCGGTCTTGGTGTCCCCGGCCGCGCGCCGGTGATCGATGTAGGCGCGGCCGCGCTCGTCCATCCGCATCTGGGTGATGGCGATCCGGTGCAGGGCGAGGTTGAGCTGGCGGTTGCCGCCCCGGGACAGCCGGTGCCGCTCCTGGTTGCCCGACCAGACCGGCACCGGCGCCGTGCCGTTGTGCCGGGCGAACGCGGCGGCGGAGTGGAAGCGGCGGATGCCGGCGCACTCGCCGACGATCTTGGCCGCGGTGAGCGGCCCGCAGCCGGG
>JAJXUG010000042.1 GCA_021783095.1 Chloroflexota bacterium | reverse complement strand
GCTCCGGGTCGAAGTCCTCGCGGACGGCCGATCCAAACACGTCGAGACGCCGGACGCCGAAGCTCCGGCACAGGTCGGCGATCTGGGCGTGGTGGTCGTCGATCAAGGTGGTGGTCATGTGGTGCCTCCGCTGCGCAGTCTACCCGTCGATGGCCACGATCCTCGTCCTTGGCTCCGCCGCGTACCAGCCGAGCGCGTCAGCCGCTTTGCCTCGTGTGCCCCGGCGTCCGTCCGGGGGCGCCACGGTGTAATCGTCTGCCGTGAAGAACGGCCGCGCCGCTCCCGCCCAAATGACCCGCGTAACGTGCCGGTCGGACGTCTCCACCCTCTCGACGAGGAGGGCGACAACCTGCTGGATGCCCTCGGGGGTCATTTGGGCGATTTCGTCCCCGAGCGACTGGACCACGGCCCGCCGCTGGTCAAACAGGACCACCTTGTCGGGCTCCTGCGGGATCGCCGCCATCGCCGCCTCGGTCTCCCGCTTCTGCTTGCGGTAGTCGGCCTCGCTGATGTCGCCCCACGAGAACAGCGTCGCACGGGGTGTCGCCGGGCAGGCGGAACAGGTGCTCGCCCACCTCCACGACCACCCCCAGCAGGTCGGGGCCGACGACCGTCGCGCAGACCTCTGCCTTGTCGCCCACGGCCGCCCCCTCGGGCGCGGCCAGCGGCTCGCCACAGCACAAGCAGAACATCGGCTGCTGGCCGACGGCCACGGTGTTGTTGTTGCCCACGTCGGGCACCTCCACGAAACGGGCCGCACAAAAAGAAACCGGCGCAGCCATTCCGCTGCTCCGGCGTCTGGTCCCGAGAGCGTGAGGATCGCGGCAGCGCCTCCAGCCGGGTCCTAGCCTCTCGGTACCCCGAGGCCCCGCGCCGCTCCCGTTCGATACCGGTGGCCCGAAGCCGAGCCCAGCGAGCGGCAACTTGGGGCGATCGCTAGATTCAGCGAAGCGCGTCCCGTCTGGTCGCGGGAGGGCGATGTGGGCTTTCTGCGGAGGCTGTTCGGCGGACCGCCGGATAGCAAGTCGTCCAACAGCACGCAGTCGCCTTGGGGGCGCGGTGCGGTGCTCGCAGCCTCAGTCGTCCCGGCGACCCTCGACCCCTCGTGGCCCGTGGTCCCGCCGCGAGAACGGGTCGGCCTCTCGACCGCGGAGATCAACGAGCTGCCATACGAAGCGACCACGTGTCCGACGTGCGGGGTAGACGTGGCGAAGCCGCCGAAGGGCCGCAAGAAGTGCGCCTCGTGCGGGGTCTATATGTTCGTCATCGTGATCGACAAGTCGCGCCGACGCCTCGTCACCGAGGCCGAGAGGCAGCGGCACGAGACGATCCAGGGTGCGCGCGAGGAAAAGGAGCAGGAGGCGGCCGACCGCAAGTGGCGATCCGCGGTGAAGGCGGCGGGCGTTCTCGTAGCCCGCAACGAGGACGAAGCCGAGTCCACCGATGTCGTGGGCGAGTCGCACTACCAGGAGGACTTGGCGTCCCTCATGGCCGCGCTCCGGACGCGCCCCGAACAGTACGATGTCGAGACAGTCGCGGCACTCGTCCGCGAGCCCAACAACTGGCACGATCGGAACGCCGTCATGGTCGTGATCAACCACCGACTGGTCGGTTACATCGCGAGCGGCGAGGCACAGGCAGCCCAGCCGTGGTTGAAGCGACAGGAGAGAAACGGCAAGGCCGCGTTCGTGCTGGCGACCATCGGCGGCGGCCGCGATGACGGCGGCTCCCTCACGCCTATTGGTGTGACGCTCGACGACCTGCCGGAGTCCATCTTCGGCTGATGCCCGCGTAGGCGCCCAGACGCCTACGCGGCCTCTCCCACGTAGTAGGCGAGGGGGTCTGATACCGGCACCGTCGTTCCCTTTTGGCCGTCCGGGGACGCCAGAAGCAAATCGTTCGTGGCTGCGAAGAACGGTCGCGCGGCCGGCTCGGGCTCGATCTCGAAGGTTCCATCTGCGGTCACCTTCACCCGCGTGACGAGCATCCCGATGAGCTTCTTGAGCTGCTCTGCTGCCGCCACGCCCATGGCGTCTCGGAGTGAGCCAACGATGCTGGCCACCGCGTCGAAGGTCACCAGCTTCTCCGGCTCCGGCAGGGGCGCGAGTTCCGCGCGTGTCTCCTGCATCTTGGTGCGGTACTCCGCGTCGTCGATGTCGTGTCGAGGATGCCTGGATGGCAGCCCACCCGCTCCTCGGCGCCCCGGTGGTGGACCACGTACCCGAGGTAGAAACGTCCACGGCGAACGATGTCCTTGACGGCGTCCTTCGTCCACGGGTCGGAGGTTCGGCGGTCAACGCCCTCGCGCTGGAGATCCTGCGCGATCTGCCACGTCGACTTGGTGATGACGTCCCGCCAGACGCGTCGGACGACCTCGGCCTCGGGTTCCACGATCTCCAAGTTCCGTGGTTTGATGATGGCGCCTTTCGCGTCGCGGATGGTCCGGTGGCCGAAGGGATCGTTGCCGACGTGTCCGCCCGCATCGAACGTCCTGCGGGTCATGTTCTCGCGCCGGAGCAGGGCGCCGACGGCGCCCGGCTCGGCTGCGGCGTTCGCCTCCTCGACGATGCGGAGCTTGTGGGCGGCGGTGAGCGTCCGGCGGAGCGGACGCCCGTTCGCCCTGGGTGGATGGGATACTGGGCGGAGCGCGTCCCCATGCCCTTGTCCCTTGGAGTCCCCTTGATGACGCGCGCCTCCCTCACCGTCCTTGTCCTCTGCGGGTTCGCGGCCGGATGCGCCGCGGCCCCGCCGACACAACCCCAGGCCACCGCGCGGGCCTTGGTGTTCCCGACGGCTTTCGCGTCAGTGCCATCGCCGACGAGTATCCAGGCGGCGGCCACGGTGGCGTCACCGACGGGCACACCCGCGCCCACCGCGACGCCGGCGCCGACCCCCGCGCCTACACCGGTGCCGCTCGGCAAGGCGGAGTCAGCTCTCGCGGCGGTCCTGCCCAGCGCCCTGGCGTCGAGCTGCGCCCACGTCGGCATCGTCCCCGACAGCGGCGTGACAGCGGCACTCACCTGCGCCCGAAGCGGCGTCACGGTCAACCTCCAGGCGAACGGGCCCGAAGGCGTCTCCGGTGACGCGGCCGACTGGACTGACACCTGCACCGAGACGGTGGGGGGCGCCGCCTTCACGGGCACCGACCCGGTCGCGCAGGACGAGTTCGCGGTCGGCGACCGGCAGTGGGGAACGGTGGACGGCTGCACAGACACGGGCTTGTGGGCGTGGTACACGGCCCGGCTCAGCGGAACCGTGACCCTCGCGAACGGCAGCTGGAAGGACGCGCGCGCCTGGTGGCTCAAGGTCAAGCCTGTCGGCCGCCCTGGCACCCCCTACGGCTGGGGTCTCGCACCGCTCGTGCCCGGGCAGTCGCTCGCGAAGCTCAAGGCCATCGCCTTGAAGCCCTTGTACAAGACGCTGCTGCGCAAGGTCGAGGCGTACCAGGACCAGCTCGTCCACTTCACGGGCCGTGTCGCGTTCCTCGACAGCGGCAACGCCTACGTGGACGTGACACCGATCGGCTACGGCCTCTACAGGGACACCGTGATGCTGTCCACCGGTGGGGTGAAGGGCCGCATCATCGCGGACGACTTCATCGACTTCGTGGGCTTCGTGGACGGCACGACCGACTTCCTCACGGGCGACATCCCCCAGATCGACGTGATCGCCTACTCGGCCCGCTGACAAGCGCATCCCTGGACCGGACGGTCACCAGGCCGCGTGGTCGTGGTTTCGCGGCAAGGCGCGGGCGCCCCGCCGAGAGCAGCTCCGGCTGGACGCACGGTTGGGTGCGCCGCCCGCGTATCCTCCACTGAGCGCCGACTCCGCGTGCCGAGGGGACCTTGCAGCCCACGACGATCGAGAACCCGGTCATCAACTCGCCGTTCGCCGAGCCCGCCCGGCACTTCAGGGTCGTCGACGGCCAGGTCAGCGGCGAGCTCGTCCCGTCGCGCCGCCCGAGCGAGTTCTTCGTCCCGGTCGCCAAGCCCAAGAAGGCGTCCGCGCAGCTCGCGCTCCAGTTCGGCGGCGGGACGCGCCAGCAGCCCAACGAGATCGTCAACGAGGTGCGCCAGGCCGTCGGCCGGTGGCGGCTCCAGGGCTATCCCCACACCACGGCGACCACGAGGGAGCTCCTCGCGCACTGGCGCGCGGACGACCGCGAGCGGAGGCTGTTCTTCTGCCAGGTCGAGGCCGCCGAGACCGCGGTCTACCTCGCCGAGGCCGCCGAGAGGCTCGGCGACGTGAAGGCGCTCAACGTCATCCGGGCCGAGAACGCGCGCCTCAACGCCGGCCTGCCGCGCATGGCGTTCAAGATGGCCACGGGCTCGGGCAAGACCGTCGTCATGGCGATGCTGATCGCCTGGCAGGCGCTCAACAAGCTCGCGAACCCGTACGACAAGCGGTTCAGCCACCGCTTCCTGATCGTCACGCCCGGCATCACCATCCGCGACCGCCTCCGCGTGCTGCTGCCGAACGACCCCCAGACCTTCTACCGCTCGATGGACATCGTGACCCCGGAGCAGCTCGACCGGCTCCAGTCGGCCACGGTCGAGATCACCAACTATCACGCGCTCATCCGGCGGGAGAGGGAGCAGGCGGCGGCGCTCACCAAGCGCGTCCTCGCGGGGCCGGGCGGCGACACCGAGCGGTTCCGCGAGACGCCCGGCGAGATGGCCCGCCGCGTGTGCCGGGTGTTCGGGAGCGCGAGGGACATCGTCGTCCTCAACGACGAGGCCCACCACTGCTACACGCCCGCGCCGGCCGAGGAGGCGCTCGAGGGCGGCCTCGACGCCGACGAGCGCACGGAGGCGCGGCAGAACGCCGAGGAGGCCCGCGTCTGGTTCGACGGCCTCCGCGCAGTCCGCGACAAGATCGGCGTCCGCGGCATCTTCGACGTCTCGGCCACGCCGTTCTTCCTGAAGGGCTCCGGGTTCGCCGAGGGCACGCTCTTCCCCTGGGTCGTGTCGGACTTCGGGCTGATGGACGCGATCGAGTCGGGGATCGTCAAGGTGCCGCGCGTCCCGGTGTCCGACGACTCGATGGTCGGCGACCTGCCGCGCTACCGCGACTTGTGGGTACACGTCCGCGACGCGCTCCCGCGCAAGGGCCTCAGGGACACCACCGTCGGCGAGGGCGACCCGGTCCTGCCCAAGGAGCTCGAGGGCGCGCTCCAGAGCCTGTACGCGGACTACGAGCGCTCCTACAGCGCCTGGGGCGCGGCGGGCATGGGCCGGCCGCCCGTGTTCATCGTCGTGTGCTCCAACACGAGCGTCAGCAAGCTCGTCCACGACTGGATCGCGGGGCACGACCGCACGCTCCCGGACGGCGCCACGGTCGCCGCCCCCGGCAGGCTGCCGCTGTTCAGCAACGTCGAGGGCGACCGCTGGCGCCAGCGCCCGGTGAGCATGCTGATCGACTCGATGCAGCTCGACCGCGGCGACGCCCTGGACCCCGCGTTCAAGCGGGCCGCCGCCCACGAGATCGGGGAGTTCAAACGCGAGTACGCCGCCCGCTTCCCGGGCCGCAGCGCCGACGAGATCGAGGACGAGGACATCCTGCGCGAGGTCCTCAACACGGTCGGCAGGCCCGGGCGCCTGGGCGCCGACATCCGGTGCGTGGTGTCGGTCTCGATGCTCACCGAGGGCTGGGACGCCAACACCGTCACCCACGTCCTGGGCGTCCGCGCCTTCGGGACCCAGCTCCTGTGCGAGCAGGTGGTCGGCCGCGCGCTCCGGCGCGCGAGCTACGACCCGACGCCCGACGGCATGTTCCCGCCCGAGTACGCCGAGGTGCTCGGGGTCCCGTTCACGTTCCTGACCACCACGAGGCCCGGCACCGTCCGCGTGCCGCTGCCCGTCCAGACCGTCCGCGCGCTGCCCGAGCGGAGCCGCCTGCGCATCGAGTTCCCGCGCCTCGTCGGCTACCGCTACGAGATGCCCGCCGAGCGCCTGACCGCGACCTTCGACGAGGGCAGCGTCCTCGAGCTCTCAACGCGGGAGGTCCCGACCCACACCGAGCTCGACCCGATCGTGGGCGAGATGAACCTGCTCGAGCTGCCGCTGGAGCACCAGCGCCTCAACACGGTCGTGTTCGCGGTCGCCAAGCGCACGCTCGACACCTACTTCCGGGACGGCGAGGGCGGCAAGCGCCCCTGGCTGTTCCCGCAGGTCGCGCAGATCACGCGCCGCTGGCTCGACGAGTGCGTCATCCCCTATCTCGGCGACGGCGCCTACCCGCAGCTCCTCCTGCTCGCCGAGTGGAGCCACGCCGCCGCCGAGCGCGTCCACCGGGCCATCGTCATGGGCACGCCCGGCGAAAAGCGGATGGTCCCGATCCTGCGACCGTACGACGCTGTCGGCTCCACGGACGACGTCGCCTTCGAGACCACGAAGACGTGCTTCGACACGACCAAGAGCCACGTCAACCGCGTGGCCCAGGACTCGGCCTGGGAGACCGAGCTCGCCCAGAAGCTCGAGGTCATGCCCGAGATCGTGGCCTACGTGAAGAACCAGGGTCTCAACCTCAAGGTCCCGTACACGTTCGAGGGCCGCGCCGCCAACTACGTGCCCGACTTCCTCATCCGCCTGCGCGACCCCGCTGGCCGGGGCGACGACGACCTGCTGACGCTCGTCCTCGAGGTGTCCGGCGAGGCGAAGAAGGAGAAGCTCGCGAAGGTCGCGGCCGCCGCCGACCTGTGGGTCCCGGCCGTCAACAACTGGGGCGGCCTGGGGCGCTGGGCCTTCCTCGAGGTCACGCACATGGAGAACGCCGCGGACCTGATCCGGGCGAGGTTCCTGCAACCCAAGCCGGCGATGAGCGGGGGATGAGCCGTGGCTGACAAGATCAAGCCCGTCACGCCCGTCCGGGCCACCACGCACCCCGGCGACACGCGGTCCAACATCCCGACCGCCGAGCTCGAGTCGTTCGCCCGCCCCGAGGAGAAGAGGCCGACCATCGTGCGCTACCCGCGAGACCCGAGCCTCGACCCGCAGCTCGTCTGGAGGGGCAAGGACGAGCAAGACGCGACCGACCTCGAGGTCCCGGCGGTCCCGGTCTACATCCAGGAGACGATCGACCCGCTCGCGCTCGTCGAGGAGCTGCGCGCCGAGAGCCAGGGCCGCCAGGCCGAGGAGCAGCTCGGCTTCTTTGCGCCCTACACGGACCTCACGTTCGAGGAGAAGGTCGACTTCTACCGGCACCCGGGCAAGTGGTCCAACCGGATGATCTTGGGCGACTCGCTGCTGGTGATGACGAGCCTCGCCGAGAAGGAGGGGCTCAAGGGGCAGGTCCAGGCCATCTACGTCGACCCGCCGTACGGGATCAAGTTCGGCTCGAACTGGCAGGTGTCCACGCGCAAGCGCGACGTCCGCGACGGCAAGGACACGGACCTCACGCGCCAGCCCGAGCAGGTGCGCGCGTACCGCGACACCTGGGAGCTGGGCATCCACTCCTACCTCGCGTACCTGCGCGACAGGCTGGTGGCGGCGCGGGAGCTGCTGACCGAGTCAGGTTCGGTCTTCGTCCAGATCGGCGACGAGAACGTGCACCTCGTGAGAGCGATCCTGGACGAGGTGTTTGGCCGAGACAACTTCGTCGCGTTGATCACCGCGAAGAAGACAGGCGGACTTTCAGGCGAACGACTGAAGTCGGTCGCGGACTACATCCTCTGGTACGCGCGTGACACAGCACGCATGAAGTACCGACCGATCATGCTTGCCAAACGGCTCGGGGTAGGCGCGAGCACGGGCGAACGGTACGACCAGGTTCAGCTGCCGGACGGCACCCGGCGAAGCATTCGCGACGACGACACGGAGTCTCTCCTTGCGGCCGGCGCGCGACCGTTCCAGCTCGACAATCTGACTTCGGGCGCCTTCAGGGACAACACGACCGTGCCGTATGAGTTCGGCGGTGTCGTCTACCACCCTGGCCCAACCAACTGCTGGAAGACCACAACTGAGGGACTGGACCGACTGGCAATGGCTGGCCGGATCATGGCCGCGGGGCGAACCATCAGATACGTTCGTTACCTGGATGACTTTCCCGCCTACGAGATCAGCAACGTCTGGGACGACACCGCCGGGTCCCCTGACAAAATCTACGTGGTCCAGACATCGCCCAGGCTCATCGAGCGCTGCGTCCTGATGGCGTCGGACCCCGGCGACCTCGTCCTCGACCCGACGTGCGGCTCCGGCACCACCGCCTACGTCGCCGAGCAGTGGGGCCGCCGCTGGATCACGATCGACACGAGCCGGGTCGCGCTCGCCCTCGCGCGCTCGCGCCTGATGGCGGCGAAGTACCCGTACTACCTGCTCGCCGACTCCGAGGCCGGCATCCGCAAGGAGGCCGAGGTCTCCGGGCACGCCCGCTCCCTGGCGACGGAGCGGCCGACCAACGACGTGCGCCGCGGCTTCGTGTACGAGCGCGTGCCGCACGTGACCCTCAAGTCCATCGCCCAGAACCCGGACATCCGCGAGGACATGACGCGTGCCGAGGTCGACGCCGCGATCGCCCGCCACGCCGACTCCGAGACCCTGTTCGACCGCCCGTACCAGGACCCCAAGGTCGTCCGCGTGTCGGGCCCGTTCACGGTCGAGAGCCTGTCGCCCCACCGGGTCAACGTCGACGGCCCCGAGGACCTGGAGGAGGCCGAGGCCATCCCGGCCGCGCTCGACGCCGGCCGCTTCATCGGCACCATCCTCGACAACCTCCGCCGCGCCGGGGTCCAGAACACCAGGCGCGCCGAGCGGCTCGAGTTCCTGCGCCTCGACCCGTACCCGGGCGTCTTCGTCCAGGGGGTGGGGGAGTACACGGAGGCCGGGCAGGCGAGGACCGTCGCGATCGCCATCGGCCCCGAGTTCGGCACCGTCGGCCCCGAGCTCGTCCGCGACGCCGCCAAGGAGGCCGTCAAGTTCGCCGACCTCCTCGTCGTCTGCGGCTTCGCCTTCGACCCGCTCGCGGGCGAGGAGGCCAGCACCCTGGGGCGCCTCACGATCCTACAGGCGCGCATGAACCCCGACCTCGCGATGGGCGACGAGCTGCTCAAGAAGACCGGTACCGGCAACCTGTTCATGGTCTTCGGCGAGCCCGACATCGACGTCCGCGCGGCCGGCGACGGGCGGCTCGAGGTCGAGATCAGGGGCCTCGACGTCTACGACCCCACCACCGGCGACCTGCGCTCGTCGTCGGTCGACGACATCGCCGCCTGGTTCCTCGACACCGCCTACGACGGCGACGCCTTCTTCGTCCGCCACGCCTACTTCACCGGCGCCGACAACCCCTACGACAAGCTCCGCCGCGCCCTCCGCGCCGACATCAGCGAGGAGGCGTGGGCCACCGTCAACTCCACCGTCTCGCGCCCGTTCCCGCGCCCGCGCACGGGCAAGGTGGCCGTGAAGGTGATCAACCACTACGGCGACGAGGTGATGAAGGTCGTTCAGGTGTGAGACCGGAGGCCAAGGACCGAGCCGAGGACGATGCCGAGAGGGACCCGTGACTGGTCTCGATGCCGCGCTGGCGGCCTTCGATGTGACCGACGCGGACCTCCGGCGCCTCGAAGCCATCTGGACGCAGATGAGCGGCCTCGTCCCGACAGGCATCGTCTTTGGAGGGGGTTCCGGAGATAGCCGACGCGATCCCTGCGATCTCCCGCTTTCGGATCGATAGCCGACCGATGACGCTGAGCGGCGCAAGCCCGAACTGGCCGGCGTCAAGTCGCGCGACGCGTGGTCGGGCGGCGGGGTCGGTTCGCTGGCGGCAACCTTGACTGCGGGGGCACAATCCCGGCATCAGCTCGAGCCCGCGATCCCACCCTTGGGTTCCAGCGGCGCATCGCGGTCGAGCCGGTGGAGGTGTTGGCGGTGTCCCCGTTGCGTCCTGCGCGCCCGGCCGCGCTGATCGTCGCCCCGCTCATCGGGATCCTTACGACCGTGTCGAGCGGGTTGCTCGCGGCCGTGACGGCGGCAGCCATCCTCGCCGCATCGCCGTCGGCGGCGTTGGCAGGGAGCTCAAACTCGAGCCCCTATGCCGAGGCGTCCTGGTACAACAAGTACCTCACCGTCTCCGGGGGCACGGCCTCGCTGTGCAGCGGGAACTCCGGATCGGTGACGCAGCCCTCCTTCGGGACGAATGTCGACGCGAGCCACGAATGCGGCTCGCAGAGCGAGACCTCGATCGCGATCGATCCCGCCGATCCCAACGTCGTCATTGCAGGCTCGAACGAGATCCAGCGCCTGCCGATGCGCGCGATGGTCTCCGTTGACGGCGGCGCGGCGTTCACGGGCGTCGACCTCCCCCTCCCGCCACCGAGGACCCGCAACGGCTTCGACTTCGGCTCTGATCCGGGCCTCGCCTTCGATTCGAACGGCGTCGCCTACTACTCGTACATCGTGGTCTTCTTCGGGGCCGGCGGCGGGATCAACGGCACCGAGATGGCGGTGGCCAGGTCGAGCGACCTCGGCGCGACCTGGACGCCGACGTATTTCGCGCTCCAGACGGGCAACGCGCAGTTCAACGACAAGCCGATGATCACCGTCGACACCGGCAGCGGCGCCGGTCACCACCACAACCGAATCTCCGTCGCCTGGGACCACGCCACCGGCAACTCCTCGTCGACGAAGAACGGCAACAACGTCCTCGTGTCGACCTCCGACGACGGCGGCGTCACGTTCTCGTCGCCGGTCTCGGTCAGCGGGCCGTTCACGGGCAAGACCGGCGGCATCGGCGCCGACCCGTATGTCGCCGGCAACGGCACCCTCCACGTCGCCTGGCAGGACTACGCGCACGGGGCGATCCTCGACGCCGCCTCGACCGATGGTGGCCGAAGCTTCGCGTCGCCCCGGCTGATCGCCCATGTCGCCGGGTTCGCGTTCAACATCGCCGCCCAGAACAGCCGCGGTGCCCTCGTGTACCCGGCCTGCGGCGCCTCCGGGATGACGCTCTACTGCTCGTACATGGACGGCAGCGCCGCAGCGACGAACGTGTTCGTGGCGAAGTCCATGGACGGCGGCAGCTCCTGGACGTCCACCGCGATGCGGGCCGGCGGCGACCAGTTCAACCAGTGGCTCGCGGTCGACGGCTCGGATGGGTCCGTGAACGTCGCCTACTACGACACCGGCACCCACGGTGCCGCCGCCACGACCTACACGCTCGCCCGCTCGATGGATGGGGGCACGACCTGGGTCACGACCCCGGTGGCGACCGCGCCGACCGACGAGACCTGCTGCGCGCCCAGCGTCGACCTGGGCAACCAGTACGGGGATTACGAGGGTCTGGCGGCGGCGGGCGGCACGGTCCGCCCGGTGTGGACCGACCGCCGGGATGCCGTGATCAACCTCGGGCTCCGGGAGGAGGTCTTCGTCGCCGCCATCACGCCGTCGCGGTGACACCTGAAGCATGACGGCGAACCTGGTGGCACAGCGCGCTCGGCGGCATCGGAGCTCCGCCTGATCGTCCGCGCCGTCGTCAGCAGCCCCTTCCGCGTCGTCATCCGACCGTCAGTGCAACGTGCGCGGGCCCCGGGCGTCTTCCCGGTCACAACCCGCACGATGGGCGAGTACGGTGAGCACCAACGAGGGCGACATCGCGAGGAACGGCGCCAGCCAGAGGGGGATGCAACGTCAGGTGTCCGCAGTAGGGACGGTCGCCCGTCACTTCATGGCCTGGACGTTCGGGCTCGGCCGGAGCGTCTGGCTGCTGCCGCTGGACGTCACCTTCCGCTTCGTCGGGATCCGCTACGGGTGGCTCAAGTGGCTGTTCGCGACCGTGCCGCCGCCGGTTCTGGCCCTGACGGGCCGGCTGCGGGCGGAGCGCGCCGTGTGGCGGGCGATCCGGCGCGTCCCGGCCTATCGCGCCTACCTCGAGAGCACCGGGCTCGACCCTGACCGCCTCCCCCCGGCCGCGATCCTGCGGGCGGTGCCGGAGACCGACAAGCGGACCTACATCGACCCGTACCCGATCGAGCGGCGCTGCGTCGATGGCCGGATCGCGTTCAAGGGCGTGACGATCGACGAGTCGAGCGGCTCCACGGGGACGCCGTACAACTGGATCCGGGGCGCAGCCGAGCGGAAGGTCGCCCAGCGGAACATCGCGTTCTTCGCGCGCTATGCCTTCGGCGAGGGAGACCTGGTCACGCTCAACGCGTTCTCGATGGGCGCCTGGGCGACCGGGTTCACCATGTCGCTCGGGATGACCCGCCACGGGCTCGTGAAGTCGATCGGCCCCGACATCCCGAAGATCCTCTCGTCGCTGACGCTGCTCGGACCGGGCCTGCGCTACCTCATCAGCGGCTACCCGCCGTTCATCAAGCACCTGCTCGACGAGGGAGACCGGCGGGGTTTCCCGTGGTCCTCGTACCGGATGAGTGCGCTCGTCGGCGGGGAGGGGATGGCCGAGGAGCTTCGCGACCGGCTCCTCGAGCGGTTCGAGGTCGTCTACTCGGGGTACGGCGCGACAGACCTGGAGATCGGGGTCGCCGGCGAGTCGCCGGTCAGCGTCGCGCTCCGACGCCTCGCCCGGGCACGGCCGGACATCCGGGGGGCGCTGTTCGGCGAGGACCCGCGCCTGCCGATGGTCTTCCAGTACAACCCGCTCATCCACCACCTCGAGGTCAACGCGCTGGGCGAGGTCCTGTGCACCGTCAGCCGGCTCGACCTGATGGCGCCGCGCATCCGCTACAACGTGCACGATGCGGGCGGCCTGCTGGACTTCGCGACCGCTCGACGGGTGTTGTCGGACGCGGGGATCGACATCGGCCGGCTCGGCTCCCTCCCCGAGGTCGCGGGTCCTCATGGTCCGCTGCCGTGGTCCTCGCCGATCCCGCTGCCGTTCGTCTACATCTACGGCCGACGGGACGCCACGATCAGCGTGATGGGCGCCAACATCTACCCGGAGGACATCGAGACGCTCGTCTACGGCGATCGGGCACTGGCCTCGCGCCTGGAATCGTTCCTGCTGACGACGGTGACCGACGGGACGGGGACACCGCGGCCCGCGATCGCGCTCGAGCTTGGCGCGGGCGAGACGGCCGACGAGGCTTGGCGGGCGGCGATCGCGGTCCAGCTCCGGGACGGGCTGCGCGACCTGAACGCCGACTACCGCGAGGCGCTGGGCGAGTTCCCGGCGGCCATGGAGCCGGTGGTCACGATCCACGCCCTTGGCTGCGGGCCCTTCGCGGCCGACGCCGGCCGGATCAAGCCGCGGCGGCTCTTGCTTCCGGCCTGACGCACGGCGGAGCTCCCGGTCGCCCTCCTCGCATACGCCATCGCGTTGGCGGCGTTCCTCCTCGTGCCTCCCTACCCGAGGAATGTCGTCGGGCCACCGAAGGGCTTCACGTTGCAGGAAGCGGTCGACCTGGTGACACCGCTTGTCGTCATCCCCCTCGCGTGGCTCGTGCTGGACCGGACCGGTGAACGGGGGCATCGTGAGCTCGTGGCGTTCCTGGTGCTCGCCGCGTCCGTCGGCGGTGTCAGCGATCGGTGGCGGTGCTGAGGCGCTCCCGCGTCGACGCCCAGCGGGCGAGTTCGGCGAGCGCCGCCTCAGACGGCGACCCGGGCTCCGCCGAGTACGTGACGATGGCGAGGCCGGGGTCGGCCGGCAGCTCGAGGCGCTCGTACGCGAGGGTGAGGTCCCCAACGAGCGGGTGGTGGATCCGCTTCGTCCCGCTCCGGTGGAACCGCACGTCGTGGCGCGCCCACTCGACGCGGAACGCCTCGCTCCGGGTCGAGAGCAGGCCTATCAGGTCCGACAGGCCCCGGTCGTACGGGTTCCGGCCCGCCTCGCCGTGGAGCGCGGCCACCGAGTCGCGCATGTTCGTCTCCCAGTCCGGGTAGAACGTGCGGGCCCGCGGGTCGAGGAACATGAACCGTGCCGAGTTGACGGGCCGCACGGGGTCCCGGAACTGCTCCGAGTAGAGCGCCTCGAGCAGCGGGTTGGCGTACAGGATGTCGAGGCGGCCGTTGCCGACGAAGGCGGGAATCCCGTTCATCGCGTCCACCAGGCGGCGGATGCTCGCCCGGACCGTCGAGGGCGTCGACGTCTTGCGCGGCGGGCGCTCGGTGTTGGCGGTGCGCACGAGGTCGAGCAGGTGCGCGTGCTCGGCCTCGTCGAGCTGGAGCGCCAGGCTCACCGACTCGAGCACGTCGTCCGAGACGCCGCGCGCGTTGCCGCGCTCGAGGCGCGTGTAGTACTCCACGCTGATCCCCGCGAGCAGCGCGACCTCCTCGCGGCGGAGGCCGGGCACGCGACGGGTGCGGCTGAACGAGGGCAGGCCCGCCTGCCCGGGCGCGAGGCGGGCTCGGCGGGTGGCGAGGAACTCGCGGATGTCGTCGGCGTTGCTCATGGCACTCTCAACCCTACGCCGAGGCAGCAAAACGAGGGAGGCACCGCCAGTACCCCTATCACCGGTGCCTTCCTGGATCGGGCAGACGCTGGGACCATGGGTGCCATGACGAACTTGATCCTTCCCGACCACAGCGCCGAGCTCCCAGCCGAGCTGTCGGCGCTGGCTCCTGTCGGCGGGAGGCGGCGCCCCGTGAGGGTCGTCGAGCACCCCGCCTTCCGTGTCGCCCGCCTGCGCAACGCGCTCGACGCGCCGTACACGGAGCTGCGGCTCCCTCTCGTCTTCCTCAACGCCCCGGCCGCGTTCGCGACCTGCGGCTGTCCCACCCCCACCACCGTCGAGGCTGCCTGACCATGCGTGCTGCGATCTTCAACGGACCTCGCGACGTGACCTTCGGCGAGCTGCCCGACCCGGCCATCACCGACCCCACCGACGCGCTCGTCCGCGTGACCCTCGCGTGCGTGTGCGGCTCGGACCTCTGGTATTACCGCGGCGCGGCGCCGCACGAGCCCGGGGCCATCGGCCACGAGTTCATCGGGATCGTCGAGGCGGTCGGCTCGGCCGTGACGACGCTCGCCGAGGGCGACTTCGTGATCGCCCCCTTCCTCTACAGCGACGGCACCTGCGAGATGTGCCTGGCCGGGTGGCCGGCCCACTGCCTCAACGGCGGCGGGTGGGGCAACGCCACCGGCGGCGGCCAGGGCGAGCGCGTCCGCGTCCCGCTGGCCGACGGGACGCTGGTCAAGGTGCCGGGCAGCGGCCACTCCGAGGGGGTCCTGCGATCGCTGCTCGCGCTCTCGGATGTGATGTGCACGGGCTGGCACGCGGCAGTCAGCGGCGGCGTGCGCCAGGGTTCGACCGTGGCGGTGGTCGGCGACGGTGCTGTTGGGCTATCGGCCGTCCTGGCGTCGAAGCGCCTGGGCGCGTCGCGCATCATCTCGCTGTCGCGCAACCCCGTACGCCAGGCCATCGCACGCGAGTTCGGCGCGACGGACGTCATCGCCGAGCGCGGCGACGCTGCCGTCGAGGCGGTGCGGGCGATGACCCGCGGGCTCGGGGTCGAGGCGGCCCTCGAGTGCGTCGGAACCGGCGAGTCCCTGTCGACGGCCTTCAGGATTGCGCGCTCTGGCGGGATGGTCGGCGCCGTCGGGGTGCCCCAGCACGACAGCGTGGTGCCGGTCCAGACCGTCATCTTCCGCAACGTCGGGTTGCGCGGCGGCGTGGCGCCCGCGCGGAAGTACATCCCGGAGCTGCTGCCCGCTGTGCTCTCCGGGGCGATCAACCCAGGGCTCGTGTTCGACCACGAGACGGACCTCGAGCACATTGCCGAGGCATATGCTGCGATGGACGAGCGCCGGGCGACCAAGAGCCTCGTCCGTCTGGAGGCCCGCGCGTGATGCTCTCGGGACAGCCCACCCTCACCCTCAACAACGGTGTCGAGCTGCCAGCACTCGGGTTCGGCGTGTTCCAGACCCCGCCCGAGGCGAACCAGGACGCGCTGGACTTCCGCACCCTTGGCGTGACGATACCCGAGTAGGTGGCCAACCCTGGCCCGGAGGATGACGATGGCCGGTAGCAAAGGCGCACGACGCAACGACGGCGGGCCCTTCGAGGGCCACGTCTCGAGCCCCGCGGTGATGGAACCCGAGCCCGCCGAGGGCTTGACGGGCCGGACCTGGCTCATCACGGGCGTGAGCAGCGGCCTCGGCCGGGAGCTTGCGACGCAGCTCCTCAAGCGCGGCGACCGTGTCGTCGGCACCGTTCGGCGGCGCTACGCGGTCGCGGACCTCGCCGAGCGGCACCCGGACACGTTGCGGGTCGAGCTGCTCGACGTCGCCGACACGCCGGCCGTGCGGCTGGTCGTCGACCGGTCGTTCGCCGAGCTGGGCCGGATCGACGTCATCGTGAGCAACGCCGGGTTCGGCCTCTTCGGCGCCGCCGAGGAGCTGACCGACGCGCAGGTCGAGCACATCCTCGACACGAACCTGCTGGGCTCCATCGCGCTCATCCGCGCCGCGCTTCCGCGCCTGCGCGAGCAGGGTGGCGGCCGGATCGTCCAGATCTCCAGCTACGGCGGCCAGGTGGCCTTCGCCGGCAACTCCCTGTACCACGCGTCGAAGTGGGGGATCGAGGCCTTCTGCGAGTCGGTCGCCCAGGAGGTCGCCCCGTTCGGGATCGGCGTCACGATCGTCGAGCCCGGCGGCGCGCGCACCGAGTTCCGCTCCGGCTCGGCGCAGGTGGCGACACCGCTGCCGGCATACGAGGGCAACCCGGCCCACGCGTACCTCCGGATGCTCGACCCGAAGAACGGCCTGGCGCCCGGAGACCCCGCCCGGATGGCGGCCCGGATCATCGAGAGCGTCGACACGGAGCCGGCGCCGCTGCGGCTCGTGCTCGGCTCGCAGGCGCTCCAGAGCACGATCGACACGCTTGCGAAGCGGATCGAGCGCTTCGAGGCCCAGCGCGGCCTCGCCGCTTCCACCGACTTCCCGCCCGGCGAGTGACCGGCGGGACACCCAGGAGACACGATGCACTTCGTCCCCAAGCAGCCCACCGGCAAGGCGCCGGCCGAAACGTTCATCGGCGACGCGTACATCGACACGATCGTGCGGGGCGAGGCGCCGTCGCGCATCCGCGTTGCCGTGGTGCGGTTCGCGCCGGGCGCCCGCAACGCCTGGCATCAGCACGCCCTCGGCCAGACGCTCCACGTCACCGAGGGCGTGGGCCGGGTCCAGGCTCGCGGCGGCGCGATCCTCGAGATCCGCGCCGGCGACACGGTTCAGACGCCAGCGGGGGAGTGGCACTGGCACGGCGCGGCGCCCGACCGCTTCATGGCCCACCTGGCGATCTTCGAGGCGCCCGCCGACGGCGGCCCGGAGACCGAGTGGGGCGAGCAGGTGAGCGACGCCGAGTACGTGGCGCAGCCGAGGGTGGCGGACCGGTGAGCGGGTGGGGTCCCGACGAGGCCGCGAGCATCGGGCGCGCGACAGAAGTCCAGATCACCTCGCGGCGAGAGGACGGCACGCTCCGCCCGTTCGTCACGATCTGGGCGGTCCGCGTTGGAGACGACGTCTACGTGCGGTCGGCCCACGGCTACGAGAACCCCTGGTTCCAGCGAGCCCTCCGCTCGGGCCAGGGCCGCATCCGGGCGGGCGGCATCGAGCGTGACGTGCGCCTGGAGGTCCCGGGGCCCGAGGTTGCCGGCGAGGTGACCGAGGCGTACCACGCGAAGTACGACCGGTACGGCGCGTCCATCGTGGGCACGGTCGTCTCCCCCGAGGCGGTCCGGTCGACACTCCGCCTCCTGCCGGGCTGATCTCGGGGCGCCAGTCGCTCGGCGCCCCGCTGCTGCTCGGATCGCTGGTGGCGCTCCTGCCGGGGCTGGTCGCGATCGTCAGCATCACCCTCAGGACGGCATTCGAGGACCGGATGCTCCAGGCGGACCTGCCCGGCTATGCGGACTACGCCCGCGAGGTGCGCTACCGGCTCGCGCTCCGCATCTGGCAGAGCGCCGCCGGGTCAGCCGATCTCGGCCGCCTCCACGGCGGGCTCGCCCGCCTGCTCGCGCATCACGATCGCGCTGGCCGCGACGACGAGGCCGATGCCGGCGATCTGGACGGGCTCCAGCCGCTCGCCCAGGAGGACGAAGCCGGCGGTCGCGGCGACCGCGGGCTCGAGGCTGAGCAGGACGCCAAACACCCTCGTGTCCAGCCGCCGCAGGGCGAGCAGCTCCAGCGAGTAGGGGACCACCGACGAGAGCACCGCGACCCCGGCACCCGCGACCAGCACGCCCAGCGTTACCGCGGCTCCGCTCCAGGACGCCCCTGTCGCCGGAGCGACGAAGACCGCGCCGATCAGCATGGCGAGCGCCAAGCCGTCGAGTTGACGCCATCGCGCGCCGACCGCGCGGGTCGCGAGGATGTAGCAGACCCACCCAGCCCCGGCACCCGCCGTGAGCACGAGGCCCACGAGGTCGAGGGCCGCCATCCCGCCCTGCAGCGCCCCGGAGACGGCCACGACCCCGGCGAGCGCGAGCACGACCGCGACGAGGTGCGCCGGCTTGCGGGAGAGGGCCGCCGCCAGCCCGAGTGGCCCGAGGAACTCGATCGTCGTGACGATGCCCAGCGGCATCCGGCCGAGCGCGCCGTAGAGGCACACGTTCATCGCGCCGAGGCTCAGGCCGAGCGCCAGGACGACCAGCCAATCGCCCCGGCTCCGCCCGCGGACCCCGGGCCGGGCCGGCAGCAGCATCACCACGGCAGCGACGCCGAGCCGGATCCCGACCGTCACGAGCGGTCCGACCTCGCGGATCAGTCCCGACGCGACGGCGGCACCCACCTGGACGGACACGATGCTGCTGAGCACCAGCAGCGGTGCCGGGAGGGCGGCGCCGAAGGGTCGGTCGGAAGGCCGGCTGGGCGCGGCGGCCTGCGAGGACGTGGAGCTCATGCACCAAGGATCGCACGGGTCGAGGTGGCGGCCGGGCGCCGCACGCGGGTGTCCGCGCGTTCGGCGCGTGACCCGTGCGAAGGCTGCCGAGTCCGTCCGGCACTGGCCGCGTCGTGACGACGGGCCGACACTGGCGGGCGCCGTGGCGACGTTGCAGCTGAGGAGACCTGCGGATGTCGCGTTACCTGGCGTGGACGCGCTCAGCGCACAGCGAGGCCACGAGGGTCGGGCTGACCCTCCTTGCCGGTCCCGCGTTCCTCGGCCTGCTCCCGATCCTGATCGCGGGGATGGGTCCTCGCCTTGACCGCCGGCTCAAGCTGCCGCGCCCCCGGACCGGATCGGTCGGGCGCCTCGTGGGCGGGCCGCTGGCGGTCGCGGGGTTCTCCCTTGGCATCTGGTCGGTCGTCGTCCAGGTGGACAGGGGCCGGGGCACCCCGCTGCCGGTGATGCCCACGCAGGAGCTGCTCACCGACGGCCCGTTCCGCTACTGCCGCAACCCGATGACGCTGGGTACGGTCCTGGCCTACCTTGGTCTCGCGCTCGCCGCGAGGACCACGGCCGGCCTGGCCATCGTCCTCTCGGTCGCCACCTCGCTGCTGGTCTACCTCAAGCGCCTCGAGGAGGGGGAGCTGGCCGAGCGGTTCGGCGAGCCCTACCTCGCGTACCGGCGAGAGACGCCCTTCATCGTTCCGCGGCCGTGGAGAGGAAGCCATCGCGACGAGGCCTGATCGCGGGCGAGGCAGCCCGGCTGCATCGGGCCGCTCGGCCCCAGCCGATCGGGGAGGCCGACCCTCGCGCCCGCGCTGCCCGACACCCGACCCTTGGCTGAGCGCCGGACGCCCGGCCCCGACCGGATGGCACGCATGACCCCCACGATCCCAGGAGAAGACGCGGACCTGCAGCGCGCTCGGCCGTGGACCGTCACGGCGGCAGCCGTGGCGGCGACGCTGGACACGGACATCGTCAGCGGGCTCTCCGCCAGCGAAACCGCGGCCCGTCTGGCCAGCGTCGGGCGCAACGAGCTGGTGCAGCGGAGCCGCAAGCCGTCCTGGCGGCTGTTCCTCGAGCAGTTCACCAACGCGATGATCGTGGTGCTGCTGATCGCCGCCGCGATCACGACGGTCATCGGCGACATCAAGGACACGATCGTGATCCTGGCGATCGTGGTGCTCAACGGGATCGTCGGCTTCGTCCAGGAGCAACGGGCCGAGGAGGCGCTCGCGGCCCTCAGGCGGATGGCGAGCCCTATGGCCAGGGTCGTGCGCGGCGGGGACACGCTGCTCGTGCCGGCGCCCGACGTCGTGCCCGGCGACGTGCTCAGGCTCGAGGCCGGCGACGTCGTCACCGCGGACCTCCGGCTCGTGGAGGCGCGGGCGCTGCGGATCAACGAGGCGGCGCTCACGGGGGAGTCCGTCGCTGCCGAGAAGACCACCGACCCGCTCCCCGAGGTGCCGGAGGGGGTCCTCGCCGACCAGCGCAACATCGCGTTCAGCGGCACGGCGGTCACCTACGGCCGCGGCGTCGGCATCGTCCTCACGACGGGGATGTCGACCGCGCTGGGCCGCGTGGCCACCCTCCTCGAGGAGCACGCCGGCGGGCAGACGCCCCTCCAGCGACGCCTGTCCGCCCTGGGCAAGTCCCTCGCGATGCTGGCGCTCGCGGTGTGCGCCATCGTCTTCGGCACCGGGGTCGCCAGGGGCGAGTCCGTGGACACGATGTTCCTGCTGGCCGTGAGCCTCGCCGTCGCGGCCATTCCCGAGGGCCTGCCCGCCGTGGTGACGGTCGCGCTCGCGCTCGGCGCACGGCGGATGTCGCGCCGGAACGCCCTGGTCCGCAAGCTCTCGGCCGTCGAGACGCTCGGCTCGGTGACCGTGATCTGCTCGGACAAGACGGGCACGCTGACCGAGAACCGGATGGTCGTGGAGCGAGCCTGGATCCCGACCGGCGGCCACCTGGTCGAGGGTGACGGGTACGCCCCCGAGGGTTGCATCATCGCGGACGACGGCGATGGCAGCGCCGGGAGCGAGGCCGAGCGCGACGCGGCCCTCGACCGCCTCGCCTGGATCGCGGCCGCCTGCAATGACGCGACGCTGAGCGCGCCCGAGCGCGCAGGCGAGCCCTGGTCCATCACGGGCGACCCGACCGAGGGGGCGCTCCTCGCCTTCGCGGCGAAGCGGGGCGTGTTCGCCTCGGACGTGGCTGCCGGATGGCCGCGCGTGGAGGAGCTGACGTTCGACGCAGGCCGACGTCGGATGACGACCCTTCACGCCGACGGCGAGCGCATCCGGGTGGCCTCGAAGGGGGCCCTCGAGGCGCTCGCGCCGCTGCTCGACGAGGCTGACGCTGAGCTGCTTGCGGCGGCCGACGTGGTCGCCCGGGCATACGCCGCAGACGGCTACCGGGTTCTGGCGCTCGCCGACCGTGACATCTCGGCCATCCCCGATGAGCTCGAGCACGCCGAGACGCACCTCCGCCTGGCCGGGCTGGCGGCGATGGCCGATCCGCCGCGTCACGCATCGCGCGACGCCATCGAGGCCTGCCGTCTGGCAGGGGTGACCCCGATCATGATCACCGGCGACCACCCGTTGACCGCCGCGGCGATCGCCCGCCGGATCGGCATCCTCCGTCCCGGCGGCGAGGTCCTGACCGGTGCCGAGCTCGACCGGCTCGACAGGGCCGCCTTCGCCGCGCGCGTCGAGCACGTCGCCGTCTACGCGCGGATGAGCCCCGAGCAGAAGCTCCGGATCGTCGAGGCGTGGCGGGGTCGCGGGGCCGTCGTCGCGATGACGGGCGACGGCGTCAACGACGCCCCGGCCCTGCGTCTGGCCGACATCGGCGTCGCCATGGGAGTCGCGGGCACCGAGGTGAGCAAGGAAGCAGCGGACATGGTGCTCGCCGACGACGAGTTCGCGACGATCGTCGACGCCGTGGAGGAGGGGCGCCGGATCTACGACAACATCCGGCGCTTCGTGCGCTACCTCCTGACGACGAACTCGGCCGAGGTCTGGGTCATGTTCCTCGCGCCCGTCGTGGGGCTGCCGCTCCCGCTGATCGCCGTCCAGATCCTGTGGATCAACCTCGTGACCGACGGGCTGCCCGCCCTCGCCCTGGGCGCGGAGCCCGGCGAGCCCGACGCCATGCGCCGGCCGCCGCGCCCGTCGGGGCAGTCGATCCTGGGCGCCGGGCTGTGGCAGCAGGCCCTGTGGGTGGGGCTCCTCATGGCCGGCGTGGTGCTCGCCGTCCAGGCGGTCGCGCTCGACGCCGGCTGGGCCTGGCAGACCATGGTCTTCACGACCCTTGCGCTCCTCCAGCTCGGCAATGCGCTCGCGGTCCGGTCCGAGCGGAGCAGCGTCGCGAGCCTGGGCCTCGGGACCAACCTGCCCCTGACGCTCGCGGTGGCGGGAACCCTGCTCGTCCAGCTGGCGCTGATCTACCTGCCAGCGCTCCAGCCGATCTTCGCCACGCAGGCCCTGTCCGCTCCTGAGCTCGCCGTGGTCCTCGTCGCCTCGACCGCGGCGTTCCTTGCGGTCGAGGGCGAGAAGGCGGTTCGGCGCCGCACGAACCACTGGCCGGCGAGCGCTTGAGACCGGCGATCGGGGGCGGTTCGACCCGGGCCCTCACCTGCCGGAAGCCCTGTCGGTCGCGACCGGGCATGGCGTAGGGTGGCCGAATGACACCCAGAACCGCCATCCACGACCACAAGCTGCCGGACGCCACCGAGCCGCACGAGACGGGTGCCAGCAGCGTGCTGCGGCCCGTCGTCTTCGGCGGCAACGACGGGCTCGTGTCCAACCTCGCGCTCGTCATGGGCGTGGCAGGTGCGAATCCCGCGCCGTCGATCATCGTCCTGGCGGGCATCGCGGGCCTGCTGGCCGGGGCCTTCAGCATGGCGGTGGGCGAGTTCATCTCGGTCCAGAGCCAGCGCGAGCTCCTCGACTACCAGGTCGCGTTCCAGCACAAGCAGCTCCGGGAGGCGGCCGACCAGGAGCGCGCGATCCTGACCAAGATCTACATCGAGCGGGGCTTCCCGGTCGACGAGACCGATCGGATCGTCGAGGTGATCTTCGAGGAGCCGGAGAACGCCGTCCGCACGATGATCTTCGAGGAGGTCGGCCTCGACGAGCGGTCCATCGGCTCGCCGCTGACGGCGGCCGGCGGATCCTTCCTCGCCTTCACGCTGGGGGCGTTCATCCCGCTGCTGCCGTACCTCATCTGGGCTGGAACCATGGCCTTCAGCCTGTCGCTGGGCGTGAGCCTCGCTGCCCTCGGCCTGCTCGGCCTCGGCATCGGGGTCATGACCCGACGGTCGCTCCCGTACACCGCGGTCCGCCAGGTGCTGCTCGGCGGCGCCGCCGCTGCGGTGACCTACGCCGTCGGCTCGTTCATCGGGGTCCAGGCCGGGTAGCAGGACTGCGGGCCGCCGACCTGCGATGGGCCGGTTCGATCGACACGCCAGCGCGTCGCGTGGACGATCGCGGTCCAGGAGCCGGGACTCAGGCGGCCGTCGCGGCTTCGGCCTCCTCTTCGGTGGCGCGCCGCAGGTAGGTCACCACCGCGCTGCCGACCCCGACGGCCCAGGCGTCGAGCCGGCGCACGTGCAGGGCGAGGAACACCGCCGCCAGGGTCTGGAGGATCCACACGCCGCGGGGGAGTCCTCGGGGCGCCGGCAGCCCGCGGCGGCGCGCCGGCCCCGTCAGCCCACGTACTGGGCGAGGTGCTGGCCGGTCAGCGTGCTCCGGGCCGCGACGAGGTCCGCGGGCAGCCCCGTGAAGACGACGCGCCCTCCATCGTGCCCGGCGCCGGGGCCGAGGTCGATGATCCAGTCGGCGTGCGCCATCACCGCGAGGCTGTGCTCGATCACGATCACCGACTTGCCCGCGTCCACGAGCCGGTCGAGCAGCCCGAGCAGGTGCTCGACGTCGGCGAGATGGAGTCCGCTGGTCGGCTCGTCGAGGACGTAGACCCCGCCCTCGGTGCCCATCTGGATGGCCAGCTTGAGCCGCTGCCGCTCGCCGCCGGAGAGGGTGGTGAGCGGCTGGCCGAGGCGCAGGTACCCGAGCCCCACGTCGGCCATCCGCACGAGGATCGCCCTGGCCGCCGGCGTCTTCGCCGCGCCGGTGCTGAAGTACGGCAGCGCCTCGTCCACCGACATCGCGAGCACCTCGCTGATGTCGCGCCCCTCGAGCTTGTACTCGAGCACGCTGGCATCGAAGCGCTTGCCCCCGCACACCTCGCACACCGTCTCGACCGTGTCCATGAACCCGAGCTCGGTGTAGATGACGCCGTTCCCGTTGCAGACCGGGCAGGCGCCCTCCGAGTTGGCGCTGAACAGTGCGGGCTTGACCCCGTTCGCCTTCGCGAACGCGTTCCGGATCGGGTCCAGCAGCCCGGTGTAGGTCGCCGGGTTGCTGCGCCGCGAGCCCTTGATCGGCGCCTGGTCGATCGCGACCACGCCCGCTGCACTGGGCATCGACCCGTGGATCAGCGAGCTCTTGCCGGACCCCGCGACCCCGGTCACCACGCACAGCACGCCGAGCGGGACGTCCACGCTCACGTCGCGCAGGTTGTGCTGGGTCGCGTGGCGGATCTCGAGGCTGCCGGCGGGCGTTCGGGTCGTCGGCTTGAGCCCGGCCCGGTAGCCGAGGTGGCGCCCGGTGACGGTGTCGCTGGCGCGCAGGCCCTCGACGGTGCCCTCGAAGCACACGGTGCCGCCGCTGGAGCCGGCGCCCGGGCCTAGGTCGATCACGTGGTCGGCGATCTCGATGACCTCGGGCTCGTGCTCCACCACCAGCACCGTGTTGCCCTTGTCGCGCAGGGCACCGAGGAGGGCGTTCATGCGCTGGACGTCGTGGGGGTGGAGGCCGGTGGTGGGCTCGTCGAAGACGTAGGTGACGTCGGTGAGCGCCGAGCCGATGTGGCGGATCATCTTGACGCGCTGCGCCTCGCCGCCCGAGAGCGTGCCCGAGGCGCGGTCGAGCGAGAGGTAGCCCAGGCCGATCTCGACGAAGGAATCAAGCGTGTGCCGGAGCGCCCCGAGCAGGGGGGCGACCGAAGGCTCGTCGAGCTCGCGGACCCAGCCCGCGAGGTCGCTGATCTGCATCGCGCACAGGTCCGCGATGTTGGCGCCGTTGATCCTCGAGGAGCGCGCCGCCTCCGCCAGGCGGGTGCCGCCGCAATCGGGGCAGGCCCTGAAGGCCACCGCCCGGTCGACGAAGGCGCGGATGTGGGGCTGCAGCGAGTCTTGGTCCTTGGACAGGTACGACCCCTGGATCCGCTGCACCAGCCCCTCGTAGGTCATGTTGATGCCCTCGATCTTCATCCGGACGGGCTCGTGGTAGAGGAAGTCGTGGCGCTCCTTGGACGTGTAGTCGCGGATGGGCTTGTCGGGATCGACGAAGCCCGAGGACGCGTACAGGCGGTAGTTCCAGCCGCCCGGGATGTAGCCGGGGACGGTCAGCGCGCCCTCGGCGAGCGACTTGGCGTCGTCGAAGAGCTGCGTGAGGTCGATGTCGGAGACGGTGCCCCGGCCCTCGCAGCGCGGGCACATGCCACCGGTGATGCTGAACGTCCGCCGCTCGGTCTTCGCGCCGGCCCTGTCGACGGTGACCGCCCCGGCGCCATGGACCGAGGGGGTGTTGAACGAGAACGCCTGGGGCGAGCCGATGTAGGGCTGTCCGAGCTTGCTGAACAGGATGCGCAGGAGCGCATTGGCGTCGGTGGCAGTGCCCACCGTGGAGCGCGGGTTGCCGCCCATCCGCTCCTGGTCGACGATGATCGCGGTGGTCAGGCCCTCGAGGACGTCGACGTCGGGTCGCGCGAGCGTGGGCATGAAGCCCTGCACGAAGGCGCTGTAGGTCTCGTTGATCAGCCGCTGCGACTCCGCCGCGATCGTGGCGAAGACCAGCGAGCTCTTGCCCGATCCCGAGACGCCGGTGAACACCGTCAGGCGCCGCTTGGGGATCTCGACGCT
Source organism: Chloroflexota bacterium (assembly GCA_021783095.1). GTDB lineage: Bacteria > Chloroflexota > Limnocylindria > Limnocylindrales > CSP1-4 > CAIXZV01. The sequence continues at coordinate 6,288 of JAJXUG010000042.1, read as the reverse complement.
GACGTCCCTGAGGTTGTTCTCGCGGGCCCCGTGCACCCGGATGAGGTCGTGGCGGTCGGCAGCTTGCATCGGGTCACGGTAACAGCGTGGCGCGGTCGTCGCGCTCCGTCGCGTGTGGCGACCCCGCCGCACGCCCACGTCGCCGCCGCCGGTGACCTCGCAGGTTGAATCCGCCGTTCGAAGAGCTGCCGCCCGGGGCCAACTCGCGGGGGCCGGATCGCGGGCGTCGGGCGACGTGTCAGTCGGCGGGCAGGTCCTCGGGGAGCAGGCTGTAGCACCACCCGCACTGGTAGCCGAGCGTGGCGCCCGCCGCATCCACCAGGCGCGCCCGCGGGTGCGTGTGCGGGCACGTCCGCGAGCGGACACGGTGCAGGGTGCCCTCGCCGGGCTGGGTCCAGACCATGTCGGCATCGCCGTAGCGGGTCTGGAGCGGGCTCGACACCTTCTGGTTGGCCCGGCACTCGACCGATGTCATCCGGTGGGCGTCGAGCTCCGCCCGGCCTGTGAAGCGGAGGGCGCACCAGGTGCAGACGTACGCGGTGCGGCCGCGCGTCGCGCGGGCATCTGACCCGCCAACCACCCGGAGGCCGCGGCGGCGGGCGTCGAAGTCGTCACTCATCGCCCCCTACCGTACCCGGAGACGGCGTTCGTGTCAGCGTGCGAGGGCAAGCCCGGCTACCCGATCGATGACCACGGAGCGCTGGACCGTGCGCGTGTGCGTTCGCGGGAAGTCGGGCTCCGGGTACGCGGCATGGCCCGTGATCCGCTGGTGGCGCTCGGTCGACTGGGCGAGCATGGCGGACATCGCGGGCGGCAGCGTCGGGCCGAGCCCCCCGGCGAGCCCCCGGTCCATGCCGGCGTTCAGGAGGCCGGGACGGGCGAGGCGAGCACGCGGGCCATCACCTCCGAGAACCTGGCGGTCGCCAGCCCGATCACGCTGTCCGCGGCCCCGTAGTACAGCGAGAGGCGGTCATTGGGCTCGTCGAGCACCCAGCCGCACGGGAACACCACGCGACCGACGTCGCCGGTGATCTCGTAGGGCGCCTCGGGCGCGAAGACCCACTCCGGGCAGCGGCACAGGACGGTGCCCGGGTCGTCCCGGTCGAGGAGGGCCAGGCCGACGCGGTAGATCGGCCCGTCGGAGGTCTGCCGGACCCCGTGGTACATCACGAGCCAGCCTTGAGCGGTCTCCAGGGGCGGCGGCCCCAAACCGATCTTGCCGGCGTCCCACCACGCGCCGTCGCGGGCTTCGAGCAGGAGCTTGTGGTCGCCCCAGTGGCGCAGGTCCGGCGACCACGAGAGCCACATGTGGGCGCCGCCGCGGAGCGGCGAGGGGCGGTGGATCATGGCCCAGCGTCCCCCGAACCCAACCGGGAAGAGCGAGGCGTCCTTGTCCTCGGGCGGCATCACGGGGCCCAGGCGTTGGACGGTCCGGAAGTCGCGCGTCGTGGCCAGGGAGACGAGCGGCCCGCGGCGGCTGTAGGCCGTGTAGGCGATCGCCCACTCCTCGCGTTCGGGGAGCCAGGTCAGGCGAGGGTCCTCGCAGCCCCAGGTCTCCTCGGGGTCGCGGTCCACGTCCGCGCGGAGGAGCGGTTCAGGGTCGAACCGCCAGCCGTGCTCGCCGTCTGCGCTGCGCGCGACCTGCAGCTGCGAGATGCCGCGCAGGTCCTCGACGCGGATCAGGAGGACCGTCTCGTCGCCCACCCGCGTCGCGCCGGGGTTGAACACGGTGTTGGCGGGGTAGGGGAGGTCAGCGGCGGTGAGGATCGGGTTGGCGGAGGACCGGACGAACAGCGGTTCCGGGACGGTCACCGCTGGGCTTCTGACGGCTGGATCGAGGGCTGCATCGATGCCTTGATCGCGCCGGTGCGGAGGGTGCCGGCGGCCCGAGCCGCGGCGGTCCGCGGTTCGACCAGGCGCCTGGCGCCCGGACCCAGTGGGATGGCGCCCGGCGAACCGGGGGGAAGCGCGACGACCGGAGCCGTGGCCGCCGCCTCGACCGCCCGGATCGCCCGGATGTGCTCAGCCGCTGTCAGCCACATGAGCGTGGACTCCGCGCCCTCGTTGGTGTTCCTCCCACGGGGCGTGAGGCCGTCGCCGCTGGCGCCGCGGAGTGGGCTGGCGATGCGGACCCGGAGGTCGTTCTCGCCGAGGAACCAGGCGTAGGCGCGCTCCATCGTCTCGCGGTACAGGGGCTTGCCGGTGGCGGCGAAGGCCGCCCCGCACGCGAGCAGGAGCGAGGTCGCCTCGATGGGCTGCTGGTCGAACTGGGACTTGGCGCCGCCGTGCGGCCACCAGCCGTTGCCGACCAGCGACAGGTGCCCGTCGTCGGCCGTCTGGACGTCGATGAGCCAGTCGAGGACCTGGAGGCCGATGCGCAACATCGTGGTGGCGCCCAGGGCATTTCCGGCCACGATCATCGCCCGCGGCAGGAGCGCGTTCTCGTACGTCAGCTCATGCTCCGGCCAGGGCCACCCGGGGCGCGCATAGCTCCGGAACAGCACGTGGAGGTCTGTCGCGAGCGTCCGCATCAGGATCTTGCGGGCAGGGTTTGGCGCCCCATGACAGGCGAGGACGACGGCGGCGCGGGCGCGCGGGGAGCTCATCCGCGCGGCCTTGGGGAGGGCGCGGTCGAACAGGGCGTCGGCACGCTCCGCCATCTCGGGCTCCGGGGCGGCCGCGATGGCGGCGGCGAGCGCAAGCATCGCCCGGCCGGTGGAGTCGTCGGATCCGGCGCCGGCGCTCCAGGTTCCGTCGATCGCCCGGAAGTTGCCGAAGCGCCCGGTGGCCGGGTCGAAGGCATCCTCGAGGTAGCGGAGGCTGCGCCATGCGGACTGGGACACGCTGGCCCAGCGCAGGACGCGTGCGTGCAGGAGGTCGACCTCGAGCGCCCGAGCCACGTCGTCGACGCAATAGCCGTGGGCGGGGTCGGCCTGCGAGCCGTTCGCGTGCTGGAGGATGCCGAACTCGCCCGCCAGGGCAGCGAGGTGCCTGCGGCTGATCGGATGGAGGGGAGCACGCCGGGACGGCTCCGGCGCCCCAGCCTCGGGCTGTCGTGCCTCAAGCACCTGCTGCGACCTCCATCGCGAATGGCACCCGCGAGGTTGCCGCGTTGGTCCGCGCGAACAGGCTCTGGTACTGGGCGCCCACCTCAGACCACACCATTCGCCGGCTGTAGGCGAACGCCCGGGCGCCGATTCGGGCGCGCAGCGCCGGGTCGGCGATGAGCGTCGCCAGCGCCGCCGAGAACGCGGCGGGGGATCCCGGCGGCACCAGCACGCCGCGCCCGTCGGCGAGGAGCTCGGTGGCGTACACGTAGGGGGTCGAGACGATCGCTCGCCCGGCGCCCATGGCGTAGGACAGGGTCCCCGACGCGATCTGGGCGAGGTTGGGATACGGGGTAACGAAGACGTCTGCGGCCTCGAGCCAGCGCGTGAGCTCGGCCATGTCCACGAACTTGTCGACGAACTGGACGTGCCCCTGCAGCCCGAGCCGCTTGACCTGGGCGACGAGCGAATGGCGATACGCCTCGCCCTCGCGCGCGATCAGGTCGGGATGGGTCGCCCCGAGGATCACGTAGAGGACCGACGGGTGCGCCGCGACGACCGCCGGAAGGGCGTCGATCGCGAGCTCGTAGCCCTTGCCCGGGCCGAGCAGACCGAAGCTCAGGATCACGTCGCGGCCCCCGAGGCCGAGCGCCGGCTTGACCCCGTCTGCGCTTACGAGCGGGAGGTCGGGCACGCCGTGGGGGATCACGCGGATGCGCCCCGGGTCCGCGCCGTAGTCGCGCACGAGCAGGCCGGCCGCCGAGTGCGACATCAGGACCGACGCCTGGGCGAGACCTGCAAGCCGCGTCAGGACGGAGCGCTGGTGTGGCGTTGGGGAGCGCAGGACGGTGTGCATGGTGACGATCGCCGGGATGTGCAGGGCGGCGACGAAGTCGAGCACGTACTCGCCGTCAGCCCCACCCCAGATGCCGTACTCGTGCTGGACCGAGACGACGTCGACCGAGGCGCTGAGGGCGCGGGCCGTCCTGACGTAGTCGGCCCGGTCGTCCTTGCGGATCAGGTGGCGAACCGCGGCCGGGTAGGCAAGCGCGTCGCCGGCCGGGTGGAGGGCAGCGATCGTGCGCGCACCCGTGGCCGCAGCCAGGTCGGCGGTGAAGGTGGCGATGCCGCAGCGGCGGGGCGGGTAGGTTGCGACGAAGGCCGTCCGGACGATGGCGCTCTCCGATTCGATCGCGAGGGTGGCGCGAGCCGCTGACGAGACGCGATCGACGACCGCGGCTCGCGCAGGGCAGCAGGTTGGCAGGCGCGCCGGTGGGGCGCGCCAGACCGGGCTCAGGCCGCGTGCACGCGGTTGGCGCGCGGACCCTTGGGGTTCTGCTCGATGACGAACTCGACCCGCTCGCCGCCAACAAGGCGCTCGAACTCGAGGGAGCCGTCGAGGGCGCCGCGATGGAAGAAGTACTCCTTCTCATCGTCAGCGGTGATGAAGCCGAAACCGCGCTCGGCAACGACCTTCTTGATGATTCCGGTGGTCACGTGGGCCTCCAACACTTCCCGAACAAGGAGGTGGCAGCACGCACGGTCCGTTCGAAAAGGTCGACCACGCGGAGATCGTCGCAAGAGGCGACGGTTCCTGAACCTTAGCACGGATGTTCGAAGTCAGGACCGCATGGGGAATGTGACGCGATCCACGAGGCAGCCGTCGCCGGGTTCCGCGGGCGGCGCGCCCGCCACATGCGGGATCGTCTTGCGCGCCGGCCTCGGCACGACCGATGATCAGGCGCAGGCGCTTTCGCGCCGGGTGCGACGACGAGGGTCCAATGCGACGCTGGCTGCTGAGCGGGTTGGGCATTGGCCTCCCCGGCTTCCTGCTGATCCGGCGACTCGAGCGCTCGCGGTGCCACGAGCGGGGGCTGATCGGCTCGTGACCATCCGCTACCCCTGGCTCCTGTTCGACGCCGACGACACCCTGTTCGACTACGGGCGCGCCGAGAACGAGGCCGTCCGCGGGGCCTTCGAGGCGCAGGGCGTGGCGTTCGACGATCGCTGGCTTGCCGCCTACCGCGTGGTGAACGCGCGCGCCTGGCGGGCCCTGGAGCAGGGGAGGGTCACGCCCGCCCGGCTTCGGGTGGTGCGGTTCGAGGAGCTGTTCGCTGAGCTGGGCCTCGCGCTGGACCCGGTCGCGTTCAGCGCGGTCTACCTCGGGCAGCTGGCGATGCAGGCGCACCTCACGGACGGCGCCCTCGAGGTGGTCGAGTCGCTGCGCGCGGACCACCGTGTCGCGATCATCACCAACGGGCTCTCGGACGTGCAGCGGCCGCGCATCGCCCGCTCGCCGCTGGCCGGGGTGGTCGAGCACCTGGTCATCTCGGAGGAGATCGGTGCCGCCAAGCCCGATCCCGCCTTCTTCGCCGTGGCGCTCGAGCGCATGGGCGGGCCGGACCGGCGCGACGTCCTCGTGATCGGCGACAGCCTGAGCTCCGACATCGCGGGCGGCGTGGCCGCCGGGCTCGACACCTGCTGGTTCAACCCCCGGGCCCATGGGCGGGGCGACGTGCCGGCCCCCACCTACGAGATCCGCCGCCTCGACGAGCTGCCGGCGCTGCTCGGGCACTGACGGCGCGCTTGCCGCGCGGTCCGCAACCCGACGGCACTCGCCAAAGGCCACTCGCGGCCCTTGGGAACGACACGGCGAGCGCGCACGATCGAGGGCGCCGCAACACCGGAAGGAGTGCCGACATGACGGTCGAGGCGCTGCCCCCCACGATGGGCGCCGAATTCCTCAGGCTGATCGACGCCAAGGACGAAACCGCGATTGCGCACCTCCTCGCGGAGGACGCCCAGCTCGTCGACGAGACGACGCGCCGCTGGGTTCGCGGCCGCGAGGCCATCGGGGCCGCGCTCCGCGCCCAGCTCAGCCGCGTCGCGGACATCCAGTCGACGGCGACCGACGTGCATGTGGAGCGGTGGGGTGACATCGAGGTCGAGACGTTCGTCCTCCACCAGGTCTACGACCTCGACGACGCCCCCTGCTACGAGGTCTCGCCGACGACCCTCGTGTGGCGTCGGACTGACCGCGCGTGGCGGCTTGCCGTCATCGACGCCATCCCGACGATCGGCTGACGCCGCAGCGCGGCCAACGCCGCTGCGCCGCGGAGCCGGAGAGCCGGGACGGACGGCCGCACGGCCCGCCGCACCGGTTACGACCCAGGCTCGTGCTGTCGCGAGCCTGGGCGCAACGCCGCACCGGTTACGACCCAGGCTCGTGCTGGGCGCGCAA
>JAJXUG010000041.1 GCA_021783095.1 Chloroflexota bacterium | reverse complement strand
TGACCGCGGACGCGACCGGCTTCACGCAGCGCGACCCGCTCAGGGAGGTGCCGGACGACATCGAGGGGCTCAGGACCACCGTCGACGCCATCACGCGGGGCCAGGCAGCCGGACATCCGGCGAGTTCAGGGGAAAGAGCGCAAGAGTGGTCGGGGCGAGAGGGATAGCCCCGCCCTAACTCAGCGATCGCTCAGCTTCCTGATGGTCAACGCCACGCCGCGGCCGCCGGCGCCACTCGAGCTGGTCCGGAGCGCATGACGCGCCGGCCCTGCCGCCCCGCCGAGCGCGCGACCGACCGGGAGGTCGGCGTGGTGGCGGCCGTCCTGGAGGCCGGGTCGGAGAAGGCCGCCGCCCACCGGCTCGGCCTGTCGCACTCGACCGTCAAGCACCACCTGGCGAACGCGCGGTCCAAGGTGGGGGCGGAGACGACGGCCCAGCTGGTGTGGATCCTGGCACCGCGGCTGCCTGAGCCGGAGGGCGAGACGCCGGAGGAAAGCCACGGCGGGCAGTCGCTTGCGCAACCGGCAGCCGCTGACCATCCTCACCGAATGAAGCTCGACCCTGATCCCGAGGCAGTCAGGATGGCGTCGATGGCAGCGGAGCGACTGCGCGAGGCCCTCGGCGCGAACCTCGCGGCGGTCTACCTTCACGGATCCGCAGTCCTCGGCGGCTTCGACGCTGTGGTCAGCGATCTCGACCTCCTCGTCCTCTGTGAGGACCCGCTGTCGGATGCCGAGGTGGATGCCGTCGCCATCACGGTCGCAAGCCTCGAGCTGCCCGCCAAGGGGCTTGAGATGTCAGTGCTGACGCGTTCCGAGGCGGTAACCCTGGATCCTGTCCGGCCGCGGTTCCAGATGCACGCGGCCGTGGATGACAGGGGCGTGGTCAGGCGTGTCGACGGCCGGAGAGGCGGCCATGATCGTGACCTCGTCCTCCATCTAGCCGTCTGCCACGACTCCGGGCAGGCGCTTGTCGGTCCGGCGCCTGGCGAGACGCTTGCCGCCCCGCCAGATGCGATCGTGGCGCAGGCGACGGTCGACGAGATCGGGTGGGCGCGCGACGCAGGCGATCCCGTCTACCTGGTCCTCACGGCAGCGCGCGCAGATACGTTCGCCAGCAGCCGGCGCCTGGTCTCCAAAGTCGAGGCCGGCGAGGCGTATCGCGCCGTGCCGGTCGTATGCGCCGCACTGGCCCGCCATCGAGGGGGAGATACTGCCGTGGACCCTGCCGACGCGCGCGGCTACGCGGACGAGGTCGAGGCACGCCTGCGCGCGAACCGATCGGTCGTAGAGGCTGGGCCAGACCTGTAGGAGATAGCGGGCACGTTGGGGGACGGGCGGCAATGCGCGCCTGCGCTCCTTACCCTAGGTGCAATGCTGGTCGGACACATCGGAGAGGAGATGGCTGATCTGACGGAGGCGCGGATCGTCCTGGATCCCGGCCTCGGCGCGGACGTCCGGCGGGAGCGGCACGTCCTCCAGCTCCCGGGCGGCGACATCGCGGCAGACACGTACCGGCCCGCGAGCGCGGCCCCGGACGCGGCGCTGCCCACGGTGCTGTTCATCCACGGCGACGCATCAGCCGAGGTCCTCGCCGACGTGCTGGACTGGGGGCAGTACCGCTCCTGGGGCGAGGCGGTTGCTTCACGCGGCCTGTGCGCTGTCGTGCTCCAGCACCGATCCTCGGACGGCCTTCGCCACGCGCCCAGCCTCCTCGCCGAGCTAGAGGCGGCGATCGCCCGCGTTCGCGACCACGCGATCCCAGGGATCGACGCCGCCCGGCTCGGCGTCTGGACCTGCTCGGCAGGTTCGAGCTTCGGGGTGGCCGCTGCGCTCCTCGCCAGCCCCCCAGTGGCGTTCATCGTCAGCTACTACGGCTTCCTCGATGTCCGGCACCTCACGGCCCGCCTGGACCCAAACGTTCCGCCAGACGACCTCGCGGCGGTGTCCCCAGCCGCGGTCGTCGAGGCTATCCCGTGCGTGCCGCCGACCCTCATCGTGAGGGCGGGCCTCGACTACCCCGAGCTCAACGAGTCGGTCGACCGCTACGTCGCTGCGGCGACCGGCCGCGGCGACACCCGCGTCGAGGACCACCCGGCCGGGCACCATGCCTTCGACGTCCTGGACGCCGACGAGCGGAGCAGAGAGCTCATCGCCATGACGCTCGACTTCATGGACGAGAGGCTGAGGTCCGATGGATAGCGCGCAGGGTGTTCTCCGCGTGGTTGTCGGGGAGCAGCTCGAATACATGTGGTGGGCGCGAGATCGGATCCTGTCGGCGGCCGCTCGCCTGTCGTCGGCCGACTTCGTCGCGCCGAACACGGTCACCACTCGCAGCCTGCGCTCCACGCTCGCCCACCAGGTCGAGTGCGAGTGGGCTTGGAGGATCCGTCTCTCCGAGGGCTCGTTCCCGGATGGCGACGTGCTGGCGGGCGACTTCATGGGCGTCCAGGCCCTCGCCGAGCGGTGGCGACACGAGGAGCAGGCGTTCCGCGACTGGTTCGACACGCTCTCGGACGACGACCTCCGTGTGCCTCCGCCCGGAGCCGACAACCCCCTCTCCCTGTGGCGGTACATCGTCTACGTGATCAACCACGGAACGCAGCAGCTCAGCGAGGCCGCCGTCCTGCTCACGCGGCTCGGGCAGAGTCCGGGCGAGATCGGCTTCCTGGCGTTCTGCGCGATGCGCTGAAGACAATCACCGCCCGCCGCGCGCCAACATGGCCCAATGGGCCAACTAGGCGCGGAAGAGCGTCGCGGCCCCGGCGTCGGGTGAGTCGCCCGAGGGGCGGACCCTGCGCCGGGGCCGACAGCTGATCGCCGCCGCGCCAGAGGGCGAGCTCGGCGCGGATCGCGACCGGTCGCGCCCGGCTACGGCCGGACGACCATCGCGTCCGAGCATGCGGCGCCCCACAGCTCCTGCACGGGGGCGGCGTCGCCGGCCTTCGCGCCCGCCACTACCTGCGCGATCTCGTCGCGGATCGAGTCGTCCGCGAACCTCTGGTCGACGATCAGCATGAGCTTCGGGAACGCCTCGACCTTCGAGAGCGCCGCGGCTTGCCGCTGCGCGTCGCCGGTCTTGTTCGCCGCCAGCCAGTAGTCGGTCCAGGCGCACATGTAGTGCTGCTGGACGCTCAGCGTGCCGCCGTTCTTGGCGCGCCCGCCGTCCTTCTCGGCCGCGGCCCGGATCTGCGCGAGCGGGTAGGAGTAGCCGGGCGGCAGCGTGTTGTCCGCCACCGCCGCGCTGATCTCCGCGTCGAGCTCGGCGATCGTCGCCGGGTGGTCGACCGGGCCCCACTCCCGGATGATCTGGGCGGCCCCCGCCGTCCCGGCGACGAGGAGCGCGGCGGCGAGGCCGACGGTGACGACGGTTCGGCGTCGGCGTGCCAGGAGGCCGTGTCGGCGCTCGGGCGCGGCGTCGAGCCGGGCCCGGATGCGGCCGCGGCCCTCCGGCGAGAGGTCGGCGGCGAGCGAGCGGGTGAGGAGCTCCTCGAGCTCGGGGGTGTCGAGGTCAGCGATCATGGCGTGCAGCCTCCCGGAGCGAGTCGAGCGACCTGCTCAGCAGCTTCTTGGTCGCGTCCTCGCTCTTGCCGATGACGTGGGCGATCTCGCGGCCCGACAGGCCGGCCGCGTAGCGGAGCGCGAGGGCGTCGCGCGCCGGGTCCGGGAGTCCGGCCAGGAGGCGCATCACGAGCTCCCGGTCCTCTGCGGCCTCGGCCGCGGCCTCTGGCGACGGGCCCGGAGCGGCGATGGCCGCGGCCTGGCCGAGGTCCGTCTCGCGCGACGTCCGCCGGTGGGCGTCAACCCAGGCGTTCCGGGCGATCGCGAGGAGCCACGGCCGGAAGCCGGCGCGCCCCGGGCGGAAGCCGCCGATCGAGCGGAGCGCCCGCTCGAAGGCCGCAGCCGTGATGTCCTCGGCCTGGTCCTCGGACGCGCCGCGCGCCAGCAGGTACCGGTAGACGGCGACGGCGTGGCGGTCGTCCGGCGCGCCTACGCGCTCGCCGCGTCCGGGGCGACGGACCGGGAGGTCGCCGCAGCCACGGGCCTCAAGGAGACGCACGTCGGCGAGATCCTCACGAACCCCGTCTACGCCGGGCGGCTCCGGACCGGCGAGGCCCTGGGCATCGCGGCGCTCATCGACCCCGCGCTCTGGTCGGCGGTGCAGGCGGCCCGGGAGCGGCGCCGCACGCGGGCGCCGGGGCGGATCGTGAAGCGCCAGTACGCCCTGCGCCTTCGCTGCCTGGGCTGCCGCCGCTTCCTGTACGGGGACGTCGGCCGCTACCGCCACCCGTCGCCCACGTGCGAGGCGTTCCGGGCGGCCGCGCCGCTGGTACGGCGCCAGCGCACCCCGGCCCACGACGCCCGGGTCAAGGGGCACTCGTACCCGCAGGCGTGGTACGAGGGGGCGGTCGGCGCGCTGCTCGGTGAGATCGGCTCGCTCGGCGAGGCGACCCTCGCCGAGGTCGTCCGGCTCCACGCCGCATGCCGGCCGGAGGTGGACGAGCTCGCCCTGGCCCGGATCGACCGGGAGCGCGAGGCCGCGACCCGGAAGCTCGCCCAGACGCGCGACGTCGTCGCCTGGCAGGCGGCGATGGGCCGGCTCGACGCGGCCGAGGCGCTCGCGCGCCAGGCGCCCGCCGGCGCCCGCCTCACGCCGCCCGAGATCGTCGCCTACCTGCGCTCGCTGCCCGCCCTGTGGGCCGACTCGGGGCCGGACGCGCGCCAGGCGCTCACCACGGCGATCTTCGCCCGGACGGACGTGCTGGGGTTCGAGCGGATGGAGTACGAGCTCACGCCGGACGCGATCGCCCTGGGGCTCGATGCCGCGCTGCCGGCGGTCTTCGACCTGCGGGACCAGATCGGTGAGTTTGGTCGGGGCGAGAGGCGTTGCCCCGCCACCACCGACCTTCCGATCACGATGCGCCTCGCCGAGCCGCCCGCGCCGTGCGGGTGGCTGCGGAGCGCGTGACCCCGGGCCGACACCGCGCGACCGCTGCAACCACTGCTGCCGGAAACGGTTCTCCCAGCATGCCGCGCCCTAGCCTGCCAGCTGGACAGCCAAGGAGGTCACCGTGGGCAAGGGGTGTGCAGAACCCGGCTCCTATTCGGCCGAGGCAGTGCAGGACCGCCGGCGACGCGGGGCCACGAAGCGCTCGCGGGCGAGGGCCTCGAGCCCAGATCGCCGCTGGGCACCTTCGCCACCGGCTGGCTCGAGCTGTTCGACGAACGGCGGCACGGCCGAGGTCGACCCGCTCGCAGCCCGGATACTCGACGGGTGGGCCTTCCTCGCCTCGCTTGACCGCCTGGCGGCGACGACAAGAGGTGCCGACTCGCCATCGGGCGTGCCCTTATGTGCCGCGGCCGTCGACGAGCGGGCGACTGGGACGGCGGCCACGCCGAGAGCCGGTCGCCGGCGGCGAGCCGGCGACCGAAGGGCCCGGCATCGCTGCCGCATGAGCGGGCAGCGATGCCGGCCAGCTGCGCTCCCCTACCTGACCTGGATTGGCACGACGTGGGTCGTGGGGTCGCCCCCGGCCGTGTAGGCGAAGTTGTAGGCCCCTGGGGCCAGGCCCTTGGTCGAGAGGTTGAACACATAACCACGGAGCGTCGGGTCATACCGGAACACGCCGCCCGGGTTGGCCCTGCCGGGCGAGCGGACGGCGTTCGAGGCCGGCGGTGTGCCGGCAGGCACGAGGCCGGCGGCCGTCAGGGTCACGGCCGCGCTCGACACGTTGACGCCGCTGGCGTCCACGAGCCGGAGCTTGATCGGGATCACGCTGCCGGCCTTGACGGGCTTCGACGGGTCGCCGATCAGCCGGACGTCGTAGGCGACTGTGTAGACGACTGTCTTGGACCCAGCGTTGCCGGCGGTGTCCGTGGCCTCGACGGTGAACGAGTGGACGCCGACCGAGGTGGTGTCGAGCGGGGCGCCCGACGGCGCCGGGCCGGCGCAACTCGCGACGGCGGACTCGTCCGCGCAGCCGTAGGACGTGGCGACTGAGGCGTTGAGCAGGTAGGTCGAGGCCGTCGGCGCGCCGATCGTGATGACTGGCGGCGTCGTGTCGCCCCCTGTGATCGTCCCGATCGCCTCCTCGATCGCCGCCGCGACGTCGTCCGCCGACGCGGCGGTGAAGAGCCTGCCGCCCGTGCCATCCGCGAGCTCCTGCGAGTCCGCGATGGCTGTCGGGTCGGAGCCGATCACGATCGGGTAGATGGCGATGCCGGCCTCCTCCGCCTCGGCGGCGAGGACGGCCGCGGGACCGAGGGCCGGGACGGACCCGGTCAGCACCATCGTGGGGTCCTGCGCCTCGCCGAAGTAGACGGGGTCGAACTGGAGACCTCCCGCGCGTCCGGCCGAGACGACCGTGGCGCCGGAGTAGTTGGTGAACGGCTCTGGCGAGAGGGCGGGCGCGTCGGTCAGGTAGACGATCGCCTTGGACGTCGGCGAGGCGCGCCAGCGCCCGACGCTGCTCGAGGCGCCCTGCCCCGCGCAGTTGGTCGCGGTGATGATGTGCATGAGCGCGCAGTAGCGCGTCTCCGGGGCGTCGCCGCCGTAGCCGAGGTCGAGCGACGTGATGGCGGCGGTGGCGGCCGCCATGTCGGAAGTGAAGCCCTGGTCGTCGCGGTAGGGGTAATCGCCTGCGTAGCCCGTCCGCGAGGGGAAGTCCCGGAAGTCCGTGACCGCGACCCGGGTGTCGGGGGTTTGGGCCTTGAGGGCCGACAGGATCGAGGTCGCGACGGCCTTCGCGCTCGCGATGTCGTCCCCCATCGAGCCAGTGGTGTCGATCGCGAATGCGAGGTCCAGCGACTTCGCCGGCGCAGGCGCCGGGGACCCGAGTGCGGCCATGCTGCACGAGCCGTAGCTGACGCCGAGGAACGGCTGCGGGTCGTAGAACAGCCGCTTCGCGTTGTCGAGCTCGTCGGTGTCGACGCTCAGGTGCAGGTGGGTGACGAGGTCGTTTCCTGCGCTGTAGCGCCAGTTGCCCTCGGCGCCGAGCAGTGTCGACGTCGTCACGTCTTGATCCTTGGCGAGCGAGGCGTTGATCAGGGTCCGGTCGCCCGCCTGCGGGGTCGTGGCGGCCCCGTCAGCCTGCACCGCGAGGTGCTCGTAGCGGGTGTAGAGCGTCGTGCCCTCGAACCCGGGGACGCCGGTGTGCGCGACCACGACCACCGACGTCGGCCAGGCGTTGCCGGCAGCGTCAGTGTGGGTCGCTGTGGGCGAGTTGGTCTGCCACCAATGCCCGCTGTGGTCGCCGGCCCAGAAGGTGAAGATCTTGCCGGCGCGGACCGGGTGCACATCGTTGCCGGGCGTCGCGGACGACCCGCCGCCGCAGCCCACGGTGCCCTTGGTCGGCCAGATGTCGAGGCCGTTGTGGCTAGCGCTGTAGGCCAGGCCGATGTAGCCCGAAGTCGGCGCGGTGAAGGTCCCCCAGGAGGCGGCCGGCACTGTCCCGGTGGGGGACGCCAGGCCGCGCGGCGCCAACGGCAGCATCGTGAGGACCGCGGTGGCAGCCGTGGTTGCGAGCAGCCGCCGGAACCGAATGCGTGTGCGCATCTTCTCTCTCCTGATGCGGAACGCGGGGCAATTCTAGGGCTTCGAGTGTCCGCCGTCACGGTCGCGCGGTGCGCCAATCGAGACGGGCCCAAGCGCGCCCGAATGCGCCGTTAGCCGCGGAGTTACGGCCGGACCCGGATCCTCACTGCGGCACCCGCCACGGGAGCTGGGCGAGGGCCACGTCTGCCGGCTCGAGGACCTCCAGAAGAGGCTCCAGGCGGTCGTCCTCGCCGTGGCAGAAGCCCAGCGCGGCGGTGACTTGCTCCGACTTGGCCCGGGACTCGCGCCCTTGCTGAGCGCGTGAAGCCCCCGGTCAACTGACCGATACCGGCGCGGGGGTGTCGGGCCGACTATCAGGGCATGACCCGCCTCCATTCCCGGAACCGCCCCGCCGCGGCGGGGCCACGCCTACTGGTCGGCCGCCCCCTCCCCAGTGCCGACCCGGCCCGCCCCGTCCGACATCGGGGCACCTCCCCCTTCCCGGACTCGCGATGCGATGGCATCGCCTGACGGGGCGGCCGTGAGCGACGACGCGATGGGCCTCACTCAGCGCGACCTCCTGATGGAGATGCGGGAGGACATCAGGGGGCTCAAGGCCACCGTGGACGCGATCGCCAAGGACCAGGCGCTCGGCGCCGAGCGGCGGGCCAGCATGCAGCGCTCCGCCGACTCGATCTACGACCGCCTCGACGAGCACGACCGCGACCTCGACCGGATGCTCGCCTGGCAGAACCGCGCCGACGGCGCGCTCGTCCTCGCCCGCTGGGCGCTCGGCGCGTCGCTCGTCTCGCTGCTGGCCGTCGCGCTGCAGGTCCTCGCCGCGGTCGGCCACGCCATCAACGGAGGCCTCCCGTGACCGACGACCTCAACGTGTTCGGCCTTGGCTGGGTCGAGTCCCCGCCCGACGACCGCGACTGGCCGGTCGACGCTCTGTACGCCGCCACCGGCGACGAGCCGCCCGCCGAGCTGCCGGCCGCCTACCACATCCCCGCGCCGCTGTACCCGGTGGTCGACCAGGGCAGCTCGCCCATGTGCGTCGCGTACAGCGCCGCCGGCGAGCAGGGTTGGTACGACCTGCGGGACACGGGCCTCGCCCTGTTCGACGAGGGGCTGTTCTTCAGCCAGATCGGCGGGACCGCGAACGGCGCCGTCATCCGCGACGCGCTCAAGTACCGGCTCGCCTCGGGCTACCCCGTCGCCGGGCACCGCGAGCTCGCCGGCCAGCACCGGATCGCCGCCTACTACGCCGTGCCCGTCGCGCAGGCCGACCTGTGCGCCGCGATCCTCTCCTTCGGCCCGGTGGTCATCGGCACGCCGTGGGCCTCGTCCTGGTTCCACCCGGTCGACGGCGTCCTGCCCGCGTTCGACCGCGTCGTCGGCGGGCACGCGATCCTGGCCGTCGGCTGGGACGCCATCGGCCTGCGCCTCCGCAACTCCTGGGGCGCCGACTGGGGCCAGGGCGGCGAGGCCACGCTGCCCTGGGGCGAGCTCGCGCACGTCCGGGAGGCGTGGAAGGCGATCGACAGGATCGACCCGAGGCCCACGACCACCAGGTGGCGGATCCAGGTCGCGCACGGCGCCACCGTCGTCCACTACGCGCTGGACGCCCACGGACGCCTCACGGACACGCGCCGATACCCGTGGACCGGCCGCGCCTCCAGCGCGCCCTGCGGCCATCCGGCCCTGAAGCAGGGAGCCATCCGCGGCCAGGCCACCGTGGCGCTGGTAACGGCAGGCGTGTTCAAGAACCGGTGGGTCCACATCGGGAGCGGCGTCACGGCGGTCAGTGCGACGACCACATCAGCCGAGGAGGGCGAGGCGTGAAGGTCTCCGGCACGTTCGCGCCGGCCGCGTTCGTCATCGTGATCGGCTGCGTCGGCGGCCTGATCGCCGCGCTGTTCCCGAGCGACGCGAACCCGTGGGTCGTGCCGGTCACCGCGGCCATCACCGCGTTCGCCGCCCTGGTGCGCACCGAGTTCCACGTGCCCGAGCAGGACGCGCCGTGATCCGCATCTGCGAGGCCGGGCACGCGCCCGTGCGCCTGCAGTCGGGCGCGCGGTGCCCGGCGTGCGCGCGCGTCCGCGAGGCGTCGCGTCCCGGGCGCGAGGCGCGCGGCTACGGACGCGAGCACGCCGCGGCGCGGCGGGCGCTCGTCGCCCTGTGTGGCGAGCGGGGCGCAGTGCCCTGCGCGTACGGGTGCGGGACGCTGGTGACGGCCGAGACAGTGGTCGCCGCGCATGTCATCGATGGCCAGCCTGACTACGGGTGGATGGCCTCGTGCGCCGCCTGCAACCAGGCGGCGAAGGGCAGCGCGAGGGGTGGGGATAGCCCTCGGAAGCCGCGAAATGCGGCCACACCCGCGCCCTGGCAATCCGCGCTGCGCCCGGGTTTCCGCGTTTTTCCACGCACAAACGAACATGATCCGTGCGGGCGGGAGCGCCGCCGTTTGCCCCACAACGAGCGCCAAAGCAGCCCGTTCTTCGACTGATCCGACGTGACCGGAGTGCTGTCTCAGCGCCGCTGGCAGCCGGTCCGGGCGATGTACAGGATGGCGTCAACCATCTCCCGGCGGGAGTAGGTGGCGGGCCGTCCCTCACGCTTGGGCGGGTCGACGAGGTCCGCAACGAGTGGCGGTGGAGCTCATTCACAGCTCCTACGCCCTTGAGGGATATGACCGGCCAGCGGGCTCGCGATTTGGGCCGGGTGACCCCGCCGGGCGCCCCACCGTGTCTGCTCAATCGACCTTGTGCCCGTCCGCCTCGTGCTCCGGCCCTAGCTATAGAACTGACGGACATCGTGTACGCATCGGGTCCCCCCGGTGATGAGGAGGACCGATGACCGAACGCGAGCTGGACCGTCGAGCCGCGCACCGCCTGGCGGTGGTCCGCCATGCCCAGGAGGTGACAGGCAACATCAGCAAGACGTGCCGCTACCACGGGATCACACGGCAGGCCTGCTACAAGTGACTGCGGCGGTACGAGGCGGGCAGGGTCGCGGCGCTACGAGCGCCAGTACCCCAGTTCCCTGAGATGCCGCCGGGCGGCCGGATGTGCCCGCCAATCGCGAACTGTCAACATTCCGAGGGTGCCATTCACAAGCTCTCGGCAAAGAAAGTCAGAATGCGATCGCGGATGCCCGGCAGATCCTCGTGCCCGAAGTCTGGGTACAGGACCATGCGCTTGGCTGCGGCGATCTTGTTGTAAGCCGCGAACTGCGTCGACGGCGGGCAGATCTCGTCCATGAGGCCCGTGGCCATGAGGACGGTCGCTCGAACCCGGGGTGCCAGGTGCTGGACGTCGATGTACCCGAGGGCCTGGAACAGGTCCTCAAACTGGTCGTGTGTTGGGTCGAAGCGTCGCAGGTGTTCGCGCAACTCGCCATAGGCACGCTCGGCCAGGTTCAGCTCCCAGACGCGGAGGTAGTCGCTCAGGAACGGAAAGACCGACGCTGCTGCCTTCACCCTGGGCTCGAGGGCAGCGCACGCGAGCGTGAGGCCGCCTCCTTGCGAAGCCCCGGTCACGCCGATCCTGCCGGCGTCGAGCCCGGGCAGGTTCATCAGGATGCGGACGGTCTGGACACAGTCGAGGAAGATGCTGCGGTAGAGCAGGCCGCGCGGTCCACTCGCGAGCCCGCGGACGACGTGCCCGTTGAGGGTGTTACCCCGGATCCCGCCGACGTCCTCGGACCTTCCTCCCTGCCCCCGACAGTCCATCGCGAGGACGGAGTACCCCTGCGAGACATATGGCAGCAGGTCGAACCAGTCGGGGCTGCTCCCCCCGTAGCCATGGAAGACGACGATCCCTGGGCGAGCCTCCCCTTGTTCCCGGGGACGTAGGTACTTCGCGTAGATGCGCGCCCCGCCCACACCGGTGAACCAGAGGTGGGAGCACTCGGCAACCCGCGAAGGGTACTCGACGGCCTCGATCGTCACTTGGTCGTGCGTGGCGTCGAGCTCGACGAGGGCATTACTCCAGTAGGCATCGAAGTCCGCGGGCCTGGGGTTCCGGCCGCCGTACGTCCTCAACTCGTCGAGCGGCAGGTCAATAGTCGGCATCCGAGCTCCTCGTCACTGATTGCCAGAGGCTACGACCGTCGACCGGCCGAGCTGTTGGCGATGCCCGTGCGTTCAGGCGCCCGTCTTGGGAAGTGGCCCTCAACGCGTTACCAGTGGTCCTAGTGGTCCGCCGCAGCCCCACTCGAGGGGGCGACAAGGGCTGGAAGCGCCACGCTGAACCAGTCGAAATCAGCCTGCCGCCACAGCCCAGCGTCCACCACCGTGGCGCTTCCAGCCCTGACCTGCGCGATCCCGGCAGCTAGTCCAGCGAGGGTGTCGGTGCCCACGGGCGTCGCGTAGTGGGCCGGCAGCAGTGACGCGGTGGCCGCGGGAAGTGCCGAGATCAGACGGTCGAGGGACGATTGGTATGCCTCGATGTCACAGAGCTCGAGGCTCATGGTGATGAGCCCGCGGTTGAACGTGTCGCCGCCGAACATGAGCCCGGCGCCCGCGTCCCAGAAGCAGACGCTTCCCGGCGAGTGCCCCGGCGTGTGAACAACCTGCAGCACGCGACCGCCGAGGTCGATGAGGTCGCCGTCGTGGAGGCGACCCGTCAGGGCGACTGGGCCGATGGCGTACCGGTCGAACGAGAAGTTGGGTGGGAGCGGCTGCCGGCATCGCTCGGCCACTCGCGCGGTCGCCGCCTGCATCTCCGGGGTCTGCTGACCGCTCACGAGGTGCGCCTCGAGCTCCGAGATGGCCACACTGTCGAACTGGTGCGCGCATCCGATGTGGTCGAAGTGGTAGTGCGTCAGCAGCACCTTCACCGGCAGGCGTGTGATCGTTGCGACGGCGCCTCGCAGATCGCCGATCCCGTGGCTCGCGTCGACCAGCGCCGCCTGCGCGTTGCCGAGGAGCAGGTACGAGTGGGTCAGCACGGGTCCGAATCGATCGACCTGACCGAGTGACTCCGTGAGCGCGAACGTCTGCGCTGCCATCTCTGTAATCGTGAACCAGCCGTCTGGGCTGCGTCGCATGGACCCGAACCTACTTGACCGAGCCGGCCGTGAGACCGTTGACGAGGTAGCGCTCAATGACGGCGAAGAGGATCACGACCGGCACGATCGCGATCAACGAGCCGGCGAAGAGGTGCGGCCAGTCGACGTTGAACTGGCCGAGGAACTCCGAGATCCCTACCGTGAGCGGCTTCTTATCCTCGGTGGAGAGGATCGTCAACGCGACGACGAACTCGTTCCACGCCGCGATGAACGAGTAGATCGCGGCCGTCACGATGCCGGGCATGGCAAGCGGCAGCGACACCCGGACCAGCGCCTGCAGGGTGCTGCAGCCGTCGATCAGGGCGGCTTCTTCGAGCGACGGCGGGATTGACGCGAAGAAGCCGTGCAGGAGCCAGATGGTGAACGCCGCGTTGAACGCCGCGTCGGGGATGATCAAGGCGGCGTACGAGTCGATGAGGCCGAAGGCGATGTACTCGCGGAAGAGCCCGATGACCAGCGAGGCCGGCGCGAAGACCTGGGTCATGATCATCAGGAGCAGGTAGATGCGACGCCCCCGGAACCGGAAACGCGCGAGGTAGTAGGCCGCCGGGATGCCGACTAGCAGCACCAGGACGGTCGAGCCGCTCGCGACGATGAGCGTGGACCGGAGGTAGTCGGCGAACGGAACCGCGGTCCACACCGTCAGGAAGTTGGAAAAATCCCAGTGCTCGGGCAGCAGGGTCGGCGGTATCGCCTGGACCTCGTTTGCCGTCTTTGCCGCGGTGAGGAACATCTGGAGGTACGGGGCGAGGGCCAGTGCGCCTACGACCAGCCCGGCCAGGAGGAACAGGAGCGTGGCGCGCCTCGACTGCCTCATGCTGCCTCTGCGTCTTCCGGCCGGAGCACCCGCATGTAGAGGATCACGAAGACCGTCAGGATCATGACGTTCACCACCGACATGGCGGCCGCCTCGCCCATGTCAAGCGCCGTGTCGAAGGCGAGCTTGTACATGTACGTCAGGGCAACGTCGTGCGAGTACCCGGGGTTGCTCTTGTTGAGGATGTACACGAGCGGGAACGAGTTGAAGATCCAGATGGCGTTGAGGACCGCCGCCAGGCCGATATACGGGCGCAGGAACGGCAGCGTCACGAAGCGGGCCACCTGCGTTCGCCCGGCACCGTCGATGACCGCCGCCTCCAGTACCTCGCCCGGGATCGACTGCAGGCCCGCGAGCAGGACGTAGGTCGTGAACGGCACGGATACGAACACGGTCACGATCACCAGCGACGGGAAGAATGTGGCGTCCGTCCCGAGCCAGTCGACCGGGCTGCTGATGAGATGGAGCGCTTGGAGTACCGGGTTGAGGGCGCCGTAGTAGAAGCTGTAGATCCAGCGGAATCCCATCGCCGTCATGAGCACCGAGGCCGCCCATGGCACGAGCAGCGCGAGACGGATCGCCTTGCGGAAGGGGAAGCGTTGATTGAGGAGCTCGGCTACGAAGAAGCCGAGCACCATGATCAAGGTCACGGAGACTGCGACCCAGCTCGCCGTGTTCCACAGGACCGGCACGAGGTCCGGCTGCGAGAACAGCTTCTGGAAGTTCGCGAACCCGACGAACCCCTTGTCGAGCCCGGTGAGGTTGATCCTGTCGAGCGACGTTTGGACGAGGATGACGATCGGATAGACGACGACGCCGAGGATCAGAATGAGGCTCGGCCCGAGCCAGATGAGGGCTCGCGCCTCCGGGCTTCGCCGCACGCGCGAGAGTCGAGGGCTGCGGGCCTTAGTGTCGCGGCGTGTGTCGGCTACGAAACGCGTCATGTCGGCTCGTTAGGAACTCGGAAGGGTGGAGGTGGGCCGGCCCGAGGAGGCGGGCCGGCCCTTGGGGCTGGAATTCACCGACTCGACGGGTCAGTTTCCGATCGCGGTCTGCACCTGGTTGAGCGTGTCCGTGGCGGAGGTCCCCTGCAGCCCGAGACCCATGTAGGTCTTCATGGCGCCGAGCACCTTGTCCCACCCGGGGTCCTGGGCGGGAGTGAACGTCGCCTGCGCGAGCGCGTCGATGAAAGGCTTGAGGTTCGGATCGCTGCTCATCGTCGCCGCGCCACTGGTCGTGGCCGGCAGCAACGTGGAGAGCTTGGCGAACTCGCCGTACGCCTGCTGGGCGTAGAAGGCGTCGAGGAACTGCTTGACGGCTGCCGTGTTGTCGGTCTTCTGCTTGAAGGCCATGATGTAGTCGGCAATCCCGAGCACTACTCCTTTTCCGCCTGCGTTCATGCTCGGGAACGGCACCGCGGCCCACTTGACGCCGGTCGCCTTGGTGGCGATCTGCTGGCCGACGGCCGGGTTGCCAATAACCATGCCGGCCTTGCCCTGGATGAAGAGCGGCCACGTGCCGTCCACCATGTTCGTCTTGCCCGGGTTGACCTCGGTCACCTTGTACTTGTTCGCGAGGTCACTCATGAACGACAGGGTCGCCACGTTGGCAGGGGTGTTGAGCGACCACGCTCCGTTGGTCTTGTAGTCGCCGCCGCCCGCCCACTGCCAGACCGACCACTCGGTCTGGGGAACCTGCGGACCGAGCTGCATTGCGTACCCGATGTACCCGCCCGGGAGCGCCGAGATCTTCTGGGCGTCCGCCTGGATGTCCGCCCAGCTGGTCGGGGGCCCGCTGATCCCCGCCTTGGTGAACAGGTCGGTGTTGTAGTACAGGATGTTCGAACTCGCGATGATCGGCATCGCGTACCCGGTGCCGTTGTACTCGCCACTCTTGAGGAGCGCCGGCACGATGTCCGCCTGCGTCGCCGGAGAGATGACTGACGACACCGGGAGGAGAAGGCCTTGCTCGGCGTAGTTCGCGTAGGTGTCGATGTTCAGGATGTCGGGCGCCTGGCCCGTCTGGACCATCGACGCCACCTTCTGGTGGATGTCCGCCCAGCTCATGACCTGCAGGTTGACCGTGATGCCGGTCTTCTGCTGGAACGCTGGCACGAAGGTGTTCTTCCACCAGTTGTCGCTGTCGGTCGTGTAGTCGGCGACGACGACGTTGAGCGTGCCGCCCGCGGCCGTGCTCGCTGCGGCGCTCGAAGCAACGCTTGCCGGGGCGCTTGCGGCCACGCTGGGGCTACTGGCCGAGCCGCCGCAGGCGCTGACCAGAAGTACGGCCGCGGCGAGGACTGCCGCCACTCGACCCGGGATCGCACCTCTCTCGTTACCCATTGACCTCATGTGAGGTTCTCCTCCTCTTCGCGGGATGCATGGCAGGATCCAAGCGGGTGGTACTCGGAAGGCAGCCTTCCCCTTCTGCTCATGCGAGCGCTTCGGTGTCTTCGATCGTGGATGCGATGGGAGCGCCCCCCGACTCGTCGAGAGGCTCTACCTCGATGACTTCGAGTCCGGCGTCCCGCAGCTCGGCGACGATCTCGGGGTCAGCCGACGTGTCGGTGATCAGCAGGTCCACCTGCCGCAGCTGGGCGACGCGCACGAACCGCTCGACCCCGAGCTTCGAGCCGTCGACGAGCACGATCGTTCGCTTCGCGGCCTCGACCAGGACGCGCTTGATGCCGGCGTCCTCGAGGTTGAAGTCCGTGAGGCCGGCGGCGGCGTTGACCCCGGCGACGCCGAGGAACGCGATGTCGACCCGAAGTGAGCTGAGGCGGTTGACGGTGTCCTCGCCGATCAGGGCGAGCTCGTCCTCGCGCACGAGCCCGCCGGGCAGCACCAGGCGGAACGGGCGCCCGATCCGGCGGCTGTGGACGAGGCTCCAGGCGGTGCGAAGGTTGGCTGTCACGATCGTGAGCTGGGACTGGTCGAGGTAGTCGGTCATCTGGAGCACGGTCGACCCGGTGTCGAGGGCGATCGCGTCGCCGTCGCGGACGTGGCGGGCCGCCTCCGCGGCGATGGCGCGCTTCTCGGCGAGCCCGCGGACCGCGCGGATCGAGTACGGCTGGTCGAAGGCCCGGCCGGCGGCCCGCACGGCACCCCCGTGCACCCTCTTGACCGAGCCGAGCGCCTCGAGCTCGTTCAGGTCGCGGCGCACGGTCATCTCGGACACGCCGAGCGTCTGCGCGAGGTCCGCGACGCGCACCACCTCGCCGGCCTTGAGGAGCGCGAGCAGGGCCTCGGTCCGTTCGTTCTTCACAAGCGCCTCCTGATCCCGGCCACGGCGGCGACGTCAGACCTCGACCTGGACCTTGATGGCGCCGATCGCGGCCGCGCCCCGGGCGGCCTCGAACGCCTCCTCGGCCTTGTCGAGCGGGAAGATGTGCGTGACGAGCGGGCGGAGGTCGACGGCGCCCGTCGCGGCGAGGGCGACCGCCTCGGCTGTCTCCTCGTTCGCGCCGGTGCTGCCGACGATGGAGATCTCCTTGTGGAGGATCGGCAGCAGGGGCACCGTCACCGTGTCCTGCACCGCGCCGAACGCGATGACCGTCCCACGCTTGCGGACGGCGCCGATCGCCTGCGTGTACGTGGCGTCGATCCCGACCGCCTCGAAGACCACGGGGACACCCTGGCCCCCGGTCTTCTCGCGGAGCACCTGGACCACGTCCTCCTCGAGCGCGTTGACCGTGACGTCAGCGCCGAGCTCGCTCGCAAGGCGGAGGTGGGAGGCCGACACGTCGGTCGCGATCACCAGACCGGTGACGCGCGAGCGCAGGAGCTGGACGAGGCAGAGCCCGATCGCGCCGGCGCCGATGACCGCCACCGTCTCGTCGCCCGCGAGGGCGGCCCGGCGCACGGCGTGCGCCGCGTTGGCCAGGGGCTCGATCGACGCCGCGTCGGCCATCGACATCGTGTCCGGGATCGGGTGGACCTGTCGCGCCGGCACCGCGATGTACTCGGCGAGCGCGCCGTGGCGGAACCCGCGGAGGCTCGAGCCGATGACTTGCTTGTTGTCGCAGATCGACACGAGGCCCGAGCGGCACTGCGGGCAGGTGCCGCAGGCGACCTGGGGGTCGAGGGCGACCGGCGCCCCGACCGCGGGCCCGGTGACCCCCTCGCCGAGGGCGGCGACGTGCCCGCCCGCCTCGTGGCCCATGATCAGCCCTTCGGCACGCGAGGTCCCGTCGGGGTCGAAGAAGCCGTGGACGTCCGAGCCGCAGAGCCCGACCCGGCCGACCCGGACGAGCACCTCGCCGGGGCCGGGCTGCGGGATCGGCACGTCGCGCACCTCGATGCGCTTGCGGCCCTCGCGCTTGTACACCACCGCGGCGCGCATCGTGTCAGCCATTCGGGTTCCTGTCCTTGGTCTCGTCGATGAACGCGCGCACGGCGGCCTCGACGTTGGCGGCGGAGATCAGCGGCTCCCCCTGGACGATCACGGCGGCGCCGGCGGCGCAGGCGGCGAGGCTCTCGGCGATGTCGTAGGTCGCGTACGACACTGGGGTGCGGACCGTCTCTGCCACGCGCCGCAGGGTGGCGATCGGGGACCCGCTCGGGTCGTTTCTCTTCTGGTCGACCCCGAAGTGGACCATCACGTAGTCGGCCCCGGCGGCCTCGGCCCGCCTCGCGCAGTCGACCGGGTCGGCGACGTTGAACATGTCGACGGTGACCTCGACGCCGGCCTCGTGCCCGACGTCGATCGCCGCCTTGACCGTCTCCCACGGCGCGAGCGCTGTCACGGTGACGTTGCGGACCCCAGCCTGCGCGGCGGCCTCGATGTACTTGCGCGGGGCGGCCATGATCATGAGGTCCATGAGCACGTAGGCACCGGGGAAGCTGCGGCACAGCTCGGCGGCGGCTCGGATGCCCTCGAACTCGATGAGGGGCTTGCCGATCTCGATCCAGTCGGCGCCTGCCGCGAGCGCGGCCTGCACGACGGATCGGGCGCGGGCGATGTTGTCCACGTCCACGGCGATCTGGATCCTGGGCTGCGCCACCGTCGTCATCCTCCTGTCCCGTTCACTGCGGCCCCGAGCGCCCCGGCCAGCGCGCCGCCGGCGATCAGGGGCGCCCCGTCGATCAGCAGGTCTCCGCCGTTCCGCGCGCCGCGCGCCCGCAGGTCCTTGACGATGTCCCAGTGGATCGCCGAGGCGTTCACCCCGCCGCACTCCGGGTAGGCGCGGCCGAGCGCGATGTGCACCGTTCCGGGCACCTTCTCGTCGATCAGCAGGTCGCCGGCGAGCGTCCGCATCGCCGCGTTCAGCCCGATGCCGAGTTCGCCCACGCGCGCTGAGCCGGCGTCCGAGTCGACGATCGCCCGCACGAAGCCGGCCCCGCGCTCGGCCTCGACCCGGACGACGCGCCCGGCCTCGAACTCGAGCCGCAGGTCGGCGACCTCGGCCTCGCCGAACCAGAACCGGCCGGGGAACGTGATCCGGCCCCGGGTCGCCGTCTCGACCGGCGCGGTGTAGACCTCGCCGTCGGGCAGGTTCGACTCGCCCGCGTTGACCGCCCACGTGCGGCCCGTCACGTCGAGGTCGAGCGACCCGTCCTCGTCCGCGATCCGAACGGTGCGTGCGCCGCCGAGCGTGCGTGCGAGGTCCGCCCACCGGCGCCGCAGGGTGCCCCAGGGGGCCAGGCAGCCCTCGAAGAACTCCGCCTCCAGCGCCGCGAACGGCACCCCGGCGAGGTGCGCCCACTCGGGCGTCGGCACGCGCAGGATCGTCCAGCGGGTCTCCTGCCAGCGCAGGCCCGAGAGCCGCCCGCGCATGCGCCGGAGCGCCGCCAGGCGGTCGCTGTCGACGGCCGCCCGGGACGGCGGCACCATGGCGCGCAGCTCGATCTGGACGTCGGCCCAGCGCGTCGCCTGCTCCTCGAGGTAGGGCGACTCCTCGAGCATGGCGAGCGGGGCGTGCGCGAGCGCGGCCTGGTCGAGCCGGCCGCCGGCCCAGAGGACCTGGAGGCGGGCGCCACGGCGGTAGACCTCGTCGGCGAGGGCCGCGAGGGCGTCGGCCGCGCGCTCGTGGTTGACGAGCACCAGCACCTTCGACCCGGCCCCGACCCCCGTGCCGTCGGCCGCCTGGCGCGCGACGGCTGCCCAGCGTGCGGACGGGCTCATCGGCGCGCCTCCGCTCTCGCCGGGTCGGGGAGCAGGTCTCGGGTCCGCGCGTAGAGCGCGCCGAAGCGCTCGTGGTCCCGCCGGTAGAGGTCCCTAAGCTCGGCCCGAGGCCGCACCACGTCCCGGGGCGACACCCATGCGCGGCACTCCTCCGGGTCGTCCAGCGCCCCGACGGCCAGCGCGGCGAGGGCGGCGTCGCCCTGGCAGGCGCCGAGCGTCTCGACGACCTCTTGGTCTGCGCCGTAGATGTCCGACACCGCCTGCACCCAGGCGCGGTTGCGGGTGCCGCCGCCCACCGCGCGGATCCTGGAAGGTGGGTGGCCGTCGCGGTCGAAGGCGAGGAGGACGTCCGCCATCGAGTGGGCGACGCCCTCGACCACCGCCCGCGCGAGGTCCGCTCGAGTGTGCTCGAGCCCGAGCCCGAGGATGACGCCCCTTGCCCCGGCGTCGAAAAGCGGCGTCCGCTCGCCGTGGAAGTACGGCAGGGCCAGGAGCCCGCGGGCGCCGGGCGCGGCGGCGTCTGCGAGCGAGCTGAAGGCGGCGTGCGTCTCGGGCGTCGCCTCCGCTCCCATGACCTCGCGCTCGAACCAGCGGATGAGCGTGCCCGCGGTCGAGCTTCCGCCGGACAGGGAGTGCGTGGCCGGGAGGGCGAACGGCGACGGCCACAGGACGGCGCTGGCGGACGGCCGGTCCGTCACCTGGATGACGAACGATGACGAGCCGTACATGACCATTTGGTCGCCCGGGGCGAGGACCCCGCTCGCGACGGCCTCGGCGGGAGCGTCGGCCGTCCCGGCGATCACCGGCAGGCCGGCTGGGAGGCCCGTCGCTGCTGCGGCCGTCGGCGTCACAGTCCCCGCGACAGCGGTCGCGTCCACGATCCGCGCGAGCTGCCCGGGCCGCACGAAGTCCTCGCACCCCGCCGTGTTCCAGGCATCCGTCCGCCGGTCGTAGAGGGGGTGGAAGTGGCTCGCGGTCGTGCGGTCGATGACCACCTGCCCCGTGAGCCTCGCGACCAGGAACGACTGGCAGGTGAGGAACCACCGGGCCCCGCGATGGACTTCCGGCTGCTCGTCGCGCAGCCAGGCGATCTTCGGGCCGGCGGACTGGCTGCTCAGGTGGCAGCCCGCCCGCGCCTCGATCTCGTCGGCGCCGAGGGATGTGGCCAGCCGCAGGATCTGCGCCTCCGCTCGGGTGTCGACCCCGTACAGGATGGCCATCGACAGCGGTCGGAGGTCCGCGTCCGTGGGCAGCACGCACGGCCCGATCCCGCTGCAGGCGATCGCGGCAAGCCGCGATCGCTCCACGCCCGGCGCGGCCAGGAGCGCTCCGACGACCGAGCAGAGTCCCTGCCACCAGGCCGTCTCGGGGTCGTGCTCGGCGAAGCCGGGCTCGGGCGTCAGCAGGGCATGCGGCCGCCGCGCTTGCGCGACGGTCGACCCGTCGGAGGCGACGACGGCGCCCTTCGTCTCCGACGTGCCGACGTCCACCCCGATGAACAGGGGGAGGGCGCCCTCAGGGGGCATCGCCGGCCTCGCGGAGGCTGCGCACCACGAGCATCAGGTCGCGGACGCGCTGTTCGTCGACCTCGTTCTCGAACCGTCCGTCCCGCTTGAACGCCGTGCCGATCACCGCGCCGTCCGCGATCGCAAGGGCGGCCGCGGCGTTCTCCGCCGTAACGCCGGTGTTGGCGAACACGGGGACGCCGCCCGCTTCGTCCTTGACGACCTGGAGCTGGGCCTCGTCGGTCGGCGCGCCCGCGGTCAGGCCGGAGACGCAGAGCGCGTCGGGGAGCGCGTTGAACACCGTCGACCGCGTCAGGCGGGCCAGGTCGCGGCTCGCGAGGTACGCGGCGCCCTCCGGCACGACGTTGAACAGCAGCCTGACGCCGGGGATCCCGAGCCTTGCCCGGTGCCGGCTGGTGCGCCCCACGTTCGTGTCCCACAGGCCGAAGTCGCTCGCGTAGACGCCCGTGAAGATCTCGCGCACGAAGGCCGCGTCCACGGCGGCCGCGAGGTCGAGCGAGGCCTCGGCGTCCCACAGCACGTTCACGCCGAGCGGCACGGTGATGCCCCGTCGCAGCTCGCCGATGACCCGCCCCATCGCGGCCGCGGTGACCCGCTCGGTCTTCGTGAGGTACGGTCGGCTGTACTCGTTCGAGACGAGGATCGCGTCGACGCCGCCCGCGATCAGGGCGGACAGATCGCGTGCCGCTCGGTCGACCACGGCGGCCATGCCGGTCTGCGGGTCGAACTCCGGGTCTCCCGGCAGGGCGGCGAGGTGCAGCATCCCGATGACGGGTTTGCGGACCCCGAACAGCTCCTCCAGCCACGACACGGTTGCTTCACCTCCGAGACAATGTGAGTGAACGCACAGCCGTCCTGTGAATACGCACAGATCATAGGACTGTCGTCAAGGGGCAACCACGACCGTTCAAGTTGCGCCCGACTCGTCCCCGAGCGGCGAGGTCGTGATGGAGGCCCACTGCAAGATCGCCGAGGGCGGCGGGCGGCTGTCTCCACGGGTCTACTTCCACGACGACACGAAAGGGGCAACGGGGCTCGTCCACGTCGGGTTCATCGGGCCTCACCGCTACGTCCGGAACGCCTCGACGAACTGACTGAGCGGAGACCTGGTACCCGTCGGGCATGGGCCTGCGCGCGACACGCCTACCCCGCCTCCCCGTCGAGCAGGGCCCGCGCCCGCTCCGCGATCGCGAGCAGCGTGCCTCGCTCGTACGCGCCGGCGATCTCGCCGTCGCTGAAGCGCTCGCCCCGGACGATCGCGGTCAGGAGGTAGATCAGGTCGTCGGGCGAGGCCTCGGCGATCGCTGTCGGGTCGGAGATCAAGAGCTGTGCCTCTGGGGTTCCCGCCCACCGCATCCAGTCGATCGACCGGACGAGCTTGGCCGCGTACATGTCCTGCTCGAACCGGGCGACCGCGTCGCCGTACTCGTACCAGGGCCACTGGGCCGGGCCGTCCGGCTCTGCCGCGGCGCCCCGCCAGCGCCCGATCGGGCCGTGCGGCGCGAACGCCTCCGCGTGGCCGGCGAGGATTCGCAGGCTCGCCTTCGGGATCCCCACCGGAGCGCATCGAGCGGCCCCGTGGCGCGGCCGGCGGACTCGAGGAGCAGCTGCCGCGCGCGGCCCGGGGACCCGGTCCCCGCGAGCGGCGCCCGCAGGGCCTCGCGGTCGATCGCGGTCATCGCGGGCTGCCGGCGATGAGCTTCCGGTAGACGGCCTCCTCCTCGGCCCGGCGCTTCAGGATCATCGCGCGCCGGTCGCGGAAGACGCTGTCCCGGAGGGCGAGGAACTCATCATCCGTCGTCGGGGCTGGCCCCGGGGGAGGCGCGTAGCGGTTGCCGAGGTCGTTGCACGCCCGGCAGCAGGTGACGAGGTTGGAGACGCTCTCGACGTGCCGGCGGTCGAAGCCTTGGCCCGCCATCTGGTGGGGGACGACGTGGTCGACCGACAGCTGGAGCCACGCCCGGAAGTCGCTCGCCATGTCCAGCCCGCAGTACACGCAGGTGTAGCCGCACTGGGCGAAGACGTCGAGCCCGTAGCCGTGGCGGGCGGTCCCGTCGCGCTGGCGCGGTGGATCCAGGATCGTCCGCCCGGCGCCCGCGTAGCGGCCGAACGGCAGGTCGTCCGTCATGTCGTCTTTCTCCGTACGGGCTTGCACCTGATCGACCCAGCCTAGTCGCTCCCAGTCAGTCTCCGGGCTTCCGATCGCGATTGCGCCACGAGCGCTTGAGGCGCAGTCAGCCACGCCCGCCACGGTGCACCTGGCCCCCGCTCCGCCCTTTCGCCGTGTCGTGACAGCCTGGCGGACGACGTCGGGGATGCGGGTAAGCGCGCGATAAGCGAAGAGGCGAAGGATCGGCTGATCCCGCCTCCCCGCCCGCCGGACCGATCACGCGGGGCCGCTCAGACTGGCCGGCGTCCAGCTCGCGGCGGGGCGACCGGGGCCTACTCGATCGTCAACCACACAAGCGCGGCGACAGCACCTCGGTGAACTCGCCTACGTCGCGCCGACGGCGGCTTCGAGGACTTGTGGGCTCGCCTCGACGAGCAGGTAGCGGAAGGTCACGGCCGGTCCCGGCGTCTCCTCCGAGTAATCCGCCCTGTGGAGTCGGTACGTCCTTTGAAGCGCCCGGAAGGTTCAGTAGGACCAGGCCGGATGCCCGATCGGGAGCCGGTTCAGGGCCTGCTTGCGGTGGCGCCAATCCGGCATGAACTGCGTCATCAGGGCGACGAAGCGGGCGTTGTGGGTGGGCTCGAGCAGGTGGACCATCTCGTGCAGCACGAGGTACTCGAGGCATTCGGTCGGCTTCTTCGCTAGCTCCGTGTTCAGGCGGATTGACCGCGCGGCGGGGTTGCAGCTGCCCCACTTCGTCTTCATCTGCTGCACATGGAAGGCGTCGACTGTCACGAGGAGCCTGGGCTCCCACGCGGCGATCAGCGGCGGGAGTGCGGCCTTGAGGATGTCCCGATACCAGCCGGCGAGAACCGCGCGCCGGACAGCAGCATCCGAGCGTGGCCGCACATGCAGTACGAGCTTGCGGTGCTCCCGCCGAACGCTAGGAGCCGCTTCCGTCTCGACCACCTTCATCAGGTAGCGGACCCCCCAGACGTAGTGGCTCTCCCGGTCCACGCACTCGCGCGCGGTCTCGCGCTCCTGTGCGCGCTGCTTCTTCTGCTGCTGCCGGATCCAGTCCAGCTTCGCGATGGCGAAGAGGCGGACCGTATCGAGGGTCATCGAGGCCGGCGCCGAAATGCGCACGCGACCGGCAGGCGGGTAGACGCTGAGGTGGACGTTCTTGATGTCCTTCAGGACCACCTCAACCGTGATGTCGCCCAGCGCGATCTCCGGCACGGTCAGTACTCGCCCTGCGCCTTGACGATCTGGAAGAGCCGCTCCACCTCGTCGCGGTCCTGGAGAACCGTGTAGAGCGCCGCCTTGATCACCTGCTCCTTGGCGTGGACGCCCCGCCACGCGTCCGGCCGAGCGGACCGCACTGCGACGTCAAGCATCAGCGCTAGGTCGAGCACCGAGTCGCCGGTGGCCGTGTACTCGGTGAGCGTCTCGGCGCTCCTGACGACAAACGCGCCGGTGGCGACGCTCGCCTTCAGGTTGTTGTAGAGAGCTCGGACTGCCGGGCGACTCTTCAGCACCTCCGGGGTGAACCGCCCTGGGTTCCGTGGAGACTCGAGTGATTGGGTTTCAGGCGGCCTCGCTCGCCTTTAGGCGGTGATGGTAGGCCGCCTCGAACTCGGCGGGCGGGATGTCGCCGCAGGCCCCGTGGAGCCGCTCCGCATTCCACCAGGCGACCCGGCCCGCGGTCGCGAGCTCGACCTGGTCGGCCGTCCGCCACGGGCCCTGCGCCCGGATGAGCTCGGCCTTGTACAGGCCGTTGACCGTCTCGGCGAGGGCGTTGTCGTAGGAGCCCCCCTTGCTCCCGACCGAGGTGACGGCACCCTCGTCGGCCAGGCGCTCGGTGTACTTGATGGACAGGTATTGGGCGGGCTCAACCAGTCGTCGCAACACGGCCTTGTCACGCCGAGTGTAGGAGTTCCTCAAGCGCCTCGGCGGGGGTCTTCCAGACCAGCGTCCTGCGGGGCCTCGTGTTGAGCGCGAGGGCGACGGCGTCGAGATCGGCTCGGGAGTGCCGGGCAAGGTCGGTGCCCTTCGGGAAGTACTGCCGCAGCAGACCGTTGGTGTTCTCGTTGGAGCCGCGCTGCCAGGGACTGTGTGGGTCGCAGAAGTAGATCTCGACGCCGGTGTCGATCCGCAGCTGGACGTGCTGGGCCAGCTCCGCTCCCTGGTCCCAGGTCAGCGACCGCCGGAGCTGCTCGGGCATGGTGCCGATGGCATTGGCGATCGCGTCGCGCACCGCCTCGGCGCCGTGGCCGGCTGTAGCCGGACCGTTCTTGAGCCGCACCTGGCTGCCGTGGCCGTCCATCGGTGGCAGGTGCAGCAGCAGCGTGAACCGGGTGGTGCGCTCGACCAGGGTCCCGATCGATGAGCCGTTGAGGCCGATGATGAGGTCGCCCTCCCAGTGGCCGGGCACGGCGCGATCCTGGACCTCGGCCGGCCGCTCGCTGATCAGGAGCTCCGGGGTCACGAAGCCCTTGCCGCGCCCCGCGGTGCGGGCCCGGGGGACGCGCAGCGCCCGCCCGGTGCGCAGGCACGAGACGAGCTCGCGCCGGAGGGCGCCGCGGCCCTGGACGTAGAGCGCCTGGTAGATCGCCTCGTGGGAGACCCGCATCGACGCATCATCGGGGAAGTCGATGCGCAGCCGGTGCGAGATCTGTTCGGGACTCCACGCCCTCGCCCAGCGTCGGTCGGCTCGACGTCCGTGGCGGCGGCCGATGAAGCGCACCGTGGGCCCGGCAATGTGGGCGCCGTCGGGTCGCTTGATCATCCCGGCGAGCCGGTCCTGGACGTAGTCGCGGAGCGCAGGGTTGGCGGCGAGCTTGGCGACCTTGGGCCGGCTGGCGCGCCGCTCGGCGTGCCACTGGGCCGTTGTCGCCCGATACGACACCTGGTAGCCGCGGGTCGACGCGTTGCGCCGCAGCTCGCGGGAGATCGTCGAGGGCGAGCGACCCAGGTGACGGGCGATCTCGCGCACGCCGCGCTGCTGCGCGTGCAGGATCGCGACCTCCTCCCGTTCGGCGAACGTCAGGTAGCGAACGGAGACCGGGAGGAGCGACAGGGACGGCATGCCGCCAGCCTGCCTGAACCAGCGCGCTCCGACCGAAGGTGAGACCCTCGCCTCGGCAGCGGCCTCCTCCGTGGTAACGCCCCGGGCGATCGCCTTCCAGAACCGGACACGGTCTTCACGCCACGCGATCGATGGCCTGCCTGGCGACCAGATCTGGCCGCGCATCGCCTGGATCGCCAACCGCCGCTCTCGAACGCCCATCGCAGCACCTCCATATCGAGGTGTTGCGACGACCGACGGAATCCGCCTTGGACCCCTCGATCGCTGTGGTGGACGAGGCCCGCGAGGTCGTCCGGGCGCCGGCTCCAGATCGCCATCTCGAGCGCGTCGAGGGCGAGCTCGGCCCGCAGCGAGGACGACACCCGCCAGCCCACGATGGCGCGGCTGAAGGCGTCGATCACGAACGCGGTGTAGCAGAACCCCGACCAGGTCGACACGTACGTGATGTCGGCCAGCCAGAGCCGGTTCGGGGCCGGGGCCGCGAACACCCGCTCGACGAGGTCGGCGGGACGCGGGGAGAGCTCGGACGGGATCGTCGTGCGCCTTGCCTTGCCCCGAACCGCGCCCGCGAGGCCGAGGCCGCGCATCAGGCGCCCGACGTGGTCGCGGCCGACCGGGGTGCCCTCGCGGCGCAGGGCGTGCCACAGCTTGCGCGCGCCGTACACCGCGTAGTTGCCCTTGTGGATGCGGCCGATGTCGGCACCCAGGGCCGCGTCCCGGACCGAGCGGGCGGATGGCGGCCGGGCCTTCGCCGCGTAGTAGGTCGACGGGGCGATCGCCAGCGTCCGGCAGATCGGCTCAACCCCGTGGAGAGCCTTGTGGTCGTCGATGAAGCTGATCATCGCGAGGACCGGCGGTCGAGCTCCGCCCCGAAGAAAGCCGCGGCGCTCTTGAGGATCTCGTTGGCCCGGCGCAACTCGCGGTTCTCCCGCTCGAGCTCCTTCATCCGGGCCCGCTCCTCGGTCGTGAGGCCTGTCCGCTTGCCGCCGTCGACCTCGGCCTGGTGGACCCACTTGCGCAGGGACTCGGGCCCGACGCCGAGCTGGCCCGCCACCCGGGTGACCGCGCCGAAGCGCTCACCCCGCTCGCTGCTGGTCTCGAGGACCATGCGGACGGCCCGCTCCCGGAGCTCGGGCGGGTACCGCCGCTGGGACGGGCTGCTGCTGTGCTCTGCCATGACTCCATGATCCTCCAAGTGGTGGAGTCTCCATCGAAGTCAGGGCGGTTCAAGCCCGACTGCGCGTGACGGTCGCGCTGTGGGACAGACCGTGTGGCGAGGCGTGCATCCGGGAGCCGGTCGCCGCGACGATCGTCGAGCTCTCGCCGCTTGAGCCGGCGGCCTCCTGAGCTGTCATCGGCCGGCCCGACGCCTGGGTGGGCTGGCCCGGTCGCACCGTCATGCGATGCGATCCACGCCCAGCGGTGGGCGCTCGCCCCCCATGACCACGGAGCATCCGCGGATGAGGTGGGTAGCGGAGGCTCTGGTCCTCTCGCCCCGACCAGTCTTGCGCACTTCCACCTGAACTCGCCCGCGATCGCGGCTGCCCTTCCGCGGGCCTCCGCCTCGACACTCCGGCGGATGTAGCCCTTGCCCAGCGACGCCAGCTCGTGAGCGTGTGGCGTACCCGGGGTCGCAACAGGCCGGGGGGCCCGGGAGCCGGTGTGGACCGGACCAGCGCGCCGTCATGCCCTGTAGCGTCGGGCAGCGGCGGGCGGATGACTACTTGGTCGTTTGGGCCATGCCCGCCATCAGACAGCTACCTCGCAAGGGCGTGCGGCTGCCGCACGAGACGGCGCTACTCGGTCGACGGTGACAAGTCCAGCCGACGCGGGGCCACCAGGTAGGCGGCCATGCCCACCACCAGCACGATCCCCGTGAGCAGCCACGAAGCCGAGTCGTCCCCACGCGCCGCGATGAACGCCCAGCGGGCCGGGTGCTCGATGTCCTCGCCCCGACCGAACACCGCGACGGCGAGCAGGAACAGGGCTGGGGCCACGGGCGCGAGCCGCCAGCCCGCGAAGGCGGCGGCCAACAGCAGGAACCCGAGGTAGGTCAGGACCGCACGCGCAGCCACGAGGCCCGCGTCGGCCATGCCGACGGCGTGGAGCAGGACGGCCACGAGTGCGACAACGCCCGTCGCGACCAGGGTGATCGCGAGGTCGGCCCACTTGATGGGCCGAACGCCCGTCGACTCCAGCCGACCGTCACCACGGGCACAGCCCCACCCGACCACCGCAGGCACGGCAATTGCGAGGAATGCCCCCGCCATCATGGTCGCCCCGGTCGGGCTCGGAGTCGCCCCCATGGACGAGCCGGGCCACGCGAGGAGCGCGACGACGACGGCTACCACCGAAGCGATCACTCGAGCGCCCCGGACCCGCAGGTAGAGGCTCACGGACGCACGGTGAGATCGACCTCGACCTCCTCGCAGGTCGCCACGAGGGCCGCGGCGTGCGCGACCCAGGCCCGCCGCGCCTCGGGCGACACCTTCCAGAGGGCGTCGACGGTGGGCAGCGGATCGAGCGTAGTGCCCGGCATGCCCTGCCCGTAGCCGTATTCCTCGACGAGGCGGCCCGGCGACATGCCGCCGGCGGCGGCATACCAGGCTTGGAGCCACGTCATCGCGCCGGCGCCGGTCGTGCCCATCTGGGTTCCCGTCCGGGGGTCGATGCACACGGGGTATGGCGGGGCCATGGCGACGGCGAGGGCGCGGATCACGTCATCAGGCGCGGTTCCCGAAACCCCGAAGGCGAGCGACCCGGCAGGCGCGACGGACCGGGCAGCCTCCGTGAAGATGGCCGGTGCGTCGATGCCAGCGGCGAGCCAGCGGCTGCGAACGTCCGACGCGACGGCGGCGAGCGCATCGGCCTCCGGGGCGTGCTCGGGCCACAGGCAGAGCGTCAAGCCGGCGCGCTCCCGGCAGGTGAGTTGGGCCTGGTCCCTGGTCACCACGGGCGCGTAGGTCATGCCCGAGACCAGCCCGACGCCCGCGCGGAGCGTCAGGACCAGGACGAGGCCGGAGGCGACGATGGGGATGGCTCTGGCACGGCCAGATCCCCCGCGCTGCCGCATCGACCTCCACCCCGCGACAAGGACGACCGCCGCGACGATGACCCCGATGTCGACCAGGACCGACGCGACGACCGCGGCCGGTGCCAACGCCTCGTTGAGCCCGCAGCAGTCGCGAAACATCCCCGTGAGGTGGCGGAGCCACACTGGGTACATCGCCGGTACGAAGGCGAGCCACACGAAGGGCAGCAGGATCCCGACCGGCACCGCGACCGGGACGGGCAGCAGGATGCCGGCCGCGAACCCGACGGCCGCCCACGCGACGAGGTCGAGCACGCCGACCGCGATGAGGGTCAGATCGGGGACGGTCGCACCGGAGCGCACGAGCAGCACCGCGACGGCGACGAGGAGCGCCAGGACGCCGACCAGAACAGAGGGCAGCACGGCCCAGCCGGCGACCTCGAGCTGGGAGCGGACGGCGGGCGACCACCAGACGGCCGGGCGCAGTCTTGCGCCCTCCCAGGCGGCCGTGGCGGCGGTGAACCCCGCGATGAACGGGAGGGCGCCCGTGCCCATCGCGGTCGCCCCCAGGCCGTAGTGGTCCGAGGGGTAGAGCGCCATGCCGTAAGCGCCCGCGAGCAGGACCATCGGGAGGGCGAGCCAGAGCGCGGGCATCGCCCGCAGGGAGGAGCGGAGGCCGATCACGTCAATCGCCCGCGACGAGCGTGCCGTAGGAGGCCTCGGCCGGGAAGGCGCTGCCGGCAGGCGCCAGCGCCATGAACGCCGCGGGCGTCCCCGAGAACACCAGCCGTCCGTGGTCCATGACGACGACCGTGTCGAACAGGTCGGTCAGGTCGTCGACCTGGTGGGTCGAGACCACAACCGGGATGTCGTGCGCGATCTCCCGCAGCACGTCCCGGAACCGGGCACGCTGGTTTGGGTCCAGGCCAGCGGTCGGCTCGTCGAGGAGCAGCACGTCGGCCTCGTGGACGAGCGCCTGGGCGAGCCCGACCCGGCGCTGCTGCCCGCCCGAGAGCTGGGAGGTGCGGCGGCCCGCCTCGGCTACGAGGTCCACGCGCGCGAGCGCCCCGCCGGCCGCCTCCCAGGCCGCCCGGCGGTCGAGGCCCTTGAGCCACCCGGCGTAGGCGACCTGCTCGCGGCACGTGAGGCCGGCGATCGCCCGGACCTGCTGCGGCATCCAGCCCACGGCGCGCCGGAACGCCGCCCGCTCCCGACGGGCGGTGCTGGAGGCGGTCCCGAGGCGCACGCTGCCCGACGCCGGCGCCAGCGCGCTCGCGCCGAGGCCGAGCAGGGTTGTCTTGCCGGCGCCGTTGGGTCCCAGGAGCACCGTGCGGCCCTGTGGCACCTCCCAGGAGAAGTCCTCGAACACCCGCGTCCGAGGGCCGCGTCCGAGGGCGCCAGAGCCGTAGGAGAAGCTCACCCCATCGAACCGCAGCGTCATCGTCCCCTCTGTCAGTTGGTGCCTCGCGGGCGTCGTCGCCGCAAGTATCGCCGAAGGCGGGGAGGCCGCGATCCGTAAGACCCCGACGCGGCCATCCGGCATTCACGGGACACTGGATCGGCATTCGAGTTCGTCGAGCAGCGGCTAGTTCTCGTCCGCCTGAGCCTGCGCCTGGCCCTCCGGCTCCGGCAGGCGCCGACCGACGATCCACCCCAGCTGGGCCGTCGTGGCGGCCCCCACCTTCGACCGGGCGTTCGCCAGGTGGTGCATGGCGGTCGAGTGCGAGAGGCCGAGCCGGCGGGCTCAGGGCTGCGGACGGCGAGCCTGTCTGCGCCGAAGGGTCAGGAGCGCCGCGAGGAGCCCGGCCGCTCCGGCGATCCCGAGTGGAGCGAGGTCCTGCGAGGCGCCAGGCGGGGCCGCGGGGGCCGCCGTGGACGTGTCGGGGAGCGCCGGGCAAACAGGATTGACCGGATCACCGAGCGCCGGGCCCGAGTCCATCCCCTGGCCCGTCCAGTCCTCGACCCGAGCCGAGCCGCTCGACGCGAAGCGGATCGTGTAGTCGCGACCCGGCTGCGCCACGAAGCGGACCACCGGCGCGCAGTCGGAAAGGCGGCGGACGCGGACGACCGTGGGCTGGCCGAGCGGCACGGCGGTGACCCCGCCGCCATTGGTCGCGTTGATGATCCAGGCGTCGCGGCCAATCTCGAGCATGTAGCCAGGCGTCGGTGCCCAGTCCGCGGGTCCGGTGACCGCAACCCACGTCGGGGCCACTCCGGCCGCTGCCGGCGCGGACACCGCGAGCATCAGGACCGTTGTGATGGCGATCGTCCAGCACGCCCGGCGCATCTGACATCCCCATTCCGGCCGGCCAATCTCCGGCTCAGGTGCTCGCGAGGGTACGCCGACGCCGCGCTGGCGCAAGGGCCGGGTGACGGTTGCGGTCCGACTCTCGACCGGCGGGCGTTACTCGTCCGCATCCGCTCCGCCCTCGGGTTCGGGCAGCCGCGGCGCCAGGATCCACACCAGCTGCGCCGTCGTCTCCGCGCCGACCTTCGACCGCGCGTTGGCCAGGCGGTGCTTGACAGTCGAGCGCGACAGGCCGAGCCGGTGGGCGGCCGCCTTCTCGGAGGCCGCCGCGAGCACCGCGGCCAGCACCCAGACCTCACGCTCTGTCGCGCGTTCGGTGGGGCGGACTGGCCGCGGCCTCTTGCGATCCGATCAGGTCTGTCGGCGGGCCCGGGCTATTGGATGCCGAGACCCGCGGGCAGCGACCTACAGGTCGATGTTCATGCCCCAGATGGATGCGACGAGGGTCGCTGCCAGGACCAGCAGGACAGCGACGATGACCACAATGAGTAGCCGCTGGAGCGTCATCGTGCCCATTGTTGTTCCCCTCACTCCGATCCCCGAGATACCAGCGGCCTCGAACGCTCGACATTCTCCCGCAGAGTGGTGCACTGGTGGTGACTCCTCACCAAGAGTTGGCAACACGTCCTGCCGGTCCGGGCCGACTCCCTGATCGGCAGACATCCTCGGCGACCCAACCGGCCTGCCGACGCCTCGGTCCGAGACTGCGCGACCGGGCGCGTTCCAG
>JAJXUG010000040.1 GCA_021783095.1 Chloroflexota bacterium | reverse complement strand
CATCGGTGAGCGAGTGGAACACGATCACCTCGTCCACGCGGTTGAGGAACTCCGGCCGGAAGACGCCCCGCAGCTGGTCGGTGACCTGGCGCTTCATCGCCTCGTAGGACTCGCTGTCCGTGCGGCCGCTGAAGGCGGCGATCTGCTGCGAGCCCACGTTGGAGGTCATGATCACGACCGTGTTCCGGAAGTCGACCGTCCGACCCTGCCCGTCAGTCAGGCGCCCGTCGTCGAGCACCTGGAGCAGCACGTTGAACACGTCCGGGTGCGCCTTCTCGACCTCGTCGAGCAGGATCACCTGGTACGGGCGCCGCCGGACCGCCTCGGTGAGCTGGCCGCCCTCCTCGTAGCCCACGTAGCCGGGAGGCGCCCCGGTCAGGCGGGACACGGCGAACTTCTCCATGTACTCGCTCATGTCGAGCCGGACCATCGCCTGCTCGTCGTCGAACAGGAACTGGGCCAGCGCCCGCGCGAGCTCGGTCTTGCCGACGCCCGTGGGACCGAGGAACAGGAAGCTCCCGATCGGCCGCCGCGGGTCCTTGAGCCCCGCTCGCGCCCGCCGCACCGCGTCGGACACAGCCTGGATCGCCTCGTCCTGGCCGACGACGCGCTGGTGGAGGCGCTCCTCCATGTGGACCAGCTTCTCGAGCTCGCCCTCCATCAGCCGCGCGACCGGGATGCCCGTCCAGGCCCCCACGATGTCGGCGATGTCGTCCGCGGTGACCTCCTCCTTGAGCAGCGCGCCGGGGCCCTGGAGCGCGGCGATCGCCGCCTCCTGCTGCTTCTGCTGCTCCGCCAGCTCGCGAGCGCGGCCGTACTTGAGCTCGGCCGCCCGGCCGTAGTCGGCCTCTCGCTCGGCCTGCTCGATCCGCACCGCCAGCTGCTCGATCTCGGACTTCGTGGCGCGCATGGCGCCGATGGCGGACTTCTCCGCCTCCCAGCGCTGCTTCATCGCGCCCGCCTGCTCGCCGATGTCGGCCAGCTCCTTCTCGAGCGCCTCGAGCCGCTGGTGCGACGCCTCGTCCGTCTCCTTGCGCAGCGCCTCGCGCTCGATCTCGAGCTGGATCCGACGGCGCTCCAGCTCGTCGAGCTCGATCGGCATGGAGTCGATCTCCATGCGCAGCCGGCTCGCCGCCTCGTCCACGAGGTCGATCGCCTTGTCGGGCAGGAAGCGCTCCGTGATGTAGCGGTTGGACAGCGTGGCCGCCGCGACCAGCGCGGAGTCCGTGATCCGGACGCCGTGGTGCACCTCGTAGCGCTCGCGGAGGCCGCGCAGGATCGAGATCGTCTCCTCGACCGTGGGCTGGTCGACCAGCACCGGCTGGAAGCGCCGCTCGAGCGCCGCGTCCTTCTCGATGTGCTTGCGGTACTCGTCGAGCGTGGTGGCGCCGATGGTGTGCAGCTCGCCGCGGGCGAGCATCGGCTTGAGCAGGTTGGACGCGTCCATCGCGCCCTCGGCGGCGCCGGCGCCCACCACCGTGTGCAGCTCGTCGATGAACAGGACGACCCCGCCCTCGGAGTCCTTGATGTCCTTGAGGACCGCCTTGAGGCGCTCCTCGAACTCGCCGCGGAACTTGGCGCCGGCGATCACGGCGCCCAGGTCGAGCGCAACGACGCGCTTGTCCTTGAGGCCCTCGGGCACGTCGCCCCGGACGATCCGCTGGGCGAGGCCCTCGACGATGGCCGTCTTGCCGACGCCAGGCTCGCCGATCAGAACCGGGTTGTTCTTCGTGCGCCGACTGAGGACCTGGATGGTGCGGCGGATCTCGTCGTCGCGGCCGATGACCGGGTCGAGCTTGCCGGCGCGCGCCTCGGCGGTGAGGTCGCGACCGTACTTCTCGAGCGCCTGATAGGTGCTCTCGGGCGTGGGGCTGGTCACGCGCTGCCCGCCGCGGACGCCCTGGAGGGCGTTGAGGATGGCCTCGCGGCCGACGGCGTGGCGCTCGAGGAGGCTCTGCGCCTCGCCGCCCGCCTCGGCCACGCCCAGGAGCAGGTGCTCGGTGGAGGTGTACTCGTCGCCCATGCGTCGAGCCTCCTCGGTGGCCCGGTCGATCACCCGCTTCGCGCGCGGGTCGAGCGTCAGGCTGCCGCCCTGGATCCGGGCGCGACGGCCAAGCACGCCCGCCACCTCGTCGCGGAACGCGGGCAGGTCCACGCCCAGGCGCCGGAGCGTCTCGGCGGGCACGCCGTCGTCCGGGCCGACGAGCGAGGCGAGCAGGTGCTCGGCGTCGAGCACGGGGCTCTGCATCCGCTCAGCCAGCTGCTGGGCGGTGACGATGGCCTCCTGGGCCTTCTCGGTGAAGCGGTCGAGTTGCATGGGTCGGGTACTCGCTCGGGGACGTCTGCGGCGCTTCGGTCAGGCCGTCGCGCGGGGGTCTGGTTGATGGACGAGGTCGAGGAAGCGGGCGGCGGCCGCCTTGGCGTCCGCGTCGAGCGCGGTGGGCAGCACGACCCGCACCTTGACGTACAGGTCGCCGGCGCCCTCGCCCTTGAGCTTGGGCATCCCCTGGCCGCTCAGGCGGAACGTCTTGCCCGACTGGGTGCCGGCGGGGATGGTGAGCAGGATTCGGCCCTTCAGGGTGGTGACGGCCGCCTCGCCGCCCAGCAGCGCCTCACGGAGCGTGATCGGCAGCTCGCGCTCGAGATCGGCGCCGTGTCTGGTGTACACGTCGTGCGGGCGCACCGTGACGGTGACCACGACGTCGCGGCCCCCGGGGCCCTTGCCGGCGAGCCGGATCCGGCCGCGGGTGTCGATGCCGCGCGGGATCGAGACCTCGTAGCGCCTGCCCTCGACCTCGACCAGGCGTGTCGTGCCGTGATAGGCCTCCTCGAGGGTCAGCTCCGCCGGCGCCTCGAGCTCGTCCCTGGGCCTCGCGTGGGCGCTCTCGGACGAGTGCCGCGCCCGCGGGTGCTGCGCACCGGCGCTGGCGTCCTGCATCCCGCCCATGCCGGCGAGGATGTCCTCGAAGCTGGCGCCGTTGGAAACGCTGCCCGCCCGGCTGGTCCTGCCGCCACGGGTGGCCTGCGCGCCCGCCTCCGCCCCGCCGAAGAACATCCGGAAGAAGTCGGAGAAGCCCGCGCTGCCCGTGCCGTCGGTCGAGTGGAACTCGTAGCGGACGTTGGGCCCGCCGCGGGCGCCGAAGTTGACGCCGGCGAAGGGGCCGCCGGGCCCGAACGGGTCCGTGCCCGACCGGCCGCCGCCGGCTCGCTGGTACTGGTCCCAGTTGGCGCCCAGCACGTCGTACTGCTTGCGCTTCTCCGGGTCGGAGAGGACCTCGTTGGCCTCGTTGGCGTCCTTGAACTTGCGCTCGGCCGCCTTGTCGCCGGGGTTCCGGTCCGGATGGTGCTCGCGCGCCAGCTTCCGGAACGCCTTCTTGATGTCGGCCTGGCTGGCCGACCGGGGCACTCCGAGGATCTGGTAGTAGTCGCGGTACTCCATCGGACCGGACCCTTTCAAGGCTTCCTAGCGGCGGGCCCGGCCGGCGGTCAGCCTCGCCCCGCCCGTCGGCTCGGTGGTGCCGCCAGCCACGACGGTCGGCTGGTCGCCGGGGAACGGGGAGCGGCGCACGCGGCCGACCGTGGTGCCCTTTGACCCGCCGCCGGACTCGTTGCCCGTGGTGGCCGGATTCGGCTGGAGCGGCTGGGGCCGACGCCGGAGCGCGGCCTCGAGCACCTGGTCCATCGTGTCGGCGAGGACCAGCTTGACCTGCTTGCGGATCTCGTCCGGGATGTCGCGGAGGTCCTTCTCGTTCTTGCGGGGCAGGATCACCATCGCGGCACCCGAGAGGTGCGCGGCGAGGATCTTGCTCTTCAGCCCGCCGATCGGGAGGACGCGCCCCCGCAGGGTGATCTCCCCGGTCATCGCGACGTCCTTGCGGATGGGGATGCCGGTCAGCGCGGAGACCATCGCTGTGGCCATGGTCACGCCTGCCGACGGGCCGTCCTTGGGGATCGCGCCGGCCGGCACGTGAATGTGCAGCGTGTTGCGCTCGAACGTCTCGCGCGGGATGCCCAGCGTGTCGGCGTGCGAGCGGATCCAGGACAGGGCGGCCCGGGCGGACTCGCGCATCACATCGCCAAGCTGGCCGGTGAGGATGAAGTCCTCCTTGCCCTCCATCTTGGTGACCTCGACGGCGACGACGTCACCGCCGACCTCCGTCACGACGAGCCCCGTCGCGGAGCCGATCTGGTCCTCGGCCTCCAGTTCGCCGTACTCGAACCGCGGCGGCCCCAGGTACTCCTCGAGCTTCTTGAGGTCGACGACCGTCTTGCGCTTCCGCCCCTCGGCGACCGAGCGGGCGACCTTGCGCATGATGTTGGCGAGCTCCCGCTCCAGGTTCCGGACGCCCGCCTCGTGGGTGTAGGCCTGCACGAGCTCGGTCAGGACTTCGTCCGTCAACTCGATGTGCTTCGCCTTGAGGCCGTGGTTCTCCATCTGCTTGGGAACCAGGAACCGCTTGGCGATCTCGACCTTCTCCTGCTGGGTGTAGCCCGGCAGCTGGATCATCTCCATCCGGTCGCGCAGCGGCGCCGGGATGGGGTCCATCAGGTTGGCGGTCGCGATGAATAGCACCTTCCGGAGGTCGAACGGGACCTCGAGGTAGTTGTCCTGGAAGCTGAAGTTCTGCTCCGGGTCGAGCACCTCGAGCAGCGCGGACGACGGGTCGCCGCGGAAGTCCATGCCGATCTTGTCCACTTCGTCGAGCATGAACACGGGGTTGTTCGTGCCGGCGGTCTTGATGCTCTGGATGATCCGGCCGGGGAGGGCGCCGATGTAGGTGCGCCGGTGGCCGCGGATCTCCGCCTCGTCGTGGATGCCGCCCAGGCTCATGCGGACGAACTTGCGGCCCATCGCCTTGGCGATGCTCTTGCCCAGGCTCGTCTTGCCCACGCCGGGAGGGCCAACGAACAGCAGGATTGGCGAGCGGATGGTGTCCGCGAGGCTGCGCACGGCGAGGTACTCGAGGATGCGCTCCTTGACCTTGTCGAGGCCGTAGTGGTCCTCCTCGAGGATCCGGGCGGCTTCCTTGATGTCGAGCCGGTCGTCCGTGGTGACGTTCCACGGCAGCCCCACCAGCCAGTCCACGTAGGTGCGGATCACGCCGACCTCGGGCGAGGCGGACGGGATCCGGCTCATCCGGTCGATCTCCTTGATCGCCCGGGCGCGGACCTCCTCGGGCATGCCCGCGCTCTCGACCTTCTCGCGCAGTTCGTTGATCTCGGCCTGCTGCGGGTCGTCCTCGCCCAGCTCGCGCTGGATCGCCTTGAGCTGCTCGCGGAGGATGTACTCCCG
This sequence comes from Chloroflexota bacterium, assembly GCA_021783095.1. GTDB lineage: Bacteria > Chloroflexota > Limnocylindria > Limnocylindrales > CSP1-4 > CAIXZV01. The sequence goes on along the minus strand of JAJXUG010000040.1, from coordinate 27,761 downwards.
CTGGGTCTTGTCCATCTCGGACTTGACCTCGCTCTGGATCTTCCCCTTGAGCTCGAGGATCTCGGTCTGCCGGGCGAGGAATGCGGACACGAGCTTGAGCCGCTGCTCGACGTCGGTTGTCTCGAGCAGCTCCTGGCGCTGCTCGGTGGACATCTCCGGGCTGTACGCGACCATGTCCGCGAGCAGGCCGGGCTCGGTGATGTTGCGGGCGGCGACGCCGGCCTCGGGCGGCACGGGTGCGCCGTTGGCGACGTACTGCTCGATCTGGGCCTGGACGCTGCGCATCAGCGCCTGGATCTCCACGCCGGTCGGAACCGCATCGTGCAGGTCCTCGATCACCGCGGACAGATATGGCGCCGTCTTGGCGAAGCTGACCACGCGGACGCGGTTCTGGCCCTGGACGATGGCCCGGACGGTGCCGTCCTGGAGCTGCACGACCTGGGCGATCTTCGCGACCGTGCCCACGCCGTAGAGCTCGGAGGGGTCGGTGATGTCCTCCTGCTCAGCGGTGCGCTGGGTGACCAGCACGATGGGGCCGCTGGCCTCGACCGCCGCGTTGAGGGCCGCGACGCTCTTCTCCCGCCCGACCTGGAGCGGGACGATCATCTCCGGGAAGATCACGGTCTCCCGGAGCGCAACGAGCGGGACCTCGCGCTGCCCATCGGGCCGCGCCTCCTGCTCGACTCTCGTCGCTTGCTTCGCCATGAGTTCTCCTTGCGTGCCGGGCCGGTGGTCCGGCGCGACGGGTAAGCGTGCTTTCGTTGCTCTGATGGTCAGCGGCCGGGGGAGGGATCCCCGTCGGGGGTCCCGGTTGACCCGGGCTCCGGCGGAGCCTCCCCGCGGCCGCGGGTGCCTTCGTCGTACAGGGCTTCCAGGATCCGCTTGCCGAGGCGCTCCTCGAGCTCGAACAGCGTGCGGACCCCCGCGAGGTTCACCCCGCGGTCCCGAGTGAGGTGCCGGATCCACAGGATCCGGCGGATGTCCTCCTCGGAGTAGAGCCTGATGTTGGTAGGGGTGCGCGCCGGGCAGACCAGGCCCTCGTCCTCGTAGATGCGAAGGGTTCTGGGATGCGCCGAGACGAGCGTCGCGGCGACGCTGATCACGTACACGGGCCGGGTGGCATCCCGGTCGGGCCGGCGCGCGGCGGACATGTGGCTAGGCCTTCGGGCTCGACTGGCCGGCGCCCGAATCGACCTGCTTGGTCTCGACGTGCGCTGCCTCGCCGTTGCTGACGGGCTGGATCCGGATCTGGCGGGGCTTGATCTGCTCCGCCTTGGGGATCCGCAGCTTGAGGACCCCGTGCTCGAAGGTGGCCTCGGCCTTCTCGGCCTCGAGCCCGCTCGGGAGCGTCACGGTCCGCATCACGGAGCCGCGGGTGATCTCGCGGACGAGCCATCCGCCCTCGTCGTTCGAGCGCTCCGCACTCTCCTCGGCCTTGATCGTCAGGGTGCCGTTCTCGACCGTGATGTCCACGTCCTCCGGCTTGACGCCGGGAAGGGACGCCTCCACGACGAGCGCATCCGGCGTCGTGCGGACGTCGAGCGGCACGCGGCTGTACTCGGTTCCCGCAACGCCGTTGAACGGCCGGAACATGGGGTCGTCAAACAGGCGATCCATCGCCTGGCGAAGCGTCAGCAGCTCGCCGAAGGGCGACGGGCGACGGGTGAGCGTCATCGCATCTACCTCCTGCACATATCCCGGTTGGATCGGTGGTACCGGGCAGTCAGTAGGCTAAAACCATGACAATGGTGTTGTCAAGATAAGTGTCCTAAACATGTGTGGATGGTTACTACTCGATGCCAATCGAGGACGGCCTGGTGCATGTGGCGGTCGAAGGACGGGCGGGCCTGGACGCTGGACGCGGACGGCGGCGCCTTCTCGGGTGGCCGGGTCATGGCGCTTGCCGTGACCGGCGATGCACGGGTCGCGGTTGGGACCTCCGGAGACCAGATCAGTGGCCCGGCGGCCGCATGGCTGGACCGCGACGACGGGGTGGCGGCGGGCCTCGGTCCCGCCCGGGGGAGGGGCGATGCGCGCGGTGGCCGCGACGGCGTCCGGGCTGGTCGCGGTCGGCGTGAACGCGCAGGACGCGGGGGCGGCCGCCTGGACCGCAACGGACGGGTCGACCTGGCAGGCCGTCGCCGACCAGCCGGCGTTCCACTTCTACCAGCTGCCGGTGCGGCTCCAGGCGCTGGCGCTCGTCAACGGGACGCTCGTCGCGGGGGGCTGGCGGTCGGACCCGGGCAAGGGCTCGAGCGTCGTCGTCACGAGCGCAAACGGCGAGACATGGAGCGCCCCTGGCCGTAGCGCTGGTCCTGGGCGGCGCGGAGCGCCTGCGGGCGAACCCGAGCTGCGCCCCCGCTAGACCTCCTCGTGCTCCCCGATCAGCTGCTCGCGCAGCTCCACTTCGCAGTCCGGCCGCCCGATCGCGATCACCTTGTCGCCCTCGGCGAGGATCGTGTCCGAGCGCAGCGGCGTCGGCGCCCCGTTGCGGATGACCCCGAACAGCGAACAGCCGGACGGCACCCGGAGCTCGCCCGCGACGCGCCCGATCGCGGGCGATCCCGGCTGGAGGTGCGCCTCGATGATCTCGAGCTCGCCCTCGCCGAGCGCCGCCAGGTGGAGCAGTTCGTGGACCGGGATGTCCTGCTCGATGGAGCCCAGGATCATCCGGGTGGGGCTGATGATCTCGTCCACGCCGAGGTGGCGGAACAGCCGCTCGTTCTTGGGGTTGTTGACCCGTGCGATCGTCCGCGGCACGTCGAAGTGGTGCTTCGCCATCTGGCAGATGACCAGGTTGTCCTCGTCGTCGCCGGTGACCGCGGCCACGATGTCCGCCCGGTTGGCGCCCGCCTCGCGGAGGTACTTGCCCTCGCACCCGTCCTGTGCGATCACGACCGAACCGATCTCGTCCCGAATGGTGTCCGCGCGCCCGCGATCCTTCTCCATGAGCACGCACTCGTGCCCCGAGTCGATGAGCTCCTTGGCCAGGTAGTAGCCGACCTTGCCGCCGCCGACGACCAGCACGAACATGGCTCAGGCCTCCGTCGTGCTGGCGGGGCCTGCGCCCAGCGGATGCGTGTGCGTCGCGCCCGGGAGGAAGATCCCGGGGCGCTCCCCGGCATCCTGCCCCAAGAAGGCGAGCACCGCGGTCTCCATCAGGTTGGTCCGGCACAGGGTCGCGATGCCCAGCAGGGCATACGCCTCGGCGCGCACGGGGTCGTTGATCTTGGCCAGCGTCCGGACCGCGCCGAATGCCTCGACGCCCAGCTGGGCGGCCATAATGTTGCGGTTGTCGCCCTCGGTCATCGCGAGGAACAGGTCCGCCCCCTCGGCGCCGGCCCGGCGAAGCGTGTCCTCGTCCGTGCCGTCGCCACGCAGGGCGGTGCCGCCGAAGGTGGACGGGAGCCGGTCGAACGCGGCGGTCGTGCGGTCGATGATCAGGACCTGCCAGCCGGCGCGGTCCAGCGCGTCGGCGAGCCCGGCGCCGACGCGCCCGCAGCCGACGATCACGGCTTTCATGCTTGCTCCTCGGGCATCGCCTCTCGGACGACCCACACCGCGCAGGGCGCGTTCTTCAGGATGTACGGGATGGTGCTTCCGATCGCGAAGTCGCCGCCGAAGCGGCGCTTGAAGGGCAGGCCGCAGATGATCATGTCGGCGCCGCGCTCGGAGGCCTCGTCCACGATGGCAGCCCCGACGTCGCGCGCCTGCAGCAGCACGGTCTCGAGCCGGTAGCGGCTCGCCTCGGCCGTCGCCTCCGCGATGTCCAGGACTCGCTGCGCGTCCTCGGACCGGCCGGCGACATCGGCATCGAGCGGCAGGGTCCAGTCGATCTCGACCACGTGGACGCCCACCAACTCGGCGTGGCTTGCCTTGGCGACTTCGGCAGCGAGGGCCACGATGGGTCGGTCGGTCCGTCCTCCCGACAGCGCCACCACGGCGCGCCGGAATTGGGGTGCCGACGAGTCGGCCACGGGCGATGCGCCTCCAAGGATCACGACGGCGACGGGGACGCCCCGTGGCGTCCGGTCGGCCGCCGCGCCGGGTCACGATACCACCGGGGCAGCGCCCAGACAGGCTTCCAGCGTGCCTCAGGGATCGGTTGGGGCACCTTCATGGTGCGGATCGGCGTCGAGCCCGTGGAAGCGGTCGCCCTCGTCGCGCCGATACGGGACGTCCACCACCACGGTGTGGGGCCGGCCCACGAGCAGCGCCCTCAGGCGCCGGGCCGACTGGTTGTACAGGATCCGCTCCCACCAGTGGCGGGCGACGTACTCGGGGATCACGACGAACGTGATGGGCTGGGGCTTGCCCGGCGGCCATGCCAGCTCGAGCACGTCGAGGTAGGCCATCAGTGGGCCGGCCAGCGCGCGGTACGGCGATTCCACGATGACCAGCTGCACGCCCGGCAGCTGCCGCTCCCAGCGCTCCCGCATCCGGTGCGCGTCGTCGGGGTCATCGGAGATGTAGACGGCCAGGACGTCATCGGCGATGGAGCGCGCGACGTTGACCGCGCGCACCACCGCCCGCGTCAGCCCGGGCACGGGCACGATGGCGCGCTCGTCGCGCATGGCGGGCTTGAGGACGAAGTCGGGACGGATGGCAAGCTGCCGCGCCGACGCCTTGTACTGGCGCTGGATGAACAGCATCATCGCGACGAGGGTCGGGATCAGGACCGCGACCACCCAGGCGCCGCCCTGGAACTTCTCGGTCAGGACGATGACGAGGACGACGAGGGTGAGCAGCGCCCCGAAGGCGTTCACGCCCATCCGCCACCACCAGCCGCTCTCGTGGGTCCGGATCCAGTGCCGGACCATGCCGGTCTGGCTGAGCGTGAAGCAGACGAACACGCCCACCGAGTAGAGCGGGATCAGCCTGGTCGTGTTGCCCTCGAACGCGATGTACAGGCCGGCTGCGATCGCCGCCAGGAGGATGATCCCCCAGCTGAAGGCGAGCCGGTCGCCGCGGAAGCCGAACTGCCGCGGGAAGTAGCCGTCCTCGGCCAGGATCGCGCCCAGCCGCGGGAACGCGTTGAAGCTGGTGTTGGCGGCCAGGAACAGGATCAGCGCGGTCGCGACCTGGAACAGGTAGTACAGCGGGCTGCCGGTGCCGAAGGCCGTCTGGGCGACCATCGCGATGACGGTCGGACCGCCGGAGAGGTCCGCGGAGGGGACGATGTCGTATTCGCGGGCGATGATCGTGACGCCGATGAAGATGACGCCCAGGAGGACCGCCATCGCGAGCAGCGTGTTGCCGGCGTTCTTCGCCTCCGGGGGCTTGAACGCGGGCACGCCGTTGGCGATGGCCTCGACGCCGGTGAGCGCCACCGACCCGCTGGCGAAGGCCCGCAGGATGAGGAACATCCCGATGGCCTCGGTCCCCATCGGCATCGCCTCGGGCTGGCGCGGGTACACCGTGACGCTGCCCGTGACGACGTGGAACAGGCCGCCGGCGACGATCAGCAGCGCCAGCCCCACGAACAGGTACGTCGGGATGGCGAAGATGTTCCCGGACTCCCGCAGCCCGCGCAGGTTCGCGACCGTGATCAGGCCGATGACCACCACGGCGATCACGATGCGCAGCCGGTGGTCCTGGCCGTTGTCGATCGAGGGCAGGATCGAGATCAGCTGGTCCATCGCCGACGAGGTCGACACGGCCACGGTCATGACGTAGTCGATCAGGAGTGCGCCGGCGGCCACCAGGCCGAGGATCGGGAGCAGCTCCTGGCGCGCCACCGCGTACGCGCCGCCGCCTGCGGGGAAGGCTCGACAGACCTGCCGGTACGAGATCGCCACGACGGTCAGCAGGACGGCAATGGCGATGGCGACCGGGATGGACAGGAACAGCGCGCCGGCGCCTGCCAGGGCGAGGACCCTCAGGATCTCCTCGGTGGCGTAGGCGGAGGACGAGATGGCGTCCGAGCTGAAGATCGGCAGAGCGAGGCGCTTCGAGAGGCGCTCGGTGATCTCGTCCTCGCTCGCGAGGGGCCGGCCGATCAGCCACGCCTTGGCGCGCAGGTACTGGCGGCCCAGGCCCGAGCGCGGCACGGACGCCGCGGGCTTGGCCACGAGCTGGCCGGGGCCGGCGTAGCGGAAGTACGCGGAGTGCGGTCGCTCGACTCGGACGCGCTTGTCCGCGATCTTGCGACCCTGGAGGGGTCGTCTGCCACCGATCATGGGCTGGTTTCGGGGCGACCTCGTGTGCGTGCGGGGCGCGTACTCGGCGCGTTCTCAGGCGCGTTCGGGTGAGGGTCCAATCTGCTCGCTGCGACGATACGGCACATCCGCGGTCACTGTGTGCCCCCGTCCGACCAGCGCGGCGCGCAGCCGTCGGGCCGACTGGTTGTACAGCAGCCGCTCCCACCAGTGGCGGGCCACGTACTCCGGGATCACGACGATCGTGGTGGGGACATCGGAGCCGGGGGCACGGGTGAGCTCGAGCACATCGAGGTACGTCACCATCGGCCCGACGAGCGCGCGATAGGGCGATTCCACGATCAGCCGGTCATCTAAAGCCCGTACGCAAGGCGCTCGACCAGTCGGGGCGGCAGGTGCAGGGCCTCCATCGACCTCTGGACCGAGGCGATGTCGTACGCCGTGCGGTGCCACGAGGCGGTGCCGGCATCGGTGTCGACCACCATCCAGGACGACGCGGGGATGCCGTCGCGGGGCTGGCCGACGCTGCCCGGGTTGAGCAGGGCCCGACGCCCGCCCAGCTCCAGGACCGATCCGGAGCCCGGGCTCATCGTGCCCAGGGCGCCGTCCTCCTCGAGGTACCCGATCGGCACGTGGGTGTGGCCGTGGAGGCCGAATGGCGTCTCGAGGTCGGCGACTGCGGCGCGCGCGACCGGGGTGGAGGTGATGTATTCCCAGGTGGGGTCTCGCGGACTGCCGTGGACCAGGGTCCAGTCGCCGTGGACCAGGAGCTCGGGCAGGGCCGCGAGCCACGCGCGGGTCTCACCGCCGATGGTCGTGCGCGTCCACTCCATTGCCCGCCGTGCGTCGAGGTTGAACGACTCGACCTCGCCCCCGCCCAGCGCCGCTGCGTCGTGGTTGCCACGGACGCCGAGGGCGCCGAGCTCGCGCAGTCGATGCACCACCGCGTCCGGCTCGGGTCCGTAGCCCACGACATCGCCCAGCTGCCACACCTCGTCCACGGAGGGCGCAGCGGCGAGCACGGCATCGAGGGCGACGATGTTGGCGTGGATGTCCGAGAGGACGAGCGCGCGCATCAGGGGAGCGTAGCGCAGCTGACCTGCGCGAAACGGTGCCAGCCGGCTCGTCCGGCGACGCCGTCGTGTGTGCCGGGGCTAGAGGGGACGGCGGCGGCGCTCCGCGGCATCACGGGGGAAGCGGGCGTCGATGGCTCCGCCCCGTTGGACGACGACCAGCCGATGGTCGTCGAGGCCGGGAACGCCGGCGTGGAGCACGCGGACCGGACCGGCACGGAGGGCGCGAAGCGCGGGCCCGGCTGCCTCGAGCTCCTCCTCCGCGGCCGCGCCCTTCCAGGCGACGAGGTGGCCGCCCGGTGCCACGAGCGGCAGCGCCACCTCGACCAGCTCGGCCAGCGAGGCGACGGCGCGGGCCGTGACGACGGGCCAGGCCTCCCGGTCGCGGTGGTCGAACGCGAGCGCCTCAGCGCGGACCTGCTCTGCGGTGGTCGTGCGCGCCAGCCCCGTGGCCTCGATCACTGTCGCCAGGAAGCGCGCCTTCTTGCCCACCGAGTCCACGAGCAGGGCGCGCTCGGTCCCCAGGGCGGCGACGAGCGGGAGACCCGGGAAGCCGCCACCGCTGCCGAGGTCGAGCAGCCCGCGCACGCCGAGCGCCCGGAGGAGCGGCACGGCGGAGAGACTGTCGAGCACGTGCGCGCGCGCGATCTCGGCGGGATCGCGGATCGCGGTGAGGTTGATCGCCTCATTCCAGGCGATCAGCAGGCGGACGTGCCCGTCCACGATCTCGCGCGCCGCCCGGTCAAGGGTGACGTCGAGGGCAGCGAGGCCCGCCAGGAGGGCGTCGTCGTACGCCCGGGGGAGCAGCGGCAGGTCGCAAACGCGCGTCGGGAGCGGACCTCTCGGCCGGTCCAGGGCACCCTCCTGTGGTCGAATGCCAGGCCCGCCCGGGAGCCGCTCCCGGCGTTGATCGTTCGCCTCGGCGGGCGTCCATGCGGTTTCGCGCCGTCAGGTCGGTTCCGGCCCGAGTCTCCCCGTGCCCCTCGCTGATGGCGCCTCCCGCGGCGCTCGCGCCGGTGGCGGAGTGCGGACGTTAGGCCGCGGCGGGCCGCGGGTCAAGGGAGGTTATCCACGATTCGCCGCGCACGCGCAATTCCGTGGACAACTCGAGGCCCCGCACCGGCGCCTCGAACCTCCAGACCGGCGCCGACTTCGGCCAGATGTTCGCCCGGCGGTCCGTATTCGACTGGATTCCGCCATCTGCTCCCCTCACGAGCATTCGCGCCGGCTTCCGCCAGTTTCGTCCTGGAATGACCGCACCACGGCCCCTGTCCGAGAAGGTCTTGGATAGCGGCCCCCCGGCGGTCATCTGGCGAAACCCGCCTGGCAGATCGTGCGCGCACCTGCGTCGACAGTCCATCGTCGATGCCCTGTGCGGGACCTAACGCTCACCTGGCGATCATCTGCAGGCAGACTGGAGCCGCGACGTCGCAGCCTCGCTTGTCCTGCGTTCGCCTGCTGGGCGACGGATCCGCGCACCGGCCATTGAACCGTCGCCTGCCAAGCGACGATCCGACGCAATTCCGCACCGCGTGACCCTGATCCGCGCCAAATCGTGGCCCCGGAGGCGACGTATCGACCCCGGCCGATCGAATCCGTCGCCTCCCAGGCGACGCGGGGAAGGCGACGCGGGGAAGGCGACGTACCGGCAGGCGACGGACCAGCAGGCGACGCGCGGAAGGCGACGTACCGGCACGCGACGCGCGGAAGGCGCCGCGCCCCGAGGCGCGGAAGGTGACGCGCTAACCCGCTCGCGACCCGCCGCGCACGGGCCGCCCCAGCGTGCGCCGCACCACGTCGATCACCTCGTCGACGTACTTGTCGGCCTCGCCCCGTTCGGCGGCCGTCCGCACGCAGCCCTGGACGTGGTCCTCGAGGATCAGGATCGAGATGGCATCCACCGCGGCCCGCAGCGCGGCCGTCTGCTGGAGGATGTCCACGCAGTACTCGTCGCGCTCGATCATCCGTGCGATGCCGCGGACCTGGCCCTCGACCCTGGCCAGGCGGCGCACCAGCTGCGCCCGGTCCTTGCTGTAGCTGTGCCGGAAGTTGTCGCCGTGGCCGGCTGCCGCCGTGGTCTCGCCCATGCACCGGATGATACCCCATGGGGGTATGCAGCCCGCGCCGGTGCCCGAGGGGCCGGGCTTGGGTAGACTGACCCCGATGGATCACCGCAGTCTCCGGAATCGTCTCGCCGGGGCTGGCTGCGCGTCGTGCGGAGCGGCCATCCTCGATGACGGCATCGTCGTCCTCGCGGACCGCGGCGACGTGGCCTTCGTCGAGCTGACCTGCCAGGGCTGCGGCAGCCGCACACTCTCGCTGGTGATCCCGGACCCGGCCCATCCGCGCCTCGACTCGGATCGTCACCCGGAGCTCGACGCGGCCACCGAGGCGCGTCTGGCCGGCGCCCCCGCCCTCGACGAGTCGGATGTCACCGACATGCGGGCCTTCCTCGACGGCTGGTCGGGCGACCTGCGCTCGATCCTCGGTGATAGCGCGTGACGCACGCGTCGGGACTCCCCGACACCCGCCCCTCGTTCGCGCATGCGAGCGAGGCGGAGCTCGCCCGGATCCTCGACTTCTACGACGTCCGCTGGCGCTACGAGCCGGACACGTTCCCGATCGGCTGGAACCTCGACGGCGAGGCGGTCGAGAGCTTCTCGCCCGACTTCTATCTGCCCGACCTGGACATGTACCTCGAGTTGACCACGCTCAAGCAGAGCCTGGTGCGCAAGAAGAACCGCAAGCTGCGCCGCCTGCGCGAGCTGTACCCCGACGTCCGGATCAAGCTGTTCTACGCACGCGACTTCCGGATGCTGCTGCTCAAGTTCGGCCGCCTCGCGCTCGCCGCTGAGCTCTCCGGGACGGTCGGCCAGGCCACGCCGCCGCGTGCGCGCACGAACGCAGACGGGGACGGCGGCCCTGAGCTGCGGAACGAACGCCAGGCGACGAAGCGGGCCCTGGCTGCGGTCGACGCGGTGGTTGATGCCGACGCCGAGGACGAGGCCGTCGGCGGGGCCGAGGCGCTCTTCGGCCCGTGCGACCCGCTCACCGAGGATGACGAGGCCGGGTTCACGCCGAGGGGCCGCCGCCGCGGTCGCCGTCGGCGCGCTGCCGCCCGGGCGGCAGCCCTCGCTGCATCGACCGGCCCGCACGCCACCGGCGTCACGGCACGCCCCCCGAACGGCGCCGCTTCGGCCGGTACCCTCCCCTCGTGACGGGCCGATGGCCGTGCGCCGCCGGTTCGGACGCGCGATGATCCAACCCTACGCCGCCCGCCAGTCCAGGAGGCCTCGCTGACCGCCGCATGAGCCGAACCGTCGATCTCATCGCCGACATCGGCGAGGTCCTGTTGACCGAAGAGGCGATCGCCGCCAAGACCGCGGAGCTGGGCCGCCGCATCAGCGAGGACTATGCCGGCCGGCCGCTGACGCTCGTGTCCGTCCTCAAGGGCTCGCTGCCGTTCATGGCGGACCTCATGCGCCAGATCACGCTGCCGCTGCGGATCGACCTCATGGAGGTCAGCTCCTACGGCGGGACGGCGACCGAGTCGTCCGGGCTCGTGCGGATCATCAAGGACCTCTCGGCGAGCATCTCCGGCGAGGACGTCCTGCTGGTCGAGGACATCATCGACACCGGCCTGACGCTCAACTACCTGATCCGCTACCTGAAAGGCAAGAACCCCGCGTCCCTGCGGATCTGCACGCTGCTCGACAAGCCGGCCCGGCGCCTGGTGGAGATCCCCGTGGACTACCGGGGGTTCGAGATCCCGGACCAGTTCGTGGTGGGCTACGGCCTTGACTACAGCGAGCGGTACCGCAACCTTCGCTTCGTGGGCGTGCTCCGCCCCGAGGTCTACGGCGACCCCGGCTGATGTACCGCCGCTCGCTCGGTTCTGCTCGTCGGCTCGCGCTCATCGCCGGCCTCCTGCTTGCGGTCGGCAGCATCCTGCCGTGGTACCAGCAGGGCGGTGCGACCGGGGAGCTCCCCTCCCGCGTGTACACCGCCTTCGACGGCGCCGGGTTTGCGAGCTTCCTCGCCGGCCTCGCCACGCTTGCGCTGCTGGCGCTGCCCTACGCGATGGGAGACCGGCCCGCCCCGCTCGACCACTGGATCTCGTTCGCGGCGCTCGCCGTGGTGGCCATCCTGGGCGTGGTGCTCTGGGTGCCGACGTCCGGCGCCCTGGCCGACCCGTCGGGGCTGCTGCCGACGCGCGCCTACGGCTTCTGGATCGAGGTGGTGGGCGCCGCCCTGCTCGGTCGTGCCGCATTCGAGGTCTACCTCTCGCCCGACCGCCGCTGACCTCGGGCTCGGGGGCGCGCGGGCACCCTGAGACGACGAAGCGGGGTCCGTCGCCGGACCCCGCTCTCGTGTAGCGCGTCAGCCACCCAGGTAGGCCTTTCGGACCTCCTCGTCCTGGAGCAGCGCGGAGGCTTCGCCGGACCGCACGATCCGCCCCGTCTGGAGGACGTAGCCGCGGTCCGCGACACCCAGTGCCATCAGCGCGTTCTGCTCGACCAGCAGGATCGTCGTTCCCTGGCGGTTGATGTCCTGGATGATCGCGAAGATCTGCTCCACGAGGATCGGCGACAGGCCCATCGAAGGCTCGTCCAGGAGCAACAGCTTCGGCCGCGTCATCAGCGCGCGCCCGATCGCCAGCATCTGCTGCTCGCCGCCCGAGAGCGTCCCTCCGCTCTGGTCGCGGCGCTCCTCGAGCCGGGGGAACAACTCGAACACCCGGCGGTAGTCCTCGTGCAGCGTCGACGTGTCGCGCCGAGTGTAGGCGCCCATCTGCAGGTTCTCCAGCACGGTCATGCGCGAGAAGATCCGCCGACCCTCGGGCGATTGGCCGATGCCGACCCCCACATGCTCGTGGGCGGGCATCGAGGTGATGTCGCGCCCCTCGAACTCGATCCGGCCCTTCCGCGCATGGATCAGGCCGTGGATCGTCTTGAGCGTCGTGGTCTTGCCTGCCCCGTTCGCACCGAGGAGGGTGACGATCTCGCCGGCGCGCACCTCGAACGAGATGCCCTGCAGCGCGTGGATGTTGCCGTAGTAGCTGTGGACGTCGGTCATCCGGAGGACAACCGCGCTGTCGGAGGTCGGCCGCGCCGCGTCGAACGTCGGGGCCGTCATGCCGTTGCTCCCTTGCCCAGGTAGGCCTCGATCACGCGGGGATCGGCGCGCACCGCGGCCGGGGTGCCCTCGGCGATCTTCTCGCCGTGGTCGAGCACCGTGACCCGGTCGCTGACGCCCATGACGACGTGCATGTCGTGCTCGATGAGCAGGATGGTCAATCCGAGCTCGGCCCGGATGCGCCCGAACAGCGTCATCATCTCGGCCGTCTCGGACGGGTTCATGCCGGCGGTCGGCTCGTCCAGCAGGAGAAGCTTCGGCTGGCTCGCCAGAGCTCGCGCGACCTCCAGCCGGCGCTGATCGCCGTAGGCCAGGTTGCGGGCGGTCTCGCCCCCGACGCCCTCGAGGCCGACGAACGCGAGCCAGCGGCTGGCCTCCGTCTCGGCGTCCATCTCCTCGCGGTGGTGCCGCGGCAGCCGCAGGGCCGCGTCCAGCGGGCTGGAGTGGAGCCGGGCATGCATCCCCACCTTGACGTTCTCGCTGGCCGTCATCGTCTTGAACAGGCGGATGTTCTGGAACGTCCGGCCCAGGCCGGCAACAACCATTTCGTTGGGGCGGGCGCTCTTGAAGATCCCGAGCCAGTGCAGCAACCGATCGTAGATCGGTGGCCGGATGACCGCCAGCAGGAACGCGGCGATCACGAGACCCAGGGCGACGAGGATCGCCGCGGCGGCCGCGGCGGCCCCGACGGCCGCGGCGGCAGGGATTCCCAGCAGGGCCACGATGACGGGGGGAATGACCCACGTGACCGGCTCCATCCAGGCGCGGCGGCCGCGTGCGATCATCTCGCGGCCCACGAATGTGACGGAGCCGTCGGTCGGCTCGTAAAGGCCGGCGACCACGTTGAAGAACGTCGTCTTGCCGGCCCCGTTGGGGCCGATCAGGCTGACGATCGATCCCTGCGGGATGTCGAAGTCGACGTTGTTCACGGCCACCAGGCCACCGAACCGCTTGGTTACCCCGGTGGCGACGAGGATCGGGTCCTTCGCTTCGGCGCTCATGCCTGGACCAGCACATCGGCGGAATCGGCGGCATCATCGGGCGTCGCGTGGAGCTCCGATCGCCGGCGCCTGGAGGGGAACAGGCCCTCGGGCCGCAGCAGCATCATCAACACGAGCGCCAGGCCGTAGAGCAGGTACTGGAAGTTGATGAAGTCGATCGCCCCGAGGTTCACGCTGACCGGCCCCAGCGCGAGCGTCGGGACGTGCAGCGACTGCACGAAGGCGCCGAGCTGCTTGAGGCCCTGGCTCTGGATCTCGTAGACGATGAACGCGCCCGCCGCAGCCCCCCAGATATTGCCCATGCCGCCGAGCACGACCATGGCCAGGACCGTGAACGAGACCGTGAAGCCGAACTGGTCGGGGCTGACGATCGAGAGCTTCGAGGCGTAGAAGACGCCGGCCAAGCCGGACGTGGAGGCGCCGATCGAGAACGCGAGGAGTTTCGTGGTGATGGTGTTGATGCCCATGCTGGCCGCTGCCAGCTCGTCCTCCCGGATGGCGACCCAGGCTCGGCCGACCCGTGAATCCTGGAGCCGGTACAGGAAGCTGAACGCGACCGCGATGACGATGAGGACCGTCAGGAAGTACGGCCATGGGTCGGTGAACCCGAAGCCGTTGATCCCGAAGATCCCGTACAGGCTCGGCTGCGAGAGGCCGGTGATCCCATTCGTCCCCCTCGTGTAGGTGTCCGCGTTCAGGAACACGACGGGCACGATCTCGCCGAAGCCTAGGGTCACGATCGCCAGGTAGTCGCCCCGGAGCCGCAGCGTCGGAGCGCCCAGCAGGACGCCGAACATGGCCGCGACGAGGGCGCCGACCAGGAGCATCGGCCAGAACGGGATGTCCAGACCGCTGAACGGCGAGGCACCGTAGGCGTACGTGTACGCGCCGATCGCGAAGAACGCCGCGTAGCCCAGGTCGAGCAGTCCCGCAAAGCCCACCACGACGTTCAGGCCGATCGCCAGGAGGACGAACACCCCCGCGTCGGCGAAGCCGCCGACGAAGTCCCTCTGGGTCCCGAACCCGTTGAGCGGGGGCAGCAGGACGATCAGCGGCAGGGCGACTGCCGTGATCGCCAGGGCCAGCACGATCGTCATCGACTGGTGGTGGCCCAGGTAGGCCAAGACGCGCCCGAGCGCCCGTCGCCAGGGAGGCGTGGCGGCAGGCCCGCCATGACGCGGACCGGCACCGGCAACTGCTGTCTCTGCTCTCGGCTCTCTGTTCACGCTCGGTCACCCAGCTGCTGGCCCAGAATGCCGGTGGGGCGGAAGACCAGGACCAGGACCAGCATTCCGAACACGACCGCCTCGCTCCAGCGACCCTGCCCCCAGACGGAGCTGATCACCTCGAGAAAGCCGATCACAAAGCCGCCCAGAGCCGCCCCGGTCGTGTTGCCGATGCCGCCCAGGACGGCGGCCGTGAAGGCCTTGAGGCCTGCCTGGAACCCGATGTTGAACACCGTGATCCCGAAGTACAGGCCCTGGACCACCCCCGCCGCCCCGGCCAGGGCGGATCCGATGAAGAACGTCAGCGCGATCGTCGTGTTGATGTCCACGCCCATCAGCTGGGCGGCCTCGCGGTCGATGGCGGTGGAGCGCATCGCGCGGCCCAGTCGCGTCCTGCTGATGAACAGGTGGAGCGCGACCATCAGGCCGACGGCGAGGACGATCGTGAACAGGTTGATGAGGCCGACCGTGACGGGTCCGAACGTGAGCACGGTGTTGGGGATGATCTGCGGCGTCGTGACGATGGAGTTGCTGATCGCCACGAATACGATGTTCTGGAGGATGAAGCTGACGCCGATGGCCGTGATCAGCGGCGCCAGGCGCGGCGCGTTGCGCAGCCGCCGGTAGGCCAGCCGTTCGATCACCACGCCCACGATGCCCATGACGAGCATGGACACGGCGAAGGCGAGGATGAGCACGCCGATGAGCAGCAGCGGGTCGCTGATCGCGCCTGAGAAGCCCAGCGTGGTCAGCAGCCACCACGACACGAACGAGCCGCACATGAAGATCTCGCCGTGGGCGAAGTTGATCAGCTCGATGATCCCGTAGACCATGGTGTAGCCCAGCGCGATCAGCGCATAGATCGCGCCGATCGTGACCGCATTGATGAACTGCGCCTGCGCCTGCGGGATGGCGCCGACGAACGTGAGGTGCTGGGATGGATCCGCGAGGACGCCCACGAGGATGACGAAGTAGGCGATCACCAGGGCGAACGCGGCCACGAGGGGGGCCCGCCACGGAATGGCGGCGAACGGCCGCCGGGCGGCGGTGGCGCTTGTCATCGACCAGTCATCCGTAGGGGCTCCGAACTGGCGTCGGCCGGGGCATGCGACACGTCCCGGCCGACTGTGGATCCGCCTAGATCAGGAGGCGAGGCCTGCTACTGCAGCGGCTGCGCGGTGAAGTCGCGCTGCGACAGGAACTTCCAGTTCTTGGTGGCGGGGTCGAACGCGAAGTACGAGATGATCTTCTGCGTGGTGTCGCCGTTGGCGTCGAAGCTGAACTTCCCGAGCGCCGTGTCGTAGGTGTTGGCAGGGGTGGCCACGTAGGCTCGAACGTCCTCGCGGAGCGCCTTCAGGTCTGTGACGCCGGGGCCGACCTTGGCGAGCGCCTGGAGGAAGACCTGGGTGCACGCGTAGGCCGCCGCGCTGTAGGCGCCAGGTTCCGTGTTGAACATGGCCTTGTAGTCGGCCGCGAACTGCGCCGCGTTCGGGATGGTCGTGGGACCGGCTGTCGTGCTGTAGGTGTTCAGGTCGCCGGCGTCGCCGGCGATCTGGAGGAACGTGCTCTTCGTCGCAGCCGGGCCATCACTGATGCCGTCACCACCGCCCAGCGGGATGTTGGCGATGCCCTGCTGGGCCATCTGGAGGCGGAACAGGCCGATGCCGGAGGTGGTCACGCCGCCGTAGAAGACGTACTGCGGGGCGAGGCCCTTCACCGTGGTCACGTAGCTCGTGAAGTCGGTCGTGGTGCCGGGGATCCCGTCACGCTTCAGGACCTTCCCGCCGAGCGCGGCGAACTGCGTCGCGAAGACGTCGGCGAGCCCCTTGCCGTAGGTCTGGGTGTCGTCGGCCACGTAGGCCGTCCTGGCCTTTGTGATGTTGAAGGCGATGTCCGCTCCGGCCGAGCCCTGCAGGTCGTCGGTGGTGGCCGTCCGGACGTAGGCGATCTTGGTCGGGTTCGTGGGCCGGAGGCTCACAGGGTCGACGCCGCCCCAGGTCTTCGTCAGGCCCGGGGCAGTGTTGGCGGGGCTGCACTGCATGAGGCCGGCCGCATTGCCGACGGGGATCTCGGCCTGCGCGACGTTCGAGTTGTACGGGCCGACAACCCCAATGACCGACGAGTCATTGGCCAGGGTCTGCAGGTTCTTCGCGCCCTGCTGCGGGTTGTGGACGCCGTTGACGGCGTCGTCCTGCTGGCTCACGGTGACCGTGAAGCCGGGCACCTGGATCTTCGAGATGGCCAGGGCCACGCCGTTCGCGGCCGGGACGCCGTTGGGGGCCTCGCCGCCCGACATCGGGAATTCAGTCCCGATCTTGACGGCGATCGTGGCGCCGCCGCCGCTGGCACCGCCGCTCGCGGCGGCCGACGGGCTTGCCGTGCTGCCACTACAGGCCGAGGCCACGACGGCGAATACCGTCAGGGCCGCGCCTACACGCGCGTACTTCATCCGACCTCCTCCAATTCCCCTCGATTGCCCAGCGCCGCGATCGGCGCCGAGCCGACGAGTCGTCCCAGAGTGTCCGGGTGTGCCGGCGCAGCGGTGACGGCTCGACGGTCGAGGGACCCTTCCGCCCGGAACGAGTGCCCCGGAGCGATGCCGTATGATAGGGGCAGACGCTGGGGATGCAAGGATGCCGTTCGCATCCGGCCCCCTTCGTCGTCTCAGCTTCGGGATGGCTGTTCGAGCCTCGTGTCGCTCGCCTCCCAAAGCCCCTACCGGCGGCCAGGCGCGGGGACGCCCCGACCGATCACACGATCGCCTCGGGAACCCGGCGCATCGACCGCTCGCTGAACGAGGTACGTCTGGGCGTGGAGTACCAGGTCCGTCAGGCCCGCATCACGGACATCGACCGTCTGGCCTCCATCGGCCAGGCGTCGATCCGCGACGCTGGCAGCGGAACCCTCGACGCCGCGGACCTGCTCCGCCAGCTCGTCTACCTGCCGAACGCGAGCCTGCTCGTCGCGGAGTCGCGACGGGTCCTCGTCGGCGGGGCCCTGCTCGTCCTGCGCCCGTCGGTCACCGCCGGCGGGTACGTCGGCACGATCGACTTCCTGGTCGTGGGGCCCGGTCATGACGCGGATCGCGTAACGGACGTCCTTCTGGAGGAGCTCCTCCGATCCGCGGGCAACAAGGGTTGCGCGACGGTCGAGATGGCGCAGCCCTCCGATCCCACGGACCTCGCCCGCCTCGCGCGGGCCGGGTTCGCCGCCGCCGGGCCTGTGCTCCGGCGGCCGCTCGCGGTGGCCAACCCGGCCCGCCGCCCCTAGCGCCCAGGCGGCCCGGAGGCGCCGGGCCTGCCTCATCACATAGGAGTCAACGTTGGGCAAGAACGTCGCCGTCTTCGTGGACGTGGCGAACATCTTCTACGCGGCCAAGGCGGCCGGTGTGGACATCGACTACGTCACGCTGCTGAAGGCGGCAACCGCGGGGCGGGATTTCGTCCGCGCGTACGCCTACACCGGCCTCGACCCGGACAACGAGAACCAGCGCAACTTCCACCAGTTCCTCGCCCGCCACCAGTACAAGGTCGTGAGCAAGGACATCCGGAAGTACGGCGACGGCAAGGTCAAGGCCAACCTCGACATCGAGCTCGTCGTGGACATGATGAAGACCGCGCGAAACCTCGACATCGCGGTCGTCGTGTCCGGCGACGGCGACTTCGCCTCGGCCATCCGCGCCGTCCAGGAGATGGGCGTCCGCTGTGAGGTCATCAGCTTCCGCGGGAACACCTCCTCGGACCTGATCGACGTCGCGGACCTGTTCACCGACATCACGCAGATCGCCAAGGTCGACAAGGGCTCCACGCGTTCAGGCCGCCGCGTGGCGGACGACGAAGAGGACCTGTCGATGACCGAGGTCCCCGACAAGATCACCGAGGGCACCGGCCGTGGCCGCGGCCGTGGTCGCGGCGGACGGGGTCGCGATCGCGACGAGGTCGCCGCGTCGTCGCGGGGCGGTCGTCCGGCTCGCACGCCGCGCTCTGACACGCCGCGCTACGACGAGGTCGCGGCCTCGTCGTCCGGCGGCTACGGAGGGTCCGGGGGCTCCGGCGGCCAGCTGATCGCGCTGCCGGGCGAGCGCCTCTCCCGAGCGGCGGCGGTCGCCGCGCCCGTGGCGGACGGCGAGGAGCCCGAGGAGCTCGACGAGACGACGGGCGCCGAGGCTGGCGTCGTCGAGGGTGGCGAGGGTGCCGAGGGTGCCGAGGGCGAGGCCGGTCGGCGCCGCCGCCGCCGCCGCGGTGGTCGCGGTCGCGGTCGGGGTCGCCAGGAGGGGGATGTGCTCGTCGAGGGGGCCGAGCCGATCCCCGGCGAGGAGGACGAGGAGGCCGAAGCAGCCGAAGCGGTCGAGGGCGAGGCTCCCGCGGCCGTCGCGGCGACCGAGCGCTCGCCGCGACCTGAGCGACCTGCCAGCCAGGTACGTCCCGCTCGCCGCACGGCGTCGGGCGATCTGCCCACGCCCTTCGACGACATGGACGCCCTGTCCACGTCTCGGGCGCGAAGGCCCGCGACGCCGTTCGGGTCGGTCTGGGACGCGCAGCTGGGCACGCCCTCGCGACCCGCGGCAAGCGGCCTCACGCCGCTCCCCGCGGACGAGGAGGACCTCGACGAGCCTGAGATCCCCGAGTACCTGCTGGCCGAGCGCCGGCGCGGTGGTCAGGGTCAGGGCCAGGGCGGCCGTGGCGGCCGTGGCGGTGGCGGTCGCGGCGGCGCCCGCAGCGCCTACAACGCGGCGATTGAGCGCGAGCGCTACGGCGGCTCCCGCGGCATGCCCAGCAGCACGGCTGGCGGCATGGGCGGTGGCGGCCGGTTCGCCGAGCCGCCCCGTGGCGGCGCCGGTCGCGGGCCGCAGCAGCCGCCCCGTGGCGGTGGACGCAGCGATCGGCCCGACCGGGTCGAGCGTGCGCCGCGTGCAGGCGGCGGCGAGCCGTGGAGCGAGGTTCCGCCCGAGCTCGAGCAGATGCTCCTCGCCCAGATGCAGCGTTCGCGCACGGATGCGCCGGCCGCTTCGTCGGGCAAGCCCCAGCAGGCGCCCGCGTCGAATGCGGGCACGGCCAAGGCTGAACCCGGCACCGCCGAGGTCCCGGCCCGCCGGACGACCCGCAGGCCCGCGCCCGCTGCGGCGTCCACGCCCGCTGCTGGATCCGAGGTGGCGCCGACGCCCGCCGCGGAGGCCGTCGGCACCGCTCCCGTGAGCGAGACACCGAAGCGGCGTGCGACGCGACGGCCCGCTGCGGAGCCGGCGACGCCCGTCGCTCCCGCGCCGGCACCCGCCCCCGAGGCGCCCGCAGTCCAGGCCGAGGCACCGAAGCGCCGGACGACCCGCAAGGCCGCCACCGTCGCCGAGGCCCCGGTCCAGGCCGCCCCAGCCGCCCCTGAAGCGTCAGCGGCGGTCGCCGCGCCGAAGCGCCGCACGACGCGCAAGCCCGCCGAGGCGACGCCCGCCCCGGCGGCGACCGCCGAGTCCGCGCCCGTTGCGGAGGCCCCCAAGCGCCGCACGACGACGCGCAAGAAGGCGGAGCCGGCCGAGGGCTGAGGCCCGAGCCACCCCGGCGCCCGCGCCAGACACTCGACGTGGACGGCTTCCTCACCATCGGCCATCCGGCCGCGGTGAAGGCCGTCCGCGCCATGCTCGGCTCGTCGGTGCCGCACGCCCTGCTCATCAGCGGCCCCGCTTCGGTGGGCAAGGTGTCGCTGGCGCTGGACCTCGCGGCCGGGCTGCTGTGCTCCGGCGCCGCCGGCGCCGACCGGCCGTGCCGCACCTGCCGGACGTGCCGGATGGTGGAGCACGGCAACCACCCCGACCTCCACTGGCTGCTCCCCACCGGGGCGGGCCAGCAGATCCAGGTGGGCAACGACGACAGCCCCGAGCCGGGGACGGTCCGGGGCCTCGCCGCCGATCTCGTGCTGCTCGCGATGGAGGCCGGCCAGCGGGTGGTCATCGTCCGGGACGCGCAGCAGGCGAACGAGGTCGCCCAGAACGCGCTGCTCAAGCTGCTCGAGGAGCCGCCGCCGGGCACCACGATCATCCTGTGCACCGATGACGAGGAGGTGATGCTCCCCACGATCAAGTCGCGCTGCGCCCGGCTCCGGCTCGGCACCGTGGCGATCCCCGACACGGAGCGCCTGCTCTCGGACCGCGGCCTCGCCGACCCGCCCACCGCGGCTCGTCTCGCCCGGCTCACCGGTGGTCGCGCGGGCCTGGCCGTGGCCTATGCCGTGGCTCCCGACGCCGTCACGATTCGCGGTGAGCTCGCCCGGTCGCTGCTGGACCTGTTGGCCGCTGGGCCCGCCGCCCGGCTGGCGGCCGCGAGGCTGCTCCAGGCGCGTGCCGGTGACCTGGCTGCGCAGCTCGAGCAGGCGCTCGCCGTGCCGCCCCCCGATCCTGAGGGTGCAGCTGGCCGGCGCGGGAAGGCGCGAGGCGCCGCGAAGCCTGCCGGCGGCGACGACCCAACTGACACCGGCGAGACCGCCAGCGCGGCGGAGGCCGACGCGGCCGACACGCCCGACTCGCCCGCGAAGGCGACCGCCAAGGACCGCCGACGCTCCACCGCACAACTCCTGGAGATCTGGCGCGACATCGCCCGCGACCTCGTGCTGGCCGAGCGCGGGGCGCGTCGCACCGTGCGCGATCCAGCACTGCTCGAGGAGCTCGAGGCGGCGGCGCGCGACCTCCCGCCCGGCGCCGCAGCCACGTTCCTGTCGCGCATCGCCGAGGCGGACGGGCTCGTGAAGGGCAACGTGACCCCGGAGCTGCTCCTCGACGTGCTGCTGCTGGCATGGCCCCGCCGTCGGGCGGCGGCATGACCCGGCAGGTGCTCGGGTGCAGGCCACCCTGGAGGGCCGCATGACCGGCGCCGACCGCGAGCGGCTCGACGCGTCGGTCCGCGGGCGCGTTCAGGGCGTCGGCTTCCGCTATTTCGTCCTGCGCGAGGCGGAGTGCCTCGAGCTGGACGGCTTCGTCGCCAACGAGCGCGACGGCAGCGTCCACGTGGTGGCGGAGGGGCCCGGCGAGGTGCTCGACGAGCTGCTGGCCCGCCTCAACGAGGGGCCGCCGGCTTCGATCGTGGAGAGGGTGATCGATCGGCGAGAGCCGGCGCGGGGGATCGGGCCGGGGTTCCGGGTCGCGAGCGGGGAGCACCGCGGGGACTGAAGGCCCGCGCCGCCTCCCTGCGCCCGCCCCGCGTGGGGCGACGCTCGTATCGCCGCCCCACGGCGCTTGTCGCGGAGACTTCGCTCCTGTCGGCGCCAGGCGGCGGTGCGAGCGATCTTGGTCCGCCATGCACAGGCCCGCCGCGGCAGCGATGCGCGCAGGAGGGTCATCGAGAGGAACGGTGGCTCCTGGAGGACGAGCGCGCCGGGAAGCCGCGCTTCTGGGTGCCGACCAGACCGTCGGCAGCGGCCGGCGAGCGCTGATCGCTCAGTCGCGGGACGGGGATCACCCGCGAGGTGCGGCGTCGATTCCGGTCCCGCGGCGCCCCGATGCACCGCGTGTGGTGCCCGAGCGCACCGAGCCCCGGACCGATGGCTGCGGCCACCCGGACCTCACGGCTATGGGTCCATGACGCCACGCGGGGCACCCTTGGGTCCATGGAGCACCAGACGCCCAACGCCGACATGCCCGAGCTCTATCGCACCGTGCTCGACACAGTCTTTCGCCTCGAGCGCATCGGCGAGCGCGAGGCCGCGCTGGTGATCCGGCGTCGTGCGGTCAACACGTACTCCACGCGCTGGGACGACGGCGGGCGGCGCGAGCTGACCCGCATCAACCGGGACGCCATGCGGCGACTCGCCCAGCGGCGGCCAGGCAGCGCCGTCTCGCTCGAGACGAGCACCGAGCTGTACTAGGTCGCCCAAGCGCCCGTTGGCGTCCCCGGACGCCCCGATCTCGGCTCCCGGTTCCACGCGCCGCGCCCACGCGCCGCGCCCACGCATCGCCCCCGCGCGGCGTACGCTCACCGACATGTCCACGACCGTTGCCGACTTGGTTGCGCGCGCCCAGGCCGCCTTCAACGCGCTCTCCGCCACCGCGGAGCCCGTGAGCGACGAGCTCCAGTACCTCGCCGATCTCGAGACTGTATGGGGCGCCCGACTGCGCGCCGTCGCGGAGGCGCGTGGCGCGGAGGCGGCCCCGACGGGCGCTGCGGCGGCGATCGAGGCGCTGAGCGCTGAGGCGGCCGCCATCTCGGACCCGCACCGCGCCATCGACTGGATGTCCACGCTGCCGCAGGTTGCCCTGGCGGCGCTCGGCGAGGCCGCCTGATGCGGTTCATGGATGCTCGACCCGACGGGCGCGCCGTCGTCTACGCCCACATCCAGGCCGATCCCCTGGTCCAGCGCGCCACGGACCTGCTCGCAGCAGCCACCACCACCCAGCGGCTGCTGGCCCGGGCGGTGATGAACGGCGAGTCCACGGACCCCGATCGCTGGCGCACGATGTTCCCGACGCTGTTCGGCCCGATGGCGCCGGCCGTCGGCGACCCGGTCCGCGATCGCTCCGAGGCGGTGCTCTCGGTGTCGCTCGAGGTGGCCGACCGCGGCGACCAGGCGCGGAGCCAGTTCCGGGGCGCGATCGTGGAGGCGCTGACCGAGCGGCTCCTGGCCCAGCGAACCGGTCCTGTCCACCGCGAGCGCCGCATCCTGTTCGACGGTCGGCCCGCCGAGATCCACCCGTACGACGTCACGGTGGAGCGGGAGGCCGCCGCGGAGGCGTGGGACTGCAAGTGGGGCGCGCGCGGGATCAAGGGCGAGGTGATCCACCAGCTCGACGATGCCCGGCGCGGCGCGGCCGACGAGGGCGAGAAGCTGCTGGTGGGCCTGGTGGTGTTCGACGCGCGGCGCTCGTGCGAGGTCCGGCTGGTCCGCGAGCGCGGGCCGGTGGCGCTCGACGGGCTGCGGCTGATCGCGCTCGAGGGGCTCGACCGGCTGGCGGGAAGGAAGCCGGCGTGAGCGCGATGCGGCCCCTCCCGGCGGATGCGGCGGCCGCGGAGCGAAGGGGCATCACCATGCCCTATCGCGCCCGGTTCGACGAGTGCGGGCCCGACGGGCTCGTGCGCTCGTCGGCGCTCCTGCGGTATGCGCAGGATCTCGCCTGGATCCACTCCGAGCGCCTGGGGTTCACGCGCGACTGGTACGCCGAGCGGAATCTGGCCTGGGTGGTCCGGGCCGCGGAGCTGGCGATCCTGGCGCCGCTGCCGCTCGGCGAGACCATCACGCTCTCGACGCAGGTCATCGGCTTCCGGCGGGTGTGGGCGCGTCGCCGGACGGAGGGCCGGCTCGACGACGGGACGCTCGCCGCCTGGGGCCACACGGACTGGGTGATCCTCGACACGGCCCGGGGCATGCCCGGTCGCTTCCCGCCGGAGTTCCTGGCCGGGTTCGACGTCCCGCCCGAGACCTTCGAGCCTGGCCGTGTGACGCTCCCGCCTGCGCCGCCCGATGGGGTGGCGACATGCACGACCGTGGTCCGGCCGCAGGACATCGACCCCATGGCCCACGTCAACAATGCCGCCTATCTCGACTACCTCGAGGAGGCGCTGCTCGCTGCGGGTGGGGATGCGAGCTGGCTGACGAGCGCCATCCCGCGCCGGGTCCGGATCGAGTACGTCCAGCCCGCGGCAGCCGGCGCGAGCGTCACGAGCAGCCTCTGGCCGATCCTCGACATGGACGACCCCGGCGAGTCCGACGGGTCGACCCGCACTGGGCCGGCCGGTGCGGGGAAGCCCGCTGGCAGGGCTTGGCGACTCGATGACGTTGAGGGCCGAGAGCTGGCGCGCGCGCTGGTGACCGCCGACGATGCCTGACGCCCGCGCGGCGGGCGATCCCGCGCCGAGGGGCGGGGCCGGGCGAGGGCCGGGGACAACCCCCACGCACCACCCGCCGCGTAGTACGAACGGGCCATGACCCTGGTGGCGTGCCCCGGTGTCGTCGGGCACCGCCGGGGCCGGGTGCGCACCCGGCAGGACCATCTCGCCAGTAGCATTCGGCGGGTCGCGACGTAGGCTGCGGAGAAGGTGTCCCGGGGAGAGATAGGGGCGCCCGAACGAGGTCCAGAGACATGGACGCGCTCGTCGCCGCCTGCGCCACTGGCATGGTTGTGGCGCTGCTTGGAGCCCTGGCCGGGATCCTGGGCTTCTCCGCACTGATCGTCCGGCGCCAGCAGCGCCGCCTCGCCAGGCTCGCCGAGCGGCTGACCACCGCGGGTGACGACCTCCGCCTCGTCGCTGCCGATGCGCGACACATCGAGGATCCCCGGCTGCGCCGGGCATTCGAGCGCCTCGCGGAGCGCGTCGCGGCCACATGGCGGCTGGCAACGGTCGATCCCCTCACCTGCATCGCCAACCGCCAAACCGTCCTGACCCGACTCGAGGAGGAGCTGGGCCGGGCCGCTCGCTACCGCCGGCCGCTGTCGGTGGTGATGGTCGACCTCGACCATTTCAAGCGGCTCAACGACACCTTCGGCCACGAGGCGGGCGACACCGTGCTTCGGGCTGTCGCGGACCGGATCGCCTCGAATATCCGCTCGACCGATCTCGTCGGCCGCTTCGGGGGCGAGGAGTTCCTGCTCGTCCTCCCGGAGACCGACGCCGACGCCGCCGCGACGATGGCCGAGAAGCTCCGCCGCGTTGTGGCCGGGACGCCCGTGCGGCTGCGCGAGGGCAACAGCGCGACCGTCACCCTCTCGGCGGGGGTGGCCGGGAGCCTGGGCGATCACCTGCCGCGTGTCGACGCCCTCGTCCGCCATGCAGACGCCGCCCTCTACTCGGCCAAGGCGCTCGGCCGCAACAACGTCTACGTCTTCCGCGAGACCGGCGAGGAGGACACGGTCCGCCGCTCGCCGATCCGCGCCGAGGCCAGGACCGCCGCCCTCGACGTGGGGCGCGCAGCCATGTCCGCCGCCCAGGACGCGATCCTCGCGACGCTGACGGGGCGGCCCGTCTGGGCAGGCCGGCCGTCGAACCTGATCGCGGAGGCGTCGCTCGTCATGGCCCGGGCGATCGAGCTGCCGCAGGGCGAGCTGGACCGCCTGCGCACCGCGAGCCTGCTCCACGACCTGGGGAAGCTGGCCATCCCCAATGAGATCCTCACCAAGCAGGGCGCGCTCGCCCCGTCCGAGTGGCGCATGATGACCGAGCACCCCAAGATCGGGCAGGTCGTGCTCGAGCAGGCGGGCGCGCTGCGTGACGCGGCGACCATCGTGCTGCACCACCACGAATGGTTCGACGGGCGCGGGTACCCCCACGGGCTGGCAGGGCGCGAGATCCCGGTCGGGTCCCGGATCGTGGCGATCTGTGACGCCTACGAGGCGATGACCGAGGGGCGGCCCTACCGGGACGCGATCCCGCACGAGGCGGCGATCGGAGAGCTGCGCCGGATGGCCGGCGCGCAGTTCGACCCGGACCTGGTCGAGGTCTTCGCCGAGCAGTTCCCGATCGGTGTGCCGTGGGTGCCCCGGCTGCCCGACAGCCACGAGGTTCGCGGGACGGGCGAGCCGATCGCCGTGCAGGCACTGGTGTCCAGCGCGGTCTGAGGCTCGGTCTCCGCTGGCCCCGCCCCCACCGCCGTCGCCGCAGACTCGCCTCGAGGCACTTCGACCCGGCTTCGGCCCGTGTTCGACCTCTCGGCGGTGGTTGGCGCTGCTAGGCTGGCGCCGCGGCGCCATGGCACCGCACGAGGGGTGACGAGGAGGCACGGCGATGTCGTCGGAGCTTGCTGCGCAGGCGATCCGCGAGGCGGGCGTGTGCGACGGCCTCGACCCGGTGGTGAACGAGGTGCTCACCACGATCCGGCTGGTGGACCACCACGTCCACGGCGTGGTCCGCGAGCGGATGGACGACGCCACGCTCACCCGATTGCTGCTGGGATCGGACCGCCCGTCAACCGCGGCCGCCGCAGGCTTCGACACCCAGGCCTGGCTCGCCATCCGGCGATGGTGCGGGCCGCTCCTCCGCGCCCCCGCCCATGTCGCGCCCGAGGACTACCTCGTCGCCCGTCGCGCCTACGAGCGGCTGATCCCCATCGCACAGGTGCTGCTGCCGCGGGCCGGGCTCGATCGCGTGATCGTCGATGACGGCGTCGGGGGCGTCGGCGTCGGGGGTGTCGGGGGTTCGCGCCTGACCAGCCCGGCCGAGACCGGCGTGCTGGCCGGGGCGAGGGCGTCGCGAGTGGTCAGGCTCGAGGCGCTGGCCGAACGCCTCATCTGCGGCCTCGCCGACCCGGCCGCGTGGCCGGATGCGTTCCGCGCCGCTGTCTCGGCGGACCTCGCCGGGGATGGCCCCGCCGTCGGCTTCCAGACGTTCCTCGCCCACCGCGCGAATCTCGACCACGACCTCGCCCGCCCCGGCGACGATGTCGTTTCGGACGCCGCCGTCCGCTGGGCTGCCGCCGTCCGGGCGGCCGCTCCAGGCGAACCCCCTCGACTGGCCGACGAGACGCTCCGGCGGTTCGGCATCTGGACGGCGCTGGACACGGGCCGGCCACTCCAGGTCCAGACCGGCCTCGCTGGCTCGGGCGCCGACCTGCGCACCGCCGACCCGCTGCTGCTGGCCGGGTTCCTGCGGGCCACCGATGAGCGCGCGCCGATCGTGCTGCTCCACGCGTACCCGCACCAGCGCTCGGCCGGGCACCTCGCCCGGACATTCCCGCACGTCCACCTCGACGTCGGGCCTGCGGTCACCGACACCGGCGCCGCGTCGGAGGCCATCGTGCGCGAGTCGCTGGAGCTCGCGCCGTTCAGCAAGGTCCTGTTCAGCTCCGATGCCCGGTTCGTCCCCGAGCTCCACCTGCTGGGCTCGTGGCTGTTCCGCCGGGCGATGTCTCGGGTGCTGGGCGACTGGGTGGCGCGCGGCGACTGGTCACGCGACGACGCCGAGCGCGCAGCCCGGCTCGTGGGCTCCGACAACGCGCGCCGCGTCTATCGGGTCCCGGTCGGCTGATCCGGCCCGTCCTCGGCGTTGCGGCGCGGTCGTGTGCGCCGCCCGAGCGGCGCAGGCGTTCACGGCGCTTCCGGCGCCGCGGCCTTCGTCGCGCCGGGCGGCCCCATCGGCGCAGGGCCGCTGCGTGCACCGCCCCGGCGCGCCGGGCGGCGCGCGCGGCGCTCACTCCGCTGTGCGGGCCGCCGCGTGCGCCCGGGCGGCGGACGGTGGCGCGGTCTGCGGCACCAGGCGG
>JAJXUG010000039.1 GCA_021783095.1 Chloroflexota bacterium | reverse complement strand
CAGGGCTCCTACGTCAACTTCAAGAACGTCCAGCAGAGCTCGCGCAAGAAGATCCCGTTCGGCATCGCCCAGATCGGCAAGTCGTTCCGCAACGAGATCTCGCCCGGCAACTTCGTGTTCCGGATGCGCGAGTTCGAGCAGATGGAGATGCAGTACTTCGTCCGGCCCGAGGGCGCGGCCGACGCGTTCGAGATGTGGATGCCCAAGCGCCGCGCCTGGTACGAGGCCTACGGCGTGACGCCCGAACGGCTGCGGTTCCGCGAGCACGCGCCCGACGAGCTGGCGCACTACGCGACGAAGGCGATCGACGTCGAGTACCGCTTCCCGTTCGGCTGGAAGGAGCTCGAGGGCATCCACAACCGCGGCGACTTCGATCTCGGCAGCCACCAGCGGGCGTCGGGCGAGAACCTCGAGTACTTCGACCAGGCGTCGGGGGAGCACTTCATCCCGTCGATCGTCGAGACGGCGGCGGGCGCCGACCGCGCGGCGTTCACGTTCCTGATCGACAGCTACCGCGAGGAGGAGGTCCGCGGCGAGAAGCGCGTCGTCCTCGGACTGCACCCGGACCTGGCGCCCTACAAGGTCGCCGTGCTGCCGCTGCTCAAGAAGCGCCCCGAGATCGTCGAGCTGTGCCACAAGGTGCTCGCCGACCTCAAGCGCGACATCATGGCGGTCTACGACGACACGGCCGCCATCGGCAAGCTGTACCGGCGTCAGGACGAGATCGGCACCCCGTGGTGCGTGACCGTGGACGTGGACTCGCTCGAGGACGGCGCCGTCACGATCCGCGACCGTGACTCGATGACGCAGGAGCGCGTCCCGGTCGAGGGCGTGAAGCGCCTGATCCTGGATCGGATGGCCGCCGTCCGGCCGTAGCCGCGGGACGGGGGTCCGGCCCAGCCGGTCCCGGTCGCCGGGTGTGTCGGCAAGGACTCGAATCGTGCGGCCGCGAGCGTGCCAAGGGCTGCCTGGCCCGGGTTTGCCGCGGCGGCCACGCTCGCCGACCGACCATCTGAGTCCAACATGGCGCGGCGCGGCGCAGAACGAAGCCTCGCGAGCGGCGACATCCGGGAATCGAACGGCGGGCGACGCGTCCGCCGCCCGCCGAGTCGGGTTGGGGGAGCGACGTGTGGTCAGCCGGCCGCGACCGCCGCCTCCTTCGCGGGCTTCTTCGCGTTGGCCTCGGGCGGCGGCGGCCAGGCGCCGTTGAGCCAGGAGTCGATCGCCGCCGCGGATCGCTTGCCGTCGCCCATGGCGAGGATCACGGTCGCCGCGCCGCGCACGATGTCGCCGCCGGCGAACACGCCGGGCATGCTCGTCATGCCGTACTCGTCGGCGACCAGGTAGCCGTACTCGTTGACCTTGAGCTCGGGGGCCGAGCCGGTCAGGAGCGGATTGGCCTTGGTGCCGATGGCCACGACCACGAGGTCGCAGTCGATGGTGAACTCGGAGCCCGGGATCTTCATCGGCCGGCGGCGGCCGGAGGCGTCGGGCTCGCCGAGCTCCATCCGGACGCACCGCAGGCCCGTGACCCAGCGGTTCTCGTCCGCGAGGACCTCCACAGGGGCGACGAGGAACTCGAACCTGACGCCCTCGTCCTTGGCGTGGTGGACCTCCTCCGCGCGGGCGGGGAGCTCGTTCGCCGAGCGCCGGTAGACGATGGTCGCCTCGTCGGCGCCCAGCCGGCGCGCGGTGCGGACGGAGTCCATCGCCACGTTGCCGCCGCCGACCACCGCGACGCGCTTGCCGTGGAGGATCGGGGTCTGGGAGTCGGGGTTCCAGGCGCCCATGAGGTTGACGCGGGTCAAGTACTCGTTGGCCGAGTAGACGCCCTTGAAGTTCTCGCCCGGGACGTTCATGAACACCGGCAGCCCGGCACCCACGGCGAGGAACAGCGCGTCGAACTCCTCGCGCAGCTCGGGGATGGTGTACGTGCGCCCGATGATGGAGTCGAGCTCCACCTTGACGCCCTCGCTGATCAGCCGGTCCACCTCGGCCTGGACGATGTCCTTGGGGAGGCGGAATTCGGGGATGCCGTAGATCAGCACGCCGCCCGGGGCGTGGAACGCCTCGAACACGGTCACGTCGTGGCCGAGCTTGCAGAGCTCGCCTGCGGCGGTGAGGCCGGCCGGGCCGGAGCCCACGATGCCCACCTTCTTGCCGGTCGAGGCGGGGTTGGCCTTGGGCAGCTCGTCGAGGTGCTTCTGCGCCCAGTCGGCGACGTACCGCTCGAGGTAGCCGATCGCGACCGAGTTGCCCTTCTTGACGCGGATGCAGACCTGCTCGCACTGCGTCTCCTGTGGGCAGACCCGGCCGGTGACGCAGGGGAGGGCGTTGTCCGACAGGAGGCTCTCGGCCGCCTGGGCGATCTCGCCGTCGCGGAGGAACTTGATGAAGCGCGGGATGTCCACCCGGACGGGGCAGCCGTCCACGCAGAACGGCTTGGGGCACTGGATGCAGCGCTCGGCCTCCAGCATGGCCAGCTGGTAGGTGAGCCCCTGGTTCACCTCGCCGAAGTTGCGGGCGCGCTCGTCGCCGGGCTGCTCGGGCATGGCGACGCGCTCGATCGCCATGCGCTCCTTGTTGCTCGCGGGCTTGGCGGGCAGGCCGCTGGCCTCCTCGCCGCCCGGCGCCGGGGACGCGGTGTCGGTCACGACTTCACCTCGGTGGTGGCGCAGGCGCCGAGCTTGTCCAGCGCCTGCTGCTCGAAGGGTCGATAGGTCGTCAGGCGGTCGGCCAGCTCCCCGAAGTTGACCTTGTGCGCGTCGAACTCGGGGCCGTCCACGCATGCGTACTTCGTCTGCCCGTCGATCGTCACGCGGCAGCCGCCGCACATGCCGGTGCCGTCGACCATGATCGCGTTGAGCGACACCGTCGTGGCGACGCCGTAGGGGAGGGTCAGGTTGGCGACGGCCCGCATCATCGGCACCGGGCCGATGGCGTAGACCGCGTCCACGCCGCCCGCATCGAGCAGGTCCTTGAGGGCCTCGGTGACGAAGCCGTGGCGGCCGTACGTGCCGTCGTCGGTGCACGTGACGACGTCGCCCAGCTCGGTGAGCTCCTTCTCCAGGATGACCCACTCCTTGGACCGCCCCCCGATGACGCTGGTCACGTGGACCCCGGCTTCGGACAGGGCGCGGACGATCGGCAGCAGGACCGCGGTGCCCACGCCGCCGCCGACGCAGACCGCGTGGCCGGAGGCAAGCAGGTGCGTCTCGCTGCCCAGGGGGCCGGCGACGTCCTGGATGGCGTCGCCCACCTGGAGGTTGGTGAGTTCGGTGGTGGAGCGTCCGATGGCCTGGATCATCAGGGTGATGGTCCCGGCCTCGACGTCGTTGTCCGCGATCGTCAGCGGGATGCGCTCGGCGCCCGGACCCTTCCGGACGATGACGAACTGGCCGGGACGCCGGACCTTCGCGATCCGAGGAGCCTCGATGACGAGGCGGACGACGTTCGGTGAGAGCTGCTCACGCTCGATGACGGGGTGCAAGACAACCTCGCAACTGATCTGGGGCGGGACGCGTGGATCAACCCTTGCTGGGCGATACCCGCAGCATCGCTGATGGGCATGCGTGCGCGTTACCTGCCCATGTCCCGGTGGCGCGGTCCAATGGTCACAACGGCGCGGGCCTTCCGGCCGTCAGGGGGCCTTCTGGGTCAGTCGGTCGCCGTGGTCCCGAGGGTGAACAGTGCCGTCCATCCGACCGCGTCCGGCTCGCAGACGTCGATCAGCGCCTCTGTCCGTGGGATCGAGCCGCCTGTCACCAGCACGTCGCCGCTGGCCAGGAGCACTGCCTGCCCGGGATTGACGGCGAATGGCATCGGCGCCGCCGTCGCCCAGGCATCCCGGATCGGGTCGTAGATGAAGGCGGTCGCTGTGGGCGGCGCGTCCAAGCCCGACTCGAGCCTCTGGGCTTCGGTCCCGCCGGCGACGAGCACGCGCCCGTCGGCGAGCCGAACCGCGACCGAGCCGGTCCGGGGTGCAGGGAGCGGCGCAACCTCCCGTGTGACGCCCGTGTCCGGCTCGAAGCGCCGCACCGTGGCCACGGGGCGGTGGTCCGTGAACCCGGCCCCTCCGATCACGAGGATCGAACCGTCGGCGAGGACGACCGAGACGCTCCCCGGCAGGCGAGCCAGACGGCCCGCGACGGTCCATCTCCCCTGCACCGGCTCGTAGACCTGGGCGTCGCCCTGCTCGGTGGACCAGGCGGTTCCGATCGCGAGCACGCGGCCGTCAGGGAGGGGATAGGCGTCGCCGCCGACGATCTCGCGGACCAGACTGCCGGTCTCGGTCCAGCGCTCCGTGTTGGGGTCGTACAGCTCTGCCGTCCTGACGGGGTGCTCCTGTGACGCGCGCCCGCTGAGGAAGTCGGCCTCGTCGCGGTACCCCTCGGCGTACGCCCCTCCCGCGACGAGGGCTCGGCCGTCGGCGAGGAGCGTGCCCACCAGACTGAGCCGTGCGGTGTTGAGCAGGCCCGTCGCCGCCCAGCCGCGAGTCGCCGGGTCGAAGAGCCTCGTGCTCGAGTAGGCGCCATACCAGCCGTTGTTGCCGCCGGTCACGAGGACGTGACTGTTGGGCAGACGCAGTGCGACGAACCCAGTACGCGTGGCGTTGAGCGCGGCCGCCGCCGTCCACGTCCCCGTCGCCGGGTCGAGGATGTCGGTGGGCCCCGGGGAATGCGGCGGCCCGCCGAAGGGGCTCATCGCGTTGCAAGCCTCCTGGTCGATTGCGAACACGCGGCCGTCGAGGAGCTCCATGGCGGTGAACGCCCAGCGCGGGCTGGACATGTTGCCCAGACGGTCCCATGAGCCGGTGGCGTCGCCCGGAAGCGTTGCCGCGGGGCTGGCGGGTGCTGCTGTGGCGGCCGCGGGCCCCGGCGTCGCGGAGACGAGCCCTGTCGGCTCAGGGATCGTGGTCGAGGCCTGCGCGCCGGACCCGGGCGCCACCGCTGCAGGGCCGACGACACACCCGGCGAGGGCGATGATGCCGAGGAGCAGGAACGCCGTCGACGGAGTTGTGCTGGGCGCAGGTCTCGTCCTCATGTCACCACCATGCGAATGGGGACGCCCAGGCTATTTGACGCGCGAACTCGCCCTCCGCAACGGGGCCAGGGGGCCGGTGACCGCTCAGCCGGCGGCGGGCACCACGCCCGGGGCCTTGCCCTTGGGCCAGTAGAGCTCCTTCTTGACGTGGAACTCCGGGAAGCCGCAGTCCACCAGCAGGCGCTCGGCGTTGAGGATCATCTCCGGGTTGCCGCAGATGTAGACGACCGTCTTGTCGGGTCGGAGGCTGAACTGCTTGCAGGTCTCGGTGATGACCTGCTCCGCGCGCCCCGTGGGGCCGCTCCAGCCGTTGTTGCGCGGGTCGGAGGGCCGCGAGATGGTCGGCACGTAGGAGAGCCGGTACGCCGGGTCCTGCTCCCAGGCCTCGAGCTCCTCGCGGTAGCCCAGTTCGTCGGCGAACGAGCAGCCGTTGATCAGGATCGTCCGGCGCGGCTTCCCCTGCGCCATCGTCTCCCGGATCATCGAGAGGAACGGCGCGATGCCGGTGCCGGTGGACACGTAGAGGTGCGTGCGGGCGTCGTCGGGCTCGAGCATGAACTTGCCCTTGGGGCCGATCATCCGCATCCGGTGCCCCACCTGGAGGCGCCACAGCGCGGTCGTGAAGCGCACGACGGGCACGTGGCGGACGAACAGCTCGTACCCGGTGGTGTCCGCGGTGGATGGCGCTGACGCGACGGAGTAGGGGCGCTGGAGCACCCTGCCGTCCGCGACCACGCCCGCCGTCATGTACTGGCCCGGCGTGAATGGCGCTGCCGGCCCGTCCACCTTGACCCGGAAGTAGGCGAGGTCGTGGGTGAGGTCCGAGCGGTGGACAAGGGTCGCGTTGTAGACATCGGCGAAGATGTCGATGACGCGGCTGTCCTCGCTGATGGGGTCGGTCACGGCGGTGCTCCTGCGGCTCGCGCTGTCACGTCCTGGGACGCACGGGGCTGACCCGGAGTGTACCGCTGTGATCCCCATGCCCCGTGGACCTCGGCTGGGCGCCGAACGGCCCGTTTCGCCGGGACCGGTGGCCCGGTGGCTTGGTCCCGCCTGTTCGGCAGGAGGTTCCGCCTACCGTCGTACAATTCCCAGCGTTCCCGAAAGGTGACCTTCCGCGGGCCGTGACTCCATGGGGCCCGCCTCCCACACAAGGAGCCCACGCAGCATGGTCGACACCCAGACCACGTCCGAGCGCTCGCACGTCGCCGCCAAGCGCTACATCTACGCTTGGGGCGCCGGCACGGCCGAGGGCAATGGCAACATGAAGGACCTGCTCGGCGGCAAGGGCGCCGGCCTCGCCGAGATGACGCTCGCCGGGCTGCCCACCCCTCCGGGCTTCACGATCACCACCGTCGCCTGCAACGACTACTTCGCCGCCGGCAAGCAGCTCCCCCAGGGCCTGTGGCAGGACGTCCTAGACGCCATGCGCCAGGTCGAGGAGCGCTCGGGCAAGGGCTTCGGCGACCCGAAGAACCCGCTCCTCGTCTCGGTCCGCTCGGGCGCCAAGTTCTCGATGCCCGGCATGATGGACACGGTCCTCAACCTCGGCCTCAACGAGGAGACCCTGGCCGGCCTCATCGCCCTGTCGGGCAGCGAGCGCTTCGGCTGGGACGCCTACCGCCGGTTCATCGGCATGTTCGGCCGGATCGTCATGGACGTGAAGGCGGAGCGCTTCGACGAGCCCCTCGAGCACGCCAAGGCGAAGCACGGCGCCGACGCCAAGGACACCGACCTCGACGTCGAGGACCTCAAGGCGCTGGTCGACACCTACAAGCAGGTCGTCCGCGAGGACACCGGCCGCGACTTCCCGACCGACGTCTACGAGCAGCTCGACCTCGCCATCAAGGCAGTCTTTGCGTCCTGGTTCGGCAAGCGCGCCAACGACTACCGCAACAGCCAGAAGATCGCCCACGACCTCGGCACCGCCGTGAACATCGTGACGATGGTGTTCGGCAACATGGGCGACACGTCGGGCACCGGCGTCGCGTTCACGCGCAACACCTTCGACGGCACCAACGAGCTCTACGGCGAGTACCTCGTCAACGCCCAGGGCGAGGACGTCGTGGCCGGCATCCGCACGCCGCAGGACATCAGCCACCTCAAGGTGGAGATGCCCGAGGCCTACGACGAGTTCGTCAAGATCGGCCAGAAGCTCGAGGCCCACTACAAGGACGTCCAGGACCTCGAGTTCACCATCGAGCGCGGCAAGCTCTACATGCTCCAGACGCGCATCGCGAAGCGGACCGCCGAGGCGGCCGTGAAGATCGCGGTCCAGATGGTCAACGAGGGCGTCATCACCCAGAAGGAAGCCGTCGAGCGCATCGAGCCGGCGCAGGTGGACCAGCTGCTGCGCCCCCAGTTCGAGCGCAAGGCGCTGGCCGCCGCCAAGGCGATCAACACGGAGGGCCTCAACGCCTCGCCCGGCGCGGCCGTCGGCAAGGCCGTGTTCGATGCCGACCTCGCTGTCGAGTGGCAGGCCAAGGGCGAGAAGGTCGTCCTCGTCCGCGTGGAGACCAGCCCGGACGACTTCCACGGCATGGCCATCGCCGAGGGCATCCTCACCGCTCGCGGCGGCGCCACCAGCCACGCGGCCGTCGTCGCCCGCCAGATCGGCAAGCCGTGCGTCGCCGGCGTGAGCGAGCTGAACGTCAGCTACGCCACCCGGACCGCCAGCTCGTCGAAGACCGGCATGGGCTTCAAGGAAGGCGACTGGATCTCCGTCGACGGCAACACGGGCCGGGTCTACGCGGGCGCGCTGCCGGTCGTGGACGCCAAGTTCGAGGATCAGCCCGAGCTCCAGACCATCCTCGGCTGGGCGGACGGCTTCGCGCGCATGGCCGTCTGGACCAACGCCGACAAGCCCGAGGAGGCCGCGCAGGCCCGGGCGTGGGGCGCGCACGGCATTGGCCTCTGCCGCACCGAGCACATGTTCCGCGAGGGCGATCGCCTGGCGATGGTCCGCAGCGCCATCCTCGTGGCCAACGTGGCCACCCGCGCCAAGGCCAAGGCCGCGGCGGGCGAGGCGCTGAACGCGGACGAGACCGAGGCGGTCGCCACGTTCGACGCCGCCATGGCCAAGCTCGAGAAGCTCCAGCAGGGCGACTTCGAGGGCATCTTCAAGGCGATGGACGGCCTGCCGGTCGTCGTGCGCCTCATCGACCCGCCGCTCCACGAGTTCCTCCCGAACCTCGAGGAGCAGCTGGTCAAGGTCACCAGGGCCGAGGAGCACGGCGGCGCGTCCGAGGAGGACAAGATCCTGCTCGCGACGATCAAGTCGATGCACGAGCAGAACCCGATGCTTGGGCTCCGCGGCTGCCGCCTCGGGATCATGATCCCCGACTTCGTCAAGGTCCAGACCCGGGCGATCCTCAACGCCCAGGTCGCCGTCCGGAAGGCCGGCGGGAACCCGATCGCCAAGATCATGATCCCGCTCGTGGGCCACGTGAACGAGCTCAAGGCCACCCGCACGCTGCTCGCGGCCGAGGCCGACAAGATCGTCGCCGCCGCTGGCGGCGTCAGCGTCGACTACAAGTTCGGCACCATGATCGAGATCCCGCGCGGCGCCCTCACGGCGGACGAGATCGCGACCGAGGCCTCGTTCTTCAGCTTCGGCACCAACGACCTCACCCAGATGACGTTCGGCTACAGCCGCGACGATGCCGAGGGCGGCTTCCTGCTCAAGTACGTTGAGGACAAGATCCTGCCGGTGAACCCGTTCCAGACCCTGGACGACGCGGTGGCCGGCCTGATGAAGATCGCCGTCGACAAGGGCCGGAGCGTCCGCCCGGACCTCGAGCTCGGCATCTGCGGCGAGCACGGTGGCGACCCCGAGTCGATCCACAAGTGCGAGAAGGTCGGCCTCGACTACGTGTCCTGCTCGCCCTTCCGCGTCCCCGTCGCCCGGCTCGCCGCGGCGCAGGCCTCGCTCTCGACGCAGCACGACAAGTAGCCCTCGGCCGGGTCCTCGACCCGGCTGTAGGCAAAGCGACTGGGCGCTCCCCCCTCGATCGGGGGGGCGCCTTTCTCGTGGTCCACGGAACAATCGGCCTTGGCTGCGGCCAACGACTCCGCTGGGCTCCGCGGGGTGAGGACCGCCCATCCATGCCCAACGACTTCGCCGCGGCCGTGGCTCCCGCCTGATGCCGGTTATGGCTGATGGCCTCCCGGGCACCGTCTGGATCCTGGCCTCCAGGTTGCTCTCGGGGTGCCCTCGGCGGATGGCGCGCCGGCCGATCGCGGGGCCGCTGGGAAGCGCCGTGGGCGCGTCCGCCGCATCGCCCGACCAGACGGAATCGAGAAGCGCAATCGGGCAATTGTCGGGGTAGACCGGGGCATCGTGCGGTGGCAGGATAAGCGCCGCCGGCAGGGTCGGGGGGCCGTCGGCGAAGATCATGGGGAGACCGGCGTTTGCCCGTTGACCGCGATCCTGGGAGTCGTCCCGCCCGGTCGGATCGCGACCGCATCCCGGTTGTGGTGCCGGCGAAGGTTCGCGCCCCGGTCCTGGATGCGCTGCCGCGCGAGCGGCTCGAGGCCGTCCTCGCGCGTGCGTCGGCCCGGCGCCTTGTGCTCGTCATCGCGCCCGCGGGCTCGGGCAAGACGACGCTGCTCGCCCGGTTCGCGGCGACGTGTGGCGCTCCAGTCGCCTGGTACCGCGCTGAGGCGCTCGACCGCGACGAGCCGACCCTCGTTCGCCACCTCGAGGCGGCGCTGCTGGGCGCTATCCCGGGGCTGCGGGGCGGCTGGGCAGGGATCGACGGCCTGGTCCGTGCGCTCGAGGCGCGTCCCGCAGAGCGCGTGGTGCTGGTGGTCGACGACTTCCACGCGCTCGAGGGCTCCGAGGCCGAGGCCGCGTTCGGCCGGCTCGTGGACTTCGCGCCCGCTTCGCTCTCGATCCTGGTTGGCGGCCGCGTCATCCCCGGGTTGAACCTGAGCCGGATGCGGGTGGCCGGCGGCCTGCTCGAAGTGGGGCCTGAGGATCTGCGCTTCCGCTCCTGGGAGGTCGAGGAGCTCTACCGCGACGTCTACCACGATCCGGTGCCCCCCGGAATCCTCGCCGACCTCACGCGCCGAACGGAGGGCTGGGCCGCAGGCCTGCAGCTCTTCCACCTGGCGTCAGCTGGCAAGCCCGCGGAAGAGCGGCGGAGGCTGCTGGCCGCGGTGGGCAGCCAGAGCCGGATGGTGCGCGAGTACCTGGCCCGCAACGTGCTCGCGGAGCTCCCGGCCGACCTGCGGGTCTTCCTGCGCGAGACCTGCGTCCTGGGACGTCTCTCGGGCCCGCTCTGCGACCGCTACCGCGGGGCGGACGGCAGCGAGGCGCTCCTGGAGGAGCTCGTGCGGCGCGGGGTGTTCACGGTGCCGGTCGAGGACGCCGACGGCGTCTACCGGTACCACGAGGTCCTTCGCTCCTACCTCGATCGCCTCATGGTCAGCGAGCTCGGAGAGGAGCAGGCGCGGGCCCGACACGCGCGCGCGGCTGCGCTCCTCGAGGCGGACGGCGCTCTTGCCGAGGCGCTGACCGCCTGGTCTCGGGCTGAGGACTGGGTGGCGGTGGACCGGCTGCTGCGGGTTCGCGGCGACCGGCTGGTTGCCGGCGGCCACGGCTGGGTGGAGAGCCTGCCGCCAGCCCTTGTCCGGCACGAGCCGTGGCTCATGCTCGCGGCGGCCCGCCAGGCGCGCGCAGACGGGCGGTGGATCGCGGCCCTCGACTGGTACGGGCGGGCCGAGGCGGGGTTCGGAGCGGCGGCCCCGGCCCTGGCGTGCCGCCAGGAGCGGCTGGTGCTCGCGGCCTGGCTGGACCCGGCGACGCCGATGCCGGCCCACTGGACGGGCCCGCTGCGCACTGGCCTGGTGCGCGAGCCTGCCGCCGTTGCCCGGGGTGCCGCCGCCTCGGACGAGCGCCATCGGCCGCTGGTCCGCGGGCTCCTGTGGCTTGCCTCCGGCAATCTCCCCGAGGCCGTCCGCTGGCTGCGCCTGGCGCGTGAGGTCCCGGAGCTCGACCCGTCGCTCACGGCCGCGGCGGCGATGGGGCTCGCTGCCGCGGAGCTCCTCGCCGACGAGCCGGGTGCGCTGGCGGCTGTCGCGGAAGCGGTCGAGCTGGCCGAGCGGGCCGGCGCCGTGTGGCTCGCGAGGCTGGGGCGCGAGCTGGCCCAGCGGCGGACCCGCGTGAGCCCGGCAGCGGACAGGGCTGGACCGGATGCCGCGGGCACGGGCGCTGACCCCTGCGAGGATCCGTGGGGTGGCGCCCTGCGCGCCCTCGCGGCGGCTTGGTTTGACGGCAGGGCCGCGTGGGGCGATGGGCCGGACGCGACCGACGTCGAGAGGGGCGCCGAGCCGCGAGTCGAGGTGGCCGAGGCCGCTGCCGTCGCCTTCCGCCGACTGGGCTCGGGCGTGCTCGAGGCATGGGCTCGCGGGCTGGCCGCGCTCGCGTGCGCCGACGCCGACCCCGACGCCGCCCGAGATGCGGCGCTGGGCGCCGAAGCCCTGGCCCGGTCCGCCGGAGCCGCGGGAGCGCGGCTGCCCGCGTACCGGGCGCTGGAGCGCGTCGATCCGGCACGCGCGGCCGACTACGCCCAGATGGCGGCGGGCGCGGAGGCGGAGACGGGTCTGGTGCTGCCAGGTCCGCGCCCTGCGCACGGCCGGGCGGTGCCCGACGGCCTGGGCCCGGTGGCCTCGGCTTCGCGAGACGCGCCGGCGCCCGACATCCGGATCTCGACGCTCGGCGGGTTCGCAATCACTGTGGACGGGCGTCCCGTGGACCTCTCGCCGCTCAAGCCGCGGGCTCGGGCGCTGCTCCACCTCCTGGCCATCCACGCCCCGAAGGCCGTCCACCGCGAGGTCCTCCAGGAGGCGCTCTGGCCTGATGCAGACGCGGCGACCGGGGCTCGAAGCCTCCAGGTGGGCGTGTCGGCGATTCGCGGCGCACTCCTGGCGTGTGGACCGTGCCTCACGGTGGCTCGCGAGGGCGACGCCTACCGGCTCGTGTCGCCCGACGAGGCGCTCGACCTCCGGCGTCTCGAGCGCGCGCTGACCGCCGCTCGGGACGACGGGGCGCGTCGCGGGACGACCGCGGACGCCTGCCTCCCGGTTCTGGACCGGCTTGCCGCAGAACTCCTGCCCGAGGACGGCCCAGCCGAATGGGTCGTGGAGCGTCGGGAGCAGCTGCGGGTGCTGGGCGTGGCGGCCGCCGTGTCGGCAGCGCGGGGCGCGCTTGCAGCCGGCGATCACGAGGCGGCGGTGCGGGTGTGCCGGGCCGGCCTCGCGCTCGACCGGTACCACGACCCGCTGTGGCGGCTCCTGATCGAGGTCCACGACCGCGCTGGCGACGCCGGGGCGGCCCGACGGGACCGGCGCGAGTACGAGGCGGTGCTCGTCGGCCTCGGCGTCGCCAGCGAGAACGCCTCAGCAGGATAGGCCGCGGGCTCAGCCCTTCGCGAAGACCTCGATCTCGGAGATCACGACCGGCTGGTCGGCAGGCCCATTCGTCGCGACCACGGTCAGCACGAAGCCGTCGATCCCGTTCTTCTCAACCTTGATGGTCTGGGCGGTGTTGACGTCCTGGAGGTCGACGGTTGTCGAGGAGCCGTCCGAGAAGGACAGCATCAGCTTCGCCGGCCGGCGGGTGTCCGTGAACTTGTCGGCGGCGCCCGAGTAGACGATCAGCGCACCGAGATCGAACTTGTGGGCGAACGTCACGGTGGCCGAGGGCTGCTGCCCGGCCGCCCGCCAGTCGGTGTTCTTGTACGTGTCGAACATCAGCCCCACCGGGTGGTCCTTGAGTTGGTCGCTGGTCGTGACCGAGACGGGGCGGATGACCGTGAGGGTCGGGTTGACGATCCGGGTGATCTGCCCGACGGCCCCCGAGAGGGCCAAGTTCACGGCGCCCTGGACGGACGGCAGGGCGATGTAGCCCGCCAGCGAGGCGACGATCGCCAGCAGGACGACCGCCTGGAGGGCCCGGCCGATGCGCGAGCCGCCCCCCGCGCTGCGGGCGGCCTCGGAAGTCATCGACTTCGTGCGCTCGCCAGCGGCGTACTGCTTCGGCTTGCGGGCGAGCAGGCGACGCCACCAGGGCTGCTTCTTCGCACCGACGATCTGGGCGTTGACGAGGGTTGTGCCGCACCGGCGGCAGAACTTGCGGGCGGGGTCGTTGGCCTCGCCGCAGTTGCCGCAGATGCGATCGCCAGGCTGCGCCTGTCGCGTGGACGCGGTTGCAGTGGTGGCGGGCCTCGGCTGGGCGACGGTCGCCGTCGGCAGCCGGGCCGCGGGCTGATCTGGCTGGGCGATGGGCGGCCTCGCCGCGGGCTGGGCGGGTGCGGGGGCGCCTGGCTGGACTGGCGCTGGCTGGACGGGCCTCGCTGGCGCCGGCTGCGAGGGGGAAACTGGCTGCGAAGAGGGCATCGGCGGGGGCGGCGCGGGCACAGCCGGCATTGCGGCAGCGATGACGGGGCCCGGCGATGGCTGGACCGGCTGGATGACGGGAGCCGAAGCAGCGGGGGGCGGGGGCGTGGATGCTGGGCCCCACAGCCGCGTTGACGTGGGCGGGGGGGCGGGCGCCACCGGCTGTGCTGCAGGGGCGGTCGCCGGCAACGGCCCGGGCGGGGTCGCCGGTGTTGCCAGAGGATCGCTGCCGATGCCGCCAGGGATCGCCGTGCCAAAGGTGATCGCCGTCGACCGGGAAGGGCCGCCACGACGCGGCGGGGGGATCGCGGCCCTGCGCGCGGCCTCCGCCTCGGCGGCCTGGCGCTCGGCCTCCGCCTCGGCGGCCTGGCGCTCGGCCTCCGCCTCGGCGGCCTGTCTCGTGGCTTCTTCCTCGGCGCGCCGCACTGCTTCGGCCTGACGTGACGCCTCGGCCTCGGCGGCATCCTTCGCAGCGTCGACTTGGCGTTCGGCTTCTTCCTCGGCGGCCTGCCGGGCTGCCTCGGCCTGCCGGGCGGCCTCGGCCTCCGCGGCCTGGCGCTGCGCCTCGGCCTGGCGGGCGGCCTCCGCCTGCGCCTGGCGTTCGGTCGCTGCTTCGGCGGCCTTCCGGGCGGCCTCCGTTTCCGCGGCCTGGCGCTCCGCCTCCGCGGCCTTCCGGGCGGCCTCGGCCTCCGCGGCCTGCCGTTCGGCTTCCGCCTTCCGGGCAGCCTCTGCCTCCGCGGCCTGCCGGGCTGCTTCGGCCTGGCGCTGCGCCTCGGCCTTCCGGGCGGCCTCGGCCTCAGCAGCCTGGCGCTCCGCCTCCGCCTGCGCCTGGCGTTCGGCCGCTGCTTCGGCTGCCTTCCGGGCGGCCTCGGCCTCCGCGGCCTGCCGGGCGGCCTCGGCCTGCCGGGCTGCTTGGGCCTGGGCCTCGCGCTCCGCATCGGACTCAATTGTGGCGTTTGAGGACGCGGCGGTTCCGGCGTCCGCGGGCGTGTCGAGGCGCTGGCCCACCCACTCGAGGAACTGGCCGCAGGTCCCGCAGAACGCGTCGCCCTCGGCGTTCTTCGCGCCGCAGTTGCCGCAGACGATCACCGGTGCCGCTCCTCCGCCTCCGCTGTTGATCGGAGCATAGACGCGTCAGGTCCGTCGCAACTGCCGCCACGACAGGACATCGCCCAGCTCACTCGCGCGTGTCAGGTTGCGGGCTCGGGCTCAGGCGGCTTGTCGCCCGCCGAATCGTCAGCAGCCGGATCGGCCGCCTTCGAGCGTGACTTCTTCGCCGGCGCCTGGACCACGATTTCCACCGTATGTGGCACGTGCGCGGGCTTGCCGGCGCTGATGATCCGTGCGACGCGATCGAGGTCGAGGGCCCCGGCGTCGGCCGTCACGATCCGGACCAGGAGTGCGGGATCGGGCGTGCCCACCATTGGGCTGCCGGGGTCAAGCGACCACGCCGTCCCGCCGTTCTCGAGGACCTCGACCTCCGTGCCGGTGGCCAGCCGCAGCTCGTCGGCCAGGCCAACGGCCGTCCCGCGTCGACGCAGCAGGTCCACGCCCGACTTGACCGCCCGCCGCCGTCGCCCGAGGTCCCAGCTCTCGTCCAGCTCGAGCGCTACCCAGCTCGCGAGCCAGCCGAGGAAGTCTGGCGGCGTGAGTGACGGGTCGAAGTACGCGGGCAGGTTGTCCAGTGTCGAGAACACCGGTGCGAGCACGTCGTCGAACGCCTCGGTCAGGCGGATGGTGAACGGGTCCTCCTCCTGGTAGATCGCGGGCAGGCCGAGGGCCAGGGGATGCGGGCTGCGGAGCCCGTCGATCGTGCCGCGCATCAGCCGGCCTCGACGAGCACCTGGTGCTCGTAGCTGAACACGAGGGCCGTCGGCTCCAGCTCCAGGCGGTTCGTCTGGCCGCCCCGCTGCCCGGTGACGGGATCGGCGCCGAAGATC
The DNA here is from genome assembly GCA_021783095.1 of Chloroflexota bacterium. GTDB lineage: Bacteria > Chloroflexota > Limnocylindria > Limnocylindrales > CSP1-4 > CAIXZV01. The sequence goes on along the minus strand of JAJXUG010000039.1, from coordinate 18,218 downwards.
CGGAGGTCGTCCACGAGCTCGGTGCCGCGGAGGGCCTGGAGGACCGACGTCAGCTCGCCTGCCGTGACCGGCCGACCGAACGGCCAGCCGTCCCCGTCCGGGCCGCCGGTGATGGGATCGAGGTAGGCATAGAGGGCGTCGAGCGCCGCTGTCTGCAGCCGCGCCGGGTTGGTCCGGGCCCGCGCCCGGAGCTTCGCCACCACGGTCACGCCGCGGTACACCGGCGGCTCGACCACGACCCGCGTCCCGATGACGCGCGTCTCCTCCAGCCGGTCCGTGATGCGCTGGAGCGCGGCCTCGGGCGGGACCAGCTGCTCGAAGCGCAGGCGCGCGTCAGTTGCCCGGGCGACGGTCGGGACGATGAGCACCCGCACCGAGCCCGCGTCGGCCGGCTCCGCAGCGGCCACAGCCCGGACCCGCGCCACCTCGGGCGCTGCGCTCCGGGCGATATGCTCGAAGTCCTCGGCCGTGACCGCGCGGCCCCGCGTCCGCAGGAGGAGGGGCCCGCGCACCTTCGCGTTCTCCAGCGTCTCGCCGTCCACGCCACCCACCGCCGGACGCCGATTCTCCACGCGCCCCACGTACGGAATGGACGAGCGCAGCACCGAGATCGCCCGTGCCGCCACGTTGCCCCGCTCGCCGCCGCCCGTGTGGTAGCCGCGGATCCGCAGGCGGGCGCCCTTGGGCGGGACTGCGCCGTGCCGCTCGAGCGTGCCGTCCGCGAGGCGCACGGCCGGTCCGAGCTCGACCACGGCCGACACCGGATCGAGCACGAAGTGCAGGTCGTCCGGGCCGGAGTCGGAGAAGTCGTCCACCGGCTGCCACTCGACCCAGTCCTCGCCGTCGGGGGCGACCTCGAGCACGAGCGGCGCCGTGCCAGGCACCACGGGCCGCCGGCGGAGCGCCAGGCGCTGGCCCGGCACGCCCTCGGACACGCCCAGGTCGTCCGTGTCCACGCGCTCGGCGTTCGCCACGTCGACGGTCCCGCCGCAGGTGAACGCCACCAGCTTGCCGATCATCGGCGAGGAGCTGTACCGCGGCACGCCATCCTCGGGCTCGGTCACCCGGGCGCGGATCCACCCGGCGCGCTGCCGGTCGATGATCGAGGCGGCGTGCGACGGCGGGATGTGGAGCACGGTGTCGCCGTTGCGGTTGAGGCCTCCGGTGTCGTCGTGGTCCACCTCGCAGGCGATCCACTCGTCGCCGTCCCAGGCCTCCCAGGCCAGCGGCGGTCGAAGCGGGTCCACCCCGACCCCCTCGATGGAGCACTCGAAGCGGAGCGTGACCGCGCAGGACGGGACCGCGTCCGACAGGCCCACGTACAGGGCGTTGCCGGCCGCCGGGACCTCGTCGAAGCACGTGAAGCGCTGGCCCATGACGAGGGTCTCGTCGTGGTCGCGGAAGGAGCGGCCGTCGATCTGCGAGCGGAGCTTCGAGAGGCTGCACGCGACGATGGGCAGGTCGGCGAGAGTCTCGAAGACAGTGGCGGTCTCGCGGTCCGTGCGGACCGTGGCGATCTGCGTGGAGATCGGGATCTTCACCGTGGAGGGCTGCGGGGCGGTGAGCCAGAACGTCACCTGCGTGCGCGCCGCCGTGGGCGGGAACAGCCTGACGCCGAGGAGCTCGAGGAACGCCACGTACTGGCGTTCCGGCACGCGGTTGAGCCGGTACACAACCTGGTCGGTCATGAACGCGAACAGCTCGATCAGCGTGACGCCCGGGTCCGACACGTTGTGGTCCGTCCACGCCGGCGAGCGGCGCGCGACCTGGCGCTTGGCGTCGTCGACCAGGTCCTGGAAGCGCCGGTCGTCGAGGTTCGGGAGGGGCAGCGCCATCGTCGTGTCGCTCCTGCGTGGCAGGGCGGGGGATCAGCCCTCGCCGGGGATGACGTAGAACGGGAAGACGAGATTGCGGGGGTTGTTGCGGTCGGACGTCGTGTAGTGGATGTCGAGCAGCAGGGCGTCGGGCTCGGTGGGGTGGCGGTCGACCGCCACGTCGATGACGTCCACCCGCGGCTCCCAGCGCCGCAGCGAGTCGCGCACGGCCGACGCCATCCGCAGTGCGGTCCGGGCGTCGGCGGGGTCGAAGACGTAGTCATGGATGGCGCAGCCGAACTCGGGGCGCATGGGCCGCTCGCCGGGCGCGGTGGAGAGGATGAGGCGGATGCTCTGCTCGATCTCCGCCTCGTCGCCCACCAGGCGGATCCCCCCGGTCGCGTCGGTCTCGACCGGGAAGGCCCAGCCGCGCCCGATGAACGCCTGGCTCATCGTCAACCTCCCATCAGTTCAGCGTGATGGTGGCGCCGTCGATGTCCACGCCCGAGCTCCCGTCAATCTTCACGCCGCCCGAGCCCTTGAGCTGGAGCTGGCCGTCGGCCTCGATGGAGATGCCCGCCGACGACTTGATCGTCACGTCCTGCGTGGACTCGATCTCGATGGTGCCGTCCGACTTGAGGTGGATCTTGGTGTCCGACTCGTTGAGGGCCAGCTTGTAGCCGCCGCCGGCGCTGATCAGGGCGATCCCGGAGTCCCCGTCGTCGTCGAACAGCACGATCTTGTGGCCCTTCCGCGAGACGAAGCCGCGCCGCTTCACCGAGCCGTTGTCGAACAGCCCGTCGCCGAGCGGCGGCTTGTCCTGGCCGTTCCACAGGCTGCCGATCACGAACGGCCGGCGCATGTCGCCGTGGTCGAACGCAACCAGCACCTCGTCGTTGACCTGCGGCAGCCACACCGCCCCAGAGTCGGGCCCCGCCCCCAAGGCGGCCACGCGCGCCCAGTCGGACTCGTAGCCGTCCGCGAGCCACGGGAGCTTGATCTTGACCCGCCCCAGCTGGTCGGGGTCGTCGTTGTTGGTGACGAGGCCGATCGCGACGCCGTGCACCGGCGACTCGTCGGGACGGAGCGAGAGCCCGGCGGTGGCGAGGCCCAGCATCGAGCGGTCCAGCTGCCCGGACACGGTGAACCTGGTCCGGTATCCGTCGCGGTGGAACAGGTGCTGCGCGCTGGTGATCACGTACCGGCCGGCGAACTCGGCCGCCACGCCCGCGATGCTCACCGCCGCCCCGGCCTTGAGCGCCGGGTTGCCGCGTGCGATGCCGACGGCCTCGGCGAACGCCGAGCCGATCCGGTCCGCGATCGCCTTCGCCGTCGCGTCCACGCCGGACTGGTCGACCAGCGGGCGGTCCACGCTCGTGAACGTGGGGCTGCCGAAGACCTGGGCGAGGCTGGCGGGGCTCTCCTGGAGCGACGCGGAGCCGGCGGCTGCCTGCGCCCGCCCGACAACCGCCTGCTTGTTGGCCATGTCCCAGCCGCGGACGGTGACGTCGCCCACCTGCTCGGCGGAGGACAGGCGCGGATGGAACTCGAGCAGGTCCTGGCCCAGGACCAGCTGGAGCGGGTTGGTGGACTGGAGGTCGCCCTCCTCGGGAGCCTGAGACGCCTGGGGCGCCCGCGTGTACGAGAACTTGCCGTCGTCCACCTCGACCTGGTAGCCGATCTCATGCGCGCGCCGCTGGAGGAACGCCCAGTCGGTCTCGTTGGTCTGCGCGATGTAGTCCTCGACGTGGTCGCTCTCGGTGATCTCGCCCACCGCGACCCCGACGCGCTGGGCGATCTGCGAGGCGATCTCGGAGTCCTTCATCTGCTGATACGTCTGTGTCTGGCGGCCCCGCTGGAAGCGGTGCAGCGGGTCGTAGCCGCGCACGATGGCGAGCGACCCCGAGGGGGTGTAGTCGGCCTCGATGGCCGCCACCTCGGCCTCGACCAGCGGTGCCGGGGACTGGCCGCCGACCGCGGTCGCCGACACCTTGAGCTTGGACCCGATCTTGATCCGCGCATCGCTCACGGCGCTCCGGTCGACGTCGAGGAACGTGACCGTCACCATGTCGGGCTGGTGGAGGTAGTCGTCCACGACCACCAGCTCGACGAGCGGCAGGAGCGCGTCGTCGAGGGGCGAGCCGTCGACCTCGAGCTGGACCTGGAGCGTGTACTCCGGCATCGGGTCAGGACCGCCGCTTCGCTTCGGCGTAGGTGGGGACGAGGAGGACGGTCCCCGGGGCGATGCGCAGCGGGTCGTCGATGCCGTTGAAGTCGGCCAGCCCGCGCCACAGGGCGGCGTTCTCGTACTCGCGCCACGCCACCGAGGCGAGCGTCTCGCCCTCGGCCATGGTGTGCGTCCGGCGGCCGTGGATGGCGCCCGAGGTCGGGTTCTGGCGCGCCTGCTCGACCGGCACCTCCTCGAGCTGGATGTTCGCGGTGGCCCGCAGCGGCTTGCCGGTGCCGTCGAACAGCAGGTAGCGCGCGGAGACCTGCTTGAGGTAGCCGCGGAAGGAGGTGATCGCCGGGTTGTCGCCCCACTCGAACACGACGATGGGCGGCTGGGGGCGCTGGCGCTGGATCGAATCGTCGGTGGGCTTGACCCACTCGATCAGCGTGTTGACGGCCGCAGCCACCGGCGCGCCGCTGGCGGACATCTCGTCGAACAGCGTCTCGAACTGGAGCGTCTGCGGGTTGGCGCCCTGGAACTCGGGGCGGCCGGTGTCCTTGCCGCCGCGGACCTGGGGTCGGCTCCACGAGGCGCTCTTCGAGATGGCGTACTCGCCCGGGTTGAAGTGGAACGTCAGCTCCGACGGGCCCGAGACCGTGCCCTCGACGACGCGCAGGACGCCCTGGACGTACTGGTCGTCGATGGGCATCACAGGCCCCCCGAGAGGAAGCCGCCGTGGGCGAGCTCGAGGGTCTCGGTGGCCACGCTGTTCTGCGCGATGTCGAGCGTGGGGCCGGTCCACCGAACCGGGTACACCGAGCCGAAGGACCAGGCCGCGATCTCGGTGCCGGCCTCGTCGAGGACCGAGACGCGCATCGTGGTCGTGCGCATGCCGGGCTTGACCTGCGCCAGCCACGCGGCCACCGCGGTCGTCTCCCTGGTCACCGGTCGGCTGAGCTTGAGGTTCTGGAACTTGCCGCGGCCCGGCAGCCGGTGGACGTGCGAGTTGACCCCGCCCTCCTTGTACTCGTAGACCTCGTACTCGACCGAGAGGCCCTCGCATTTGTTCCAGACGCCGAGGCTCGTCTGGCCGTCGATGACCACCTTGAAGTGCAGTCCGAGCGCGATGTCGGTCATCGCAGCGGCTCCTGATCAGCAACTCCAGCGCGCGGCGCGGCCACCGCTAGAACCCCCGGTCCACGAGCGCGCCCGACCGCTCGCGCTCGACGAGCAGGTCACGGCGGAGGCGCAGCGAGATGCGGTCGTAGAGGCGGTCGGCCCAGGCCTGCGTCTCCTGGTCGCGAGCCGCCTCGGATCCCGCCGCCCCCGCGGCGCTGCCCGCTGCGGTCCCGGCCCTGCCGCCGCCCCCGCTCGCGGGGGGTGCGCTCGAGTCGGCCGCCGCACCCGATTCGACGCTGGCCGCCGATGACTCCGGGGCGACCTCGGGCTCGCTGATCGTGACGGCGCGCGCGACGACGGGCTCCGGGTCCCAGGCCTGGCCCCCCGGTCCCGAGGCGGCTGCGGCGGGCGCCGGGGGACGAACCGGCACGTGGCTCGCAGGACGTCCGGTGGCGCCGGCGAGTGCGCCGGTCATGGCGGGCCCGACGCGGAGGCCGGCTCGGGGAGCGGCCGTGCGCGAGACGACGGACCGCGAGACGGTGGGGGACGAAGCCGACGCGGGGGACGCTGCTGCCGGAGCCAGAGCGCCAGCGGGTATCGTGGGCATTGCGGGCCCGGTCGCGGGCGCCGTGCCCGGCAGGGCCGACGCGCCCGGCCCCGACGAGGCGTCCGCCATCGGGCTGGTCCAGGTCAGCCGCGCGGGCGAGACGCCCCCCTGTCCGGGCTCGAACGCGAACGGCGAGCCGGGCCCTCCAGGCGAGGCGCTGCCGTTCGCGATCGCGTCCTGGAGACCGGGCGCCCAGCCGGCGTCCGCGGCGGCCCAGTCGGGGCGGCCGAGAGCGGCCAGGGCATCGGCCGATGACCCGGCACCGACGGCATCGCCTGCAATCTCGGTCTCGGGAGTCGCCACCCGGCGCAGCACCGAGATCGCGGAGTTCGCCGGGGTGAGCATGGGCCGAAGGCCGCCGACCAGCGGGCCTCGTGACGGCGTGGGCTCGGCGGAGCGCTGGAGCCGGGCGAGGGCAGGCGACGGGCTCGGAGGCGTCATGCCCGCGGGCGGCGCCGGAGGCTCCGGGTCACCAGGCGCGCCTGCCTCTGCTGTCGCGCGCGCGACGGTCGCGAGGGCATCGGCTCCCGCTGTCGACACGCCGCCCGGCGCGAGCGGGCTTGACGCGGCTGCTGCGGGGGCCGTCAGCGACCCTTTGCCCGGCGACGGCGCTGCCGTCGGCGCGGACGACGACGATGCGGCCGTCGAGGAGACCGGGACGGCCATGCGCGACACGGTGGGCGTCAACGGGGCGCCGACGCGGATCCGCCGCATCGGCCGGTCGGCCACGGGCATCGACGGGACCGCAGCCGCTCCGACCGCTCCGGCGGCCGGGAGCGAGGGCGCGCGAGGTCCCGCCGCCACGGCTGCAGGTCCGATCAGGCCCACCAGCCCGCTCACCGGGCTCGGCGCGGTGAGCAGCGGCGATGGCGCTGCCGTGACGGGTCGAACGCTCCCGCTCGACGCACCGAGAGGCGCTTCGCCTGGCTCCACGCCACCGTCGGTTCGGGGGTGGGCCTCCACGGCCACCGCGGCGGTCTCCACGTCATCGGGCCACGCGATGCCCTCGGCGCTGCGCTGCACGGCCGGAGGCCTCCCGGCCCGGACGCCGAGCGCCGTGCGGACGCTGGCTGGCATCGGGGCTGAAGGCGAGCGCCGCACCGGCGCAGCGATCCCGGACACGAGGCTGGCCGGCGCCTCGAGCCCTCGGTCGTGGCCCAGCGGGGCGAGGGCGAGCGGCGCCGGCCGCGCGGTGGCCAGGCGCGCCTCGAAGACCGCGTTGGGCGCCACGAGCGGCGCCGACCCCACCGCCCGCTGGATCGGCGGCGCGTCGCGCCACGCTTGCCGGGCAGGCGGCTCGCCGGGGGACCCGGGCGCGGGAGCCTGGACGGAACCGCTGGACGCTGTCGCGCCGCCGCCCCCCGACGGGCCGGCGACGAGCCGTCGCACCAGCGCCCCGAGATCCATGCGCGTTCAGCCCTCCTGGGAGCGTTGGTTCAGGTGGTCGATCTCCCCGACGAACCGGCGGCGAACCGGGTGCTCCAGGTCGAGGATCTCCTCGAACGACCAGTGGAAGTGCCATGCCACGTACGCGATCTCCTCGAAGAGGCGGTCGGTCGCGTACGTCACGACCCCCCCGGCGTGCCACCCGCCAGATCGACCGAGAACGCGTGGCCGCAGGACGGGCAGGCAACCTCGGCGCGACTGGTCCCCTCGGCGTTGACCCGGCGGTACAGGTCCTGGAGGAAGGCCAGGTCCGAGGCGAACAGCCCCTCGATGGTTCCGGTGGTCACCGGCGACACGGACCCGATCCGGGTCACGACCCGCGACAGCAGGAGCACCGTCAGGTACGCCTCGTTCTCGCGGACCCGCGGGTCGCGCTGGGGCAGAATCTCGTCCCTGGCCGTTGCCAGGCGCATGACCCCGTCCCGGTGGAGGACCCCCGCGTCGTCCACGTAGCCGCGCGGGAGCACGAACGGGTACTCGGTCCGGAGCGCCCCGTCGGGCCGACCCAGGCCCACGCCCAGGTCGGCGGCAGCCGCGGGAGTCACGTCACTTCACCCGGATGAGCTCTTCGCACACGATGCTGACCTCCTCGGTCAGGACCTCGTTCGCGCCCGCCTTGGCAGAGCCCATCGTGATCTTCGACACCCAGCCGTTGAAGAAGTTGTAGCGGGCGACCTCGCCGAGCGTGTAGTCGTACAGCACGACCGACCCGTTGCGGCGGGCCTCCGCGACGTTCCCCTGGAGCATGGCGTAGTGCCAGTTCCAGAGGTCCATCGACGCGTTCTTCGCCCGCTTGAGCGTGATCGTCGGGGGCTTGCGCGCCCCGGGCAGCTTCTTGATGACCGACTTGCCTAGGGGGGTGTTCTCCTTGAGGTCGATGACGTCGATCTCGCTCGTGATCCCCGACAGCTCGGAGAACTGGGCGATCTCGGTGTGGTCGATCTCGACCGAGAAGTGGTACGACGCCAGCGCGTCGTTGGGCAGGCTCGGCAGTCCGAGAGGCATTCAGCCGGCTCCTTTCGCGACTATTCGCTGACGCCAGCGCCGCCCGAGAACTGGGCGATGCGGAAGATGACGAACTCTGCGGGCTTCACCGGCGCGATGCCGATCTCGACCACCAGCTGGCCGGCGTCGATCACGTCGGGCGGGTTGGTCTCGGCGTCGCACTTGACGTAGAACGCCTCCTGCGGGGTGGCGCCGAACAGCGCGCCCTGGCGCCAGGTGAGGGTCAGGAACGAGGTGACGGTCCGCTTGACGCGCTCCCAGAGCGCCATGTCGTTGGGCTCGAAGACCACCCACTGGGTGCCCTCGAGGATCGACTCCTCGACGTAGTTGAACAGCCGCCGGACGTTGAGGTACCGCCAGGAGGTGTCCGACGAGAGCGTGCGGGCGCCCCAGACGCGGATGCCCCGGCCCGGGAACGAGCGGATCACGTTGATGCCCTGCGGATTGAGCTGGTCGTGCTCGCCCTTGGTCACCTGGATCTCGAGGGCGATCGCGCCGCGGACGACCTCGTTCGCCGGCGCCTTGTGGACCCCGCGCTCGTCGTCGCTGCGGGCCCAGATGCCGGCCATGTGGCCGCTGGGCGGGACGAACTTGGCCTGCCCGGAGAGGGGGTCGAACACCTTGATCCAGGGCCAGTACAGCGAGGCGTACTTGCTGTCGTAGCCCGCCTTGTCGACGCGCCACTCCTTGACCTGCTGCGCGTTGAGGCCTGGCGGCGCGTCGAGGATGGCGACCCGATCGCCCATCAGCTCGCAGTGGGCGATCATCGCGAGCTGGACCGCCTTGAGGCCCTCGGCGTCGATGATCCCCTTCTCGTACACGGCCATGAGGTCGGGCACGGCGAGCATCGTGATCTCGTCCACGGCCTCGAGGCCGGCGAAGCCTGTGCGGTCGGCCGAGCTGCCGACGTAGTCGTCGGGGGTGACGCGGGCGGGCATCTGCGCAGCGCCGCCGGTGAGGCTGACGGTCGTGGTCGCCGGGGCGGCAAGCGCGCCGACCTCCTCGATGGCGATGACCTTCGACTGCGCCTTGACCTGGGTGGCGACGTTCTGCTTGCCCTTGCCGGCCGTCACGTTGTCGTAGGTCTCGACGACGCGGCCGCCCTGCTTGACGGTGAGCTTGAAGGCGCCCTCGGCGGGCTCAGTCGCGGGCGACACGTCGACCGAGATGACGTTGCCGCTCGCCCCGGCCTCGAGCGCGAGGACACGGAAGGCGGGCTTGCCGCCGTCGGTGGCGCCGGGGATCTCGGCTGAGGCGACGGGCGAGGCGCCGTCGGCGCCCACGCGGACGACATAGCAGGCGCCCCCGCCGTTGAGGAAGTAGCCGTAGACCGCGTGGGCGAGGTACGAGGACTCGACGAACTCGCCGTACGTGGTGGTGAACTGGCCCCAGTTGGTCAGGAGGCGCGGCTCGTTGAACGGTCCCTTGGCGGCGAGGCCCACGAACGCAGCGACGGCCGTCCCGACGCCCTCGATCGGCCGGGAGCCGGACTGGACCTCCTCGACATAGACGCCGGGCGACAGGTAGGTCGGCATGTGTTGTCCCTTCCGTGGCATGAGCGGACTCGTCGAGCCTCCCACCCGGCGGGCCACCGGGCAATGGGCGCGGGGACGGGCGTCGGGGCGCTCCGGTTGGCCCGATCGGGCAGCGGGCGCAGCCCCAACGGTTGCCCGGCGGCGGGGCCATCGATGCCGCGCCCGGTCGGACACTGGGCGGCGATGATCTCCGAGGTGGACCAGGCGCTCGAGGCCCTCGTCCGCCGCGAGGCGTTGAACGGCTCGCGGGTCGACGTGCTGTTCGACGCGCCCACCCGCGACTGGGTGGCCCGGCGCAACGCCCCCACGCTCGACATCTACCTCTACGACATCCGGGAGGACATGTCGCGCCGCCAGGTCGTGGCGGAGGCGGTCCGCGACCCGGTCACGGGCATCGCGGGCGCCCACCGCGTGCCGCCGCGCCGGTACAAGCTCTCGTACCTCGTGACAGCGTGGACGCAGCGGCCCGAGGACGAGCACCGCCTGCTCTCCGCGTGCCTCGCCGCGTTCGTCCGCAACGAGACGGTTCCGGTGGAACTGCTAGTCGGGTCGCTCGCGTCCTCCGCATACCCGGTGATCCTTCAGGTTGCCGGCCCGATGGGGCAGGACCGCTCGATCGCGGACGTCTGGTCGGCGATGGGCGGCGAACTCAAGCCGTCGCTCGACCTGGTGGCCATCGCTCCGCTGGACGCCGCGTACACGTGGCCGGCCGCGAAGCCCGTGCTCGAGCCGGTGTCGCTCGGTCTGGCCTCGGGCGGCGCCGAGGAGCGCGTGTCCGGACGTGGTCCCGCACGGCGGGCCGGCGCGCGCGGTCCGCGCGGCCCGCTCGGACCGTCAGAGCCGGCGATCCAGGAGGAGACCGTGCGCGCGATCGGCAGACGGGCGATCGCAGCCGGGGGATCGGGCAAGCCGGGATCGCCCAAGAAGGGCGAGCCTGGCGAGGCGCCGGCCGCCACCGGCGGCCGCGTGATGCACATCCGCGGCATCTCGCGACCGTGACCTCCCCGGGCGAGCGCGCGGCGCCCGCTTCGGCGCCCGAGCTGCCGTCGGACGCTTCGACGACTGTCGACCCGTCCCGAGCCCACCTCCTCGGGCGGCTCGCCCTCCTCGAGCGACGCGTGCGCCATGCGGTCGATCGTCGGCGTGCGAATGACCACGACCCGGACGACCGCTTCCGCGGCCTGTACCTGTCCGACGCCGATGTCGACGCCCTCCTCGCGGGCGGCGGGCGCCTCGCGCGGCCCGATGCGGCCGCGCTGGCCGACACGCTGACCTCGATCGAGGCTGCTGCCGATGCCGCCGAGGCCAGGGGCTCGGCCGTCCGGCTGCGCGCGCTCGCCCGCAGGTTCGACCTGGCGCCCGCCGAGGTGGACCTGCTCCTCGTGGCGCTCGCGCCCGATGTCGACGCCCGCTTCGAGCGCCTCTACGCGTACCTCCAGGACGATGTCACGCGTCGCAGGCCCGGCATCGGCCTGGCGATCGAGCTGCTGGCCGGTCCCGCGTCCGAGGCGGAGCTGCGAGCGGCGCTGCGGTCGGGCGCGGCCCTGCTCGCCGACGGCCTCCTGCTGGTGGACGATCGCGACCGGCCGCTCCTCACCCGTGCCCTGCGCGTCCCAGATCGCGTGACAGCCTTCCTGCTGGGGGATGACCGCCCCGACGCCGAGGTGGCCCGGCTCCTGGAGCCGCTGCCGCCCGGTGCAGCCGACGGCGGGGCCATCGCGCGGACGCGAGCCGCCGGCGCGCGCCTCTGGTATGTCCGGGAGGCGTCGGTCGGGGCGGGGATCGGCTTGGCGGCTGCAGGGCTGAGTGCGGATGGGGATCGGGTGCTGAACGTGGACCTCGCGCGCCTCGAGCCCGGCGAGGACGCGGGCGCGCAGGTGAGCGCAGTGATCCGCGAGGCGGCGCTCCTCGGCGCCGGGCTGGTCGCCGGGCCTGTCGACGGGCTCGCCGAGAGCACACGGGCGGCGCTTCGGCTCCTCGTGGAGGCGCGCACACCCGTCGCGCTCCACGGGATGCGCGCATGGGATCCCGCCTGGGGCCGCGAGGTGCCGGTCCTGCTCGAGGCCGCGCCCACGCCCGAGGATGAGCGGGCGCGGTTCTGGGCGCTGGCCCTCGCCGCGGCTGGCGTCGCCACGGACCAGGACGGCTCGACGGGCGAGGCTGGCGACGCCACCCGCGCCTTCCGCCTCACCCCGGTCCAGATCCAGCGCGCCGCGCGGGCAGCCGGCCTGGCGGCCACCGCCGAGGGCCGACCGATCGCCGCCGCCCACGTCCAAGCGGGCGCCCGGGCGCAGAATGCCGCCGGCCTCGACCGCCTCGCCCGGCGGATCGCCCCGGCCGCGACCTGGGATGACCTCGTCCTGCCGCCGCGGGCGCGCGGCCAGTTGACGGACCTGCTCAACCGCGCGAGGAACCGCGAGCGCGTCCTCAACGGCTGGGGGATGGGCGCCGGCCCCAACCGCGGCGCCGGCCTCACCGCCCTCTTCGCCGGCGACTCGGGCACCGGCAAGACGCTCTCGGCCGAGGTGCTCGCTGCCGGCCTCGGGCTCGACCTCTACCTCATCGACCTCTCGACCGTGGTGGACAAGTACATCGGCGAGACGGAGAAGAACCTCGACCGCATCTTCGCCGAGGCTGACCGCGTGAACGGCGTGCTCCTGTTCGACGAGGCCGACGCGATCTTCGGCAAGCGCTCCGAGGTCAAGGACGCCCGCGACCGGTACGCCAACGTCGAGATCGCGTACCTGCTCCAGCGGATGGAGCGCTTCGACGGGCTGGCGGTGCTGACGACCAACCTGCGCGCGAACCTCGACGAGGCGTTCCTCCGTCGCCTCGACGTGATCGTGGACTTCCCGCTCCCGGACGAGGAGGAGCGGCGCCGGCTGTGGCAGCTGCACCTTCGCCCGGGGCTGCCGGTCGGGCCGGACGTGGACCTCGGGTTCCTGGCCGCCTCGTTCCGGATCAGCGGCGGGTCGATCCGAAACATCTGCGTCACTGCCGCCTTCCTCGCCGCCGCCGAGGACCGCGCGGCCACGATGGGGGACCTGGTCCGCGCCACCGAGCGTGAGTACGACAAGCTCGGCCGGCTCACCGTACCGGCCGAGTTCGGCGCCTGGTTCGAGGCGCTCGCGGAGTCGGGAGCGTCGTAGGTGTCCGTCTGCGGACCGGCCGAACCCTCCGCCGGCGCCCGGCGGCCTGCCGTTTCTGCCCGATCGGGCACCGAGGCAGTCCGCCGCCTGCGCGCGGGGACGTTGCGCGCCTGCTGCGGGCGGCGCACGCTGCGGTCGCGCGCAGCGGGTAGTCGGCCGGGCGCGGATGGCGCGGCCGGAGGAGGAGCGCATGGACGTACGTGACGAGCTCCAGGCCGCCGTCGCCCGGCCCGCCCCGGGGCGGGAGCAGGCTGCGACCAAAGCGGCGCCGAGCGCGGCTGTCTCGCCCGCCACGGTCGCCCGCGCCGTGGCCGACCCGTCGTCAGCCGCCCCCTCGACCCTGCTGGAGCTCCAGCGCCTGGCCGGCAACGCCAGCGTCCGCCGTCTCGTCGCGGGCGAGGAGGGGGCCCCGCCGGACCGCTCGCCGGTGCTCGACGTGGTGGGCAAGGGCGGTGGGCAGCCCCTCGCGCCCGACCTCCGCGGCGACATGGAGCGTCGACTCGGCGCGGACTTCGGCGACGTGCGGCTGCACACGGACTCGCAGGCGAGCCGCTCGGCCGAGGCGGTCAACGCCCACGCCTACACGGTCGGCAGCGACGTCGTGTTCCGCTCGGACCGCTGGAACCCCGATTCGTCGGACGGCCGCCAGACGCTCGCCCACGAGCTGGTGCACGTGGTCCAGCAGCGGTCCGGCCCGGTGGACGGCACGGCCACCGGCGACGGCGTCCGCGTCTCGGACCCGCACGACGCCTACGAGCAGTCCGCCGACCGCACGGCCGCAGCCGCGATCGCCGGCCCGGTCGTCGTCTCCTCGACGCCGACCGTCGGCGTCAGCCGCGAGGCCAAGGATGACGAGGACGAGGACGTCCAGGCGCTGGCCGTCAGTCGCGAGAAGGGCAAGGAGGACGACGAGGAGGAGCGGGGCGAGACGTAGCCGTCCCGCCCCCAACCCCGAGTCAGATCAGCCCCTCGCGGATCGCGTATGCCACCGCGTGCGTGCGGTTGCGCAGGTCCATGCGCGACGTCACGTCGTGGATGATGTTCTTCACGGTGCGCTCGCTGTAGTACAGGTGCGCCCCCACCTCGGCCGTGTCCAGGCCGTCGGCGAGCAGCCGCAGGACCGCGATCTCCCGCTCGGTCAGCCCGCCGAAGGTCAGCCCGCGCGGCGCCAGCACCTGGCGCTGCAGGTGGCCCACCTGGCTGAGCAGCCGCCCGAGCAGGTCCGGGGGCAGCGTGCCCTCGCCCGCGGCCGCAGCGCGGAGCGCCGACGAGAGGTTCTGGGCCGTGGCATCCGAGCGCCGGATGACGCCCGTGATCCCCGCCTCGGCAGCGGCGAGCAGGCCCTTGTCGTCGACCCGCGAGGCGAGCACGACGACGCGCCCCACGCCGCGGGCGCGCAGCGCCCGGATCTCCGCGCACGCGGCGGCGTCGATCTCGTCCGCCACGACGAGCGCGATCGCCCCCGGCGGGGGCGCGTCCTCCGACGCGATGGCGAAGCTGTGCCCGCCGCGCAGCTGGCTGACGATGCCGGCTCGGGACAGGGGGTCGGTGGCTTGGACGACCACCGGGACGGGGCCTTGCAGCGGAACGGGTTCGGCAACCATCGGTGCGCATCTCCCCATGTGCCGTCCCGGCCGACAGGACGCGATGGCCGGAAGGGCAGGGCGCAAGGGTGGCAGGGCGCCCTTTTCGGGCGCGCAACGAGGGCTCAACGGGCATCGCTCCCGGGCCGGTCATGCAGCCCGTCTCGGCCATGCGAATCGCCCTTGCGGGCACACCTTCCGCGGTTACACTCCGGCCGTGGGAGTCACCGTCTCGCTCCAGGCACCGTCGGTCGAGGTTGAGCCCGGGGCTGAGGCCGTCCTGGGGGTCAAGCTGCGCAACAACGGCAGCGTCGTCGACGAGTTCTCCCTCGACGTGCTCGGTGACTCGGCTGCGTGGGCGGTTGTCGATCCCGCCACGATCTCGCTCTTCCCCGCGGCCGAGGGCACCGCGACGATCCACTTCCGACCGCCGCGGGCGCCGTCGACTCCCGCCGGTTCCGTCCCGTTCGGGCTGCGCGCCCGCTCGCGCGAGGATCCGGCCGGCTCCGCGGTGGAGGAGGGGAGCCTCGTCGTCGGGGCGTTCGTGGAGCCGTTCGCCGAGCTCGTGCCGCGAACGTCACGCGGGTCCGGCGGCGCCTCGCACGAGGTGGCGGTGGACAACCGCGGCAACGTGCGGCTCTCGGCCGAGGTCAGCGGCACCGACGCCGACCGCCTGCTGCGCTTCGACATCAACCCGCCGGGCGTCGTCGTGGAGGCCGGCGGCGCCTCGTTCGCCAAGGTCCGCGTCAAGCCCGCCCGCCGGTTCTGGCGCGGCACGCCCAAGACGCGCCCGTTCCAGCTGTTCGTCACCCCCGAGGGCGCCGGGCCCATCCAGCTCGACGGCACGCTCCTCCAAGAGGCCATCCTCCCGCCCTGGTTCGGGCGGCTGCTCGCCGTGCTGCTCGCAGCCCTCATCGCGCTGGTCCTGCTGTGGGCGTTCGTCCTCAAGCCCGCGATCAACTCCGCGGTGGGTGACGCCGTTGCCTCGCCCATCGCCTCGCTGCGCAGCGATGTGAACGCCGCGCTGTCCGGCGCTGGCCTGCCCACCATGGGCGCCGGCGCGGGGGGTGCGCCCAGCCCCAGCCCCACCCCGGCTCCCACGGTGGCGCCCGGAGCCAGCCCCACGCCGGTCGCGCCGCCGACCGCCTCGCCGGGCGTCGTGATCGCGGGCCTGGGCACGCCGGTCGACGGGCGCCTTGACGGCACCACCAAGACGCTGTCGCCCACGGGCACGCTGTTCCTGACGGACCTCGTGTTCTCGAACCCCAACGGCGCCGCCGGAGCCCTGGTTCTCCTGCGCAACACCACGCCGCTGCTCCAGATGCGGTTGGAGAACTTCCGCGACTACGACCTCCACTTCGTCACGCCGATCGTGATCGCCGCCGGGCAGCAGCTCAACCTGTCGCTCTCATGCACGAGCAGCACATGCGACCCGGCCGTCTTCTACTCCGGCTACCAGCGGCCCTGACGCGCCCCGGCCGGGTTCGCCGCGACCCGGTGCGCCGTGGCGCTCGCGCGACCGTCGCCGCGCTCGTCGCGGCGGCCCTGCTCGGCGGTGGGCCGGCACTCTCGCCTGCCGCTGGCGCGGGTCGCGAGGAGGCCCCGCCGGCCGCGGTCGTCGAGACGGCGCCCGTCAACCCCACCGCAGGCGCGTCGCCGCCGCTCGCCCTCCCCGCCGCGCTGCCGCAGCCGCCGGGCACGACGAGCCTCGTGTCGGCGAACGCGGCCCAGGGCTTCGCGAACGGACCGTCGTTGACGCCCGCCATCTCGTCGAGCGGGCGCTACGTCGCGTTCGCCTCGGCCGCCACGGACCTCGTGCCCGGCGGGGCGAGTGCCGCCTCCGCGATCTACCTTCGGGATCGGGCCAACGGAACGACGATCCGGCTCCCGGTCCCGAGCGCCCTGGGCCCGGCGGGCGTGCCCAGCGGCAGCGGCTACGGGTACGAGCCGTCCATCTCGGCCGACGGCAGCGTCGTCGCCTTCACGTATCGCCTGACGTCCGACCCCGCGTCGCCCCAGAGCGTCGTGGTCTGGGACCGCAAGACCGGCACCACGACCGTGGTCTCCCAGCCCATCGATGCCAGCGACGCGAGCCACCAGCCGGCCGTGTCCGGCAACGGGCGCTACGTCGCCTACTCGTCGACCGCCCCGAGGCTGATCGCCGGCTACCAGAGCAAGTTCGCGGACGTCTACCGCTTCGACCGCCAGACGGGTCAGACCGTGCTCGTGAGCGTGGCAGCGGGCCAGGGGACCGTCAACGGCGACAGCGACCAGCCGTCGATCTCGGGCGACGGGTCGCTGGTCGCGTTCGAGTCGGCGGGCGGCCAGTCCCTGACGCCGCAGTCGACCGGCGAGGGCACGCAGGTCTACGTCCGGGACCTCAACGCCGCCGCTACGCAGCAGGTGAGCCTCGGGCCGGCCGGGCAGTCACCGCAGGGCCCGTCAAGCCAGCCGTCCATCTCGGACGACGGCGAGTTCGTCGCCTTCGTCTCGACCGCGGCGAACTTCCTCTCGGGCCAGGGCACGGGCGTCGCGGAGGTCTACCGTCGTGACCTCGGCGCCGGCCAAACGGTGCTCGTGTCGGCCCAGGACGACGGCACCCCGATGCCCGCGACGACGGGCCAGCCCAACATCTCGCGCGATGGCCGGATGGTCGCCTACGTGGTGGTCGGGGCCCTGCTGACGGCCGCGGTCCTGACTCGCCAGTCGAGCTCCATCGTGCTCCGCGACGTGACGTCGGGGCAGAACGCCTACATCTCCGTGACGCCGGCGGGCGCGCAGAGCAACTCGATCAGCCGCAACCCGAAAGTGGGCGGGGCGGGGCGGTTCGTGGCCTTCGCCTCAACCGGCTCGGACCTCGTCGCCGGCGACAACAACAAGCAGATCGACGTCTTCCTCCGAGACCTGCCGCCGGTCCCCAGCCTGAACCCGCCCACGATCGACTTCGGGACGCGAGCGGTGGGCGTGGCCTCGGCGGCGACCGCCGCGGGGGTGCTCACCAATGGCGGCTGGGGGCCGCTGGCGGTCAAGCCCGCGACGGTGGGCGGCACGAACGCCGGAGACTTCTCGGTGCTGGCCGACGGCTGCCAGGGCCTCACCCTGTACCGAGGCGACGCCTGCACCGTCACGGTTGGCTTTGTGCCCGGCAAGGCGGGTTCGCGGTCGGCGCTGCTCCAGGTCCCCGACAACTTCACGGGTTCCCCGCGCACCGCACGCCTGGCCGGCCTTGGCTCGCAGGCGAAGATCGTGCTGGACCCGCCGGTCGGGCAGCAGGGGATCGTGGTCGTTGCCACGGGCTCCGGGTTCCCTGCCGGCGCCCAGCTGCAGCTGACGTGGAGCGTGGGGATCACGCCCGCGCTGCCGGTGATCACCGCGGACGCCCAGGGCCGGTTCCAGATCCAGGTCCTCGTGTTCCACCACGACATCGTGGGCCAGCGCAACCTCGTGGCCACCTGGGTTGGCGGCCCGGAGTTCCCGACGCTGGAGGTGCCGATGCTGGTCACCGTTCGCTCGGTCGGGCCGCCCGGCTTCGGGGTCGGGCCGGGCCACGGGCCGCTGACGCTGCTGTTCCGAGGATGAGCCGATGACGCACGACCAGACGGTGCTGTGCGCGCGCTGCGGGTTCGCGAACGCGCCCGGCGACCAGTTCTGCGGCTCCTGCGGGACGTTCCTGGAGTGGGAGGGCGCTCCCGCGGGGGGCGCGGCCGATCCGGGCGCCCCCGGTCCGGCTCCCGTCGCCTCGGCGCCTGCGGCCGGCCCGGGCCCCACGGTCGCCCCGGGCCCCACGGTC
>JAJXUG010000085.1 GCA_021783095.1 Chloroflexota bacterium | reverse complement strand
CCGACCTCCGCCGCGTCGTCGCCCGTCAGCGTCACGGACGGCACCGTCACGGTGTCCCCCGCCACGTCCGTCGTGCTCTCGGGCGCGACCGTCACGGACCTCGGCGGCGGGGCCGCGGGGGTGGACATCGGCTCGGGCGCCACGGGCACGGCGGGCGGCGACCTCTCGGGCACCTATCCCAACCCGACCGTCGCGAAGATCAACGGCGTCGCGGTCACGGGCACGCCCGCGGTCGGCTACATCCCGACGGCCACCAGCAGCAGCGCGGCGACGTGGCAGGCGGCGGCCGGTGGCGGGATCACGATCCTCATCTCCGACGCGACGGCCGACTTCCTCACGGATGAGACCGGCGTGTCGTTCCTCTCGTCAGGCTAGGAGCATCGCGTGGGCAACATCCTCGGGTCCAACAACGAGTTCCCCAGCCTCCTCATCAAGGAGGGCACCACCCCGACCTCTCCGGCGGCTGGCGACCAGCGGCTGTTCGTGCGGTCGTCCGACCATGTGCTGTGCCTCGTCAACAGCGGGGGCACGGTCGCAGCGGTCGGCAACTACAACAGCGGCGTGCCATGGACCTCGGGCACCTCGATGCCCGGCAGCCCGGTGACGAACCAGCGGATCACGCGTACCGACCTCGGGCTGGACTGCTACTGGGACGGGACCGAGTGGGTAACGGTCACCGAATACAGTGGCAGTTCGACTGGCGACACGCTGATCGGCAACAACAACTCCAACTCGTGGACGCTCTGCGAGCTGCCGGTGGGGCCGGGCGACATCTACGTCACCACGGTCGAGTGCAGCACCGACATCATCACGACGAACGACGGCACCCACTACTGGACCGTCACCGCGAACAAGGTCAGCACCGCGAACGCGAACACCTCGCTCGGCAGCTTCACGACGGCGGCCGACACGGCCAGCACTTGGTCGCCCCACAGCATCGCCGTCAACGCGGCGGTCGTGCGGGCCTCGTTCCCGAGCATCCGCCTCAACGCCGCTCCGACCAGCACGCCCGGCGTGATCTATTTCGCCGTCACCGTCCGCTACCGCCGCATCGTGACGTGAGCGCCCGGCGACTCCTCCTCGCGGCCGGGGGCGGGTCGCTCAGCCCGTCCGCCGGCGGCGGCATCCTCGCCGAGGTCAGCTAGCGTCGGTCGCCTGACGCGCAGGGAGAAGGACAACGATATGACGGCACTGGAGATCACCCGCGGGGACACCCGCACGCTCGACGTCACGTGCTTCCAGCCGGACGGCGTGACGGCGCTGGACATCACCGGCTTCGACCTGTGGTGGACGGCCAAGCGCACGACCGGCGACCCGGACCCCGGCGTCATGCAGAAGACCACCGCGACGGGCGGCATCGCGGTCACGGGCGCGGCCTCCGGCCTCGCCGCCGTCACCATCGACCCGGCGGACACCTCCGCGCTGCCGGGCGTAACGCAGCTCGTCTGGGACCTCCAGGCGAGGGACCCGGCCGGGCGCATCGCCACGCTCGCCTCCGGGACGCTGACCGTTCTGGCGGACGTCACGAGGGCCACGTCGTGACCCGCCGAGCCCATCGGAAGGAGCCCCAGAAATGGCACTGAACCCGCACCGCACGGCCGCCGCCGCCAACGCCGCGCTCGACGCCTGGAAGACGTTGCTGAACAGCGGAAAGCTCCGCATCTACGACGGCACGCAGCCCGCCACCGCCAGCACCGCCATCTCCGGCAACACCCTGCTCGCCGAGCTGTCGTTCGCCGCCACGGCGTTCGGCGCCAGCGCCAACGGGGTCGCCACGGCTGCCGCGATCACCTCCGTCAACGCCGCGGCCACCGGGACGCCGACGTGGTTCCGGGCGCTCAAGACGGGCGGCGTGGACGTCACCGACAATGTCTTCGACGGCACGGTCGGCACGTCCGGCTGCGACCTGACGATCAACTCGGCGACGATCACCGCGGGCGCGACCGTCTCGGTGACGAGCCTGACCATCACCGAGAACATGTAGCGGCCCCCCGTGGCCGACGTCGTCCTGCTCAACAGCGGGGGCATCGACTCCCGGGTCACCGCCGCCATGCTGGTCGCCTCGGGCATGACCGTCCACTCCCTGCGGGTGGACTGGTCGCCCCCCGTGTCCGAGGCCGCCGGGGCGTGCGCGCGCCGCACGGCGGACCTCTACTGCGCGTCGCACGCCGAGTTCCCGTGGCCGGTGGACTGGCTGACGCGCTTCGACGCGCTGGGGGCCGACAGCATCCCGTACACGGTGCCCGTGCTCTACCTGCTCGGGGCCATGTACGCGCACCGGCTCGGGACCGAGTATGTCGCCACGGGCGCTCGCCGCGAGGTCGAGTCCCACCCGTCCCTGTTCGACCACCTCTCGGGGATGCTCGCCGCCGACCGGTTCAGCGGGGGGAAGGCGCTGCTGCGCCCGCTCTACGACATGACGGCCGACGAGGTGGACGCCAAGGGGCGCGAACTCGGTGTGGACATGGCCTCGACGTGGTCCTGCACGTCCCGCGCCCCGCACTGCGGCGAGTGCGGCTCGTGCCGCCGCCGGGTCAGGGTCGGCCTGCCGTGCCCCTGATCCTCGCCGTCCTGCTCGGGCTCCACGTCGCCCTCATGGCGCTGGCCCCCATCCTGTCCGCCAAGATCGTCCTGATCGGGCTGCTCGCATTCCCGGCCGGGCAACTCGTCGTGGGCGCGGCCAACGGCCTCCTCGACGTCATCAACGACCGCTGGGGCAGGTCGGAGGCGCGGGCGTCGGTGGTCACCGCGCTCGTCGTGCGGCTGGCCCTGTACCTGATCCTGATCCCCCTGCTGGTCGCTCTCCCCGGGCACTCCCCGGACGGCTACGACGCCATCCTCGGCCAGTCCGTCCGGCTATTCGCCGCTGGCGAACTGGGCGTGTTCATCGAGTCGTGGCTCGTCTCCACGTCCGTCTTCACTTGGCTCCGCGCGCGCACGCTCGGTCGGTGGTTCGCGCTGCGCTACCTGACCGCCACCGGCCTCGGCACGGTGGTCGGCACGACCGTCTTCGTGGCCGCCGGGTACGCCCTCACCGGGGCCCCCATCCTGCCCCTGATCGCCGGAGGCGTCACGGTGAGGCTCCTCCTCCTCATCGTTCTAGCCCCGGCCTTCACCGGGCTTCGCAGAGTCGTCGGAAGGCTGACCCATGGCTAACGTCACGACCGAGATCACCGCCCTCCGCACCCGCGACGCGAAGCACTTCGCCACAGACGTCCCCGGCACCTACGTCGCGCGCGTCCAGCCCGGCCAGCACTACCGGACCCCGGCCGGGGACTGGGACGACACCGCCAACTTCGTCCAGCCGGTCGCGGGGGGCTGGGCTGGCGCCTCGCTCGACGCGCGGTTCGGCGTCGAGAACGGCTACCTGAACGTCACGTACAAGGGTCGCAGCCTCTCGATGAGGCCCAGCGCGGTGTGGCTCGTGGATCGCACGGCCCCGGCCGCCCGCAGCCGCAGGCTGGCCGTCGCCAGTTACGCCAGCGTCGCGCGGGACGCGGCCTCCGGCACGGTCAGGGTCAGCGACATCTTCCCCGGCGTGGACCTGTCCGTGGTCATCACGCCCGACTCGATGTCCAAGGCGTTCACGATCCGCTCGAAGCCGACCCTGCCCGACCCGGTGGCACTCGGCTGGGACCCGGCGAGCACCTACCTCGTGTTCGCGTGGGACGTGCAGAAGCCCGCCGGGGCGAAGGTCAGGGTCGCGTCCACGGGCGCGGCGTTCGGCGCGGGCTCGGTCGTCGAAGACGACCTGCTCGTGATCGACCCCACGGACGGCTCGACGGTCGTCACCTTCGCCAAGGGCTCGGCCTCGGGCGCGAACGGGGTCACCCGGCCCGTCTGGTACGTCAACGCGGGCGCGCTGGCCCCGTTCGGCGAGGCGATCCCGTACGCCAGCACGCAGACCGCGCTGTACCCGGTCGTCGTTGACCCGACCACCACCATCGGCGTCGGCGCGACCGCGAACGACGGGTACATGACGAACGGCGTGCCCCAGGCCGATAACACCACGTGGCTGGCGGGGTCTTACTACGACAGCAAGACCCCGGTCCTGAACGTCTACCGGGGCTTCCTGCGGTTCGACCTCGCGTCCCTGTCGGGGGCCACGATCAGCGCGGCGACGCTGTACGTCAACATGACATTGTTCGGCACGGCCACCGACTACCTGAACGTCTACAGGACGGCCTCCGACTGGTACCCGATCGCGAACTCGGCGTGGTCCCTCGGCGTCACCCTGCTCGGCTCGACTGCCGCCCTCGGCACGGCGACCGGGTGGAAGACCGCGGCGCTCACCGCCTCGGGCCTCACCCCCGGCTCGGTCCTGCCGCTTGAGGTGCGCGGGTCGATCGAGAACTCGACCGGCAGCAACTTTGAGGCGTTCACCGACTACAGCGGCACCCCGGCGAACGCGGCCTACCTGTCGATCACCTACACGACGGGCGGGACGACGGACATCTCCGGCGGCCCCGCGCTCGGCTGGGCGGTCGGCGGCACCCTCGCGGAGGCGTTCGGCCTGTCGGGCGGGCCGTCCCTCGGCTGGGCTGCGGCGGGCGCGCTGTCGGTCCCCTCCCCGGCGGACATCTCGGGCGGGCCGTCGCTGGGCTGGTCGGCCTCGGGCTCGCTCGCGGAGTCGTTCGCGCTGTCCGGCGGCGTGGCGCTGGGGTGGGGCGCGGGCGGCGCGGCGGCGGAGGTGTTCGGCCTGTCCGGCGGGCCGTCGCTGGGCTGGTCCGCCAGCGGGTCCCTGGGCGAGGCGTTCGCGCTGTCCGGCGGCCCCGCGTTCGGCTGGGGCGCGTCGGGCGCGGCGTCGGTCCTCCTCGCGTGCGACCTGTCCGGGGGCGCGGCCCTCGGCTGGGGCGTCGGCGGCTCGCTGTCGGTCGTCGTGTGGTGCGACCTCTCCGGCGGCCCGGCGCTGGGCTGGTCGGCGGGCGGGGCGCTGTCCACGGGCGCGTCCCTCGTGCGCGGCGCGACCGCGACCGTGACGGTGGCGGCGTCGGCCTCGGCGTCGGTCGCCCGCTCGCCCGGCTACTCGGCCGACGTGACGGTGGCGGCGTCGGCCTCGGCGTCGGTCGCCCGCTCGCCCGGCTAGTCGGCCGCCGTCACGACGCCCACCCGCGGCCCGCGCCTCCCGCGTAAGCCGCGCGTAAGCGGCCCGCGTACACTGGCCGAGTCTTCCGGCGCCACTACCGCCGGGCGGGCCTCCCTGCCCGCCGCGGGGTAGTGGCCCGCGGCGGGCGTCCCCATTCTCGGGCCGCGCGCGCCGGTGGTCACGCCGGGCGCCCAGCCCGGCCGGCACGCCCCGGGCCGGATCGGGGCTCGTCACGGGGCGGGACGGTGGGAAGCAGGATCGCGATCTTCGAGGGGGAGTCGCTGCTGTTCGTCGGCGCCGACGAGGCGTGGCTCGAGGCGTGGCGGCGCCGCAACGCGATGCGCGACCCGGCGCCCGGGATGCCGTACGCGGAGATGTACCCGGGCAAGTGGCACGACTTGTACGACCTCGCCAGGCGGGCGCAGAGCGAGCGCGTGGTCACCGAGGGCGCGATGGTCAACGCCGACGGGGACCTCGGCATCATCCGGTTCGTTCCCCTGGAGTGCTGTCCGGGGCAGGTGGCGGCGCACTGGACTCCGAACGGCGACGCTCCTCGCGCAGCCGGGTCCCGAGCGTCTCGGCATCGGGGAACACGCGCGGCGTCGCGTCGCTCCGCCGGGCCCGCCTGACCGGGCCTCGCCTCGGGGCCGGTCCGGGGGCGGGCGGGTCGGCCGACTCGACCAGGTAGTCGCGGATCGGGTAGTACGGCTCCGGCGGCACCTCGGGGACGGGGGGAGGGTCCAGGAACAGCCCCTCCCTGACCCCGAGGGTCTCGGCCATGTCGCGGCTCTCCCAGATCGTCGGCAGGGACTTGCCCTCGAGCATCCGCGCGACGTGCCGCGGGTCCGCTCCGATGCGCCGCGCCAGCTCGCGCTGGCTCATGCCCCGCTCCTGCAGCGCCCGCCGCAGCGCGTACCCGAACCGGGCCCTCAGGTCGATGCTGTCGCTCATGGCGCACAGTGTCGGCGCCCAGATCGACGTGAACACCACCAGTTGTGCCATCGTGCGCCCTCCTGTCCCGTGGTGCGGGACGCGACATTATTGTAAGGTGCTTGACAAGATGCCGGATATGCATCACGATGCACGGCATGACAGCGATGCAGCCCACGACACACGCGCAGGAGCTGGTCGCCCTGCGCTACGGCCGACCCGTCCCTGACCTCCTCCGCGAGATGCACCTCTCGCGGGGCATGTCGCAGGTGGCCATCGCCGCGGAGCTGGGCCTGTCCCGGCAGACCGTGGCCATGTGGCTCCGAGAGCACGGCGTCCGCCGCGGGGCCGCGTCGTGATCGCGCGCATCCGCTGCGCGCTCGGCCTGCACCGCTGGTTCTGGCGCGCCCAGCCCCGGCTCCGCATGTGCCGCGACTGCTGGCGGATCGACGCGTGAAGCCGTCGGCGGCGGCGGTTCTGGGCGCGCTGCGGGCGCACCCCGAGGGCATCACCCAGATGGACGCGCTGCTCCGCCTCGGGCTCGGGGACAGCCTCGCGCAGCGCGTCAACGAGCTGCGCGCCGAGGGGCACGACGTCCGCACGGCATACGAGACGACCGACCGCGGCCAGCGCGTCGCGCGCTACCGCATCAGCGCGCCGGTCGGCTGGGGCTCGCCCGTCGGCAGGGTGCGCAGGTGCCCGAGCTGTCGGCTCGACCACGCGGTGGGGACCGCGTGCGCCCCGCGGGGGGCCTTCGCACGGTGAGAGGGCGCCGGGGCGTTCCCGGCGCGAGAGAGGAGCGAGGGACGGCGTGACGGTGAGGACGGGGACGGAGCGGCGCATGCGGGCGCGCATCCACGCGCTGCTGGCGGAGCGGCCGAGCGGGCGGCGCGAGCTGCTGTGGGCGCGGTCGGTGGCGGACCTGCGGCGCGTGCGGGCGACGGACGAGGGGGTGGCGGCGTGGTGAGGGTGGAGATCGAGGTCACGCCCTGGACGGAGGTCACCTGGGAGGACCGCGTGTTCTCCCCCGGCTGCCCCTACCGCTCGTCGAGCCTGCGGTTCAGCGGCGTGAGCCTCTGGGTCGGCGGGGCCACCCCCACCGACGCGGACGTGGTCGCCGCGGCCGAGCTGCTGCGCGCGGCGCTGGGGCAGATGGCCGACGGGGCCCGGGCGCGCATCCGGGCGGCGGCGGACGACGCGCCGGCGGGGGCCGGGGACGCGGTGGAGGCGTTCCGTGGCTGACCGCTGCGAGCACCGCGCGTGGTCGTTCTCCTCGGACGGCGAGGAGATGCGCTGCCAGCGGTGCGGGACGACCCGGCGCGTGGCGGACGACATCGGCGCGGGCGCGTGCCTGATCTGCCGCCAGCCCGTCGTGGACTGCCTCTACACCAACGTCCACACGGAGGACGGCCGGGTGGTGCCGATGCACGACCTGTGCGCCGAGGCCGCGTCGTGAGCGGCGGCGGGTTCTCGCTCGACGACTACGTGGACGTGGCCGAGCGGATCGAGATGTTCAAGGCCGCCCACCCGGACGGCAGCCTCCAGTCGGAGGTCGTCGAGCTGCGGCCCGACCTCGTGGTCATGCGCGGCATCGCCTACCGCTCGCCCGACGACGCGCGGCCCGGCATCGGGCACTCCATGCTCGCCATCCCCGGGACCACGCCCTACACGCGCGGCTCCGAGGTGGAGAACGCCGAGACGAGCGCGTGGGGGCGGGCCATCGCGGCGCTCGGGTTCGCCGTCCGCAAGGGCGGCCACGTCGCGTCCCGCCAGGAGGTCCGCAACAAGCAGGGCGACCCCGGCCCGTCGCGGCCCTCGCCCGAGCTCGCCCGGCGGTCCGCGGCGGCGGGCGGCGGGTTCTGGGCCGGGCGGCTCGGCGTCAACGAGAAGCCGTCCAGCGCCTACAGCGGGTTCCTCCGGGAGGACCGGCAGCGGGGCCCGTCCGTCGGCTTCCAGCTCTCCGACCTCGACCCCTCGCTGCTGGGACGAACGCGCGCCAACGTGCTGTGCGTCGGTGCCCTCGCGATCGGCGTGGCGGCGGGGCTGGAGGGGCGCCGGCCGGAGCACGCCACGGTCTGGGGCACGGCCCGCGAGGAGGCGTTCGAGTCGGGCGGCAAGACCGTCCGGTACACGGTGATCGACGCGACGCGCGTGATGACGGACGACTGGACCGTCCCGGCGGAAGGCGCCCCGGCTGGCGCACAGGAGCTGATCGATGACCTCGACAACCTCGCGTTCTAGCGCCCCGGCCCGCCGACCCGGCGAGGCCGCGGACGCCTACCTGCGCCGCGTCGAGCGGCATCCCGAGCACCTGCGCCTGTGGGGCCAGCAGGCCGTGCAGGACGCGCTCGCCGAGGCGCAGCGCGAGGCCGCGGCGGCCCGCCGGAAGGCGCAGGTGGCCCCGTGAGGCTGTTCAAGGTCACCGCCGAGGACGGCCGCTCGATGCACGGCGGCACGGGCCGCTGGACGCCCGGCCGCTGGCGCAGCGTGCGGGGCGAGATCGTCCCGTGCTCGCGCGGGCTGCACCTCTGCCGCCCGGCGGACCTCGTCCACTGGCTGGGGCCCGTCATCTGGGAGGCCGAGGCCGAGGGCGATGTGGTGGAGGCCGCGGACAAGGTGGTCTGCCTCCGCGCCCGCGTCCTGCGGCGCGTCGAGGCGTGGGACGAGCGCACCGCCCGCCTGTTCGCGGCGTCCTGCGCCGAGGACGCGCTGGAGTTCGCCCACCCCTCGCAGCGCGAGCTGCTGGCGGCCGTCATCGCCACCGTGCGCGCCTATGCGGACGGGCGGGCCACGGACGCCGATCTGGCGGCGGCGGGGGCGGCGGCGTGGGC
>JAJXUG010000038.1 GCA_021783095.1 Chloroflexota bacterium | reverse complement strand
CAGCTGGCGCGACCAGCGCCGCGCCGAGCGCCGGGCCGCCAGGGAGCTCCGCCACGCCGAGAGGGCAGCCCGGCGCGCCGCCCGCTGACGCCGTCGACGCACCGCATCACCGCGCGCATCGTTCCCGCGCCGCGGCCGGCCAGGACCACCCGCCAGACCCCCGGAGTTGGCCACGCCGGGGCCGCCCGGTGCCCGCGCACGCAGCGGCCCTATCGGCGCTCCATCCTCCCGGCGGGCCGCCCCGTGCCGCCGGGCGCACGACGGCGCCGCGGTCTGCAGCACACAGCGGACCACCCGGATGGTCACGCTCCCGTAGGGCCGCCCGGTGCACGCCGGCGGCAGACCCTCGAGCCCCGCTACCCGATGGCGAGGACCAGGTACCCGATCCTCCCGCCGGGCGTGATGATCTCGACGTGGTCGCCGACACGGCGGCCCATCAGCGCGGCGCCTACCGGTGACACGCTCGACACGCGGCCCTCACGGATGTTCGCCTCGGCGGCGCCCACCACCCGCAGCTCCTCCACCTCGCCGTCCACCTCGACCTTGACCCTTGACCCCAGCTCCACCCGCGCGCCGCGCTCCGTGGGCGCCGAGACGACGGCCACCTTGAGCTTGGCCTCGAGCGAGTTGATCCGACCCTCGAGGAACCCCTGCTCCTCGCGTGCTGCGTGGTACTCGGCGTTCTCCTTGAGGTCGCCGTGCTCACGGGCGGTCGCGATGCGCTTGACCACGTCGGGCCGCTGCGCGACGAGCGACGCCAGTTCGGCCTGGAGGCGCTCGAGGCCGTCCGGCGAGACGTAGACGGGTTTGGCCGCGCGCCGGGGCGACCCCTGGGCGGCATAGGCGGCAGCCGAGGCGATCCTGCCCTCCCCGCGTCCCGGCGCCGGCCGCCGGCCGCGCTTCGCCTCGTCACGTGCCCCGTCGGCCTCGGCGGTGGGCAGGGTGACAATCCTGGTCACGGGCGGCGGCTCCTGCGCCTTGACCTCGGGCAGGAGCATGTTCGAGATGCCGGTGGCCCTGCGGGCTCCCGACGGCGAGCGCCAAACGGCCCACGGCAGCACCACGGACGGGTCGTGGAGCGCGGCCGCCTCGGCCGCGGGAACACCGGCCGCGAACGCGTCCACCAGGGCGTCCTCGTACTCCTCGGGGGCATCGGTCGCCGCCCACCACACGCGCAGGTCGCCGGGCGAGCGCAGCAGGTGCAGCCAGAGCCCCGAGCCGGCGGGCTTGCGGTCACCCGGCGCGGTCTTGGCGAGCGCGTTGATCCGCGCCGACACGGAGCCCGACGTGCTGCCGATGAACAGCACGGGCTGGGACGGCAGCCAGAACGAGCCGAGCCGCGCCTGGAGCTCCTTGCCAGAAGGCCGCCTGCCGTCGAGCCGCAGCTCCGGCACGCGCTCGATCCACCGCCCCACCACGGCCAGGTCCACGGACAGCGTTGGCACTGGCGCGGGCAACTCCACGAGGTACACGCCCGGGCCACTGTGCCGGACTGGCCTGCCCCACATGGACGGGCCGTCCGCAAGGAGGCCGACCTCGCGGAGCAGGGTGGCGGCGCTTCGATCGTCGGGCATGAGACTCCTGGCTGGATTCAGCGGGACTGTGAACGCCGCGCGGCGGCGGAGCGATCGTGCAGGGCGGGGCGCGGTTCGCGTTATCGTCTCACCATGATGCCGAAGGAACCGAGAGAACGCGGTCGCGCGGCCCGCGGAGTGGCCGTGGCGGTCGTCGGCATCGTGCTGGCGCTCCTCGTCGCGGAGGCATGGGGACCGCTGGCGGCCGGCTCGGCGACGGGGCAGCCGCCGGGCAGCCTGCCGGCCGCGGCCGTCTCGGGTGCGCCCGGTCCCTCCGGCACCCACGCCGTCGGATCATCAAGCGGAGCGGGCGCATCGTCCTCGCCTGCCCCCTCGTCGACGGCCCAGCCCGGCTCCGCATCTCCCACGCCGTCGGTCATCCCCGGGCCTGCGCTCGTGGCGGCCCAGCTTCAGGGCACGCTCGACCGCATCCGCACGCAGCTCTCGATCCCGGGCGTGTCGGTGGCGATCCTGTGGAACGACGGCCAGTCGTGGGTGGGCGCATCCGGCCTGCGCACCATCGCGAGCGCCGACCCGATGACCACTGGCAGCGCGTTCGCGCTCGCCTCGATCTCCAAGACCTTCACCGCGGCGGTCGTGCTCCAGCTGGTCGAGGAGGGGAAGCTCGCGCTGGACCAGTCTGTCGCGCCGCTGCTGCCGCAGTACAAGCTCGACCCGCGGATCACCGTCCGGATGCTGCTCGACCACACCAGCGGCCTGCCCGACTTCTTCCTGGCCCCGGGCATCGACGCGGCGCTGCGCGCCAAGCCGAACGCCACGTGGACCGCGATGCAGGCGTGGGCCTACGTGCCCAAGAAGCACGCCGTGCCCGGCAAGAGCTGGTACTACTCGAACACCAACTACCTGCTGCTCGGCGAGCTGGTCTCGGCCGTCACCGGGCGCCCGCTGGCGCAGGAGGTGCGGACGCGCCTGCTCGACCCGCTGGGCCTGACGACGGTCTACTACCAGGCCGTGGAGGCGCCGAAGGAGGCGGGCGTGACCGCCTACGCGCTGCTCCCGGCCGCCGGCGGCGGATACCGCCCGACGGCGGTGGCGGCGAAGTCGGTGGTGATGCCGTTCCGCTCGGTCGTCACCGCGGCCGGCGGGGCAGGCTCGCTCGCCGGCACCGCGCTGGACGTCGCCCGCTGGATGCGCGCGTGGGCCGGGGGCCTGGTGCTCGACCCCGCCATGCAGGCGCAGATGCTGGCGGACGTGGCGCGCACCGTGAAGCTCCACGCGAGCATCCCCTACGGCCTGGGGATCCAGCGGGTGACGCTGGCGGGATACACGGCCTACGGGCACTCCGGGCGGTACATCGGGATCCGCAACGTCGTGCGCTACCTGCCGGACCTGGGCATCACGATCTCGGTGCTCACCAACCAGAGCGCCATCGACCCGACACGGGTCGCGACCACGCTGCTCAAGGTCCTGCTGCCCAAGCCGACGCCCAGCCCGTCGCCCGCCGCGTCGGGGGCGCCGTCGCCCGCGCTGGCGCCGAGTCCGTCCTGACGCCCGCTGCAACGCGCGGGCCACCGGCGAGGGGCGCCGGTCGTCGCCGCGCGCCGCGCGGATCCCCGGACGAGGAGTGTCGCCCTCGGGACTTCGGGCTAGCCCCGACGCCCCCCGGCGTAGGTCCGCGACCGCCCGCCCGCGGACGACCCGCCCGATCCCCGCGGCGTCCGCAGCGGCTGGGCCTCGGTCCGCCGGGGCGTGAAGCCCTCGGCGATCTCCCACGGGATCGCCAGCTGGAGCAGGCGCTGGACGCCCCGGAGCAGGTCCGCCTCGTCGATGCACACGAGGCTCACCGCGTCACCGGTCGCGCCCGCGCGGCCCGTGCGCCCGACGCGGTGCACGTAGTCCTCGGGGTTCCACGGCAGCTCGAAGTTCACGACGTGCGGCAGGTCCTCGATGTCGAGCCCGCGCGCCGCGACGTCCGTCGCCACCAGGACCCGGATCTCGCCGTTCTTGAACGCGTCGAGCGCCTTGGTGCGGTCGGCCTGCGCGCGGTCGGAGTGGATCGCGGTGGCAGCCACGCCGTTGCGGTCAAGCCAGGAGGCGAGGCGTGACGCGGTCAGCTTCGTGCGGGTGAACACGAGCACCTGGTGCCAGTCGCCCTCGAGGATCAGGTGGCGGAGCAGCTCCTCCTTGCGGTCGCGGTCGACCGGGTAGACGAGCTGGCGCACGTTCTCCGCGGCCGTGCCGTGCCGCGAGACCTCGATGGTCACCGGGTCGTTCAGGATCGAGCCGGCCAGGCGCTTGATGTCGTCGGAGAAGGTCGCCGAGAAGAGCAGGGTCTGCTTGCGCGAGAGCAGCAGGTCCAGGATCCGGCGGATGTCGGGCATGAAGCCCATGTCGAGCATCCGATCCCCCTCGTCGAGGACGAGGATCTCGACCTGCGCGAGGTTCGCGGCGCGCTGGCCGACGAGGTCCAGGAGCCGGCCCGGCGTCGCCACCAGGATCTCCACGCCGGCCGCCAGCTCCTTGATCTGCGGGTCCAGCGGCACGCCGCCGTACACCACCGATGCGCGGAGGGGCACCCTTCGCCCGTACGTCTTGACGGACTCGGACACCTGCATGGCCAGCTCACGGGTGGGCGTGAGCACCAGCGCCCGGACGGGGTGGCGGGCGGGCGAGAACGAGGTGTTGGCCTGCGGTCGGAGGATGTCCAGGATCGGCAGCGTGAAGGCCGCCGTCTTGCCGGTGCCCGTCTGGGCCGCGGCGAGGACGTCGCGCCGCTGCAGGATGAGCGGGATCGCCCTCTCCTGGACGGGCGTGGGGGTCTCGTACCCCTCCTCCTCGACAGTCCGCAGGAGGTCCGCGGAGAGCCCCAGCTCTTCGAATTGCAAGTGGTCGTAGTCCTCTCTGCGGCGCGTGCGGCGGCCGGCGTGGGCGATGTCCGGCGCGGCGCCCGCGTGTCAGGGCCCAGTGCCCTCGACCCCCGGGGCGGCAACGATCGCCGAACGAGGTCGAGCATACCCGACAATGCGGCCATGAGCGCTCAGGGAACCCGCGCGACCGACGCTGCGAAGCGGGCGGGCATCGCGCATACCCTGCATGAATATGCGCACGATGACCGGGCGTCGCTCCAGGCAGGTGGCCGGGGCTACGCCCTCGAGGCCGTCGACGCGCTGGGCATCGACGCCGGGCGAGTGTTCAAGACCATCGTGGTGGCCTGCGACGGGCGGCTCGGGCTGGCCGTCGTCCCGGCTGACGCGGAAGTGGACCTCAAGGCGGCCGCCGCCGCGCTGGGTGGACGGAGGGTTGCCATCGCCGACCCGGCCGAGGCCGAGCGCGCGACCGGCTATGTCCTGGGCGGGATCTCGCCCCTGGGGACGCGACGCCCGCTGCCGGTGGTGCTCGACGCCTCGGCGGCCGAGTACCCGACGATCCACGTGTCGGCGGGCAGGCGCGGCCTCGAGATCGAGCTGGCGGCGGCCGACCTGGTCAGCCTGACGAGGGGCCGACTGGCCCCGGTCGCGCGGCGGGGGTGACGGGCGAGCAGTCCGTCACGCAAACGATATCTCGCGGTGCGGATCGGCAAGACGACCGAGCGGACAACCGTTGCCCCCGGTGGCATACTTCCGTCGCGCGGGCGTTCCACACCAGCCAATCAAGAAGACGCGTCGTCGGTCCAGCAACTCCCCGGGCGCTCCGGGGACCCCGCCCTCCGCAGTCTCCGACGACACCAGTCCCACCGTCGCCGCGAACCATGCGCGGCGTTCCGGCAGAGGGGAGGCAAGACGGTTGCCCCAGGACGGTCCTGGCGCCCAAGGGGCGCCCTCTAGGAGGATGCGGTCGCTGCTGGTCGCAGTCCTCGCCGCACTCGTGGGATTCGGCGCCTTCACGGCCGTCGCTCCCGGGGTCCGCGCCGCGACCCACAAGGTCGTGATCGTCGTCGGGCCGACCGGTTCGAGCACCGCCAACTACCGCACGAACGCCAATCTCCTCGCCACCCAGGCCGCCTCGTACGGCGCCACCGTGGTCAAGGTGTACTCCCCCAACGCGACCTGGTCGCGGGTCTCGTCGGCCGCGCACGGGGCGAACGTCCTCATCTACCTCGGGCACGGCAACGGCTGGCCCAGCCCCCACTACCCGTTCTCCACGGCGCGGATGGACGGCCTGGGGCTCAACGCCACGCTGAACGCGGGCAACTCCAACACCCGGTACTACGGCGAGTCGTACATGCCGTACCTCCACCTGGCGCCCAACGCGGTGGTAGTCCTCAACCGCCTGTGCTACGCGTCGGGCGACTCGGAGTGGGGGGCTGCCAACCCCACCAGGGCCACGGCCATCAAGCGCGTCGACAACTACGGCGCCGGGTTCCTGCGCAGCGGCGCGAAGGCGGTCTTCGCATCCGGGATCACCAGCGTGTCCTACGTCCTGCGGGGGCTGTTCCGCGGCTCGGCCTCGATGTCGATGGCCCAGCTGTTCTGGTCCGACCCCAGCCGGACGGTCAGCTACAAGATCGCGTTCACCTCGACGCGGACCAGCAGCGCCACGGCCCTCATGGACCCGTACGCGCCCAACCGGTACTACCGCTCCGTGATCGGCAAGCTGGGCACGACCGTCGGCAACTGGCGCTCGGGCTGACGCCTCCTCCTCAGCCCGGGGCCATCTGAGCGGGCGGGGTTCGGCAGCAATGCCGGCCCCGCCCGTTTCGTCAGCGCGGTGGTCGAGGCCGGCCGCCCGGACTCGCTCGCGCTCGACGACGACATCGGCATGACGCTGGGCGGGGCTCATCGCGATGCCGGCCCTCGCACCGCCAGATTCGCGCCACGGCCCGCCCGCCGTGGCAAGCGGCCGACCCGAGGGCCTGCGGCTGGCGGCGCCCCAACGCCTGGGGCGCGAGACCCTCAGTCGCCCGCCACCCGGCAGACGTGGAACTCGCCGTCGCCTGACGGGGCGCCGAAGAACCGCTCCTGGATGGTCTCGCCCGCCGCGGCGACGAGATACCCGGCCCCGTCGTACAGTCCGCCGTGCCCCTGGTCGAGTCGGCCCGCGTACCCGGCGGGCCAGGCGACGGGGATGTCCGTGCCGTCGCTCGCGGCCAGGAGCACCAGCGACCCACCGCGCACGACCAGTCGGGCCGGCGGGATGACGGTGCTGGGACAGGTGGCACCCGATGCGAGCGGGGCATCGGTCTGGATGGCCAGCGGCGTGCCCGGAAGCGGCCGAGGCGCGCCGATGTCGAACCACGCCCGCCCGGCCACCGCCGCGGCCATCACGGCGACGACGATCACGACGGCGATCAGGCGAACCGACACGGCCGATCCGCGCTCCGGCGCTTGCGGCCCTGCCTCCCCGGGCGTCGTCAGGTCGGTCACGTCGCCATGCTGCCACGGACCCACCAGCCGTGCGGCCGACCCCGTGGGGTCTGTTGGTCGCCGGGAGCGAGCTCGGACACGGCCGACCTTCCGTCGTGCGCGATCGCGCCTTGAGTCGCGTCAGACTCGGACTGGCGGTCGGGGAGCGTGGCAGGAGAAGAGAGCCGGGCCCGCGGATCGTGGCCCGCGCTCGAGTAGCGCCGAATCGAGTCTGGAATGACTCACCGGGCCGATCCGTGCGACGGCCTCCTCCCGTGCAATCACGATGAAGACCGATATGATGCGAACTCAGACTTGACAAAAGAGAAAGCGCGCTTTAGAAATACGCATGTCAACACAAGCAACAGCGAGGATCAAGTGGCGCACGACGTCATCGCGACCTGTCCTGTGTGCGCCCACGAGCTGGCCGTCACCCGCCTCCGCTGCGGGGAGTGCGGCACCACCATCGAGGGCGAGTTCAGCGTCGGGCGGTTCGGCCGCCTGACCCGGGAGCAGACGCAGGTCCTGGAGAGCTTTCTGCGCAGCCGCGGCAACCTGCGCGACATGGAGCGGGAGCTGGGCATCAGCTACCCCACGGTGCGGGCCCGCGTCGAGTCCCTCGTCCGCGTGCTCGGCTTCGGCCCGCGCGACGAGGCCGACACCCCGGTGCCGGGCCCCGCTGCCCCTGCCGCCAACCCTGAGGCCACCACGGGCCGGCGCGAGATCCTGGAGCGCCTGTCCCGACGAGAGCTGAGCGCCGAGCAGGCCGCCGAGGCCATACGCGCGCTCGGGAGGGACGCACGATGAGCGAGACCCGCACCATGCCCGACCCCGCGATGCGCGAGCTGCCCCTGGCCGCGGGCGGGGAGCTCGAGCTCCGGCTGGGCTCGAACCGGCTGCACCTCCGGGTGACCGACGGCGACCGCGTCGTCATCCGCGGGCGCACGGACCACGACCTCGAGCGCGACCTCGAGATCCAGTCGGGCAGCGGCTGGGTCCGCGTGACCGACGGACCGGTCGGCTCGCTGCGCTTCGGGCCCCTGACGGTCAGGAACGGCGGCCACGCGCCGGACCTCGACGTGGAGGTGCCCCGCAACGTCCGGATCAGCGCCCGCACGCTCTCGGGCGACATCGAGGCGGTGGGCATCGCCGGTCCCAGCCGCTGGCAGTCCGCGAGCGGGTCGATCCGGATCGGCGCCGAAGCCGGGCCGCTGAGCATCGACACCGTCTCGGGGGACGCCTACGTGGACGCCCGCTCGCCGCTTGCGGTCACCTGCCGCACGGTGTCCGGCGCCGTCAAGGTGCGCGCCCCGCGCATCACCGCCCTCGACATCGCGACGACGAGCGGGGACGTGACGATCGGCGCGGCGCTCGACGAAGGCGTCACCCACACCCTCACCTCGGTGAGCGGCGACGTGCGACTCGCCACGGACAGCGAGGTCACCGTTGAGCTCCAATCGGTGACCGGCGACATCCGGGCGGCGATGCCGCACCGCATCGACGGCACGCGCGGCCGGCGGACCGCCGTGCTCGGCTCGGGCCGGGTGCGGGTGGCCGTCCGCACGCTGTCTGGCGACGTGAAGCTCCAGTCGCCCTCAGGCGGCAGCCCTGAACCGCATGGCCAGAACGCCCAGGCTCCGGGCGGGAACGCCTCCCGGGCCGGCGGGCCGCCCCCGAGGGCGACGTTCTGGGCCGACTTCGGTCGCGACTGGGCCGAATCCGCGAAGGACTGGGCGCAGTGGGGCAAGGCCTGGGCCGAGGGCGTGTCGTGGGGACGCCCCGCGCCCGCCGGGGCCGCCTGGCCGATGTCCGGACCGGCGGAGCCTTCGGCGGCGCCCGACGCCTCGACCCGTGGCTCATCGTCGACTTCCTCCAGCCCGGCCGCCGAGCAGGACGCGACGAGCGAGGCGCCGGTCGAGATGGTCCAGGCCGTCGAGGCCGAGCAACCGGTCGACGCCGCACCGTCCGCCGGTGTCGACGCCGCCTTGCCGACCGCGGCGCCCGACGGGACGGACCCGGCCAGC
The DNA here is from genome assembly GCA_021783095.1 of Chloroflexota bacterium. Lineage (GTDB taxonomy): Bacteria > Chloroflexota > Limnocylindria > Limnocylindrales > CSP1-4 > CAIXZV01. Next base: position 26,252 of record JAJXUG010000038.1, on the reverse strand, counting down.
CTCGACGACACGTCACCTGTCGCCCCGCCGACCCACGAGGACGTCGAGGCCGCGCGCCTCGAGATCCTCCGCCGGCTGGAGCGCGGGGACCTCGACGTCGAGACGGCCGCGGACCGGCTGGCGGCGCTCGAGGGCGTCGCCGGGCGCCCGGAGGCCTGAGCCGTGGACGAGGATCCGCTCGAGACCGTGCTGCGGCTCGTCGCGGAGGGTCGGCTCACGGCCGAGGAGGCGTCGCCGATCCTCGAGGCCCTCGACGCGGCGCAGGGGCCGAGGTCGGGTCGCGCACCCGACCCGTTCGCCTCATTCCCCTTCTCCGGTTCGGGGCCCTTGGGCACTCCGCCCGGCTTCGGCCCGAGCCTCCAGCACGGTCCCGGTCCCGGCTTCGCTCCCGGCCCCGGCGACGCCGGCCCCGGCAGCTCCGGCAGGTCGGTCCGGATCGAGGTTCGGGAGGACGGCCGCAGTGTCGTCAACCTGCGCCTGCCGCTCGCGATCGGGCGCTTCGCCATCGACCGCATCCCCGGCCTCTCGGGCGACCAGGTGGATCGCGTTCGCGCCGCCCTGAGCTCGGGAATGACCGGGCCCGTCCTCGTCGTCGACGACGGTGGGGACAGCGTCCGCATCGCCATCGAGTAGGCGAGGAGACGTTTCATGGTGTTCAACACCGACTTCACGCTCCAGGTGGCCCGCAGCCACCAGGCAGATCTCCTGCGCGGCGACGGGTTGCGCCTCGAGCCCGTTCGCCCCCATGCCGTCCGCCAGCGCATCGGCGCCTGGATCGTGCGGCTCGGGCATACGGTGGAGGGTCGAGCCGCCGTCCGCCCGAACCACGCCCGGCAGGCCTGAGCCCAGGGTCGGAGCGGATCGATGACCATCCCCACCGCCGACTCCGCCTCGGTGCCCGCGACCGCCGGGCGCCTCGGGCGGCTGCGCGGGCTGCGCATCTGGCACGCCGCGGGCGTCCGGGACTTCCGCCTGCTCTGGGCGAGCGAGGGGATCTCGGTGCTGGGCGACCAGTTCCACGCCGTCGCCCTGTCGTGGCTCGTCATCTCGCTCACCGGCTCGGGCCTCGCCCTGGGCACGGTGCTGATCGCGATCTCGGTTCCCCGGGCGATCCTGCTCCTGCCCATGGGCGTGGTGGCCGACCGCCGCTCGCCGCGCTCGATGATGCTGGTGTCGCACTTCGCCCGGGCGGTCATCGTCGCCGCGATCGCTGCGCTCATCGTCTCGGACAACGCGTCGATCCCCGCGCTTGCCGCGCTCGGGCTCCTGTTCGGGGCCGCTGACGCGATGTTCATCCCGGCGATGCAGGCGTTCGTGCCCCGCGCGGCGGGCGACGACCGGCTCCCGTCCGCGAACGCGCTGCTCCAGGGCACGCTGCAGCTGACCTCGATCGTCGGGCCGCCCGTCGCGGGGCTCGTCGTGGCGGCGGCCGGCACGGGGATCGCCTTCGGCCTTGACGCCGCCTCGTTCGTGGTCGCCGCCGGCCTGCTCATGATGATCGGCGGGGCGCGGGTGCTGTCCCGGTCCGGCGTCGGGTCGAGCGCGACGGGAGCGGCGGGCGCGGCTGCACCGGCGCCGGCTCCGGGCGCGCCCGGGCATCCCGCGGCCCCGGTTGCGAACGAGCCGTTCCTCGCCTCGCTGCGGGGAGGCCTGCGCTATGTCTTGGCGGACCGCGCGATCGCCATGCTGATGCTCGTCTCGCTCGTGCTGAACTTCGCGCTCAGCGGCCCCGCCTCGGTGGGCATGCCCTGGCTGGCGGAGCTGCGGTACCACGCGGGCGCGGCCGGTCTCGGGGTGCTCGTCGCGGCGTGGGCGGTGGGCGGCCTCGCCGGGACGCTGGTGGCCGGCAACGCCCGTCTCGAGCGCCAGGGGCGGAACGTGCTCGTCGGTCTCGCCGTCGCCGGCTGCGCCGTGGCCGTCGTCGGCATCGCGCCCTCGGTCCTGGTCGCCTTCGCCGCGTTCGCGGTCGGTGGCCTGTGCACCGGCTACGTCAACATCGTCGCGATCTCGTGGCTCCAGGCGCGGGTCGAGCGGGCGATGCTGGGGCGCGTCATGGGGCTGGTGATGCTGATGGGGTTCGGCATCTCGCCGCTGTCGATGGCCATCGCGGGGGCCTTGATCGACGTCAACGCCACGGCGCTGTTCCTGGGTGCCGGCGGGCTCATGATCGTGACGACCATCGGCGCCCGGGCCATGGGAATGGTGGAGCTGTTCAACGCGCCGGTGGGCCAGGCGCGGCCCGGGAACGCGACGGCCTGCGAGTAGGGGGACGCCCGGTCAGCCGCCCGAGTCGGCCTCGGCCCCGTCATCGGCCTCAGCATCGGCCCTGCGCGCCGTGGCCTCCGCGGCCGGCAGCGTGACGGTGAACCGGGCGCCGCCGCCGTCGGGCGAGGACACCGCGATCGTCCCCTGCATCGCGTCCGTGATCCGGCGGGCGATCGCGAGCCCGAGCCCGGTCCCGCCCGACCCGTGGCGGGTGGTCCCGTGGAGGCGGGTGAACGGCTCGAAGATGCGCTCCCGCTCGGCGGGCGGGATGCCGGGACCCTGGTCCTCGACCTCGAGGACGGCGTGCGCCGCGGACCCGCGGACGCGCACCGTGACCGTCGTGGCGGGCGGTGAGTGGTCCACCGCGTTGTCGACGAGGATGAGCAGCAGCTGGACCAGGCGGTCGCGGTCGGCGCGGGCGAACACGGGGCCGGACCCCTCGTGGGCGAGGCGAACGCCGCGCTCGGCCGCCATGGCCGTCGCGCCCCGGACGGTGTCGGCGGCGAGCGAAGCGGCGTCGAGGGTGACCGGCGCCACGGCCAGGCGCATCTCGTCCCAGGCGGCGAGCTGGAGCAGGTCGCCCACGAGGCCGCCCAGCCTGTCCGCCTCGGCCACGATGTCCTCCACGAGCGGCCCGCCGTCCTCGTCGACGAGGCCCTCGCGCTGAAGGACCTCGGCGTTGGCGCGGATCAGCGCCGCCGGCGTCCGGAGCTCGTGGGACGCGTCGGCGACGAAGCGGCGCTGGGTCTCGAAGCCGTCCCGGACGGGACGCAGCGCGCGCCCGGTGACGAGCAGCGTGATCAGCGCGGCGCCCACCAGCCCGACCGCACCCACCGACGCGATCCCCAGGATCAGGGTCTGGGTCTCGTGCTCGAGCAGCGTGAGCAGGATGCCGCCCTGGACGTACCCCGCGATGGCGCCATCGCGGATGATCGGGACGGTGTAGAGGCGGATGTCGACGCCACCGACCGTGATCGTGCGCAGGTCCCCGGCGCCGGTGGCGGCGACCGCGACCGCCGAGGCGTCGGGCAAGCCAGCGATCGGGTAGCTGGACCGGTTCTCCACCACCTTGCCGCTCGAGTTCAGGACGAGCACGAAGGTGTCCGAGAGGCCGGTGGGCCGGTCGGGGTCGCTGCCCGCGTCGCCATCGGAGGGCACGCTGCCCTCGGCCCCGATCTCGCCGCCGCCCTCGCTGCGCGCCGTGTTGGCCCGGCTCTGGACCGCCTGGACAACGGCCCGGTCGACATCGTCGTGGAGCGCACGGAGGGCCACGACCGCAGTTGCGGCGCCGATGCCCACGACGAGCAGCGTGAGCAGCCCCATGGTCATGGCGAACAGGCGGCGTCGCGTCCGCCGGAGGAGGCGCTCGGTGGTCCCGGTCGGCACCGCGCGCTCAGGCCTCGGTCTTGAGCGAGTAGCCGACGCCGCGCACGGTCTTGAGCCGGTCCGACCGGTCGAGCTCGCCGAGCTTCCGGCGCAGGTAGGACACGTAGAGGTCCACGACGTTGGAGTAGACGTCGGGCTCGGCGCCCCACACCTGGTCGAGGATCTGCTGGCGCGTCACGACCTGGTTGGCGTGGCGGATGAAGAAGCCCAGCAGGGCGAACTCGCGCGCCGAGAGGTCGACGGTGTCGTCGCCCACCTGTGCCACGTGGCGCAGCTCGTCGAGGACGATGTCGCCCGCCGTGAGCCGCGAATCCGCGAGGGGCGCCGGTCGCCGCCCGAGCGCGCGGATGCGGGCCAGCAGCTCCGAGAACGCGAACGGCTTGGCGAGGTAGTCGTCGGCGCCCGCGTCCAGGCCCGCCACCCGGTCGTCCACGGACCCCAGCGCGGTGAGCATCAGGACGGGCGACGCGACGCCCTTGGCCTTGAGCAGCCGCATCACCGTCACGCCGTCGATGTCCGGCAGGCCCCGGTCCAGGACGATGACGTCGTGCGGGCCGGTCTCGGCCAGGGCCACCGCGGAGACGCCGTCGGGCGCCACGTCCACGACATGCCGCTCGGCAACAAGCACGCGCTTGATGAGCGCCGCCATCTTCGGTTCGTCTTCGACCACGAGCACTCGCATCGCGGCGATTGTGCGGCTGTTGGGGCGTCCGGTCGAGGGTCCGGTGGTCGTCTGTGAGAAGTCTCACGCGACTCTCAACGGAGTCGCCCGGCACAGCGCACATGCTCACCCTGCAACAACCGCCGGAGGAATCCGCCGAGTGCTCACCCGCGTGGCGCTGTTCGCCGCGTCGCTCGCCGCATCGGCCGTGCTCGCGATCGGGCTGGCCATGTTCGGACCTGCGCCCGCAGGCCCCACCGCGGGCCCGGTCGTCACGATTGACCCCGCCGCGGCATCTGGCGGCGCGCCGGCTCCGGTGACCCAGATCGACACGACGTACGCGGTCCCGGCGCCGTCTGCCGACCCCACCCCTTCGCCCATCGTCATGCAGCGCGTCATCGCCACCGGTGGTGAGGACGGGCACGGAGGCGATTGATGACCGACCCCCGACCCCGTGTGAACCCCCGGCCGCGCGCCTGACCCGCTTCGACCCGTCGTCGGAGCTCATGCGGCTCAACGCCGCGCCCTCGGGCCGCGTCCGGGTCGGGCCCACGCTGGCCGCCGTGCCAAGCAGGGGACGCCCACCACCTGATCGACCCGCGCACGTGGCGCCCGGCTGCGACCGACATCGTCCAGGCGACGGTCGTCGCGGGCACCGCACGCGAGGCGGAGGTCCTCGCCGGGTGTGCCTGGCGTCGATGACCGTCGTCGCGTTCCTGCTGGCGTACCGGATCGGGCTGTCGGTCGCCGAGCACGCCGAGGCTCGTCGCCGGGAGGCGGCGGCCCACCAGCCCGCCGGCCGAGCGGTTGCCCGCGACCTCTGCAACTCAGCCCGGGTTGACGAACCAGTCGACCCCGTGCCGGACCAGGCTCCGTCGCTCGGCCCCGCTCGCGAGGGCGTCGAGCTGGATCATGGGCACGCCGGTGGCCGTGGGGTGGAGGTGCACCGTGTCGAAGCCGAGGAACCCGGTCCAGCCGGAGATGTCGGGTCGGAACCGCACGCCGACCACCTCCGCGCACCGGTCGGCGTAGCCAGCCGGGTCCGCCACCGGGAGCACGAGCCGGCCGAGCCGGGCCTTGCCCAGACCGGGGTGCCGGTAGGCACGGCGGGCGGCGAGGGCCTCGGGGCCCCACTCGGGACCTTCCATCTCGTGCTCGATGAGGAATGGCGGCTCGTCGGGCCCGAGCGGCGCGCCGGCGGTCACCCAGCGCACGGTCCCGCCGTCGGGACGGACGCGGGAGCCGGGCAGCGGGTCCCCGATCGGGGAGCCCAGGTCGCGCAGCCGGGCCACGGACGCCGCGCAGTCGTCGACCGCGATCGCCCACGTCGCGAGCCCCTCGCGGCCCGCGTCGAGCAGGGCCAGCGCCGCCAGCCCGACCGGGAAGTCGCGGTTCGCGAGCGTGAGATCGCGGTCGAAGACGCCGATCAGCTCGAGGTACGCGTCGCCCAGGAACGCGAGCCGGTTCCACGTGCCGGCCGCCGTGTGGCGCCCGCCGCCGGTGAACGCGAGCCCCAGCTCCTGCTCCAGCCCCGCAGCGGCGGCGTCGGGATCGGAGACGGCGATGACGAGGTGGTCGATGCCCAGGACGGCCATGGATGCCGATGGTAGCGGCTGCCCGCGTCCCGAGTCTTGACCGCGTCCCCGCCAGCGGGTGGCGGCGGCCGAGTAGGATGGCCGCATGCCCGAACCCTTGGCCGCGCTCCCGTTCACCGGAGGTCCGGAGGCCGACGCCCTGCTCGCGTCGAGCCCGCTGGCCCTGCTCGTCGGCTTCGCGCTCGACCAGCAGGTCACCGTCCAGAAGGCGTTCTCCGGTCCGCTTGAGCTCCTGCGGCGCACGGGCTCGCTCGACGCGGCCACGATCGCGGCGATGGACCCGACCGAGCTCGAGACCGTCTTCCGGGCGCCCCCGGCGCTCCACCGCTTCCCGGGCATGATGGCTGGCCGGGTCCGCGAGCTGTGCTCCGCCGTGGCGTCCGAGTACGGGAACGACGCGTCGATGGTGTGGCGCGGGGCCAAGGACGCGCGCGACCTTCGGGCACGGCTCAAGGCCCTGCCGGGCATCGGCGAGGCGAAGTCGGCGACGATCATCGGGGTGCTCGGACGGCGGTTCGGCGTGCGCCCGGCGGGCTGGGAGGCCGAGGCGCCCAAGGAGCCCACGCTCGCCGACGTGGACACGGCCGAGGCGCTGGCCGCCTACCAGGCCGGCAAGCGGGGGCGCAAGGCGGACGCCCGGGCCACGGGCGGTCGCCGGTGAGCACGACGGACATCCTCGCCGTGGGGGCCACCATCGCCGGGCTGACGATGGCCTTCTCGCCGGTCCTGCAGATCCGGCGGATGCGACGGACCCGCTCCTCCCATGACGTCTCGCTGCAGTACCTGGGGCTCCTGTGCCTCGGGTTCGTGCTGTGGGTCGCCTACGGCGTGTCGATCCCCAACTGGGTGGTGGTCGGGACGAACATGGCCTCGCTCAGCGTGATGGCGGTGACCATCCTGGTGGCGCTGCGGTACCGCCGCAGCGGTTCGCGTCGTGCCGCCGCGGGGCTCGCGCGCGAGGCCGGCCCGAAGCCGGCGACCGGCGACGTGGCCGCGGAGGGGAAAGCGGGCTGACGCCCGGCCCGGCGGGACGACGGGCCTGGGCCGGCGAGCACGGGGCTCCGAGCCGGCTGGACAGCGATCCCGTCTGCTCAGCGGACCACGAGCGTCCGGAACAGGTGCTCGAGCGTCGCGGCCGGGTCGGCCGTGAGCCCGGTGTGGATCTCCGAGGGCTGGATCATGGTCGAGGACGGCGAGGCCAGCCAGTGCCAGCGCTCGGGCGCGGACAGCGCGGCGATCGGGCCCGCCCCGGGGTCGCCGTCGGCGATCCGCTCGATGGTCGCGAGGTGTTCGCGGATCGCCTCCGGGTCGCAGTCGGGCGACATCGCCACCAGGAGCGCCTCGTCGAGCAGGGTCCTGGCGCCCAGGAACCGGCCCGCCCGCGAGTGCAGGACGATCCCGGCGTTGAACGCCTCCCCGCGCTCCACGCGGGGCATGACCCGCACGATCGCGTACTCGAACGGGCGGCGGACCGCGACGGGGCCGGACGCAGCGGCCCCGTCAGGCGACACGGACACGCTCCGCCTCCTCCACGAAGCCGCGGCGGGCGTCGAGGCGCGTCGCGAGGTAGTCGACATAGGCCCGGCGGTGCGAAGCGGGATCGGGCAGGCCGTGCTCCGGCGGGAGCCAGTCGTCCGGGATCGAGGCGGCCAGGGTCTCGAGCACCGACCGGCCGAGCTGCCCGCCCAGCCGCTCGTCCGCCGCCTCGATGGAGCCCGCGAACGGCAGCAGCACGTGGTCGCGGACCTGGACGAAGGGTCGGCGGGCGTGCTCGCCGGGGTTCGCCCAGGTGTGGTGGACGTACAGCGCCGAACCGTGGTCGATGAGGTGCAGGCGCCGGTGCCAGACGATCAGGTTGGGGTTGCGCGCCGTCCGGTCGACGTTGGTGGTGTACGCGTCGAGCCAGACGACGTCGGCGGCGAGCTCCGGGTCCGGCCGCGGGCCGACCGCGGGCGCGAACGCGAGCGCCCCGGGCAGGAAGTCGAGCCCGAAGTTCGTCCCGGCCGACCTCGCGAGCAGCTCGCGGATCTCGCCGTCGGGCTCGGCCTTGGACAGCGCCCCGTCGAGCTCCACGAGGACGAGGTCGGGCACCGGCAACCCGAGGTGGCGCGCGATCTCGCCCGCCAGCAGCTCCGCGACCAGCGCCTTGCGCCCGTGCCCGGCGCCGAGCAGCTTGACGACGTACAGCCCGTCGTCGTCGGCCTCGACCAGCGCGGGCACGGACCCGCCCTCGCGCAGGGGCGTGACGTAGCGGGTGGCGGTGACGGTCCGGAGCATCGCGGCGAGTGTACGGCCGCGGCGCTTGCGGACTGGCGCTACTCGGCATATGGTTGCTCGTGCAACTACTAGCAGCGGGACGGCACTCGACCCGCCGGCCCGCGGAACACTGGAGCGTCCCACCCATGGATCCACAGATCCTCGCGGCCCTCGACCACAGCCAGCTCATCGACCTCACGACCACCGGCCGGCAGTCCGGCCAGGCCCGTCGGCTCGAGATCTTCCTCCACAACCTCGCCGGGCGCCTCGTGATCAGCGGCGTCCCGTCGCGGGAGCGCACGCGGGCGTGGCTGCGCAATGTCGAGGCGAACCCGTCGGTCACGCTCCACCTGAAGCAGGGGCTCCAGGCGGACGTGCCGGCCACGGCGCGGGTGGTGACCGACCCGGAGGAGAGGAGGCGGCTCCTGGAAGGCGTCGCCGCCAACTGGGGGCGCACGGACCTCGACGTGATGCAGGCGTACAGCCCGCTGATCGAGGTCTCGGTGGCCGGCTACCCGCGGTAGGCGCTCGCGTCGCGCTCCAGACGAGCCATGACCAGAAACCAGCGAATAGCCAGAGGACGACTACGTCGGTCGGCGGAAGCTGGCAGCTAGTCGCGAGGCGAGCTTCTGGCGGAGATTCGGGCCAATGCGCGCCCAATTCGCGCCGGGACAGGCTCTACCGGGCCTCCGGCAAGCCCGCGTAGTCGTCCTTCTACTGAATGGCGAAGTCGGCCGCCAAGAGCGCCGGCGCTCAGGCCGGCTCGGCCTCGATCAGCGCCCTCAGCCGCTCCAGCGCGCCCGGCAGGCCCGCGTCGAGCTTGCGCTCGACCTCGCGCGCGACGAAGCCGAGGAACGGCGGCGTCGCCAGCTCCACCTCGACCGTGGCCTCCGTGCCGCCCGCACCGGCATCCCGAAGCGAGACCGCGACCTTGACGCCGAGCGGCCCGCCAGACCCGTTCATCACGAGGCGCGTGGGGGGCTCGAGCTGGGTGACGGCGGCGATGATTTCGGCCCCGGCGGCGGCGGCGGACAGGCGAAGCCGGGCTCGGCTGCCCACCGCGAGCACGGGATCGAGCATCTCTGCGCTGACCACCTCGGGCATCCAGCGCGGCAGGTCTGCGACCCGCGTGGCCACGCGGAAGACGAGCTCGGGCGGGTAGGGGAGCGCGACCGACGCGCTGATCCTGCCCAACTCAGCGGGCCGGCTCGGTGAGCCGCCCGACGAGGGTGTCGAGCTCGGACTCGCTCAGGCCTCCCGATCGCAGGAGCGCCCGCGCCCCGCCGTGGACGCCGCGCAGGTGGTCCACGGCCGACGCCATGAACTCGGGCGGGCTGTCCACCACGAGCGGCCGGTGGCGCCAGTCCCCCGGCGGGATCGTCTCGTTGGGGATCGCGAAGTAGCCGGCCGAGAGCGCGTAGTCCGCGATGACCAGGTCGTCGGCGACTCCCGCGAGGGAGAGGAGCACGGCGATCGTGATCCCGGTGCGGTCCTTGCCGGCGGCGCAGCCGATGACAGCCGGCAGGCCGTCGGGCTCGAGCAGGGCGCGGGCCACCTCGACCAGCTGCGGCAGGCGCTCGTCGAGCACGTGGCGGTACATGCCGGCCAGGCCGCTGTGCGGCGTGGGGTCGTCCACCAGCAGCGCGATGTGGCGGTAGCGGACGTCCGGATGGGCGGCGAACACGTTGGGCGAGAGCGTCAGCTCGTCGGGCCAGCGCAGGTCGATGACCTGGCGGATGCCGATCTCGCACAGCTCGTCGATGGCGTGGGGCGGCAGCTTGGTGAGCTCGTCCGAGCGCAGCAGCGTGCGCCAGCGGGTGCGCCGGCCGTCGGCCGTCGGGTAGCCCCCGACGTCGCGGACATTGCGTGTTCCATGGATGGGCAGGTGACGGCGGGGGTCTTTGACGGGCATCGCCGCAAGGGTAACCCGACCGCGCGATCCGGGCGGACGCGTGTCCGGGCGCCGGAGGACGCGCTCCGGCCCACCGCCCCAAGTGCTGGCCCCTAGCGCGGTCGGCCCTCGAAGGCCCGCTTGACCGCGCTCACGAGGGCCTGCGCCGTGCCTGCCGACCACCCCGCCGCCGCGGCCTCGTGGGCGGCGCCCACGGGGAACGGGAGCGCTGAGCGGAACTCGAGCTCGGCGTGGAGCCGGGTTCCCGAGCCGCGCGTGTCGAGGGTCAGCACGAGCCGCCGCTCGAGCGATCCCTCGCTGGCGATGCGGGCCTGACGATGGGGCGGACGGTACTCGACGACCTCCCAGTCGCGCGTCCGGACCATGCCCAGGAGGCTGGTGCGAATGCGGTACCGCGTTCCGGCGCGGGTGGGGCCCGACGAGGCGACGCCCCGGACGCCGGGCAGCCAGCGGGGCATGCCCTCGAGATCGTCGAGGAGCTGCCAGACCTCGTCTCGGGAGGCACCGACCAGCGCCTCCCCGGCCACGCGTCGCATCGCGCCCAGTATCGCGCGGCGGAGCCCGCATCGCGAGCAGCGCATCCCCGCGGCGCTGCCTGCACCGGCGCGCCGGATGCCGCCGCCCGATCACCGGGGCCCGAACCGCAACCCAACTACCACCGCCACGGACCCTGCTCTTCCACGCTTCGGCTCGTATCGTCGGCGGCCCGGTCACTGACGACGAGGACGCCCAGATGCCCCTGTCGCACACGCTGTACGAGCCCTCGACCGAGCACGACGCGTGCGGGTTCGGCTTCGTGTGCGACATCGCGGGACGGCCGTCCCACGCGATCGTCCGCGACGCGCTCACCGTGCTCGTGAACCTCGAGCACCGGGGCGCCTCAGGCTCCGAGCGCAACACGGGTGACGGCGCCGGGATCCTCGTGGGGGTGCCGCACGCGTTCCTCGGCGCGGCGGCGCGCGAGGCCGGGTTCGCGCTCCCCGACGCGGGGTACGGCGTGGCCAGCCTGTTCCTCCCCCGCGACGAGCCCAGCCGTGAGGCCGTCTGTGCGACCTTCCGCTCGACGCTCGCCGCTGAGCGCCTCGAGGTCCTGGGCTGGCGCGATGTCCCCGCGGATCCGCGCGGCCTCGGCGATGCGGCCCTGGCCTCGATGCCCGTGATGCTCCAGGCGTTCATCGCCCGGCCGTCGGACCTGCCGGCCGGAGAGGACGCGGACCTCGTGTTCGACCGCCGGCTCTACGTCGCGCGGCGGCTGGTGGAGAAGGCGGTCCAGCGCAGCGCCCTGCCGGGCCGCGGCGAGTTCTACGTCCCGTCCATGAGCTGCCGGACGGTCGTCTACAAGGGGATGCTCAACGCGTCACAGCTGCTGACCTTCTACCCGGACCTGCTCGACGAGCGTCTCGCGTCGGCGGTCGCGCTGGTCCACTCGCGCTTCTCCACCAACACCTTCCCGTCCTGGGCCCGGGCGCACCCGTATCGCTACATCAGCCACAACGGCGAGATCAACACCCTGCGCGGCAACGTCAACTGGATGTTCGCCCGGCAGTCCTCCCTGCGCTCGGCGGTGTTCGGCGAGGACCTGCGCAAGGTGCTGCCGGCCGTGGACACCGAGGGCTCGGACACGGCCATCTTCGACAACGTGCTCGAGCTCCTGCACCTCGGCGGCCGCCCGCTCGCGCACTCGATGGCGATGATGGTCCCCGAGCCGTGGAGCCGGGACGAGGCGATGCCGTCGGCCCGCAAGGCGTTCTACCAGTACCACTCGTGCCTGATGGAGCCGTGGGACGGCCCGGCGTCGCTCGCGTTCACGGACGGCGTTCGGATCGGCGCCACGCTCGACCGCAACGGCCTCCGCCCCGGGCGCTACTACGTCACCCGCGATGGGCGCGTCGTCATGGCGTCCGAGGCCGGCGTGCTCGACATTCCGCCGGCCGACGTGGTCTCGAAGGGCCGCCTGCGCCCGGGGCGCATGTTCCTCGTGGACACCGCGCAGGGTCGGATCGTGTCCGACGACGAGCTCAAGGACTCCCTCGCGGCCCAGCACCCGTACGAGCAGTGGGTCGCCGACTCGATGGTCCGCCTCGAGGACCTGCCCGAGCCCGCCCACGTGATCGGCCCCGACCACGAGACCGTCCTGCGCCGTCAGGAGGCGTTCGGCTACAGCGCCGAGGACGTGAAGCTGATCCTCGAGCCCATGGCCACCACTGGCGCCGACCCGGTCGGGTCGATGGGCAACGACGCCCCGCTCGCGGTCCTCTCCGACAAGCCGCAGCTCCTCTACGACTACTTCAAGCAGCTTTTCGCCCAAGTCACGAACCCTCCCGTGGACGCGATCCGGGAGGAGATCATCATGGCCACGGAGCGCTCGATCGGCCCCGAGGACAACCTGCTTGAGCCGGGTCCAAGCGCTGCGCACCAGCTCGCCATCTCGTCGCCGGTGATCAGCAACCGCGAGCTCGCGCAGCTGCGGGCGCTCGACGGCGGTCCGGCGTCGCACGGCTTCCGGACGATCACGCTGCCGATCCTGTTCAGGGTGGGCGAGAACGGCGCCGGCCTTCGCCGGGCGATCGAGGACCTCCGCCGCCAGGCGTCGGAGGCCATCGAGGAGGGCTACAACCAGATCATCCTGTCCGACCGCGGGCACAACGAGATCGACGCGCCGATCCCGGCACTGCTCGCCGTGTCGGCGGTCCACCACCACCTCGTGCGCGCCGGCACGCGGGGGCGCGCCGGCCTGGTCCTCGAGTCCGGCGAGCCGCGCGAGGCGCACCACTTCTGCCTGCTGATCGGCTACGGGGCGTCGGCGATCAACCCGTACCTCGCGTTCGAGACGATCGACGACCAGGTGCGCCTGGGGATCATCCCGGGCCCCTACGCCGAGGCCGAGAAGCGCTACCGCAAGGCGGTCGTCAAGGGCGTCATCAAGGCGATCAGCCGGATGGGCATCTCGACCGTCCACAGCTACCACGGCGCGCAGGTGTTCGAGGCGCTCGGCCTCGGCCGCGACTTCGTGGACGAGTACTTCACCTGGACGCCCAGCCGCATCGGCGGCATCGGCATCGAGATGGTGGCCAAGGAGGTGGCGGAGCGGCAGCACCGCGCGTACCCGCCGTCGCGGCCCATCGTCCACCGCCAGCTGGGCACTGGCGGCAAGTACAAGTGGCGGGCGGACGGCGAGCACCACCTGTTCAACCCGCTCACCATCCACACGCTCCAGCGTGCGGTCCGGACCGGCGACTACGGCGCGTTCAAGGACTACACGAGCCTGGTCGACGACCAGTCCACGCGCCTCGCGACCCTGCGCGGACTGCTCGAGCTCAAGCCCGCGCTGCGCCCGGTGCCGATCGACGAGGTGGAGCCGGTCGGGTCGATCGTGCGGCGCTTCAAGACGGGCGCGATGTCGTACGGGTCGATCTCGCAGGAGGCCCACGAGGCGCTGGCGATCGCGATGAACCGCCTGGGCGGCAAGAGCAACACCGGCGAGGGCGGCGAGGACCCCGCGCGCTACCAGCTGGAGGAGAACGGCGACTCCAAGAACAGCGCGATCAAGCAGGTCGCGTCGGGGCGCTTCGGGGTCACGTCCGAGTACCTCGTCAACGCGCGCGAGCTCCAGATCAAGATGGCCCAGGGCGCCAAGCCCGGCGAGGGCGGCCAGCTGCCCGGCTCCAAGGTCTACCCGTGGATCGCCAAGACCCGCCACTCCACGCCCGGCGTGGGGCTCATCAGCCCGCCCCCGCACCACGACATCTACTCGATCGAAGACCTCGCGGAGCTCATCCACGACCTCAAGAACGCCAACCACCACGCGCGCATCAGCGTCAAGCTGGTCGCCGAGGTGGGCGTCGGGACCGTGGCGGCCGGTGTCGCCAAGGCGCACGCGGACGTGGTCCTGATCTCCGGCCACGACGGCGGCACCGGCGCCTCGCCGCTGACCTCCATCAAGCACGCGGGCATCCCCTGGGAGCTGGGCCTCGCCGAGGCGCACCAGGTCCTGCTGGCCAACGACCTGCGCAGCCGGATCACCGTCGAGGTGGACGGGCAGCTCAAGACCGGGCGCGACGTCGTGATCGGCGCGCTGCTGGGCGCCGAGGAGTTCGGCTTCGCCACCGGGCCGCTGGTCAGCCTGGGCTGCGTGATGATGCGCGCCTGCCACCTCAACACCTGCCCGGTGGGCGTGGCGACGCAGGACCCCAGGCTCCGCGAGCGGTTCGCGGGCGACCCGCAGCACGTCGTCAACTTCATGACGTTCATCGCCCGCGAGGTCCGCGAGCACATGGCGCGCCTCGGCTTCCGCACGGTGGACGAGATGGTCGGACGCTCAGACCGGCTCGAGATGCGCCCGGCGCTCGACCACCCCAAGGCGCGGATGCTCGACTTCGCCCGTGTTCTCGCCCAGCCGCGCGTGCCGGACTCCTACGGCCGGCGACGGGCGATCGCGCAGGAGCACAACGTGGAGGCGTCGCTCGACGCCACGACCCTGCTGCAGCTCGCGGCGCCAGCGCTCACCGAGGGCCTGCCCGTCCGCGCCGAGCTGCGCATCCGGAACACCAACCGGGTCGTCGGGACGATGCTGGGCTCCGAGGTCACGCGCCGCTGGGGTCGCGACGGCCTGCCCGACGACACGATCTCGCTGCGCTTCACGGGCTCGGCCGGCCAGAGCTTCGGCTCGTTCATCCCGCGCGGCGTGACCCTGACGCTTGTGGGCGATGCGAACGACTACGTGGGCAAGGGCCTGTCGGGCGGCCGGATCGTGGTCATGCCGCACCCCGAGGCGCCGTTCATTGCGCAGGAGAACGTCATCGTCGGCAACGTGGTCCTCTACGGCGCCACGTCGGGCGAGCTGTTCATCCGGGGCACGGCCGGCGAGCGGTTCGCGGTCCGCAACTCCGGCGCGACGGCCGTCGTGGAGGGCGTGGGCGACCACGGCTGCGAGTACATGACCGGCGGCCGGGTCGTCGTGCTGGGCCGGACGGGGCGCAACTTCGCGGCCGGGATGAGCGGCGGCATCGCCTGGGTCTACGACGAGGACGGCGGGTTCGCCGGGCGCGCCAACCGCGAGATGGTCGCGCTCGAGCCTCTGGCCGACGACGAGGCCGACGAGGTGCGCGGGCTCGTGGAGTGCCACTGCGAGCTCACCGGGTCGGGGCGGGCGGCTGAGCTGCTCGCGGACTGGGAGGCCTCGGCCGCCCGCTTCGTCCGGGTCATCCCCAACGACTACCGCCGGGTGCTCGACGCCCAGGCCCGGATGCTGGCCGCGGGCCTGCCGCCCGAGGAGGCCGAGATGGCCGCGTTCGCCGAGAACACCGCGGACCTCGCGCGGGTGGGCGGCGCCTGATGGGCAAGCCGACCGGGTTCCTCGACGACGCGCGCCGCGGGATGCCATCGCGCCCGCCGCTGGAGCGGATCCGCGACTGGAGCGAGGACCACCCGCACCTGCCGTTGCTCGAGCTCGCCGAGCAGGCCGGGCGGTGCATGGACTGCGGCGTCCCGTTCTGCCACACCGGCACGCTCATCAGCGGCATGGCGTCGGGCTGCCCGCTCAACAACCTGGTGCCCGAGTGGAACGACCTCGTCTACCGGGGCCAGTGGCAGGAGGCGAGCATCCGCCTCCACTTCACCAACAACTTCCCCGAGTTCACCGGCCGCGTCTGCCCGGCGCCCTGCGAGGGCTCGTGCACGGTCGGCATCAGCGGCGACCCGGTGGCGATCAAGATGATCGAGGTCGAGATCGCCGACCGGGCGTGGAATGAGGGTTGGGTCACGCCCAGCCCGCCGCTCACGCGAACCGGCTTCGCCGTGGCCGTGATCGGCAGCGGGCCTGCCGGGCTCGCCGCCGCCGACCAGCTCAACCGCGCCGGCCACCAGGTGACGGTCTTCGAGCGCGCGGGGCGGATCGGCGGCCTCCTCATGTACGGCATCCCGAACATGAAGCTCGACAAGGGCGTGGTCCAGCGCCGGACCGAGCTCATGGAGGCCGAGGGCGTCCACTTCGTCACCGGCGTGACCGTCGGGGCGGACGTCAGCGCCGAGCGCCTGGTCGCCGACTACGACGCGGTCGTGCTGGCCACGGGCGCGACCCTCGCGCGTGACCTGCCGATCCCGGGCCGCGAGCTCGGCGGGATCCACTTCGCCATGAGCTACCTGCGGGGCAACACGCGGCGCCTGCTCGACGGGGGCGCGGACGCCGAGGCGCCGATTGACGCGGTGGGCAAGCACGTGGTGGTCATCGGCGGCGGCGACACCGGCACCGACTGCGTGGGGACCGCGATCCGCCAGGGCGCGGCGTCGGTGCGCCAGCTCGAGATCCTCGCGCGGCCGCCCGACGCGCGCCAGCCCGGCAACCCGTGGCCCGAGTGGCCCAAGACGTACAAGCTCGACTACGGCCAGGAGGAGGCCGCCGCGCTGTGGGGCGCCGACCCGCGGCGCTACCAGACGACGACCCGCCGGTTCATCGGCCGCAAGGAGCACGTGACCGGCATCGAGATCGCCGAGGCGTCGTGGGGCAAGGGCGCCGACGGGCGGCCGGAGCTGCGCGAGGTGCCGGGGACGGCCCAGACGATCGAGGCAGACCTGGTCCTGCTCGCGATGGGCTTCCTGGGTCCTGAGCCGGCGCTGCCGCGGGCCTTCGGCTGCGAGCTCGACGCGCGGGGCAACCTGCGCAGCGGGCCCGACCGGATGACGAGCGTGCCGGGCGTGTTCGCGGCGGGGGACTGCGTGCGCGGGCAGTCGCTTGTGGTCTGGGCGATCCGCGAGGGGCGGATGGCCGCCGAGGGGGTGGACCGCTACCTGATGGGCGCGGAGACGGTCCTCACGACGTAGCGGCGGCGCGGCCGCGGCTCGCGGCGGCGCGCCTCCTCGCGGCCGTCCTAGTTCGCCGGCGCCCGCCTCGGGAGCGGCGAGGGCGGGGGCGCGGGTGATGACGCCTGGGGCGGCTGGTCCACGGCGGGACCGTCGAGGCTGACGATCGCGGGGACGAGGAGCGGGTCCCGCGGGAAGTCGCCCAGGCTGCCGCGGACGCCCAGCGACAGGGCCAGCTCGTAGTAGCCGGGCGTCGGCGGCGCCAGGAGGTCCATCGCGACGCTCGTGACGGCACCCGGAGCGCCCAGTCCGCGCGGGAGCGGGTACGAGGCGGCCGGCGTCGCCGTCCCCTCGACGAGGTCGAGCCACGTGGCGTCGAGCGTGAGCACCTGTGAGAACGAGCGGTCCAGCGCGGGGTCCAGCGCTGGGTCGGCCCAGATCGACGCGTACAGCGGCGAGCCCCAGGGCTGCGCGCCGGTGTTGGCGAGGACCACGTCGAGGTGCACGGGCGTCGCGGGCCGGGCGGCCAGCAGCGAGGTGGTGGTGATGCGCAGGTCGATGGGCTTGGGCACCACGACCGTGAACGGCCGGAGCAGCGCCTGGGTGGCCACGTCGTAGGGCGTGCCGTCGAGCGCCTCGAGGGTCATCAGGACCACGTAGGTGCCGGGGGCGGAGGGGGCGTCGATCTTGAGCTCCAGCGACGAGCCCTTGCGGGATGCCGTCGCCGTCTCGACGACATCCGCGCTGGCCTCGCCCACCACCAGCCCGTCGTCGCTGCTGGCGACCGCGCTGCCGCCGGGCTGGACCAGCGGCAGCCAGCGCACCCCGACCAGCGTCGAGGCGGGCAGCGCCGACGCGGCACGCGTGACCGGGAGCGCGACGGTGGTGGCCTGGCCCGGCGCGACCGAGCCTGCAACCACGGCGGCGCCGAACGAGGTGCCGGCGGCGGCGAGCGAGGGCAGCCCGACCGGGACCGTCACCGGAATCGGGCCGGGCGCGGCCGAGTGCGGGCGGGCGCCGCCCGGGGCCCGGACGAGGGAGCGGTAGTAGCCGCCCGACGCGGTGTCTGGATCGAGCGCCAGGGTTGCGCCCGGCGTGCGGGAGCTCGCATACGAGACGTCGTTGCCGTGGCCCCAGGAGGCGGAGGTCCACGCCTGCGCAAGGGCGGCCGGCCCGTGGACCGCCGCGGCGATCAGCGCCGCGGGGTCGCTGTGGCCCTCGGCGACGACCACGCTCGCGCCCGCGGCGATGAACGGGGCCGCGTAGTTGTCGACCCGGCTCACGATGTCCGCGATGGTGCCGTCGCCCAAGCCGGGCTCGGACGAGCCGCTGGCGTAGCACAGGTGGTTGAACAGGATGACGGCCCCGGGCGCCAGCCGCAGCTTCGAGACGAACGCCTCGCCGAAGTACTGGTGCGCCACGTCATCGACACCGGCCACCGGGTTGAGGCCGAAGCCGTCCATCGTCCGCGACCGCAGCCCGTTGGAGTAGGGGCTCGGCCAGCCGTTGCCGTGGCCGAGGTAGACCACGACCGAGGCGCCCGTCACGGCGGCGCGGACGGCGGGCCACGTGGCGTCCGGGCTGTAGACCCGCACCACGTTGGGGGTCAGCTTCTGGGCCACCGCGGCAGCGGCCTCCGCGGCCTGGCGGTATCGCGCGGTCACAACGGTGCCAGCGGGGCCGACGATGATCGCGACCTTCGGCCCGCTGGCGGCGGCTGGCCCGGGGACCGCGGCGGCGACGACGAGCAGGACGGCCCCGATGGCCGCGAGCCGCCCCAGACGCATGCGCCGGGCACCCACGATGTGCAAGATCCTCCGCTTCGCGGTGGTGCAGCTCACCGCCCAGTCGCCGGACTGCCGGACAGGCGTACAGCGTCCGTCGCTGCGATGTCGTCGTCAACCGCCCATTTGGCGGGTACGCGCCATGCCGGACCGCACCCTTCGCCACAGGCGCCCCCTGCGTCGAAGGGGGCTACCCTGTGCCAGTGACCCCTGACGCCCCCTCCCCGTCGCCTGAGCCCGCAACGGGCTTCGCCGCCCTCGGCCTCGACCCGAGCCTGCTGTTTACCCTCGCCGCCCTCGGCTACGAGGAGCCCACGCCGGTCCAGGAGGCCGCGATCCCGCCCCTCCTCGCAGGCCGGGACCTCCTGGCCGAGGCCCCCACCGGCACCGGCAAGACGGCCGCCTTCGCGCTGCCGATCCTCCAGGCGCTCGCGGGCCGCCTCGCCGCTGCTCGCGAGGCCGGCGAGCGCGCCGACGGCAGGGGCGTTCCCCGCGACGGACGCGGCAGCCGCCCGGCGGCGCTGGTGCTCGCCCCCACGCGGGAGTTGGCGATGCAGGTGGCCGAGGCCGTCCACCGCTACGGCCGGGAGCTCGGCGCGCGCGTCGTGCCCGTGTACGGCGGGCAGCCGATCACGACGCAGCTGGCCCGCCTCGCGCGCGGCGTGGACGTCGTGGTCGCGACGCCGGGCCGTGCCGTGGACCACCTCGACCGCGGCACGCTTCGCTTCGACGAGGTCAAGATCGTCATCCTCGACGAGGCCGACGAGATGCTCGACATGGGGTTCGCCGACGATCTGGACCGGATCCTCGCCGCGCTGCCCGAGGAGCGGCAGACCGCGCTGTTCTCGGCCACGATCTCGGGCCCGATCGCCAGGCTGGCGGAACGCCACCTGAACGACCCGGAGCGGGTCCGCGTCCACCGCGAGGAGACCGGTGCGGGCGAGTCCGCGCGCGTGCGGCAGGTGGCGTATGTCGTGCGGCGCTCGGACAAGCTGGCGGCCCTGGGGCGGATCCTCGACCTCGAGGACGGCGCGGCGACGCTCGTGTTCGCGCGCACGCGCGGCGAGGTGGACGACCTGGCCGAGGCGCTCTCCGGCCGGGGCCGTGACGCCGCGGCGCTCCACGGCGGCCTCGCGCAGGAGCAGCGCGACCGGATCATGGGCCGCTTCCGCGACGGGGCGCTCGACGTGCTGGTGGCGACCGACGTCGCCGCGCGCGGTCTGGACATCGAGCACGTCAGCCATGTCGTCAACTTTGACGTGCCCTCCTCACCCGAGACTTATCTGCACCGGATCGGGCGCACCGGGCGGGCGGGCCGCGAGGGGGTGGCCATCACGCTGGTCGAGCCGCGCGAGCACCGCCTGCTGCGCGACATCGAGGCCGTGGTGGGCGCCCCACTCGAGATCGCCGGCCTGCCGACCATCGCCGATTTGCGCGAGAAGCGGATGGACCTGTTGCGCGGGGCCCTGCGCGAGGCGCTGGTCGCCGGCGGCAACGACCGGTACCGCGCGGTCGTGGAGCCGCTCGCGGACGAGTTCGACCTCGTGGACATCGCGCTCGCGGCTGTTGCGCAGGCGGACCAGGAGGCACGCGGTGCCGAGGACACCGCCGAGCTGGCCCCCGCGACGCTGCCGACGGCAGCCGTGCGGCCCGTGTTCGGCCGGGGGGCCGGTGCCGGCCGGCGTCCGCCGTTCCGCGGCGAGGCGGCGAATGGCTGGACACCGCGCCCGCGCCCGGCCGCGGGACCGCGACCCGCGGCAGCGCCTGGGCAATACGGTGAGCGCGATGAGGGGCCCGGCGCCGGCCAACACCGCGAACCCGGCGCGTCGCGTGGCTTCGACGGCCCCGACATGGACGGGCCCGGAGGCGCGCGCCCGCGCCCCACGCCGTCGCGCGCGCCGATGGCCCGCCCCGGGGCCAAGCCGGGGCCCCGCAACTTCCGGCCGTCGGGCTGGCAGACGCCCGAGGGCCGACCCGTCCTTCGGGGCCCAGCGCGGGGCGGCTTCGGCAGCGGCGTGACCCGGCTGTTCGTGGGCATCGGGCGAGCCGGCGGCGTGCGACCGGCCGACCTCGTCGGCGCCATCACGCATGAGGCGGGGCTGTCCGGCCAGGACGTGGGGGCGATCCAGGTCGCCGATGGCTTCTCGCTGGTCGAGGTGCCGGAGGCGGCGGCCGAGCGCGTCATCGGCGCCCTCCGCGGCGCCACGCTGCGCGGCCAGAAGGTCGTCGTCCGCCGCGAGCGCTACTAGGGGGCCCGCGAGCCCTAGCCGCGCGGCCCCGGCCCGCCCTCGTCGCCGCGCCCCTCGCGCAGGAAGCGCTCGATCTCGCCGATCAGGTCGTCGCCGGCCGGCTGGCGCTCCTCGTCCACCATCGCCTCCAGCCGCTCGACGTAGGCGCGGGTCGTCTCGTCCGCGGCCACCGCCGCATCGAGGCGCGTCCGGAGCTGCCCGGCCTCCTCGACGAGGTCGCCGCGCGGCAGGTCGAGGCCGAGGTGCTGCTCCACCGTCCGCAGCAGCGCCACCGAGGCCGGCGCGTACCCGCCGGACACGTAGTGCGGGATCTGCGCGAAGTAGCCCACGGCGGGGATCCCAGCCGTGGCCGCCGCCATCTCGAGCACCGAGAGGATGGCCGCCGGCACGCGGAGCAGCCCTGTCGGCCCGGCCGTCACGTCGCCGCGGAGCAGGCCCGGTGCCGACTCCGTCCCCAGGATCGGCACGGCGCGGGCATGCGGGACCGCGGCCGGGATCGCGCCCAGGCTGATCCACTGCCGGACGTCGAGCCGCTCGAGCAGGTCCATCAGCTCGGCGGAGAGCGCATGCCACTGGAAGTCCGGCTCCGGACCGGCGAGCGTGAGCAGATCTCGGCCGGCGCGGCGGACGTGGCGGAGCGTGAGCTCGGGCCACTCGAGGTTGGACGGGCGCCCGTCGCGGATGTCGAGGGTGGGGCGGCGCGCGCGGTAGTCGAAGAGGGCGTCGGCATCGAACGTCGCGAGCGTGGTCGAACCCTCGGCGATCAGCGAGAGCGCCGCGGTGGCCGCCGCACCCGCGTCCACCCACCCGTCGAACGCGGCCAGCAGGACGGGCCGGTCGGATGCGGGGAGCGGGTGCTCGAGGCGATACAGGGGCATCGCGAAAGGATACGGGCTCAGGCGCCCGATGGCCCGCTGTCGGTTCCGGTCGTCGCTCCGGGTGCCGAATGAGGGGGGTCAGACGTCGGCGCGCACCCGTACTGACGCGCGCTGCGTTGGCCGGACTCGGGCCGCTCGCTCGCTCAGGTAGTGGTGCCACAGGATCCGCGCTGCGACGGCCCGCCAGGGGCGCCAGTGGTCTGCAAGGCCGGCCATCTCGCGCGCGTCGGGGCGGTGGGGGAGGCCTCGAAGGTCGGCCACTGCCTGGGCGAGCGCGATGTCGTGGATCGGCCAGGCGTCGGGACGGCCGAGCACCATGAGTCGGTAGATCGTCGCGGTCCAGGGCCCGATGCCCGGGACGGCGGTCAGGCTCGCGTCAACGGCGTCGTCGTCCATGCGCGGCAGCGCGGCGAGGTCGAGTCGCCCATCCGCGACGGCCCGCGCAAGCTCGCGGCCATAGCGCGTCTTCTGGCGGCTGAACCCGATCTCGAGCAGCGCTCGATCGTCGAGGGCGAGAAAGGCGGCGGGGGTCAAGGGGCTGGCGGCAGCGCTGAGCCGATCGAAGGCGGCACGGGCGGAGGCCAGCGAGACCTGCTGCTCGAGCACGATGTGGACGAGCGTCGGGAAGCCCGGTTCGCGCGCCCAGAGGGGAGGGCAGCCGTGGCGCGCGACCGAGGCGCCCAGGAGCTGGTCGAGGCTCGCGAGGTGGTCGACCGCGACGGCGAGGGACCGCTCGGTGAGGGGCTCACGATCGGGCGGCGGGGCGGGGACGCACGTCGGCATCGCCCTATCGTGCCGCGGACCGGCGCCCGGCGCCTGCGCCGTCCCGTTGCACCGCCGCCGCCGTCCTGCATTGGCCGGCCGACGCCGCTCGCCGTTGGCCGGCCGGGCCGTCTGGCGGCCCTGCTGGCGGACGCGGCGCTGTGCGGTTCGCTCCGTGCGCTCGATCCGGGGTCCAGGCCACAGGCGGGCCGCCACGTGCGCCCCAGCGGCGGTGCGAGCGCCGACACGGCCGCTCGGTGGACGCGCGGCGCGCCGCGGGGACCTGGCGCCGGCCTCCACGGAACGCGCGATGGGGCAGAAGGAAGGCGGGGGCCGGGGGGAACGCAGTCCCGGCCCCCGCGGAGTGGGGCTACTTGATGGGGTTGCCGTCCGAGCCCACGACGTACCACTTGGTGCCGATCCCCTGGCCCTTGGTGTCACCCGGGGCCTGGTCGCCCGAGTAGTAGTAGAGCGGGTGCCCGTGGAAGCTGACCTGGGTGGTGCCGTCGGCGCGGGTGATGGTCCCGAAGTCCGAGGCGTTCAGTCCCGCGCCCAGGGACGGCAGGGAGCCCGAGAGCGGCGGCCAGGTCGCTGCACAGGTGCCATTGCAGGCGGAGCTGGTGGAGGTGTCGGGCATGAAGACGTAGAGCGTCATGCCGGTCGGCCCGACGAGCACGCTGCCGAGGCTCGTCGTCGTGAGCGCGATGCTGCCGTTCCCACCCGGGGCCGGTGAGGCGCTGCTGCCGCTGTTGTAGCTGCCGTATCCGCCACCGCTGCCGGTCGAGGCGGCGGCCCCGGACGCGCTGGGCGCAGCCGATGCAGCCATCGAGGGAGCCGTCGAGGGCGCCGTCGACGCGGCGACCGATGGCGGGGCCGTGACCGGGGCCGTTGTCGGCGCCGGTGACGAGGATCCGCTTGAACAGGCGGCGACCAGGGCGGCGATCAGCAGGGGCGCTGCCGCGAGACGGTGGTTCATGTTCGAGGTCTCCTGTCCATGAGGACGTCCAGGGGGAGCGCTGGACAGCCACCTCTACGCCGCCGGTTCGCGTTCGGTTTCGGCCGGGCGGCATGCGGTCCTCCGCCGCCGATGACAGGACGGCCGGCGTCCGCCACACTGCGCGGCATGGAAGCCATGTCCCGCTCCGACGCCATCGCCCGCCTCGCCGACCTCCGGGCCGCCTATGCCGCGATCCGCCCGAGGGTCGTGGCAGGTGCACCCTGGCCGCTCGCCGACGACTTCGGCACAGGGCCGGAGGCGTCATGGGGCCCGCCCGAGGTGCTCGCCCACCTCGCGGAGATGCTCTCCTACTGGTACGGCCAGTACGGGATCATCGAGCAGGCCGGCCGGGGAGCTGGGGAGGGCGTCCCCTTCGGGCGGACGTCGGACGATCCGGTCCGCGTGGCAGTCCTCGAGCGCGATCGCCGCTTCCCCGTCGACGCCCTGTTCGACCTGGTCGACGACGGCATCGCCCGCTGGGAGCGGCGCCTGGCCAGCGCGACGGATGACGGGGGCTCCGCCGTCGGGGCGCACCCCCGCCTCGGCGAGATGACCGCCGACGGGCTTCGGGACCGGATGGTGGTGTCCCACCTGGGAGAGCACCTGGCGCAGCTGGAGGCGGTGCTCGCGAGCCGTTGAGGCGGCGGCGGACGGGATGCCGATGCCCAGGTGGCGGCCGTAGATGTGGAATCGCTCACCCCGCTCGTCACGAAGCCGAAAGGGAGCGTCGGCGAGCATTTGGGCATGAACACGAACACGACGGCCCGCGAGGCTCGGACCCGGAACCTCGCCCGGCTACGCAAGCTGACCATCGGGACCGCCGCCCTGAGCGTCGCCGCCACCAGCGACTTCGGCTGGCTCGCCGCCATGGCGACCGCCCCGGAGAGCACCGCCACCACGGCCTACACCACGACCAACACGTCGACGCCGACCACCTCGAGCTCCGCCACCTCCAGGGCGGCCACGGCGCCAACCGCCACCTCCATCTTCGGCCCGGGCTACGTCTCGTCCGGAGGATCCTGAGCTTGCTCGCGACCGCTGACTGGCGCGCGATCGGCACGGGCGTCCGCCTGGTCGTCCATGACGGCGACCTGGCGGCCGCCCGTGCGGCCGTCGAGCGCGTGCTCGACCAGGTCGACCGCGCCTACTCGCGGTTCCGCCCCGACTCGGGGCTGGTCGCGCTCAACGCCGCCCGGGGCAGGCAGGTGCGCGTGTCCCCGCTGCTGGCCAGGGCGATCGCGGGCTCGCTCGAGGCGGCCCGCCGCACCGGCGGCGCCGTCGACCCCACCGTCGGCCGGGCGCTGCGGATCACGGGCTACGACGCCGACTTCGACCTGATCGCGGGCACATCGCGGCCGCTCGAGCTCCACCTCGCGCCGGTCCCCGGCTGGTCGGTCATCGCGTTCGACCCCGGGGCGCGCACCGTCCGCGTCCCCTCCGATGTCGAGCTCGACCTGGGCTCCACCGGCAAGGGGCTGGCGTCGGACCTGTGCGCCGCCGCCGCGCTCGAGGATGCCGGCCCCGGCGCAGGGGTGCTCGTGAGCCTCGGCGGCGACGTGGCCACGGCGGGAGTGGCGCCCGAGGGCGGCTGGCGGATACTCATGGCCGAGGACAGCCGGGTCGATGCCGATGGGCCGGGCGAGGTCGTCGCCATCCAGCACGGCGCGCTCGCGACCTCGTCCACGACGGTCCGGCGCTGGGCCACGAGCGAGGGCGTGACCGCCCACCACATCGTCGATCCGAGAACGGGCCTTCCGGCGAACACGCCGTGGCGAACCGCGACCGTCGTCGCCGAGACCTGCGAGGCGGCGAATGCAGCGTCCACCGCCGCCATCGTGCTGGGGCGGGACGCTCCCGCGTGGCTCGCCTCGGCGGGGCTGCCGGCACGCCTGGTGGCCCAGGACGGGTCGGTCGTCCGACTTGGCGGGTGGCCCGAGCCCGCGGGCGACGGGGCGCCCCAGGCCTGGGTGGAGCCGGAGCCCGGGCCGGAGCCCCTCGAGTAGCGCCTGCCGGCGGACCCCGATCCCCGTAACCGGCCCGAAAGGTCCCCTCGCCGACACTGCCCCCATCGAATGCCACCACGGCGGCGGGGCTCTCCCCCCGGGCCCCGCCCGCCTCGCTCTCCGGAGGAGCCGTCCATGTCCGACCAGATCCTGTGGTTCGCGGCCCGCGGCGCAGGCATCGTGTCCCTGCTGATGCTGACCGCCAGCGCCTCCTTCGGCCTCGTCACCGTCACGCGGTTCCAGTCGGCGGGCTGGCCCCGGCTCTTCAACTACGAGATGCACCGACGGATCTCGCTCCTTTCGGTCCTGTTCCTCACGACGCATGTCCTGGCGGCGATCCTCGACCCGTACCTGAAGCTCGGGCTGGCGGCCGCGCTCGTTCCGTTCGCCTCGTCCTGGAAGCCCGTGCCGGTGGCGCTCGGCGTGATCTCGCTGTACCTCGTCGTCGCCCTGATCGCCTCCAGCCTGCTGCGCCGCCGCCTCTCGCAGCGCGTGTGGCGCCTCGTCCACTGGTCGAGCTACCTGATGTGGCCGCTCGCCTTCGCTCATACCGTGACCTCGGGGACCGACGCCCTGGCGCCCTGGATGCTCGTCGTCGAGGCGGTCTGCCTGGCCATCGTGAGCGGCGCGGCGACGTGGCGGTGGGTCGATCGGGGTGCGACCATGGTCCTCGGCCCGCGGGCGCTGGCCCGCTGAGCCGACACGA
>JAJXUG010000037.1 GCA_021783095.1 Chloroflexota bacterium | reverse complement strand
TCACGTACGAGACCGGCGAGCACTTGTTATCGCCGACGACGACGTGTGAGAGCGTGACGTTGCCGGCGTTGGTGACGTCGTACGTGTAGGTCACCGATCCGCCGCCGTACGGCAGGCTCGTCGGGTTTGCGGTCTTGACGATGTGGATGGCCGGGCCCTGGATGCCCGGGACCGTCACGGTGTCCTGGTTGGAGCCGACGGTGGTCTCGCCGTACTGGGCGTGGCCGGTCGCGACGTTCGTGACCGAGCCGGCGTCGACGTCGGCCTGGGTGACCGTGTACGTCGCGGTGCAGGTGACCGAGGCGAGGGGCGCCAGCGTGGCCGGGGTCGACGGGCAGGCCACGGTCGTCTTGTCGTCGGAGACCGTGTACGGGGCGCTCAGGGTGACGTTGCCGCTGTTGGTCAGCAGGTAGCTGTAGTGGATGACGTCGCCGGCGGCGCTGTAGTTGGCCTCGGCGGCGCTCTTGGCGAGCGTGAGGTGGGCGCCCTGGATGCCCGGGACCGTCACGGTGTCCTGGTTGGAGCCGACGGTGGTCTCGCCGTACTGGGCGTGGCCGGTCGCGACGTTCGTGACCGAGCCGGCGTCGACGTCGGCCTGGGTGACCGTGTACGTCGCGGTGCAGGTGACCGAGGCGAGGGGCGCCAGCGTGGCCGGGGTCGACGGGCAGGCCACGGTCGTCTTGTCGTCGGAGACCGTGTACGGGGCGCTCAGGGTGACGTTGCCGCTGTTGGTCAGCAGGTAGCTGTAGTGGATGACGTCGCCGGCGGCGCTGTAGTTGGCCTCGGCGGCGCTCTTGGCGAGCGTGAGGTGCGGCGCCGGGGCGACGTTGAGCGTGTTTGTGACGCCGACGGTGACGGTACTACCCGCCACGATTGCCGCCCCGTTGTTCGAGTAGGTGGGCGTGCCCCAGATGTAGCCCGACGGGGCGGCCGGAAGCGTGCCCTCGGTCACCGTGCAGGCCAGGCCGGGCGTGATGTTCGGGATGGTGACCGACCCGGGCGACGGGTAGGCGATCGTCGTATCGGTGGTGTATGCGCCCTGGTTGCAGTCAACCGACACGGGGAAGACTGCGCTGTACCCGGCGGGCGCCCCGACCACCGTCTTGGTGATCGCGAGGCTGCCGGGGTTGGGTGGAATGATGACATTGGCCTTCATCGAGCGGTCCTGATTGCCGATCGTGACGCCGTCGAGTGAAAGGATCCGCTGATGGTAGGGAGACCCGGAAATGGCACCAGCCGAATTGCCTGCGCCCCAGTCGGCCTGGCTGCCGATGTGGCCGCCCCACGCGAGCACAAGGTCGGCCTTCGTGGTGGTGAAGGTGATCTCCATCGTGACTTTGTTCGCAGAGCCTTCACAACTCAGCGGCGGATTCGGGTAGGTGATCCCCGTGATCGTGCCGCCGAACAACGTCATCACCCCTGCGACCTGCGCACCCTTAAACGTCGAGCATGCACTCGAGGCCAGATCCGGAGCGGGCGGAATGGTAAGGGTGGTGAACGAGGAGGGGGAGACTGACGTGCCACTCGTTGGATCGGGCGACACCGTCCGATCGTACGAGGTGAGGTAGTCGTACGCGTGCTTTCCGCTCTGCGTCGAGTTGTACTGGATGTCGATCGTGTGGCTGGACGCGGACGTGTCGACGGAGATCAGCGCCCGGAACGGCACCGAATCGCCCTCGTGCCACGCCGAGTTGCTCTGGTTCAGGTTCCCGTTCTGCCACTTCGTTGCCAGATTGGCCCACTGGTCGAGCGACGCGCTGGTTGTCCCGTTCGCCAGCACGGGTTTCGGCGCGATCGCGGAGCCGTACTGCAACAGCAGCGAGAAAACAAACAGCGCGGCCCAGAAGAGCACCATGCCCTTCCGCGAGCGCGCACCGAACGTGTGAGTGGATTCCCGAGACATCATGCTGCTCCTTCCCCCGCGAGCCCTTGCAGGTCTGGCAACTGCGCCTGATCTCCACAGATGAATGCAGCCGCCCATGCGAGCGGTTCCGGCCCGGTCATGGGCCAAGAGCCTAAAGGTACTGGTCCGTTCGAAGGTTGAACACCCCCTAACCCCACCAATCGCGTGACTCTGCTCCTATTCGGCGACATTCCGGTGCTGGACCGCACCGGACTGCGACGAATGTCGTACCAGTACCAACGGTGGGCGGCCGGCTCGGCGGACGAGGGCCCGGGCGCGACTCCGTGCCCCGAGCCGCTACGATGTCCGCCTGCCCCCGACTGCACCAGGAGCCCTCGTGACCAACGCCGCGCCCGTCGCCCCCGCCGCCATCCGCGCTGGCGTCCGCGCCGCGATCGAGCGCGGCTGGAGCTCGGCGGTGGCGAACGGCGCCCTGCCCGCCCTTGTGGACCGGGCGGCGGCTCCGGCGATCGAGGTGGAGCGCCCCGGCAACGCGGCGTTCGGCGACTTCACGACCAACCTCGCGATGAAGCTCGCCCGGCCGCTCCGCCGACCGCCGCTCGACATCGCCGAGGCCCTCGCCGCGGCGATGCGGTCGGGCCCCGACGCGGGCCTGTTCACCTCGGTGGACGTCGCGCGCCCCGGGTTCCTCAACCTGCACGTGGCGGACGCCGCGTACGAGGCACTGGTGGCCGGCGTCCTCGTCGCACCGACGGCCTGGGGCCGCATCCCGGCGGTCAACCCGCGCAAGGTGAACGTCGAGTTCGTCTCGGCCAACCCGACGGGCCCGCTGACCGTGGGCAACGCCCGCGGCGCGTTCGTGGGCGACCTGCTGTGTCGGGTCCTCGAGGCGGGCGGCCAGCAGGTGACGCGCGAGTACTACTTCAACGACTCGGGCGCCCAGATCAACCACCTCGGCGCCTCGGTCGCGGCGCGCAAGCGGGGCGAGCCCGTGCCGGAGGACGGCTACAAGGGCGCCTATGTCGAGCAGCTGGCGGCCGCCGTGCCAGACGAGGTCTGGGCCGCGGCCACGGCCGACGGCGCGCAGGAGGACGCGGTCCTCGGCGGCTGGGCCTCACGGCAGGTCCGCGGGATGATCGAGGCGTCGCTCGCCCGGCTCGGCGTCCACTTCGACGTCTGGAAGAGCGAGGCATCGCTCCACGACGAGGGCTGGGTCGAGCGGGCGGTCGCGCGCCTCCGCGACGCGGGCGAGGTCTACGAGCAGGACGGGGCCACCTGGTTCCGCTCGACGGCCTATGGCGACGACAAGGACCGCGTCATCTACAAGTCGGACGGGCGGCCGACGTACTTCGCGGCCGACATCGGCTACGTCACCGAGAAGTTCAGCCGCGGCTTCGACCACCTCATCTACATCTGGGGCGTCGACCACCACGGGACCGTGGCCCGGAACAAGAACGCCGCCCAGGCCATGGGCTACGACCCCGAGCACTACCAGGTGCTGCTGATCGGCTGGGTCCGGTTCGTCGCCGACGGCGTCGAGGTGTCGATGTCGAAGCGGGCCGGCACCTTCGTCACGCTCGACGACCTGCTCGACGCGGTGGGGACCGACGCCGCGCGCTGGTTCTTCGCCTCGCGCGCGGCCCACGTGGAGATCGACTTCGACATCGAGCTCGCCAAGAAGCAGTCGGCCGAGAACCCCGTCTACTACGTGCAGTACGCCCACGCCCGGATCGCGTCGATCCTGCGCAAGGCCGAGGCGGCTGGCCTCGCGCCCGCGTCGTCGATCGAGGGGCTGCTCTCGGGCGAGCCCGAGTCGGCGCTGGCCCGCGTCGTGTCGCGGCTGCCGGAGGTGGTCGAGGACGCGGTGGTGGCCGAGGAGACCCAGGGGATCACCGCCTACGCGACCGAGCTCGCCACGCAGTTCCATGCGTTCTACCGCGACGCCCGGGTGGTGGACGAGGCGGAGCCCGAGCGATCGGCCCGCCGCCTGGCCCTTGCGCTTGCCACGAAGACGACCCTCGCGAATGCCCTCGGCCTGCTGGGGATCTCAGCGCCCGAGTCGATGTAGCGTCCGGCCGGGCGCCGTGCTCCTGGCGGCCCGACGTCGCGACCCTAGCCGGCCAGCCCCAGGACGTTCGCGATGGCGCCCAGGATGGCTGCCGAGTCGGCCGACACGAGCACGACCCGGCTGGCGGTCGGCATCAGCACGTTCGCGTGCTTGCCCGCCGCGTCGAGCTTCGCCACGAGCTTCTGCAGCTCGGCGTACGCGTTCCCGGCGGCCGTCGAGGTGTCCCAGGTCGTGTCCACGACGGCGCCCGTGGCCCCGCCCGGACCCTCGACCAGCGCGACGCGATCGCCGCCCCAGCCAGCCGCTGGGTCGGTGCCCGCGTTCGCGTCGCCGGTCTGCATCAGGATGTTGAGCTGGAGCTCGCCGAGCGTGTCCTGGAGGGCGACCTTCCAGCCGGCGCCGAGCCGCTTGGCGAAGTCGGCCGGGAATGCGACGGCGACCGCGGGCTCGCGGGTCGCGAGCTTGTCGGGGTGGAGGACCTGCTCGGTCGTGTCGGGCGGGTTCTTCCACAGGGCGTCCACACCGGCGAAGCTGGCGCTGGTCTGGTAGGCGCCGAGCGCCATGGACAGGCCCGCGGTGTACGGCCAGAGGAGCGTCTGGCGCAGGATCGGCGGGGCGGCGTCGAGGGCCGCCTGCGAGGCGGGGTCGGCGGAGCCCGCGATCTGGACCAGCTGTGCCGGGGTCAGGTTCTTCTGGGCCCACAGGCTCATCAGCAGGGTGGCATCGCCCTCCACGAGCGCGGTCCGGGCCAGCGTGCGGTCGCTCTGGTCCTTCGCGTCGCCGGTCACCGACTTGAGGTCGAAGGCCTGGTCCTGGAGGGCGTGGTCATACTCGTGCGCGTAGGTGATCTGCTCGGCCGGGCCGATCGCGCCCGTGCTCGAGATCAGGTACATCTGCTTGGTCGTGGGGTCGTAGAACCCGACCACCTGGCTGCCCAGCAGGTCGAGATAGAGCTTCTCCAGCGAGACGCCCGGCGCGAGCAGGCCGAGCTGCAGGTAGAGGCGCTCGGTGGCGGCCACGAGCTCGGGCGGGTTGTCACGGTTGAACGACTGGCGCAGGAACGCGCAGAGCCCCGCCTGGTCGAGCGTGTTGCGGGGAACCGGCTTGGTGGCGGTAAGGCCGCGGATGGCCTGGACCGCGCCCTCGATCCTCGCGAACAGCGCAGCGTTGGGATCGCCGGGCCCGATGGGCTGGGGTGAGAAGCTGGCCGTGGCGGACGAGTCGGAGCAGTTGACGGCGGCAGGGGCAGAGGCGCCGGGCGCAGCAGAAGGCGGGGCGGAGACGGCGCCCGACGCCGCGGGAGAGGCCTCGGACGTGGCGCTCGGCTGGCCGCTGCCGGCCGACGCGGCCGCCGACGGGGAGGGGGCCGTGTTGCCGCAGGCCGCCACGAGAACGACGGTGAGCAGCGCGGAGATGGCGGCCAGTCTGGGGCGTCGATGGGTCATGGCTGGGATCATGCCATCCCCGCGTGGCCGCACGGCCAGTGACGAATGTTCCTTTCTTAACCGTTCGCCTCCTCGGCCCTGAATCGGACCCGGCATATGGTTCGTGTCGGAACACCCCCTCAGGTTCCATCCTCCCTCCCTCGGGACCGGAGATGCCAATTGGGCAGGCATCTCCGGTCCTTCCCTTTTCCGGGCGGCCGGGGAGCGCAAGCGCAAAGCCCGGGGTGAGTGACCTGTGCCAGAATCCCCGCATGGAGCTCACCTGGTACGGACGCACCTGCATTCGGCTCAAGGGCCGGGACGCCGTCGTCATCAACGATCCCTACTCGTCCATCGTCGGCCCGACCGGTCGCGGCATCGTCGGCGACGTCATCACCTACAGCCATCCCGATGACGCGGGACTGGGCAAGAAGCCCATCAAGACGTCGCGAGACGGCCTCACTGCCATCCCGACCAGCCTCGAGCCGGCGTTCGTGCTCGACGGTCCCGGCGAGTACGAGGTGCACAACGCGCTGATCACCGGCGTCCGGACGTACCGCGACGGCGAGCGCGGCGCCAGGCGCGGCAAGCAGACCGCCTTCGTGACCGAGCTCGACGGGCTCCACACGATCCACCTCGGCGACATCGGCCACGAGCTCACGCAGGAGAAGCTCGCCGACATCGGCCCCGTGGACATCGCGTGCGTGCCGGTGGGCGGGGCGCTGTCCGCCACGACGGCCGCGGCGCTGATCGCCCAGCTGGAGCCCAAGATCGTGATCCCGATGCCCGTCTGCGAGGACGAGGCGGACTGCGACGAGGCGATGAAGCAGTTCCTCCACGAGATGGGCGGCGCCCAGCCTGCCGTGCAGGCCAAGCTCTCGGTCTCCATGTCCGGGCTCCCGGCCGAGACGACCACCGTGCTCCTGGAGTCGCGCGGGAGGGCCTGAGGCCGTGTCGCCGCTCGGTTGGGGGCTGGTGGCGGCCGCGGCCGTCGCCGCGGTCGTCGACTGGTGGGCCGTGTGGCGGGAGACGCCCCGGGCTCGCGTGGCCGAGCGGGTGGCCAAGCCCGCGACGCTGCTGGCACTCGTGGTGCTCGCGCTGGTCGTGGCCCCTCGGACGCCCGGCGTGCAGCCCTGGCTGGTGGCGGGCCTGGTCCTGGGGCTCATCGGCGACGTGCTGCTCCTGCCGCCGGGCCGCCTGGCCGGCGGACTGGTCGCGTTCCTGCTCGGCCACCTCGCCTACCTGGCCGCGTTCCTCGCGCTGCCGCTCGCGGGCTGGGGTGCGGCGGCGGGCGCCGTGGCCGGGTTCGCGGTGATCGCCTTCGTGGGCCGCCAGATCGTGCAGGCCGCTCGGCCGTCGGGCATGCACGTCGCGGTAGGCGTCTACCTCACCGTGATCTGCGTCATGGCGGTGGCCGCGACCGCGACCCTCGTGCCAGCGCTGATGGTGGGGGCGTGGCTGTTCGTGGCATCGGACGCCATGCTGGGCTGGGGCGAGTTCGTGGTGGCGGGCGCTACGCCAGGACGCTCTCGAGGCGGGCCCGGGCTGCGGCTCGGCGTCATCGTCACCTACCACCTCGCGCAAGCGCTGCTGGCGGTCGGTCTCCTGGGCGCCTGAGCCTGGCGGTCGTCGGCGCGGTGGCCGCCGTCCTGTCAGCAGCCCCGGCGGTACACCACGCGGCCTCGCTTCACCACCACGTCGACCAGATCGGCGCCCACCCAGTAGGGCAGCTGGCCGACGTGGGGCGCCCGCCAGATCACGATGTCGGCGAGCTTGCCGGGCTCCAGGGACCCCGCGTCGCGGGCCACGCCCACGGCGTGCGCGGCGTTGATCGTCACGGCGGCGAGGGCCTCGGCCGGGGACAGGCCCATCTCCAGGCAGGCGATCGTCATCACCAGCGGCAGGTTGGGCGTCGGTGACGTGCCGGGGTTGAAGTCCGTCCCGAGCGCCACGGGCACCCCGGCATCGATGAACCGGCGGGCCGGCGCCGCCTCGTCGGCCATCAGGAACCACGTCGTCGCCGGCAGCAGCGTCGCCACGGTCGGGTGGTCGCCGCCAGCGGCCTCGGCCAAGGCGGCCAGCCCCTCGTCGGACGGGGTGTGCAGGTGGTCCGCGGAGAGCGCCCCGAGCTCAGCCGCGAGCTCGGCTCCGCCCGAGGGGGCAAGCTCGTCGGCGTGGAGGCGGACCGCGAGGCCGTAGCCCATCGCGGACCTCAGGATCCGGCGGCTCTGGTCGGCGGTGAACACGCCCCGCTCGCAGAACACGTCGCACGAGCGGGCGCGGCCCTGCGCCACGACGCCCGGCAGCTGCTCCTCGATCACGTGGCGGACGTAGGCCTCGGTGCCGTCCGGGCGGGCGTGG
The DNA here is from genome assembly GCA_021783095.1 of Chloroflexota bacterium. GTDB lineage: Bacteria > Chloroflexota > Limnocylindria > Limnocylindrales > CSP1-4 > CAIXZV01. The sequence goes on along the minus strand of JAJXUG010000037.1, from coordinate 27,767 downwards.
TACTCGGGGGGCACCGCATGGGCGCCGAGGAACGTCGGCACCACCTCGACCGGGCCCTCGCGGCCCAGACGGTGGGCGACCTCGAGGAGCCGCAGCTCGGTCGCCAGGTCGAGGCCGTAGCCGGACTTCGCCTCCACGGTGGTCACGCCGTGGCGGAGCATCTCGTCGAGCCAGCGGCGCCCGTGCGCGGCCAGCGTCTCCTCGTCCGCAGCCCGCGTGGCGGCCACCGTGGACAGGATCCCGCCGCCGGCCTGGAGAATCTCGAGGTAGCCCGCTCCCTGCTGCCGGAGGACCAGCTCGCCCTCCCGAGTGCCGGCGAAGAGCAGGTGCGTGTGCGGGTCCACGAGACCCGGCGTGACGACCCCGCCGTCGGCGTCGAGGCGGGCGAAGCGGGAGAGGCTGTAGCCGTTGGCCTCGAGCCCGGCCTCGACCCCGTCGCGCGGCCCGACCCCGATGACGCGGCCCTCCCAGCACGCGATGACCGGCGCGGCCGGCGATCCGGGCCCGCCGACAGGCTCCGCGTCCAGCAGCGCGAGATCGCCCTGCGCCGAGCCGCGCCGCAGGCCGCCCGCGAGGGTGGCGATCTGCGATGCGCCGTGGATGAGGAGCCCGGGCGCGTCGCTCTGGCTCCGGCCGCCCTCGATCAGCCGCAGGCTCACGGGCGGCCGCGGGCGTCGGCGAGGCGCAGCTCGAGGGCCATCAGCGGGGAGTAGTCGCGCAGCCGGATGGCTTGGGCGGCAGCGGCGAGGCGGGTCTCGACGGGCGCGTCCTCGGCGGCGCCGGCGTGGTCGGCCACGTCGAGCAGGGCGGCGAGCGGCGCGAGGCCGATCAGCTCGGACTCCGCGAGCGCCACGCCATCCTCGGCGGCCAGCTCCCCGACCGCCTCCCAGGCGCGCCACAGCGGCGTCACGCGGAAGTCGAGCAGGTTCATCGAGACCTGGGCGCGAACCGGGTGGCCGCGGTCGGGCTCCTCGACCCGGAAGCCGTTCGCCTGAACGCGCGGGAGGCCGCCGCCCGACTCGCGCACGCGGCGCGCGATCCGCTTGGCCAGCTCCACGTCCTCCGACGCGAGGTTGATGTTCCAGGCGATCAGGAACGGCCGGGCGCCCACCGCCATCGCCCCTGCGCGCGGATGGGTCCGCGCCGGGCCGAAGTCCGGCTGGCGCCCGTTCTGGGCGATCTCGACCTTGAGGCCCTCGTACTGGCCGCGCCGGATGTCGGCGAGCTTCACGCGGTCCGCGCGGGTGGCCGCCGACGCGTACAGGTAGACGGGCAGGTCGTAGCGCGTGGCGATCCGCCGGCCGAAGCCGCGGGCGAGCTCGACGCAGTCGTCGAGGGTGGTGTCGCCGAGGGGCACGAACGGGACCACGTCCACGGCGCCGATCCGCGGGTGCTCGCCCAGCTGCTCGTCCATGTCGATCTCGTCGATCGCGGCGGCGACCAGCCGCTCCAGCCCTGCGGCGACCGCCTCGTGCTCGCCGGCGACGGTGAACACGGAGCGGTTGTGGCTGCCGTCGGAGGTCCGATCGAGCAGGTACACGCCGGGCACGGAGGTGAGCGCACTGGCCAGCCGCTCGACCACGTCGGGGCGACGGCCCTCGGAGATGTTGGGGACGCTTTCGACCAGCATGGCGCCGATGCTACAGGTCCGCGTGGGCGGTCGCGGGCCTCGTGCGCAGGGGTCGCGCGACCGCGACCGGCCGAGTGCGCCAGCCGATCGCGGTCGTTGGCATCGTCGGCCCGGCGGATTGGCCCGGCCGGCGTCGGCAGTCCGTCCGGCCGGCCGGATTCAGGCCGATAGGACGGGGGCCAGACCTTGACTCGGGCGGCTACTGTCGGGAGCACATGGTGCGTCCCTCCCGGCCGGGCCGGCCGGTATCCCGCCGCCCGTTGAGCCGCCGCCCCGCCGCCCGGGCCCTCGCCGCCCTGCTCGCGCTGGTGATTGCCGGCTGCGCCCAGCAGCCTCCCGCTCCGCCGACGGCCGCGGCAGCGCCGCCGGAGCTCGCAGCGATCGACCCGACCGGGACGCCGACCCCGAGTCCGTCCGCGACATCGTTGACGACGCCGACGCCGCTTCCCTCGCTCTACGCAGCGGTCGCCGCGACGCCGACGCCTGCGCCCCGCCCGACGCCCTTGCCGATCCCGCGTGCCACGCCCGTTCCCACGCCGCGTGCCACGCCCGTTCCCACGCCGCGCCCCACGCCCAAGCCCACACCCAAGCCCACCCCCAAGCCGACGCCCGATCCGCGGGCGAGCGTGGCCACGTCCCTGAACGTCCCGTTCACGCCCGCCGTGCCCTGCGTCGAGCCCGGCGGCCCCGCCTGCCGGCTCGCGATGGACATCGTCCGTCCGTCCGGCGGCGGGCCGTGGCCGACGCTCGTGCTGTTCCGCGGCGGCCCGTCGGCCCCGACCGGCGGCGACTACCTGCTCGCCTTCGCGACCTCGCTCGCCCACGCGGGGGCCGTCGTCATGGTGGCCGACTGGCGCCAGGCGACCGCCTACGGCGGGGGCTGGTCGACCTCGTTCCAGGACGCCGCGTGCGCCGTCGGCGTCGCCCGGACGACCGCGTCCAGGTACGGCGGCCAGGCCGACAACGTGGCGGTCGTCGGGCACTCGCTCGGCGGCTGGGCGGCAGCCGTCATCGGCCTGACGCCGACGGCGTTCAAGCCCAAGGCGGGCACGTGCGACGCGACGGCGGGCTCGCTCCGGCCCGACGCGGTCGTCGACATCGACGGCGCGACCGACGAGCCGGTGGACATGGAGGACGGCGTCGCGTACGTCACCGCGTTCTTCGGCGGGACGCCCGCGCAGGAGCCCGCCGCGTACGCGTCTGCCGAGGCGCTCCAGATCATCAAGCGCTACCCGGCCGGCGACGACCCGATCCCGTTCCTCCTCGTCCATGGGACGACCGACACCGTCGTCATGCCGTCGGTGTCGAGCGGGCTGCACACCGCGCTGCAGGCCGCCGGCTACCCGAACCGGCTCCTGTGGATCAGCGGGGGCCACGGGGCCGCACTGACGAACGGGACGGTCGTCTCGGCGATCATGTCGCTCGCTCGCTGAGCGAAGGCGCGCCCGCGTCAGTCGTCCAGCATCGGGATCCGGATGCCCCGCTCCCGGGCCACCTCGACCGCGCGCCCGTAGCCCGCGTCGACGTGCCGGACGACACCCATGCCGGGGTCCGTCGTGAGCACGCGCTCGAGCTTGCGCGCTGCCAGCTCCGTGCCGTCGGCCACGACCACCATGCCCGCGTGCTGGCTGTACCCGATGCCGACGCCGCCACCGTGGTGGATCGACACCCAAGTCGCGCCGGCGGCGGTGTTGACGAGCGCGTTGAGCAGCGGCCAGTCGGCGACTGCGTCCGATCCGTCAGCCATCGCCTCGGTCTCCCGGTTCGGCGACGCCACCGAGCCCGCGTCGAGGTGGTCGCGGCCGATGACGATCGGCGCGCTGATCTCGCCGCTGGCCACGAGCCGGTTGAACTCGAGCCCGGCCCGCGCGCGCTCGCCGTAGCCCAGCCAGCAGATCCGCGCCGGCAGCCCCTGGAACGGCACCCGCGCCTCGGCCATCTCGATCCAGCGCCGCAGGCCGGCGTCGTCGGGGAACAGCTCGAGGATCGCGCGGTCGGTGCGCAGGATGTCGGCCGGGTCGCCCGAGAGCGCGGCCCAGCGGAACGGCCCGCGCCCCTCGCAGAACTGGGGCCGGATGAACGCGGGCACGAAGCCCGGGTAGGCGAACGCGTCTGCGACGCCCGCGTCCATCGCCTGGGCGCGCAGGTTGTTGCCGTAGTCGAAGGCGATCGCGCCCGCGGCCTTGAACGCGAGGATCGCGCGCACGTGGGCCGCCATCGAGGCCTTGGAGCGCGCCTCGTACACGTCGGGCTGCGTCTCGCGCAGGATCGCGGCGTCGGCCAGGCTGATCTCGGCCGGGACGTACCCGCCCAGGGCATCGTGCGCGGATGTCTGGTCGGTGACGATGTCGAAGTGCTCGCACGCCTTCGCCCAGGCGGGCTCGATCTCGGCGGCGTTGCCCACCAGCGCGATCGAGAGCGCGCGGCCCTCGGCGGCAGCCTCGCGGGCGAGCCGGAGCGCCTCGTCGGGATCGAGCGTCAACCGGTCGACGAAGCCGATCTCGTGGCGCCGGGCGGCGCGCCGCTCGTCAACCTCGATCGCGAGGCACACGCCCTCGTTCATCGTCACCGCCAGCGGCTGGGCCCCGCCCATCCCGCCCAGGCCCGCGGTCAGCGTGACGGTCCCGCGCAGCGTCCCGCCGAAGTGCTGGCGCGCGCACTCGGCGAACGTCTCGTAGGTGCCCTGGAGGATCCCCTGGGTCCCGATGTAGATCCAGGAGCCCGCGGTCATCTGGCCGTACATCATCAGCCCCTTCCGCTCCAGTTCGCGGAAGTGCTCCCAGTTCGCCCACTTGCCGACCAGGTTCGAGTTGGCGATCAGCACGCGCGGGGCCCACTCGTGCGTGCGGAACACGGCCACGGGCTTGCCGCTCTGGACCAGGAGCGTCTCGTCGTCGGCCAGGGCCCGCAGCTCGCGGACGATGGCGTCGAACGCCTCCCAGCTCCGCGCGGCGCGACCGGTGCCGCCGTACACGACCAGCGCGTCGGGGTTCTCGGCCACCTCGGGGTCGAGGTTGTTCATGAGCATCCGCAGCACGGCCTCCTGCTGCCAGCCACGGGTGGAGAGTGTGGTGCCGCGCGGGGCGCGGACGGGTCGCGGGCCGGACGGGGCGGTGCCGGTGGTCTCGGTGCTCATGGCGCCGGAGTCTAGCGCTCCGGCTGGCCCCGATCGGCGTGGCCGCGTCGCCGGAACCGCCTCAGCCCCGGATGCCGCCCATGAGCTGCGCGCCGAAGTCCTGCACGCCGGTCGAGAACAGCGAGACGATCACGCCCTGGCTCGCCAGGTGCGTGTGGTAGACGCGGAGGCCGCCACCGCACGTAGTCACGTAGGTCGTCCGGCCCGCGAGCGTCTGCTCCGCGTGGGCGGCCACGCCGCTCGACTGGGCGCAGGCGCCATCGTCATAGCTGGAGCGCCAGTCCGCGAACATCTTGTCCGAGTACACGCCCGGCCGGACATGGGCGATCACGCCCGACGCGAGGTCGCCCCCCGAGACCGCGATCGGGAACACGGCCCGGTCGATGCTGGCCACGAACGATGGGTCCTTGACGGCCTCCCCGAACGATTCCGGCTCCTGGTTGACGGGGACCCCGCCGACGGACGTTGGCAGGATGGCCATCAGGGCGGGGTCGAGCGTGACCGACGCGCCCGACGGCATCGGGAGCGTGGGTTGGGGGGTGCTCGACGTGGCCGGCGGCGCCGGGGTGGGCGTGACGGGGATCGGCACCGGCACGAGCGAGGCGTCCTGGGCGCCGCAGCCGCTGAGCAGGAGCGCCATGCCGAGCGCGCCGGTTGCGATCGCGGGCCGGACCCTCACACGAGCTCCCGCCGCAGGACTGGGAAACGCTCGTCGGGTGCGGCCACCACGAACCCGAGCTTCGTCCAGAAGGCCGGCTGCGCGGCGCTCGTCGCGTTCGGCTTCGCGCCCACCTCGGGATACGCCTCGACCGCCGAGAACCCGCGCCCCGCGAGATCGTCGCAGACCGCATCGACCAACGCGGCCGCGAGCCCGCGGTCCCGCGCCGCGGCCGTCGTGGCGATGCAGGTGATCACGGCCGGCAGGGGCGAGGCCGGCAGCTTCGGGTACAGGTCGCGGGTCTGCAGCGCCCGCGGGTAGGCGGACAGCGGGCCGAACTGGATGTAGGCCACGGGCTCGTCGTCCTCCAGGAGCACCTTGGCGTAGGAGCCGAACACCCCGAGCCCGCGGGCGAGGAGCCGCAGCTTCGGCGGCGCGTCGCCGGCGACGGCCGGCCCGGCCCTGGGAGGCGGGGCGAAGGGGTTCGGGGCGGGCGCGTCGTCGTCGGTCGCGAACGGGTTGAACGCGGGCCCCCTCGACGCCGAGGCGAAGGGATTGAACGCGGGCTCGTCAGCGTCGCCGAACGGGTTGCGCGGCCTCGGCTTCGCGGTGGGAGCGGCCGGCGCCGCGTGCAGCCAGCTCAGGCGGGCCGCCTTCGACCCCCGGTCGCCGTCCTCCCAGTAGTCGCAGGAGCGATGGTCGAACCCTGGGTCCGCGCACGGCGGCACGAGGGCGAACGTCGCGTCGTCGGTCACGTCCACGATGCGGATGGCCATGGTCACGCGAGTGTAGGACGCCGCGGAGATCCCGCGACGCGCCCTACGCGACGAGCGCGGCCAGCGCCCCGGAACGGACGACGCGCAGCGCGGCCGCCATGTCGGGCCCGGGCTCACGGTCGTCCACCAGGGGCGGCACCACGTCACGCACCAGCCGAAGCGCCTCGGCCACGCCCGCGCCCGGCTGCGGCGCCCCGGCGCCCATCGCCGCCCGCCGGAGCTCCAGCGCCTGCGCCGCGGCCAGCACCTCGATCGCGAGGATCTGCTCCACGTGGGCGAGCACCGTCCGCGCGTGGCGCCCCGCCCCCGCCCCCATCGACACGTGGTCCTCCTGGTTGGCGGAGGTGGGGATCGAGTCAACCGACGACGGGTGGGCGAGAACCTTGTTCTCCGACGCCAGGGCCGCCGCGGTGTACTGGACGATCATCAGCCCGCTGTTGCGCCCGGGGTCGGGGGTCAGGAACGCGGGCAGGCCGCCGTTCAGCCGCGGGTCGAGCATCAGCGCCGTCCGCCGCTCGGAGATCGAGCCCAGCTCCGCCAGCGCCAGCTTGGCGAAGTCGAGCGCCAGCGCGATCGGCTCGCCGTGGAAGTTGCCGCCGCTGATCACCAGCCCGCCGCCGGTCGCCAGGGCGTCCTCGGGCACCTCGCCGCCGGACGGGAACACCAGGGGGTTGTCGGTGGCGGAGTTGAGCTCGATGTCGAGCACGCGGCGGAGGTGGTCGAGGGCGTCCCGGACGGCACCGTGGACCTGCGGCACGCAGCGCAGCGAGTACGGGTCCTGGACCTTGTGCGACGAGCCGTGGTGGGACGCCTGGAGGCCCGACCCGCGAAGCAGGTGCCGGACCTCGGCGGCGACGGCGATCTGGCCCGGGTGGGGCCGCGCCAGCTGGTAGGGCGCGGCGAACGCAACTTCGGTGCCCAGCATCGCCTCGAGCGTCATCGCCGCCGCCACCGACGCCGTCCGCGTGAGCCGGTCTGCGTCGGCCAGGAGCAGCGCGCCGAGCGACGACATCAGCTGCGTGCCGTTGAGGAGCGCGAGGCCCTCCTTGGTCGCCAGCTCCATGGGCTCGAGGCCCACCTCGCGCAGGGCGACGTGCGAGGGCATCACGTTGCCGCCCATCTCCACCTCGCCCCGCCCGACGATCGGCAGGGCCAGGTGTGCCAGCGGGGCCAGGTCGCCCGACGCGCCGACGCTCCCCTGCTCCGGCACGACCGGGTGGATGCCGAGCTCCAGGAACCGGCACAGTCGGTCCACCAGCTCCGGCCTGGCGCCCGAGTGCCCCAGCGCCAGCGTGTTCGCGCGCAGCAGGAGCATCGCCCGGACCACCTCGCGCGGGAACGGCCGCCCCACGCCCGCGGCGTGCGAGGCGATCAGGTTCTCCTGGAGGCGTGCCGTGTCGGCCGGGGCGATGAACGTGGTGGCGAGGGCGCCGAAGCCGGTGGTGACGCCGTAGACGACCTCGCCGCGGGCGACCAGCGTGTCGATGACGGCCCGGGCCTCGGCCATGCGCTCGCGCGCGTGGACGTCGAGGGCGACGCGGACGCCATGGCGCGCCACCGCCTCCACGTCGGCCACCGTGAGGTCGGCGCCGGTCAGGACGACAAGGTCGGCGGCGTGCGCAGCGCGGATGGGGTGGAAGTGCGATTCGATCACCCTGCCGAGGATAGTCGGCTATCCTCGCCTGCGTGCCGGGCGCCCGCAGCCTGGCGTCCCCCCAAGGAGCCACGCCCTCCGTGCTCGCGTTCGTCGACACCATCGCCATCCCGTTCCTCACCAGCCTGTATGGTGCGGTCGGCTACCTGGGCGTGATGCTCGCGATGGGCATCGAGTCGGCGATGATCCCGCTCCCGTCCGAGCTGATCCTGCCGATGGCGGGCTGGATGGTCTCCGACCCGACGCAGGTCGAGCCGCTCACCAGGGGGCCCTGGGGCTTCTGGATCGTCGTCCTCGTCGCGGTTGTCGGCAACACCATCGGCTCGCTCATCGCCTACGCCATCGGCGCGTGGGGCGGGCGGCCGTTCCTCCAGCGCTACGGGAAGTACTTGCTGATCCGCGAGCACGAGATCGAGGTCGCCGACCGCTTCTTCGCCGACCACGGCGCCGCGACCGTGTTCTTCGGCCGCCTGCTGCCGATCGTGCGCACGTTCATCTCGTTCCCGGCCGGCGTCACGCGCATGCCGCTGCCCAGGTTCATCGCCTACTCCACGGCCGGTGCGGTGCCCTGGTCGATCGCGCTCGTGTACGCCGGGACCGTGCTGGGCGGCAACTGGAAGGACATCCGCAGGGCCCTCCAGCCGTTCGACATGCTGATCGCCGTCCTGGCCGTGGCCGGGATCGCGGTCCTGGTCTGGCTCCGGCTGGGGCGCCCGGGCTGGCCGAAGAAGGACGTCGACGCCGCCGCTGGCTGAGCGGGCGGGGCCCCGGGCGCGGCCGCACTGGCAGGCCCGACCGGGCCCTAGCCCCAGGGGAGGTCCTTCGCGCCGCGCAGGTGCGAGGTGTCGTTCGAGACGAGCAGCGTGCCCGCGCGGGGCCCGGCGTCGTCGGCGAAGGCGATCGCGGTCAGGTTGCACTGGCTCTGGATGAACCGCTGGCGGAACCGGCGCAGGTCGACGTCCAGCGCGACGCACAGGAAGATGCGGTTGAGCGTCCCGTGCGCGACGGCCAGGACGCGATGGTCGGTCCCGGCAGCGCTCACCGGCCCGCCGGTCGCCGTTGCGGCGCGGAACGACGCCCGGGCCATCCAGCGCCGGTGCTCATCGAGCAGGTCCTCGAGGAACGAGGTCACCCGCCTGGCCACGTCCTCGCCCGATTCGCCGCCGGGACACCGGAGCGCGTCCGGCCGCTCCACCCACTGGCTGCGGAACGCGCGGTCGGTCTCGTCGATCTGCGCGTAGGTCCGGCCCTCCCAGGCGCCGTAGTCCATCTCGCGCAGGCGCGGGTCCACCTCGATGGCCACCCGCCCCGCCACGATGTCGGCCGTTTCGCGGGCCCGGAAGAGCGAGCTCGTGATCACGCGGTCGAAGGTGACCGGCGCGAGGCGGCGGCGGAGCGCGTCGGCCTGCCGTCGGCCGGCATCGTTGATGGAGATGTCGATCTTCTGGCCGAGGTGCTGCTCCGGGCGCGAGCGGTCGGTCAGGCCGTGACGGGTGAGGACGAGGGTCAGCATCGGGACGAAGTCTAGGGCGAGCGGGGATGCGAGAATGGCGCCGGAGGTTCAGACGACAGCGACGATGACCAGCAACGACCACGGCGGCCACGCCGCCCCTGACCACGGCACCGGACACGGCCACGACGACCATGGCCACGCGGCCGACACCCTGGGTCCCATCGACTGGAAGATGTGGGGCGCCGGCCTCGTGTCCGTCGTCGCGGCCCTCGCCGTGCTGGTCGCGTTCGTGCTCGCCAGCGGCTTCGCCTTCAACGCCTGACCGGTCCCGGCGCCGCCTGACGATCCCGCCCGGGCGCTTCCTGTGAGCAGGTGGTGACCGGGTAAACGAATCTCAACGTTCCGGCGGCGAGTCCGCGCACGCTGCTAGCGTCCCGTCCATGACTCCTCGCGTCCCCCAACGTCATGCGCGCGTCGCGCGCCGCGGACAGCGGCAGCCGGGCCCCTGGATCCTCGCGGTGGTGGCGGCGGCCGTGGTCCTCGTCGCCGCCGCCTCGACCATGCTCACGCCATCGGCGGCCTCGTCCAGCGGGACCCCGGCCAATGCTTCGAGCGGCGGCCCATCGGAAGACCCCGCGGGCGGGAGCGCTGCTCCGGCGGCGTCCGGTCCTGCCGGCCCCGTCGCCGGCACGGGATCGTCGTCCGCCGCGCGCGCCGCGCCCGCCGGCCCGTTCCCGTACGGCCTGCTCATCGCCGATCGCGGCAACGCCCGGATCCTCGCCGTGGACAACGCCGGCCACGTCTTCTGGCAGTTCCCGGTGAAGGGCTCGCTGCCGCCGGGCGTGCACTTCGCGGCTGACGATGCCTTCGTGGCGCCTGACGGCAAGACCATCGTGGCCAACGACGAGTACAACCAGGTCATCTACCGGATTGACATCCGCACCCGCAAGGTGGTCTGGCAGTACGGCCACTACGGCGTCGCGAGCGGCGCGATCGGCTACCTCCACAACCCCGACGATGCCTACCCGCTGGCCAACGGCGACATCGTGGTGGCCGACATCGTGAACTGCCGAGTGCTCGAGATCGCGCCCGACAAGCACATCGTCTCGATGCACGGCCAGACCGGCGCCTGCACCGACAACGCGCCAGTGACGTACGGCGACCCCAACGGCGACACGCCGCTGCCGGACGGGGGCCTGCTCATCACCGAGATCTACGGCTCGCGCGTGGTGCGCCTGTCGCCCACCGGCCAGGTGCTCTTCGACATCCACGTCCCGGTGGCGTACCCGTCCGACGCGCAGCTCGACAGCCAGGGCAACGTGATCGTCGTGGACTACAGCAGTCCAGGCGCGGTGGTGGCGGTCACGCCCAAGGGGCAGGTGCTGTGGCGATACGCGCCCACCTCGGGCTCGGGGCGCCTCGACCACCCCAGCCTCGGCACCCCGCTCCCCAACGGCGACATCGTCATCAACGACGACGCCCGGGACCGGATGATCGTGCTCGACCCGCGAACCATGAAGATCGTCTGGCAGTACGGCCACACCGACGTGTCGGGGACGGCCGCAGGGTACCTCTCGGATCCCGACGGGCACCAGCCGATCCCCGCGAATGCCGTCTTCTGACCGTCTGCGGCCGCGGTTGCGCGGCCGGCTCGTCGGCGGCACGGAGCTGGCATCCGGACAAGGGCGGCTCCGGCGCAGCCTGAGGATCACCGGCGGGCTGGCGCTCTGCCTCTCTGCCGCGATTGCGCTGGCCGCGTGCGGAAATGCCTCGCCGTCTGCTTCCGGCGTCCCGGCGTCGGGGACGGCCACCGGTGCCGACGGTGCGACGGGATCCGCGAGCGGGGCCGGCTCCCCGGGGCCGGCCTCGGGCGGTCGTCCGGCGGGCGCATCAATGGGCTCCGGGGACACGAGCGCCGCCAACGCGAGCGCCGGTACCACGCCCGGGGCGAACGCTCGGGTGACCGCCACGCTGCTCAGCATGCATCTGCCGTCGCCGCTCAGCCGGGCCGTGGTGGCCGCCAGCGGCGCCGAGGTGCTCGTGCTTGGGGGCGTGACCCCGAGCGGGACGACGGCGACGATCCTGCAGCTCAATCCGGCCACGGGGTCCGTCACGCGGATCGGGCGGTTGGCGAGCGCCGTGCACGACGCTTCGGGCGCGCCGCTGGGCCATCTCTGGCTCGTCGTGGGCGGCGGCCGGACGCTGGCGAGCGCCGTGGTCCAGGACGTGTCGGTGGTCGGGGCGAGTGCCTCCGCCTCGGTGGCCGGTGCCCTGCCGGCGCCACGGGCCGATGGCGCGGCGGTCGCGGTGGGCGGCGAGGTGCTCGTCGTGGGGGGCGGGCGCGGCGGCGTCCCGGACCCGAACGTCCTGGCGACGCGCGACGGCGTCAGCTTCACCTCCCTCGCACGACTGCCGCTGGCCGTGCGCTACCCGGCGGTCGCCGCCGCCGGGAGCCGCGTCTACCTGTTCGGCGGCGCGACGACGGGCGCGCCCTCGAACGCCATCCAGGCCATCGATGCGACGACGGGCGATGTCCGGGTCGTCGCCCGGCTGCCCTATGCCCTCACGCAGGCGACGGCGTTCATCCTCGGCGGGCGGATCCTGATCGCCGGCGGCATGCGCGCGGGTCGCCCGAGCACCGCGATCCTCGCGTTCGATCCCGCGACCGGCCGGACGGCCGTCGTCGGACGGCTGCCGGAGGGCGTCGAGGACGCCGGCGTTGCTGTCGTGGGCGACACGGCCTACCTCGTGGGCGGCGAGACGGGCAGCGCGTTCCTCGACACGGTGATCGCGGTCCGCTGAGTCGCGCGACCGGGCGAAGGTCAGGCGGTGCCCACCTCCGCCGCGGGGCGCGTCTCGCCGCCCCGGACGATCTCGCGGATCCGCGACGCCAGACGCTCGACGTCGTCGACCATCTCCTCGGTTCGGGCGAGCATGTCCTGCGCAGTCGTGTCGTCACCCATCGCCGGGACGTTGATGAACACGTTCGCCGCGGCGGACCGGGCAGCGGCGACGGCCATCAGCCCGGCAACCTCGAGGTCCGAAGAGGCGTTCTTGTTGCTCCGCCCGGCCATCGACTCGGCCTCCAGGGCCAGCTGGAGGCAGGCCTCGACCGTCCGATACGGTGCCTCGGTGGCGGCGCGGGCCGCGGCCTGGAGCGCCTTCGCACGGGCGGCCTTCTCGTCCTCGGTGTCGCGCGGCATCTTCATCGCCACGCCGAAGCCCGCAAACGCCGCGGCGTCCTCGTCCGCGAGGGTCAGGAATCGGTCGGCGAGCAGCAGGCCGGCAGCCCGCGCCTCGGTCAGGAGCTGCTCGTGCTCGGCGAACTTCGGTCGGCCGGCGGACAGCGAGGCGACCATCGCCACGAGCGCGCCGCCCAAGCTGCCCGCGACCGCCGCGGCGGAACCGCCTCCCGGCACGGGCTCCGCCGATGCCAGGAGCGAGATGAACTGGTCGACCGTCAGGTCGCGGAAGCGCACGTTGGTATCCACGCGGGGATTCTAGGGGCGGGTCGAGCTTCGCGAGCAGCCACCCGCGCTCGCCCCGGGCCCCGCAGGATGGCCCACGGGGCGAGCGCGGGTGGCGCCCGCCCCGTAGTCGAACGGGGAGTCCGCGATGAGGAGTCTCGGCCCCCGTGTCTGGTGGTTGCGCTCAGGCGGCGCGATCAAGATCGTCCAGCGCCTCGATCGTCCAGCGCCGCGAGCGGTGCGCGAAGGTCAGGCCGAGCCGGAGCGTGGCCGTGTCCACCTCGTACACCGTGCGCGGGCCGGTGATCGCCGGATACGCCGAGCGCTCGTCGCGGATCGCCACGAGGCGGGTGATGGGGAGCCGATCCCCGCCCCAGGTGATCTCGCTGGGCAGGCCGTTGAGCCGATTGGTGCGCACCTGGACCGGAACCGGTGCGACGCGAACCATCGCCATGTCGATGTCTCCTTGACGTTCGGCGGGGTCGTCGTCACCCGGGGGCACTTCCGGATGCGAACGGATGTTCGTTCTTCCCAGACACTAGACCGAACAGGCGTTCGATGTCAAGCGTCGGTGTACGGATCGTCGTCGAAGTCTGTGACAGGTTCTGTGTCACGGCCCTGACGGCTCCGCGGCGCGTCCGGGTCTTGGTCTGCGACGTCCACGGGCTTCATCGGGTCCCTCTCGAACGGCGTGGGCAGGGCCGTCCGCACGAGTCGTGCCCGTGTGACCGCGCGATCCCCGTACTTGCCGCGGATCCTGTCCAGCGCCGCCGCCGCAGCCACGCGACGCGGGTCCTCCTGAACGTCGAACATCGCCAGCTGCTCGCGGTCCCGGAAGTTCGATGCCGTCACGCCCACCAGGCGGATCCTCTGGCCGTGCAGCTCGCGGCGCAGCAGCGTCCGGGCGGCCTCGAAGATCGGCTCGGTCAGGTCCGCCGGCACGTCGAGGCTCGTCTGCCGCGTGATGGTGCGGAAGCTCGAGTCGCGCAGCTTGAGCGTGATGGTCACCGCCCGGATGCCCGACGAGCGCAGGCGCCCGGCCACCCCGTCGGCCATGCCCAGGAGCGTGCGCTCGAGCACCTCGCGGTCCGCCGTGTCCCGGTCGAAGGTGTGCTCGTGGCCGATCGACTTCGCCGCCTCGCCGCCCGCCACCGGATCCGGGTCGACCCCGTGCGCCCGCTCCACCAGCGACGCCCCGTGCTTGCCCAGCCGCCGCTCCAGCGCGTCCGCTGGCAGCGACGCCAGGTCGCCGATCGTCCTCACGCCGTACTCGGCGAGGGCGGCGGCCGTCTTCTCGCCCACGCCCCACAGGCGCGAGATCGGCAGCGGCGCCAGGAACGCCGCCTCCTCGCCCGGCGGGACCACCACCAGGCCGTCGGGCTTGCGCAGGTCCGACGCCACCTTCGCCACCAGCTTCGTCGTCGCCACGCCCACCGAGATCGTCAGGCCCGTCTCGTCGTGGACGGCGTGCTTGATCAGCCACCCGATCGCCTCGCCGTCGCCGAACAGCGCCCGCGACCCGGTCACGTCGAGGAACGCCTCGTCGATCGAGACCGGCTGCACCTGGGGCGTGAACCTGCGCAGGATCGCCATGACCCGGCGGCTCTCCGCCTGGTACTTGCGCCCGTCGACCGGCACGAAGATGCCCTGGGGGCAGAGGCGGCCCGCGGTCCGCAGCGGCATCGCCGAGTGGACGCCGAACTTGCGCGCCTCGTAGCTGGCCGTGCTCACGACGCCCCGGTCGTCGGGGCCCCCGCCGCCCACGATGACCGGCCTGCCGCGCAGCTCAGGCCGGTCGCGCTGCTCGACGGCCGCGAAGAACGCGTCGAGGTCGACATGGAGGATCGTCCGGGTCGTCACGCACGCGATTCTCCGCCCGCCCGCGACGACGTGGTGTCACCTGTTTCGGCCGGATCGTCTGCATCTGGCGGCCTGCACGGGCCGGGCAGGACGAATCGGCCAATGTCGCGTCCCGGGAGCGGTAGGCTTTCGCGCGAGAACCTGGAGGGATCGTGACCCGCGCCTCGCCGCCCCGACGCACGCCGCCGGATGTCGCACCTGTTCGGCGTGGTGGCCCGCCGACCGTGCCCCGGGGCGCGAGCCCGGAGGGCCAGTCGCAGCCGACGTCCGTTCGCGGCGAGGACCGCGAGCGCGCCGACCAACGCCGTGGCCTTCCGGGGCTGAGCGCGGAGGGTCGGCCGTCAGCCCTTGGGCTCGACGACGATCGTGACCTCGGGAGTCATCCCCGCGAGCACCTTCACGGCGACCTTGTAGGTGCCCAGCGACTTGATCGGCTGGTCGAGCTCGATCTTGTGCTTGTCCACGACGATGCCGCGGCGGCCGAGCGCCTCGGCGATGTCCTGGGTGTTGATGGACCCGTAGAGCTTGCCGCCCTCGCCCACCTTGACGCCCATCGTGAGCGTGGTGGAGCCGATGCGGGTGGCCGCGATCTCGGCCTCCTCGCGCTCGCGCTTCCGCTTGTCCTCACGGCTCGCGATGTCGTGCTGGTACGCGCGGAAGGCACCGCCGGACGCGGGCACGGCGACCTTCTGCGGGATGAGGAAGTTCTGGGCGTACCCGTCCGCGACCGTCTTCATCTCGCCCGTCTTGCCGAGCTTGGGGACGTCCTTCGTCAGGATCACCTTCACGCGATTGAACCCTCCTTGTCGATCCAGCCCCGGAGCTTGGGCCCGAGCTGGCTGTGGTGCAGTGCGCCGCCTGCGAACGCCACGGCGTCGGGCAGGCGGCGAACGATACGCCGGAGCGGAGCCGGCGTGAAGCGGCGGATGCGACGGACATCCTCCTCGAACGCCCGACGGTCCACGCCGAGCGCCTCGAGCCTCTCGTCGAGGACCTCGTCGGGGACACCGTCGAGGAACAGGTCGATGGCCAGGACGATCACGATGACGTCGTCGAGCCCGCCGATCAGCGGCAGGTCGTCCGGGATCAGGTCCCGCCCGAGCACGAGGTAGCCGACCGCAGCCGCGAGGCCGGCCTTGCGCGCGAGCGGGATGCGCTCGTCCCGGACCAGGTCCATGAACAGGCGTCCGTACTGGGGCGCGCGGCTGGCGATCGGCAGCAGCGCTGCCCAGCCGAGCAGACGCCGAGCGCCCATGCGCCGATGGTCCCCTGCGCGGCCTGCGCGCCGGGTTTCGCGGTCCGTCCGCGATGCTCGAGCCACCGTGTTCCTCACAGCGATCCCACGGAGCCGCTGCGCGGAGCCGGGGATTAGCGATGGTAGCACCGGTCCCTTTCGCTCTCGCGCGCGCTCGATCTCGCGCGCGTCCACGAGCGCGGCGCTCGGTCCGCCCGGCATCGCACCTCATGTTGACCGCCGGCGCCCGGTTCGCCGCCGCCGGTCGTTCCGCGTTCCGCCCGCTGTTGCCCCTCGCCAAATCGCATCCCGGTTCCCCCACATCTCCTCCGGGTTCGCCAAATCGCATCCCGGTTCCCCCATATCTCCTCCGGGAGGCGCTTAGGGTTCGTTGGTCCCCCACATCCCCTCCGGCAGGCGGTTTGGCGCTCGAAGGTTGCGGAATCGGGGCTCTCGCCGCGCATTGGGTGCATAAGCGCCTCCGGGCCGAGAAATGGGGGGTCGGGTCGAACCGCGCCCCTGCTGAGGCATCGTCGCTGAACCTCAGTGGCGGTGTGCGAGGACACGTGCGGCAACCTGTTGGCCATCGCCAGCCGAACAGCTGAGGGTGCGCACGACCAGTTGACATCGAACGTACGTTCTGTATAGTGGCGTCACCTCGAAGGAGACGCCCGGTGACCCGTCACGACGCCGAACGCAAACGCAAGATCCTGGACGTGATCGCCGCCACGATCCGCGCCCGCGGCTACCCGCCGTCCGTCCGCGAGATCGCGAAGGCGGTGGGCCTCGCGTCCACGTCAGCTGTCCACCACCATCTCCAGACCCTCGAGCGGGACGGCTATCTGGAGCGCGGCGCCGCGCAGTCGCGCGCCATCCGGCTCACCCCCACGGCGGCCCTGACGCTTGGCCTCTCGAGCGAGCTCACGCCCCAGTCGATGCCCAGCGAGTCGTTCAACCTCGCGGTGATCGGCGAGATCGCGGCCGGCGGGCCGATCGAGGCGTACCAGGACGCGTCGGAGACGCTCGCGGTCCCGGACGTGCTGGCGGCCGGCGGGGACGCCTACGTTCTCAAGGTGCGCGGCGACTCGATGATCGACGCCCACATCGCGGACGGGGACTACGTGGTCATCCGCCCCCAGGAGACCGCCCGGGACGGCGACATCGTGGTGGCCCAGGTGGAGGAGAACGCGGTCACCCTCAAGCGCTTCTTCCGCGAGAAGGACCGCGTGCGCCTGCAGCCGGCCAACCAGAACTACGCGCCCCAGTTCTACCCGTCGGTCCGGATCCAGGGCAAGCTGATCGGGGTCATCCGCCGGCTGGACTGACCGCCCCGGCCCGCGTCCAGACGTCTGGATCGTGGGCGAAGTGGACACGCACCGGGTCGAGGGCGCAGGCGCTTGACGGACCCCGGATAGCGCGGGTCACGGGGGGGATCCGGATCGTGGCCGTCCACAGCCAATCCACATGCCGGCGATGTTGGCGGCGGCGCCCGGGGATAACGCCCTAGCGGCCGACTCGTCCCGCCCGTGACACTCAAGCTGTCACATCGCCCACCCAGAATCGGGGCCGCATGATCGATCGCCTTCCGCCGCAATCCATCGAGGCCGAGCAGTCCGTGCTCGGCGCCGTCCTGATCGACCGGGACGCGATCATCGAGATCGCGGACTTCCTCAAGCCGGAGGACTTCTACCGGCAGGCCCACGCGCGGGTGTACGCGGCGATGCTGGACCTCTCGGAGCGGCGGGAGCCCATCGACATCGTCACGGTGTCCGAGTGGCTGGAGCGCAGCGGGGACCTCGAGTCCATCGGCGGGCGGACCTACCTCGGCACGCTGTCCAACCAGACGCCCACCGCCGTGCACGCAGCCCAGTACGCGCGGATCGTCGAGCGCAAGGCGGTCCTGCGCAACCTCATCGGGGCTGCGGGCAAGATCGCGGGCATCGGCTACGAGGACCCGGCGGAGGTCAGCGAGGCCATCGACCGGGCCGAGGCGGAGCTGTTCGCCGTGAGCGAGCGACGGGTCTCGGCCGGCTTCTCGGTCCTGCGGAGCCTGCTTCACGACGCCTACGACCGGCTGGACTACCTCCACGCCCACCGCGGCGAGATCAGCGGCATCCGCAGCGGGTTCGGCGACCTCGACGCGCTCACCACCGGCCTCCAGCCGAGCGACCTCGTGATCCTCGCCGCCCGCCCGTCGGTCGGCAAGACCAGCTTCGCGCTCAACATCGCGGAGCACGCGGCGGTCCGCGACAAGAAGAGCGTGGGCATCTTCAGCCTCGAGATGAGCAAGGAGCAGCTGGTGCTGCGCCTGCTCTCGTCGGTCTCGAGCATCGATTCCCAGCGGCTGCGCACGGGCTTCCTCGAAGAGCTGGACTTCGCCCGGATCGCCCCCGCGATGAACGCCCTCTCGGAGGCGCCCATCTACATCGACGACACACCCAACATCAGCACCATGGAGCTGCGCACGAAGGCGCGCCGCCTCCAGGCCGAGAACGGGCTCGACCTCGTCATCGTGGACTACCTCCAGCTGATGCAGTCATCGGTCTCCACCAAGGACGCCAACCGCGTGCAGGAGGTCGCCGAGATCAGCCGCGGCCTCAAGGCCCTGGCCCGCGAGCTCAAGGTCCCGGTCCTCGCGCTCAGCCAGCTGTCCCGCCAGCCGGAGATGCGCGAGTCGAAGGAACCCAGGCTCTCGGACTTGCGCGAGTCGGGCTCCATCGAGCAGGACGCGGACCTCGTGATGTTCCTGTACCGCGAGAAGGACCGGGGGTCGGACGACCAGCAGACCGAGGGCGAGGTCGTGAAGCTCAAGCTCGCCAAGCACCGCAACGGCCCCACCGGCGAGATCGACCTGTGGTTCAAGAAGGCGCAGACGCGGTTCGTCGCCTATGCCGGGGAGCGGTACGAAGCCGTCGGCTGAGGTCGTCCAGCCGCCGGTTCGCCGCTTCGCGGGCCGGTTGACAGCCGTCCACAAGCCGGTTCACAGGCGCTTGACAGCGCGCGTATCTTCCGGGCAACGGGAGCCCAGCCCGTACGCCGTCGCGCCGATCGCCCGCTCCCCGCGCTCGCCCGCCGTCGGCCCGGACCAAGGCTGCCCAGGGAGGAGCGAAGGTGTTGCAGGACCGGACGCTGACCTGTCGTGACTGCCGGGAGACGTTCGTGTTCTCCTCGGGAGAGCAGGCCTTCTTCGCGAGCAAGGGGCTCACCAACGACCCGCAGCGCTGCCCCGCCTGTCGTGCGGCGGCCAAGCGCGCGAAGACGTCAGCGCCAGGCGGCGGCCGCGAGTACCACGCCGCGGTCTGCAACGGATGCGGCGGCCAGGCGATGGTCCCCTTCCTGCCGCGCAACGACCGTCCCGTCTACTGCAGCACCTGCTTCGACCGGGTGCGGGCCGAGTCCGTCGCCCAGCCCTGACCCGGGCGATCCCGGAGCACGCCAACGCCTCGGCGCCTATCCTGACGGGGTCCGATAGGAGGAGCTTCGTGGGCGTCATCATCATCCGCGAGATGGTCGGGACCAGCGCCCGATCGTGGAGCGACGCGGCGCGCCAGGCCGTGGCCACCGCATCCAAGACCGTGCGCAATATCCGGACGATCGAGGTCGTCAAGTCCACTGCCCGGGTGGAGGACAACGAGATCGTCGAGTACGAGGTCGACCTCAAGATCGGCTTCGAGTACGAGGGCTGACGAGCCGGCGGCATCGATCGAGTGGCCCGTCGCGCCGCCCGCACGCCGCCTTCGCAACGTGGGCGCATCGGCAGATAAGGCCCCGTTGAGCCGTGGCCTGCAAGATGCCGGCCATGCCCACCACCACCGACGGCTCGACGCGAGGCCGAGCCCGTCGACTCTCGACCGACGACACGACGCGCGAGCCGCGGCTTGACGTATCGTCTCCGGCCAACGACGGCACGACGATCGCGTCCAGCAGTCCCTGGTCGGCCCCGTCTGCGCCTCAGGGGCACGAAGGGCATGAACGGGTCGCCGTCGGGCCGGGCTTGTCCGTCGCGCCCATCCTGTTCCCCCCGTACGGGTTCCGGCCGGTGAGCGTCCTGCCGGTCCGGGCCGACAAGATTGAGCCCCCCTACGTCCGTCCCGACACGCTCTCGAGACGACGGCTCAACATCTGGCTCGACCGCGCCGCCCGCTCCCGACTTGCCCTCGTCATCGGCGACACCGGGTTTGGCAAGACCACCTTCCTGAGCGACTGGTCGAGCCAGACGCCCCGGCACACCTCCTGGTATCGGCTCGAGCACGACGATCGCGACTGGCTCACGCTGATCCGGCACCTCGTTGCGGGCGGTCGAAAGGTCGATCCCGACTTCGCCCCCGACACCTACCGCCTGCTCAGCACCCTGGGCCCCGGCGGGCCGACGAAGGACGAGGTCGTCGAGGCCCTCGCGCGCGACATGGCCGGTTTCGGCGCCGCGAGTCCGCACGGCTTCTCGCTCATCCTCGACGACTTCCAGGCGATCGAGGGCAGCGAGGAGACCGATCCGATCATCGCCGCCCTGCTCGAGTCCACGGGCAACGGCTTCTCGATGATCCTGGCCGCACGCACAGCCCCGCAACTGCCGCCCGTGCGCCTCAAGGGCCGCAACGCCGTCCAGCACCTGGAGGGCGACCAGCTCCGCTTCGACGTCCCCGAGACGGAGGCCCTCTTCCGAGACGCCTACGGCATCCCGCTCGACCACGACGTCGCGGTCGACCTGGTGGCGCGCACCGAGGGCTGGGCGGCGCTGCTGAGCCTCGTCCGCACCCGCCTGGAGGAGTGCCCCGAGCCAGACCCGCGCGCCCTCGTCGCGCAGCTCAGCGCCGCGGAAGGCGACCTCTACGACTTCCTCGCGGAGGAAGTCCTCGCCGAAGCGCCACTAGACCTGGCCGAATTCCTCGCGGACGTCTCGATCCTCGATGAGGTGACGATCCCCGCGGCGACAGCTGCGGTCGGCAGCCAGGACGGCGTCGCCGAGTTCCTTCGGACCGCCGAGAGTCTCGGCCTGCTGCAGCGAGCCCCCGGCAGCGACCGCTGGCACTTCGCCCAGCTCGTCCGCGAGTTCCTGTACGCGCACCTCGAGCAGACGCGCGGCCGACGGCGCGTCCGGGAAATGCACGCGGCCGTCGCCGCCTCCTTCAGCGGCGAGGACTGGCGCATCGCCGCGCGTCAGTACGTCCTGGCTGGTCAGCCCGGTGAGGCGGCCCACCAGATCGGCGAGGCGATCGACGCGGTCCTCGGCGTCGGCGACTACCGGACGGCGCTCGACCTCCTGAGCGAGTCGCCCGACGACAGCGCGCTGACTGCGATGCTCCGCGCCCGGTACCTGCTGCAACTCGGCGCGAGCGAGGAAGCCCTGGAAGCCGCGGAGGCTGCCGTCCGGGCCGCGGAGGAGAACGAGCCGAAGTACGTTTCGGCGGCCCTGAGAATCGCGGCGACGGTGGCCATCGGTGTCTACAACCTGCGGGCAGCCGCCGACTATGGGCG
This sequence comes from Chloroflexota bacterium, assembly GCA_021783095.1. GTDB lineage: Bacteria > Chloroflexota > Limnocylindria > Limnocylindrales > CSP1-4 > CAIXZV01. The sequence continues at coordinate 6,424 of JAJXUG010000037.1, read as the reverse complement.
CCGGGCGATTCACACGGCATCGACACCGGCGGAGAAGCGACTCGCCGAGTGTCAGCTAGACCTACTTTCGCTCGGCAGCCACGGGAACCTGCCATCCATCGCCCTGAAACTTGAGCAACTCTTGGCTACGCACGAGCGAAGCCATCAGAGTCACTACGAAGCCATCAGTGCGATCAACCTTTCGGCCATTTGCGTTTGGCTCCGTCGCACACCAGATGCGCTGCGATTGTGTTCCAGGGCGGAGCATCTGCTGTCGAGCTCATCGCGCGGGTACGAGCAGGTCACGGTCACGCTCACGCGGGCGCGGGCCTGTGCATTCCAAGGCCAATGGCGCGAAGCGGAGAAGCTCATCAATGAGGCATTGACCGTTGAGCATCCGGAGGGTCGCGTAGAGGCAGTCATCGATGCTGCCTGGATGGCCGCTTGGTTCGGTCCTTCCGGCCACAGCCGAGAGTACCTAAGGCGTGCCCGATGGGATCGACTCCCAGGAGATCGCCTGTCCGACTGGCTCGCTGCAGAACTCTGGGATGCCTCGGACCATACAGTCCTGACCTCTCTGCTCGATCGAGTCGCCGACGCACCGACCGACTCGATCGAGGTCGGCGGCGCGTTCTCCCGTCAACTTGCCAAGGCGCTCGCATACTTCCGACTCGGAGACAGAGAGTCTGCCGAAGCGGCACTTCGCCTGGTTGAGAGGACTGCCGAGGCGCAGGCTTCTCCAATTCAGCGACGGCTCGCTGATCTCCAGAGGGCTTTGCAGGAGGGTCCAGAAGCCCTGGCGGCCGAGATTGCCGCCGCTACCCCGGAAGATGATGCGTTCATTGGCGTCTATGCACGCGAGATCGCCAAGACGCTGGGCAAGTTGTCGCCAGCGGCATATCTGGTCGTCGTGAGAGCAGCTCGGCTCAACCCAGACCGCTGGCGCACTTTTCTGCGGCCCGCGGTAGAGGAGGATGGCGGCAATGACGTGGGAGCCGAGCGTGCGGCCGCGATCCTCGACGAAATCGGCGAGATCGGCGACATCGCCAGGCTTCGGGCTTATGCCCGCCGGATGCGACGACCCCCTGAGCGGTGGGGCGAGGCTCTTGCGCGACGGCTGGCACCTCGCGTTTGGATTGAGGATCTCGGGCTTGCGCGCATCTGCGTGGGCGACCGGGTCATCGATGGCCGGTCCATCCGCAGGAGGGCACTCGCCCTCCTGCTGTACCTGCTCGGACAGCCCGCCGGAGCTGCGACGCCCGACCAGATCATCGAGGCCCTCTGGCCGGACGTCGATCCGGACGCCGCTCTGAACTCAGTGCATCAGACCATCTACGTCCTCCGCCGCGTCGTGGACCCGGACTACAAGGCTGGAACGTCACCCGAGTACCTCCATTTCGACTCGGACATGGTGTGGCTGGACAAGGACCTCGTCGACAGCCGCAGTTGGCGGTGCATGAGGCTCCTCTCGGGCCGTGAGTGGGACGCGGAGCAGGTCAACGAGGTCGTGGCCAACTATCGCGGTCGGTTCGGCGCCGACTTCGCCTACGACGAGTGGGCGTCCCCGTTCCGGGACCGCCTTCACGCGCTGTACCTCAGCGTCATGGAACAAGCGGTCGCGGGGAAGATCGGCCATCGCGATGCCCGGTGGCGCCTGTGGGTCGGCCAGCAGGCGATCCAGGTGGACCCTGAGGCGGACTCGATCGAAGCGCTGGTCATCGGGCTCTACCAGGCTGTCGACGCGACCTCGGCGGCGCGCGAGCAGTACGCCCACTATGCAAGTGCGATGCGAGATCAGCTCGGCGTGGATCCGCCCGCCCTTGAGGACATGCTGCTGCCCTCCTAGCCCCCTACACCCGACATGGTGCCCATAGGTAGGGATGCGTATTGACCGGTGTGGTTGGCCGCACCTATAGTCCGCCCCGCACTAGTACTTCAGTACCGTGCATATCCAAGGAACGCTCGGACGCGCTGATGCCACCACCTGAATTGGGCACTTAGGGTGGAGGCGGAGCGAGTAGTGCAACCGACCGACTTTCGAGTCAGGTCGGTTTTCGTGTCTCTGGGCACATCGGAGGCACGAGAGCCGCGAGGAGGTACGAGCGTGGCACCGGCGAAGAACGTCAAGGGTTGGTAGGCCAGGACGCGGAGGATCGACCGATGAAGGATCGACTGATGCGGCTTTTGGCCATCTTCGGCGCAGTTGCCGCAATGGCACTCGCTGGGGGGGCGTCGCTTCGGGGCTTCTAGACAACGGCCAGACCCCAGTAATCTAGGGGGCGTACTCGGCCCGCGCGGCGGGGAGCGGTCCGAGACCACCAGATCGCTGAGGCCACATGACTCGGAGTCTGAAGCTCTACATCGCAGGGGTCGTGGCATCGAGCGCGTTTGCGCTCATTGCCACGACCTTGCTGTTCCCCATAGACCCCGCCCTCGGTGCCGGTTTTCTGGTCCTGGGCCCGGCAGCGCCGATCGCAGGCCTCGCCTTTTGGACGATCCTTACGCTCTTGGCGTCGGCCATGCCTGTGCGCATGCCGCGGGGGACTCTCGTAGGTGTGGCGATAGCACCGCAGCTTGCCGCTAGCTTCCTCGGTGGTCCAACGGCCGCCGCGTGGGTCTCCCTCATTGGAGCCACTGAGGTTCGAGAACTCCGGGGCCGTATCCCTTGGTATGGCACGCTCGCAAATCACGCCGGCATCACACTGCCAGCCGTGATTGCAGGGCTAGTCATGCGGAGCATTCCTCCTGAGGCACGAACCAGTTCGCGGTTCGAGACTTTCGTGGTGGCGCTGCTCGCAGCGATCGTCTATGTGGCGCTCAACATCCTGCTAGGGGCGAGCCTCGCTGCGCTGCGCACGAATCAGCCCATCAGATCGGTTGTCTTGGGAGACGCCCGTGGTTCGGCGAGGAACCTCTTCGGGCTGACGCCCATCGGGTGGCTAATGGCCCAGATGTATGTGTTCGCGTGGTGGGCCAGCCTGCTGTTTGCGATCCCGCTGTACACGACGCGGCGGTCGTATCAGGACTACACCGAGATCCGCGAGATGTTCACGCAGACCATCACCGCCCTGGCGGGGGCCGTGGACAAGCGCGACCCCTTCACGAGCAAGCACTCGTGGAACGTCAAGGCGATCGCGGGTGACATCGGCCGGGAGCTTCGGCTCGGCGAGGCTGACCTCGAGGCGCTCGAGTGGGGCGGCCTGCTGCACGACGTCGGGAAGATCGGCGTGCCCGACGCGGTGCTCCTCAAGGCCGAGCGGCTGACCAAGGACGAGCGGATGAGCATGAACTCGCACCCGGTGCTGGGTGCCGAGATCATTGCCCCGGTCACGAGGCTGTCGCGGGAGCTGCCGATCATCCGCAACCACCACGAGTGGTACAACGGCTCGGGCTATCCCGACCGCCTGATCGGCGACGAGATCCCGCTCCTGGCGCGGGTGCTGCACGTGGCGGACGCATTCGAGGCGATGACTGCGGCCCGGCCCTACCGCATGACGCCGCTGACGCCCGAGCAGGCCCTCGGCGAGCTGCGCAAGTTCGCGGGAATCCAGTTCGACCCGCAGATCGTGGACGCATTCGTGAGGACCAAGTGGGTCGAGGGCGTCCCCGATCCCGGCCGCGCCACCCCGCCCCGCCCCATCCCGCTCATCGCGCAGCACGCCGCCCAGATGGGGGGCGAAACCCCGGCCGACACCGGCGTCACGCCCGCCCGCTGAAATCCGGGTGAGCGCGCACCTCCGCCGAACCCCGACAATCTCGGGATGCTGATCGGCGGAATCGCACTCGGCCTGGTCCTGGGCCTGATGCTGGGCGGGCGGCTGGAGCGGCTGGCCGAGACTCGCCTGCGATACCTCGGGCTGCTGTTCGTCGCCGTCATCCTCCGGTTCGGCACGGAGATCCTGCTCGGAGCCGGCGGGTTCGGGGTGGTCGAGGCGCTCCGCGTGCCGCTGTTCGGGGTGGCCTACGCCCTGCTGCTGGTCACGCTGTGGCACAACCGCGGCTACCCGGGCCTCGCGCTCGCGTTCGTCGGCGTGGCCAGCAACGCCATCGTGATCATGGTCAACGGCGGGTACATGCCCGTCTGGCTGCCGGCGCTGCAGGCCTCGGGGCTGCCGACCGACCTGCAGTCCCCCCTCCACACCATGCTGTCCTCAGGCGCTGGGGCCGGCTTCTACCTCCACCTCGGTCCGCTGGCCGACGTGATCCCGTTCCCCATCTGGCCCCTCCAGAACGTGGCCTCGGTGGGCGATGTGTTCCTGTCTGCGGGCCTGGCAATCTTCCTGTTCGCGACCATCATGCGGACGCCGGAGGAGATCCAGCAGGCGCTGATCGACGCCCGGATCGCACGCATCGCCCGGACGCGCGTGCCGCGACCGGGCCCGGACGGCTATCCCCTGGCGTCCGAGACGGGCCTGACGTCGGCGCTGGCCGCGAGCGTGGCGCTGGAGCGGCCCCAGATGCTCGGCGGCGGCGGCGTGGGCCTCGCGACGCCCTCGAGCAGCGCCATGACGGCGGAGCCCGCGTTCGAGGGGGCAGCAGCGGCCACCGCGGTCGGCGGGCTCGCGCTCCCGCTCCGACGGCCACGACCCGCGTTCCTCGAGCGCGTCCGCGACCACCCGTACATCCGCCTCACGCTCAACGGGACCTTCTCTGCACTGTGGGTGGGCCAGGTCATCAGCCTGTTCGGCGACCGCGTCAACCAGATCGCGCTGAGTGCCTTCGTCTACGAGATCACCGACTCGCCGCTCGCCGTGGCGCTCACATTCCTGGTCGGCACCATCCCGAACCTGCTGTTCTCCCCGCTCGCGGGCACCTTCGTCGACCGCTGGGACCAGAAGCAGGTGCTGGTGGTCTCGGACCTGCTGCGCGCGTCGTTCGTGCTGCTGGTCCCGGTGGCCGTGCTGATCAACGTCTGGCTCGCGTATCCGCTCGTGTTCGCGGTGACCACCGTGTCGCTCTTCTTCCGCCCGGCGCGCGCGTCCGTGCTGCCGCGAATCGTGGACGACGAGGACCTTTTGGCCGCCAACTCCGCGATGTGGGTGGGCGAGACGCTGGCCGACATCCCGAGCTACGCCCTGGCCGGCGTGTTCGTGGTGTTCCTGTCGTCGTCGCTGCCGCTGGCCTTCTGGTTCGACGCCGTCACCTACCTCGCGTCGGCGGGGCTGATCGCCACCATGATCGTGCCGCCGGTGCTGCAGAGGGCGGGGGGCGCCGCCGGGGGCGCGAACGACGACGAGGCCGAAGGCCTGCAGGAGCCGGTCCCGACGCCCGCCTCGGTCCGCGACGACCTGCGCCAGGGCTGGGCCTTCCTCCGCCACGAGACCGTGCTCCTGGCGAACACGCTCCAGGGCACCGTCGGCCAGTTCGCCATCGGCATCCTGACCGTGGCGTCGATCGTGCTCGCCCGCAACATCACCTCGGGCAGCGCCGACGCGTACGCAGGCACGTACGCGTTCATGGAGGCGGCGATCGGGCTGGGGAACCTGATCGGCGGGTTCGCGCTGGGGCTCGTGGCCGGCCGCACCCGCAAGGGGCCGATGGTTGCCGTGGCGTACGCCTCCTTCGGGGCCCTCCTGGTGCTGGCGGGCTTCGCCGAGACCGTGCCGGTTATGCTGGCCCTGATGTTCGGGATCGGCGTTGCGAACATGGCCTTCGTGATCCCCAGCCAGACGATGTTCCAGGAGCGCACGCCGCCCGAGCTGATGGGCCGCGTGGTGAGCTTCCGGTTCGCGCTCGTGTTCGGCGGCATGTCGATCGCGATGGGCCTGGGCGGGCTGCTGATCGGGCCGCTGGGCGCGGGGCCGGTCGTGGCGGCTGGCGGGGTGCTGTCGATCGCGGCCGGCGTGTCGGGGCTGCTGCTGCGGGCGGTCCGCGAGGCCTGACCGGGCCGCGCCCACGCACGCCGCGAGGCCCAACGAGCAGCGGATCCTCCCGGCGCCGTCGGCCTTCGGTACACTGGCGCCCGCGCGGGGCGCTTGCGAGACGCCGCCCGCACACAGGAGACACACCACCCCCATGACCGACCAGGAGCGTGACGCCGCGGCAGCCTCAGGCGCCGACGGGGCCACTGAGGGCACGGGCGCCGACGAGCCCGACGAGCTCAAGGGCGACGAGGAGCTCGAGGGCGACCACGAGGAGGAGTTCGAGGACGCCGAGGCCGCGACGCCGGCCGGGTTCGCCCCCGTGGCGCCCGCCGTCCCCCGCGGCCGCCGACTGCGGGGCCAGCCGACGACCGTGGCCGCGCCGAGCGTGTCCGAGCGGGCCGTGCGCGTGGACGACCGGTTCTCGAGCTGGTACGTCATCGCGCTCGTTGCGGTGTTCGGGCTGATCTTCGCCAACGCGATCCTGTTCGGGCACTCGGGCTTCATCAGCGGGCTGTTCCCCACCCCGACGCCCATCGTGACCGCGTCGCCCGTGCCCTCGGCTTCGTCCTAGGCCGCGCCGT
>JAJXUG010000004.1 GCA_021783095.1 Chloroflexota bacterium | reverse complement strand
GCGACTCCCCCGTGCCCGGCCGAGGGCGCCCGAGGGGCACGGGCCAGCTGACGGCCGGCGCGGTCCGCGTGGCGCACCAGGCGTTCCGGGCCGAGCGCGGGCGCCGGCCGACCCAGGCCGAGCTCGCGTCGCGGCTGGACGTGGCGCCCCGCTCCCTGCAGCGCTTCCTGCACGACCACGGCCTCGGCTGGCCGCTCGAGGGGTAGCCGGCGGCGGCATGCCGGTGGCGCATTCCTGGCGCCTTGTTGGCGGGTTGTTGTCGCGTTCGCCTCGTTTACCTGGCGTGCGGGGCGGGCGTTCAATCGGGGCATGCCCACGATCACCATCCGCATCCCCGAGGACGCAGAGGCGGCCCTGCGCGACCTCGCCCGGGCCGAGTGCCGCACCCCGCGCGACCAGGCCTCGTTCCTCGTCGTCCAGGGCCTGCGCGCCCGCGCCCGCGGGGCTGCCGGGCGCCGCGGCAGCGCGTCCGCCTCGCGGCCGGGCGCTCCCGCGGACCCCACCCCGTGACAGGCTCTCGCCCGACGGCCGCGGACCGAATCCGCGCGGCCCTGTGGTTCGCCGAGCGCGGGTTCGGGGTGTTCAGCGTGTGGAGCGCCGACCCCGACGGGACGTGCCGGTGCGCGAGGGGCCGCGCCTGCGGGAGCCCGGGCAAGCACCCGATCGGCCGCCAGGGGTTCCTCGAGCACACCCGGGACCGCGACCGCATCCGGACGCTGCTCTCGGCGGGGTCCGAGCCCAACTACGGCCTGGTGTGCCCCGACGGCGTGCTCGTGCTCGACGTCGACGGCGACGGGGTCGCGCGGCTCGCCGAGCTCGAGGCCAGGCTCGGGGCGCTGCCGCCGACGCTGCGGACGGACACCGCCCACGGCCAGCACGTGTTCCTGCGCTGGCCGGAGGGGCTGCCGCGGCCCGCGGGCCAGCTCTTCGGCTACGTCACCCGCTGGGGCTCGGGCCCCGGCGCGGGGTACGTGATCGGGCCCCGCAGCGTCCACGCGTCGGGCGCCGTCTACGCGCCGGCGGGGCCGTGCGCCGAGATCGCCGATCTGCCGGACGCATGGTTACGGGCCGCCGCCGCGCCGCCGCCACCGGACGACGGCACGATCGAGGTCGGGCTGGGCGGATACGAGCTGCCCGAGGCTGGCTACGCCGGCGCCCGCTACGACGCCATCCGCGACTACACCGCCAGCCGCTACATGCGGGGCCTCGGCAGGGAGGAGGTCTGGGCGGGCGTCGCGGGCGTCCTGGCGCCGCGGTTCGCCGTGCCCCTGTCCGAGCCCGAGCTCCGGGAGCGCTTCGAGCGGGCCTGGCGGGGCACCGCCGAGCGCCTGGGCGACCCGGCGTCGGACCCCGGGGCGGACGCCGCGGTCATGGCCGCGGCTGCGGCGGCGCCGGCGGAGCCTACCGCTGCGGACTGGCCGGCGCCCCCCGACGACGCGGTGTACCACGGCCCGCTGGGCGAGATCGTGCGCGCCGTCGCCCCGCACACCGAGGCCGACCCGGTCGGCGTCCTGGGGACGCTGCTCGCGTCCGTCGGCGCCGCCATGGGCGGCCTCCGCTACATCTACCAGGGCAGCGCCCAGGCGCCGAACCTCTTCGTGGTCCTCGTCGGCGACAGCAGCACCGGCCGCAAGGGCACCGCGGGCTCGATCGCCCGCGAGGTGATGAACCGGGCCTACCCCGAATGGAGCCAGCTGATCGTCGCCGGCCTGGGCTCGGGCGAGGGCCTCATCGGCTACCTCAAGGGGCACGAGGCGCAGGACGAGCACCGGGCGCTCGTCATGGAGAGCGAGTTCGGCCGCCTCCTCACCGTCATGGCGCGCGAGGGCTCGACGCTCTCGCCGGTGGTCCGCGACGCCTGGGACGGCGTCCCGATGGGCCGGATCCTCGCCCGCGAGCAGTCCGTCGTCCACGGGCACCACGTCGGGGTCGTCGCCCACGTCACCCCGGTCGAGCTCCGCCAGAAGCTCACCGGGACCGACGCCGCGAACGGCTTCGGCAACCGCTTCATCTGGCTCGCCGTGCGGCGCACGCGCCTCGTGCCCTTCCCGGTCTCGCCCGTCGAGCGCCTCGACCAGGCGCTCCTCGCGGCCGTCGGGGCGGCGATCGCCGAGGCGCAGGCGCCCGGCGAGGTGCCGTGGTCACCCGACGCGCGCGACGCCTGGGAGGACCTGTACCTCGAGCTCTCGCTGCGACGACCGCACGGGCTGCTGGCCGCGATGACGGCGCGGACCGAGGCGCAGGTCGTCCGCCTGGCGCTCGTGTACGCCCTGCTCGACCGGTCGCCGGTGATCGGCGTCCCTCACCTGCGCGCCGCGCGCGCCCTGTGGGACTACGCAGAGCGGTCGGTCCGCCACGTCCTCGGGGACTCGACCGGCGACCGCCACGCCGACGCGCTCCGGCTGCAGCTCGCCGACGGCCCGCTCCAGTGGGAGGACGCCAAGCGGGCGCTGGGCGTCCGGAGCGCCGCCGAGCTCGAGTCCGCGGTCGCGCTCCTGGAGTCCCTCGGCATCGCCGAGCGGACCAAGGTGCGGCTCGCCACCTCGAAGCGGCCGGCGACCGTGATCCGCCTCGCCGGAACAACCGCGACAACCACGACAACCGCGCTGGCGCCCGCGCAGGGAAACGAGGTCTAGCGCTGCATGGAAGCCGTGCGGTTTACGTGGTTATTGGCTTGGCGCGTACGTGCAGGGGCTTTCGCGCGACCCCTGTGTGGTTGTCGTGGTTCTCGCGGTTGTTCGGGCCTCCACCCGGCATGACCGAGCAGGCGCCGCCGACAGCTGGGCGCGATCCGCTCGTCGCCGCCCTTGCCCGCTACGTGGAGGCCCTCCACCGCCGCTACCCCGACGGCCCCGGCCAGATGCGCCGCGAGGGACTTGACGGCAGAGCAAAGGTGTCGAGGATGTCCAGGCTCGACAGGGACCCCGCCGCGTGATCCAGCCCCGCGCTGTCCGGCGCCTGCCCCGCTCGCTCGACGACGTCCGGGACCTCCGCGTCGCCCGCTGGATCCGCGAGTCGACGGCCGGCCAGTACGACCGGTACGGCCCGGCGAGCCAGCGCGAGCAGCAGGACCGGTTCATCGAGCGCCACGGCCTCGTCGACACCGGCCTGGTGTACCAGGTCGCGCACAGCGGCCGCACCGTCTGGCGCTCCGCCACGATGGCGTCCATGGTCGGGGACCTCCGGGCGGGCCGCTTCGACCTCCTCCTCACCGGCTACTCGGACCGCTGGCAGCGCAACCTGCGCCGGACGCTCGAGCTGCTCGAGGACGAGCTGCACCCCAACGGGGTCGCCCTGGTGATGTGCGACCGGAAGATCCTGTCCTCCGACCCGTCGGACTGGGACGAGCTGATCTCCGAGGCGGCCGGCGCCGAGAAGTACAGCCGCCGCCTGTCCGAGCGGATCACCGAGGGCTACGCCGCGAAGTTCGACCAGGAGCGCGACCCCGGCGGCCACGCCGCCCTCGGCTTCCGGCGCCTGCCAGACCCGCCGCACACCCTCGAGGTCGACCCCGCGACGATCGTCACGGCCGTCTCGCTCTTCGAGCGGTACGCCTTGGGCAACGTGAGCGCGAGGGACCTGGCCGAGGAGACAGGCCTCGCCGAGAGCCGGATCCGGATGATCCTCATGAACCCGCTGTACAACGGCTGGGTCCGCCGCCACCGGAGGAGCCGGAACGAGACGCGCAAGCCCGCGCCGTGGCGGGCGAACCCGCCAGTGTCGGACGAGCTGTGGGCGCGGGTCGAGGACGTCCGACGCACCAAGACCCGCGCCGGCGGGGCGAGGCGCGCCGACCGGGTCGACCTCCTCAAGGGCCTCATCGAGTGCGTCTGCGGCCGCCGGGTGCGGAGCGACGGGACGTTCGCCGACGGCCGACACCGCAAGCTCCACGTCGACCCGTGCGAGGACTGGGGCCGGCGAGCCCGCCTCGGCGACGAGGTGTGGGAGGAGCCGATCCTCGCGCAGCTCGACGGGGTCGAGCTCGACGAGGCGACGATCGGCGCCGTCGTCGCCAGCCTCGGCTCGGGGCCTCGCCCGGTGGCGCTGGATCGGGCGCGGGTCGAGCGCCAGATCCGCGACCTCGCGCTGGAGCACGCCGCCGGGCGCATCGAGGACGCGGTGTACCTCGGGCGGCTCCACGAGCTCCGGGACGCCAGGGAGAGCGTCGAGCGCGCCAGCGCCGACCGCGTGTCGCCCGAGCGCGCCGTGGAATGGCTCAAGGCCCTGTCGGAGACGTGGCGGGCCGCGGACGTCCCGGCGGAGAGGGCCGACCTGCTCCACGCCGTCTACGACCGGATCACCGTCGCAGGGAGGATGATCGTGTCAGTGAGGCTCACGCCGTCGGCCTACGCCCACGGGTTCGCGCTCGCGCTGCCCGAAAAGGTTGTACTGGCGCGCCCGACAGGATTCGAACCTGCGACCTTCGGCTCCGGAGGCCGACGCTCTATCCGCTGAGCTACAGGCGCGCGAGCCACGATGATAGCGGTCGAGCGTGAATACAGCGTCGGCTTCTGGTTGGACGGCCTGATCCGCCCAGGTGACCAAAACGGGTTCGGTGGCCACAACGCTTGCTGAGCGTAGAACCCTACCATTCGATGTTCGCTGACCACCGGGCCGCGAACCCCTACTCGGATGCACGCCGATACGTTGTCGGTCGTCCTAATCCGCCGTTGACGACGATGAAGTGGCTGGCGCGAAGGTTGCGCAGGATGCGCCGCACGTTTGCCGTTGAGAGCCCGGTGCTCGCCCGGATCGCGTCGACCGTCCGCTCGCCATCGATCGCCTCCCAGACGGCGAGGGCAGAGCGCCCACGGATAGACGGTCTCCGAGTCGAGCCCGGACCGCGAAAAGGCAAGGGCGCTGCGCGCGAGCCGGCGGCCACGGGTCGGCGTCGGGCGCTCCACCGACGGAGCCAGCGCGGCCGACCTCACGGCTGAGCCGGTCGCGGAAGAGCCGCGCTGAGTGGCGCTCATCCTCGATACGGGCCCCCTTTTCGCGGCCCTTGACGCGGCGGATCCCGACCACGACCGGTGTGCAGCGCTGCTCACGGACAGCACCGAAGACCTCGTCGTGCCCGCGCTGGTGTTGGCGGAGCTCGACTACTGGTGCACCCGACGGCTCTCGCCGGATGCCTGGCTGATCTTCCTCGACGACGTCCTGGCCGGCGCCTATCGCATCGAGCCGCCCACCGCCGTCGATCTGGCTCGTTGTCGCGACCTGCAGGCCCAGTACCGCGACCTGGCCCTGGGGGTGGTCGACGCGAGCGTGCTGGCCCTGGCGGAGCGCCTCGACGAACCGAAGCTCGCCACCCTCGATCAACGTCATTTCCGGGTCGTGCGCCCCTCGCACGTCGCCTCGCTCGAGCTGCTGCCGTGAGATCCTGGAGATCGGCGATCAGCGATCGAAGGTTGGTTGATCGGCAGACTCCCAGCCCGACCGTCCCAGACGCCCAGACGTTCAGCCGCCGGCCGCGTAAGATCGACTCCACGCAACTCCCCCGGCGCAGAGAGGTTTGATGGCACGCTGGACACGTAGGCGCGGACTTCGAGTCATGAGTTCGTTGCCGCATTGGGCGCTCGTGCTGCTCGCAGGTGGACACCTCACGTCCACGACGAAGGAAGTCCGGCACCCCGTGCAGACCGCTGCATGACCGGCAACGCCACCTCCGCCGCTCCTAGTCGGGTGTCGACTGTCAGCGCGGCCCGCGCCTCGCGGCGCGAAGGCATGACGGCGTTCCTGTTCCTGCTGCCGTCGTTGGTGGTGTTCCTCGTCTTCGTCTTCTACCCGCTGGTCCAGTCCTTCAGCCTCTCCGTCCACAGCAACGACATCATCGGTCGACCGACGCTCTTCGTCGGGCTCGAGAACTATGTCGCGATGCTGACGGGACCGGACTTCCGGCTCGTGCTGTGGACAACGTTCTCGTTCGCGATCATCACAGTCGTTCCCGGGATCGGCATCGCCCTGGGCCTGGCCCTCCTGCTGACCGCGCGGATCCGTGGCATCCGCTTCTTCCGGACCGCCTTCGCGCTGCCCTTCGCCTTCAGCGTGGCAACGTCCGCCGTTGTCTTCTCGGTCCTCTTCAACTCGGCCGTCGGCGTTCTGAACGGCTTCCTGTATCAGCTCGGCTCGGCCGGCCTCAACTGGCTGACCGACCCGGGGATCGCCCTGATCTCGATCGCCATCGCCACGGTCTGGCTGCAGCTCGGCTACGACCTGCTGGTGCTCGCGGCAGGTCTCGGCGCGATCCCGGATGAGTTGTATGAAGCGGCGCGTCTGGACGGCGCGAGCGGCTGGCGGCTCGCGCGCTCGATCACGCTGCCGCTGCTGGCCCCGCAACTCTTCTTCTTGATCGTCGTCTCGACGATCCAGTCGCTGCAGAACTTCGGCCAGATCTACATCCTGACCCGCGGCGGCCCGAGCAACTCGACGACGACCCTGGTCTACAGCATCTACTCGAAGGCGTTCGCGTTCGGCAGCAGCGATTTCGGCTTCGCCTCAGCAGAGGCGGTCGTGCTGCTGCTGATCGTCCTGGTCATCACCACGATCCAGTTCGGGATCCTCGAGCGACGGGTGTTCTACCGATGACCGCGCAGCGATGATGGGCTGGCTCCGGTCCGCTCGGGCCGATCCCGCTGGCGCGATCGGCCGCGTCCTGATCTACCTGATCCTGGCGATCGTGGCGATCGTGATCGTCTTCCCCCTCTACTACACCATCGCCGGAAGCTTCATGACGCCCGGCGACATCAACAGCTTCCCCCCCTCGCTCTACCCCCACGAGCTCCACCCGCAGAACTACCAGACCGTCTTCGACCTGATCCCCCTCGGGCAGCAGTACCTCAACAGCATTATCCAGTCGGGCACCATCACGATCGCCGAGCTGCTGACCGCCACCCTTGCGGCCTACGGCTTCGCCTTCCTGCGCATGCCGTGGAAGCGGTTCTGGTTCGGGCTCTTCCTCGCCACCATGATGGTGCCCTGGGAGGCGATCATCATCCCGAACTACCTGATGATGGCCGACGCCGGGCTGATCAACACCTACTTCGCGCTGGTCCTGCCCTTCTTGGCCACCGGGTTCGGGACATTCCTGCTCCGCCAGGCCTTCCTGACGTTCCCGCAGGACCTGCGGGACGCGGCGTTCATCGACGGCTGCGGGCATCTCCGCTTCCTGGTCCAGGTGCTCGTGCCCCTCCAGCGCCCCGCGCTGGCCGCGCTCGGCGTCTTCGCCTTCCTGGGAGCCTGGAACCAGTATTTCTGGCCACTCCTCGTCACCCAGAACCCGCAGATGCAGACCATCCAGATCGGCATCAGCCAGCTCCAGTCCGTCGACACCAACGATTTGGGGAGTGTCATGGCCGGCGTCGTGCTGGCCATCCTCCCCACCCTCGTGCTGGTCATCTTCGGCCAGCGGTTCATCGTCCGCGGACTGACCGCGGGCGCTCTCAAATAGGGGCGATCGGCCCGTCGGATGCTGAGAGGAGAAGCGAACATGGGCGTTCATGTGCGGTTGCGGCGGGGCTCGGGCGGCGGGCGGCTGCTGGCTCTGGCGGCGGCGGCTGTCCTGGTCGTGGCGGCCTGCGGGAGCAGCGGCGGCACGCCGAGCCCCAACGCGAGCGGCGGCGCGCCGGGGCCGGAGGTGCTCAACGGCGCCGGCCCCGTCCAGATCTCGTTCTGGCATGCGATGAACGGCAACAACGGGACCGCGCTGCAGGCCCTGGTCGACAAGTTCAACGCGGCGAATCAGGGCAAGATCCAGGTCGTCGCGACGTACCAGGGGACCTACGACGACACGCTGGCCAAGTACAAGGCCGCCATCCAGTCGAAGCAGACCCCCTCGTTGATCCAGATCTACGACGTGGGCACCCGATTCATGATCGACTCGGCCCAGACCATCCCGATGCAGGCGTTCATCAGCACCGACAAGTACGACATCAGCCAGCTGCAGCCGAACATCCTCGGCTACTACAGCATCGGCGGCAGCCTCTACTCGATGCCGTTCAACACGTCGATGCCGATCCTCTACTACAACAAGACGGCCTTCCAGAAGGCGGGCCTTGATCCCACCAAGCCGCCGACGACCCTCGACGAGATCCGGGCCGACGCGGAGAAGCTCACGACCAAGGACGCCTCCGGCAAGACGACCCAGTACGGGTTCGGGGCAGCCATCTACGGCTGGTTCATGGAGCAGTGGACGGCCGTCGCCGACCAGCCCTACTGCAACAACGGCAACGGCCGGACCTCGAAGGCGACCAAGGTCCTCGTCAACGGTCCCGAGCAGGTCCAGCTGATGACCTGGTGGGCGCAGATGGTCAATGACGGCCTGGCCGTCAACACCGGCCGCAACACGACCGATGCCCAGAACGCCTTCAAGGCGGGCCGCGTCGCCATCAACATCGAGTCGACCGGCGTGCTGGGCGGCTACCAGACGGCGGCCGCCGGCAAGTTCGACGTCGGGACGGGGTTCTACCCCAAGGTCCAGGCGACGGACGCCGGCGGGCCGATCATCGGCGGCGCGTCGCTCTGGATCGACCAGGTCAATCACTCAGCCCAGGAGCAGCGGGCGTCCTGGGAGTTCGTCAAGTTCCTGAACGACCCCGCGAACCAGGCGTACTGGCACACCAAGACCGGATACTTCCCGGTCAGCAAGACGGCCCTCAACGATCCCACGGACCAGGCCTGGGTCCAGCAGCACCCGCAGTTCCAGACGGCGATCACCCAGCTTGACCAGACGAAGCTGGACGTCGCCACCCAGGGTTGCCTGCTCGGCGTCATGCCCCAGGCCCGGCAGAACACGGAGATCGGCATGGAGAAGGCGATCCTCGGCCAGGCGACGCCGCAGGCGGCGCTCGACGCCGCGGTGGCCGCCGATCAGCCCCTCATCGACCAGTACAACCAGGCGACGGGCGGCCAGTAGGCCTCGTCGCTCTTGACGGCACCGGACGCGTCCCGCCGACGCGGCGCGTCCGGTGCATCCCGCCGCCACCCGCCCACGCACCGACCGCCTGAACCACGGCGAGGCCCCTGGGTGGCGCTTGGGCGCCCGCCCGCTTCCTAGCCCGCGAGGTCGAGGCTCGTGAGGAAGTCGACCAGACCGCGGAAGTAGGTCTCCTGGTCGTCGTACATCGCCAGATGGCTGCCGTTGGGGCAGTACAGGTAGCGGCCGTTCGGGAAGCGGCCGGCCATCGCCTCCATGTGCACGGGGTCCATGGTGTCGTGCCTGGCGCCGATGACCAGGGTCGGCACGGCGATGCGGTGGAGGTCCCCGGTGCGGTCCCAGCCGAGGAGGCTGCCGCTCATCCCGAGCTCGCTCGGGCCCTGCATCGGGACGTAGACCGCCTGATTGATCTTGTCGAATGCCCGGGTGACGGAATCCGGCCACTCCTCGGCCGGCATGCGCAGGACGTGGTGCACGTAGTGCTGCTCCATGAGGAGCTGCATGTAGCGGGGGTTGCCCGTGTCGCCGCGCGCTTCGAAGCCCTTGATCTCGGCGAGGGCCGCCTGGTCCATGGCGGGCATCAGGACCTGCTCCGCGTAGTCGTTGTAGGCGCGGCAGCTGAACATCATGTTCGAGATCACCAGCGCCTTGAGGTGCTGGTGGTGGCGCAGCGCGTACTCGGTGGCGAGGATGCCTCCCCAGGACTGGCCGTACAGGACGAAGTTGTGGCGGTCGAGGCCGAGGGCGGTCCGGACCTGCTCGACCTCGTCGACGAACCGGTCGAGGTCCCAGAGGTCGGGGTCGTCGGGCTGATCGCTGAACGCGGAGCCGAGCTGGTCGTAGTAGTAGTACTCGATCCCCGCAGCGGGCAGGTAGCCGTCGACGGCCTCGAGGTACTCGTGGGTGGCGCCGGGCCCGCCGTGGAGGAGCAGCACCTTGACCTGCGGGTTGTCGCCGACCCGCTTCGTCCAGACCCGGAAGCTGCCCTTGGGCGTCGTGATCGGGATCATCGCGACGCCTCCGCTCATGCGGTCCGGGCTGCCCGCCTCACCAAGATCCTGGCTGCGCATCTCCGTCCCCAAGAACATGCTGGCCGGCCCCGCATCAAGGGCCGCCGGGAACAGGGTACCGGGCCCATTCCTGCGGAATCGCCCCCAGGGCCGCGGGTCTCTGGATCGCGATGCCGGTCCCCCTGCCCGCACGGCCCGGCGTATGGTGGCGCCGATGTCAGAGCGGAACACGGCCGTCGACCGCTCCCGCGAACGGGCGCGGATGGTCGCGCAGCACCTGCAGGCAAGGGGCATCGCCGACGAGCGCGTCCTGGCGGCGCTCCGCGAGGTCCCGCGCGAGGCATTCGTCGACCCCTCCCTGGCCGAGTCCGCCTATGCGGACGCGCCGCTCCCGATCGGGCTGGGCCAGACGATCTCGCAGCCGTTCGTCGTGGCGGCGATGGTCGAGGCCCTCCGCGTCGGCGATCACGAGGCGAATCGTGCGCAGGAGCGACGGGACGCTCGGGGAGGAGCGGCTCGGCGGGGTCTCGTTCGTGCCGTTGATCGGCCAGGAGCCGGCAACACGGGGCGGTTAACGCCCGAAGCGGCCCCCGAAAGGGCCGCTCCGGTAGCTGTCCCGGTGAAGGTGTCCGCCAAGGCGGACCTTCTGCCACGCTCCGTGATCATCTATCGCGTCGGCTTAACCGACTACCCTAACCCAACCTACCCATGATCACGATGCTGGGGCAGCGCTCGCTGACTGACAGCGATCCATATCCTAGCGATCTACTTTGGATTAGGGAAGGGATTTTGTGTTCCCTTCGGTAAAAAAGCCTTAACCGATACCCACTCGCAACGTTTGCGAGGGCGACGGCGACGCCACGCCGGTCGATGCTGACGAGGACGCCGCGAGCCGCGGTCAGGCCTCGTCCTGGATCGTCACGGAGGTCATCGCGACCGGGTTCTCCGGCAGGTCGCGGGCGTTGCGCGGCGCGGCCACGATCTGGTCGACGATGTCGAGGCCCCGGGTCACCTGCCCGAACAGCGT
Source organism: Chloroflexota bacterium (assembly GCA_021783095.1). Taxonomy (GTDB): domain Bacteria; phylum Chloroflexota; class Limnocylindria; order Limnocylindrales; family CSP1-4; genus CAIXZV01. The sequence goes on along the minus strand of JAJXUG010000004.1, from coordinate 101,384 downwards.
GTAGTTCTTCGGCAGGCGGCCCGTCAGGTCGGCAGTGCAGATGAAGAACTGCGAGCCGTTGGTGTTGGGGCCGGCGTTGGCCATCGCCAGGGCGCCCTTGACGTAGTCGCCCTTGACCGGCTCGTCCTCGAAGCGGTAGCCCGGGCCGCCGGTGCCGACACGCCCCTTCTCGAGCGCCGCCTTCTTCCCGAACTGGCCGTCGCCGCCCTGGATCACGAAGCCCGGGATGACGCGGTGGAAGACGACGTCGTCGTAGAAGCCGTCCTTGGCGAGCTTGACGAAGTTCGCGGACGCCTTCGGGGCGCTCTCGGTGAACAGGTCCACCTCGATGTCGCCGAGTTCGGTGGCGATGACGGCGCGGGTCATGCGGTTCTCCTTTGGCGCGCGGCTGGCCGGGATGGCGAGAGCGCTGGCTAGGGGTTGCTGACGGTGACCGAGTCCATGGCGACGGGGTTGACGGCCGTGTTGGCGTCGCCGCCCGAGTTGGGCATGGCCGCGATGGCGTCCACCACGTCCATGCCGGACGTGACGTGGCCGAAGATCTGGTAGGTGGGCGACAGGCTGATGTTGGCGAGGACGATGAAGAACTGCGAGTTGGCGCTGTTGGGGGCCGGCGTCTTGGCCATCGCCACCGCGCCACGGGTGTACGCGCTCGTGACCGGCTCGTCCTGGATCGTGTACGCCGGACCCCCCGTGCCGATGTTCGTCATGTTCAGGTTGGGCTCGCGGCCGAAGGTGCCGTCGCCGCCCTGGATCACGAAGCCGGGGACCAGGCGGTGGAACACGACGCCGGTGTAGTAGCCGCACTGCGCGAGCGCGACGAAGTTGCCGGCGGCGATGGGCGACAGCGCGCCCTCGACCTTGATGACGATGGTGCCCTTCGACGTCTTGAGGGTGACGAGCTTCGCATCAGAGGCCGCCATGGCCGGCGGCTGGCTGGTGGGGCAGCTCGAGAGGTCGGGCGCGCCCGCCGATGCCGCCGACGAGCCGGAGGGGGCCGAGGCGCCGGTCGAGGGCAGGGCTGCCGCGGCGCTGTTGGGCGCGGTTGAGGAGCTGGCGTACGAATGCGCCGACGGGTTGGGTGACGAGGCGGTGCCGCCCGTGCATGCGGCGACGAGCACGGCGACCGCGAGCAGGGCGGCCGTTCGGTGGAAGCGCATCAAGTGGATCGGTCCTAGTGTCGGGGGGGGGTCGGTCCGTCGGGCGCGCACTCGGCCCGGGCGGTGGGAGCCGATCCTAGCGCGATCCCCGGATCCGGGCCTTGTCAGCCGCCGGTCGACCCGGCCGCCTCGAGCGCCTGCGACAGCTCGATCGCCCCGCTGAGGAGCGGCTCGCCCAGGATCAGGCCACCCACCCCGGCATCGCGGAGGCGGCGGATGCCGTCGAGGTCCGTGGCGCCGCCGGCCACCAGCACGTCGAGGTCGCCGCGGCGGACCAGCAACGCCAGGAGCCCCGCATCCGGCGCGGAGCCACCATGGCTGAGCACGATCCGGTGGACGCCCGCCGCGGCCAGCTCATCCACGAGCGCAGGCAGCGTGGGTGGGACCGTCCGCCTCCACGGGAACGCAGCCAGCCGGTCGGGCCGCGGATCGAGCCCCACGGCCAGCCAGTCGCCCGCCACCTCCAGGCACCCGCGCAGCGCCTCGGGCCGCTCGACGATCGCCGCGGACAGCACCACGCGCGTGGCGCCGGCCGCGAACGCGAGCCGCACGTGGTCGGGCTCCTCGAGGCCGCCGGCCACCTGGAGCGGCACGGCCACGCGCGACGCCACGGCCCCCACCGCCTCGAGGTTCGCCGGCTGCGCGCGCCGCGCCCCGTCGAAGTCCACGAGGTGGATCAGCCGGGCACCCTGCCCCACCAGCTGCTGGGCGATCCGGTCCGGCCGGTCGGTCGGCGACCCGATCCCGGCCGACGCGCCCGGCCAGTACACCAGGCGCGACCGCCCGCCCACGACGTCGATCGCGGGGTAGAGCTCCACGCGGGCTACCCCTCGCCGCGGAGCAGTCGCCGGTGGAAGCTGATGGGCAGGGACCCGTTGCGCAGCAGCGTGTCGTGGAAGGCCTTGAGCGAGAAGGCGGGGCCGTGCCGCCGGCGCTCCTCCTCGCGCAGCCCCAGGATCAGCACCTTGCCCAGCAAGTAGCTCAGCTGGTAGCCGGGCGTGTAGGTGTAGCGGCGGACCTCGGCCCGGGCGTTGGCCGTCTCGAAGGAGGTGTGCTCGACCATGAAGTCGGTCGCCTCGTCCTCCGTCAGCTCCCCCCGGTGCATCCGGGTGTCCAGGATGATCCGGCAGGCCCGCCAGATCGCGTCGGTGTACATCGCGGTCCGGAAGGCGGGGCCGGCGTCGAAGCCCTCCTCGCGCATCATCTGCTCGGAGTACATCCCCCAGCCCTCGACGAACTCGGGCGCGTCGGTGAGCATCCGGGTCACGCTCGGGTGCTGGTTCGCCACGTGGAGCTGGAGGTGGTGCCCCGGGTACGCCTCGTGGACGCTCGTGTTCGAGATCGACTCCCAGTAGTGCTCGCGCATCGCGTTGGGGTCGTTGTCCACGGCCGGGGTGACCACGTACAGGCCGCGCTGGTCGGCGTCGAAGCGGGCGGGCTGGAAATACGCCGCGAAGGGCATGACGCTGCGCAGGTACTCGGGCGTCGGGATGACCTCGATCACCTCGTCGTCGGGGACCGTGACCAGGTCATGCTCGACGAGGTGGGCGCGGGCCCGGCGCATCGCGTCCCGGTAGCCCTCCAGGGCCTGCTCGAATGTGGCCGGGTGGTTCGACTTGAGGCGCTCGATGACGGTCGCCTCGTCCGCGTCGGGGTCCACCTCGCGGGCGGCGGCCCGTCGGGCGTCGTGGTTGCGCTGGAGCTGCTCCTCGCCGATCGCCAGGATCGCGTCCGCGTCGAGGTCGCCGAACGCGCGCAGCCGGACGAGCTCGTCGTAGCGCTCGGTGCCCAGCGGCCAGTTGTCGTCGGCGCGGGCGAGGCCGTCGCGCAGCCAGCCGGTCCACGCCTCGAGCGCGGTCTGGGCACCGGCGATCGCGCGCTCGAGCTTGGCGGAGGCCGCGCCCCGCAGGACGCCCTGCCCGGCGGCCTGGACCTCGGCGAACAGGGACGGCAGGTCCTCGGCGTTGCGCAGGTCGGTGTCGAGCCACGTCGCGACGGGGGTGCCGGCGGCCCGGGTCCGCGACGCCTCGAGGTAGGCGGGCACGGCCTCGAGCCGATCCGCGATCCGCTCCAGGCGCTCGGACAGCGGGGCCGCGCCCCGCGCGAACAGCAGGAAGACCGCGTCGCCGATGTCGCCCGCACCCGTCGGCCGGCGCTCCCAGGCGCGCATCTCGTCGAGGTCGAACAGGCCGAGGCGCACGTTGTGGAGCTCGAGGTCGCGCTCGAAGCGGGCGGCCGGCGACAGCCCGACCGTGTCGAGCGCCTCCACCGCCGCGAGGTGGGCCCGCTCGGCGCTGATCTGGCCCTCGAGGGCGTCGCGGGACGGGTCGCCCAATCGCGAATCCTCGCCGTGGACGCCGAAGGAGCTCGCGAGAATGGGGTTCTCGTGGAAGAGGCGCCGGGCCCGAGCCTCGGCGAGGTCGTAGAGGCGCTCGTCGAGCGGGCCCGCGTCGGGTGCGGGCGCCGGTCGCGGCAGGAGCAGCTGGGTGCGCAGTTCGGTCATCGGTCCCCCTCCATGGCCCGCTTGTGGTCTCGCGTCATGCCGTGGCGTGGAGCGAGTCGGCGATGACGTCCAGGACCCGGTCCACGTCGGCCGCTTCGATTCCGTAGTGGGTGACCGCGCGGATCGAGCCGCCGGCGTAGGGGACCATCAGCACGCCCCGCGCCTCGAGGGCGTCGAGGAACGCCGCCCGGTCGCGGTTCACTCGGAACAGGACGAAGTTGGTCACGACGCGGGAGGGGTCCAGCGGGCCTTCGCCCTCCTGGCCGAGCCCCCCCGGGGAGCGGATGCCGTCGAGCCGCGCGAGGCCCTCGGCAAGCCGCCGCGCGTTGGCGTGGTCGTCGGCGAGGCGGTCGATCATGCCGTCGGGGCCGTCGCTGAGCGCGAGGAGGCCCGCGGCCGCCAGCACGCCCACCTGGCGCATCCCGCCGCCGAGCAGCTTGCGGGCGCGCCGGGCGCGCGCGACGAACGGCGCGTCGCCGACGACGACCGAGCCGATCGGCGCCGAGAGGCCCTTCGAGAGGCAGAACGTGACGCTGTCGGCCGGGCCGGCGAGCTCGCGCGCCGTCGTCCCCAGCGCGACGACGGCGTTCCAGAAGCGTGCGCCGTCGAGGTGGAGCGGCACGCCACGCTCGTGGGCGATCTGCGCGACCTCGCGCTCGTACTCGGCCGACAGCGGGCGGCCGCCCGTGTGCGCGTGGGTGTTCTCGAGGACGACGAGGCCGGTGAGGGGCTCGTGGAGGTCGGCGGGGTCTCGGAAGGCGTCGGCGATGGCCTGCGGGTCGAGCGTGCCGTCGAGGCGCTCCGGCAGCGGGCGGATCGTGGCGCCCACGACCACCGCGTGGCCGCCCGCCTCGTCCATGACCGTGTGGGTCGAGGCGCCCGCGATCGCCTCGTGGCCGCGCGGCAGGTGGGCCATCAGCGACACGAGGTTGCCCATCGTGCCGCTCGCGACAAACAGCCCGGCCTCCTTGCCCAGCAGGTCGGCGGCGCGTGCCTCGAGCGCGTTGACGGTCGGGTCGTCGCTGAAGACGTCGTCGCCGACCTCCGCCTCGGCCATGGCGCGGCGCATCGCGGGCGTCGGGTGGGTGACGGTGTCAGAGCGCAGGTCGATCAGATCGGGCATGGCCCGGCGAGCATATCGCGGCGCGGCCGCCCGGGTTGCGGAGGTGGGCGAGCATGACGCCAGCCACATGGTGAGTCATCTGGTGAGTCGCAGACTCGGAACGGCCGAGCGGCGAGCGTGAACGGTCCCGGAATGCCGGGCCCAGGCCCGCCGCTCACGCTCACGGCGCCGTGTTTCGAGTCGGCCGCGACTCAGGCGGGCCGCGCCGTGTTTCGAGTCGGCCGCGACTCACGCGCACGGCGCCGTGTTTTGAGTCGGCCGCGACTCAGGCGGGCCGCGCCGTGCTGCGAGTCGGCCGCGACTCACGCGCACGGCGCCGACGCGACTCGGCCCGTCCGCCAGGGCGCGCCAACCGTCGCGGCGGATGCATCCGTGCGGCTGGCGGCGTTGGGGGATCGCCTGATATGATCCGCCACCGGCCGAGGACCCGTGGTGTAGCGGCCCAACATGCCAGCCTGTCACGCTGGAGATCGCCGGTTCGAATCCGGTCGGGTCCGCCATCTCTCGCATCCCCTCGCGCCCCGTCCGCCCGCCCGGACGGGGCGCTGCTCTTCCCGCGAGACGCTCCGGATCGGGTGCTCCGGCCCTCGACCCGCGCGGTAGGCTGACGCGATGAGCGTGCGAGACCCCGGCTACGACCCCCGGACGTCCAGCCCGCGCAGCGGGGCGCATCCGCTCGACGGGCCCGCGCCCGCTCCCGGCTCAGCCGAGGCGCGCGCCGGGTTCGGCGCGAAGGGCCCCGGCCGGGGGCGGAGGGGCCCGGGCCGCCCGATCGCGGCGGGCGCGGCCGCCGTCATCGTGGTGGCCCTGGTGGCGATCGGCTTCTCGGGCGGGCTGCACTTCGGGTCCGCCAGCTCCCCGGGCGGCTCGCCCAGTGCCTCCCAGGCGGCTGGCCTCGGCGGCGGGTCGCCACTCGCCTCGGATGGCGCCACGGCCTCGGTGTCGCCGTCGGGCGATTCGTCGCCTGGCACGTCGGCTTCGCCCCCCGCGATCATCGCCGACGTCGCCTTCGCCCCCGTCACCTCATTCCGGACGGGCAGGACGGGGACCAGCGCCGCCGACGTCAGCGGCATGCCGTCGGGTGCGTCGCCCTTCGCGTCGCTCGTGCTCGTCAAGGCGGACGCGACGGTCGAGTTGGCAGCGCTGGGCGTCAGCGCGAGTGCGCTCGGCAGCCACCTCGTCACGGTGGCCTCCGCCGACGCGCTGATGACCACCCTCGCCAAGCACCAGACCTGGCTGGGGTTCCTGCGCGCCGACCAGATCGGCCCGGGCGTGCGTGCGCTCGCCTGGGGTTCCGCCTCGCTGTTCGGCGAGACGCGGGTGGCGTCGCTGGCCGCCTGGCCGCTCCACGCGCAGCTGCCGGTCGCGGCGGGCAACGTCGCCTACGATCCGGCCGCCGCCTGGACCCTCTACGCGGCCGGCGACCTCGGGCTCGACCGCGGGGCCGCCCTGGCAATCAAGAACCACGGCAACGACCCCAACTACCTGTACGACGGCGGCACCGTGAAGATCACCGGCCACTGCAAGCACTGCTCGCAGTTCGGCTGGGACCTCCCGTACACGCAGCGGACCGGGCATGCCGGTGCCGTCCGCTCGCTGATCGAGGGTGCCGACTTCGCCATCGCCAACATGGAGGAGGTGGCCGTCAAGAACTTCACCTTCCACTCGCACGGGACAGTCTTCACCGGCAACCCGGCCTATCTCGCCGGCGTCCGCGACGCGGGGTTCGACTGGGTCTCGATGGCCAACAACCACGTCGGCGACTTCGGGCCCGCCGGCGTGCTCCAGTCGATGAACTACCTGACCCAGTACGGGCTGCTCCACGGCGGCGCTGGAGCGAACACGGCCGCAGCGCACAAGCCGTCGATCGTCACCATCAAGGGCGTCAAGGTCGCGCTGCTGTCCTACGACACCATCGCCCCGGTCTACAACGCCACCTCCACGAAGGCCGGCTCGGCCCGCATGACCAACGCCTACCTCAAGCGCGACATCGCGGCAGCCCGGAAGGCCGGCGCCCAGGTCGTCATCGTGTGGCCGCACTGGGGCGTCGAGTACACCGCGGGACCCACGGCGACGCAGCGGACCCTCGCTCACGACGCGATCGACGCGGGCGCGGACCTGGTCATCGGCAACCACCCGCACTGGGCGCAGGCGATGGAGGTCTACAAGGGCCACCCGATCTGGTACGCCCTCGGCAACTTCACGTTCGACCAGACCTGGTCCGAGCCGACGATGGAGGGCATCAGCCTCGAGTTCACGTTCTCGGGCTCGCGCCTGGTGCAAGTGTGGCTCCACCCGCACCTCGTGCTCGACTGGGCGCAGCCGAACTTCATGGACCCGGCGGGGTCGGGCAGGGTGGTCCTGGACCAGATCTTCAAGGCGTCCAAGAACCTGCCCTGGTAGGCGGGCGCCTCGCCGCGCCGGCGTCTCGCCCCAAGCCCTTCGTTCCGCGCCCGCCGAAACCGGCGATCAGTACAGGCACGACTACCGCACCGCGTCCGGGCGCCCCACCCCGGGTCCCGAGGATCGAATCCAGGGCGAATCCCGGTCACGCAGTCACCGGGCCCGGCTGGTGGCGGGAATCCGCGCCCGTGGGCGGGGCGGCGAGGCCAGACAAGTCGTCCTTGTACTGGTTGCCGGTTCTTGCCGGAGGGGCCCCGGCCGGCGCTGTGGCGCCGGCCGTGGGAACGGGCCGCAGAGCGGCCAGCGACCGACGCACGACGACTGGGCGGCTCCCCGCCCGATGCCCGCTCTGCGCCGGTATCCAGGTTGTCCTCGGAGGAGGACCGCACGGTGGTCACCTGAGAGCGAATCTGCGCGGTTGGCCCCCAGATGACCGCACCAGGAGCAGGTGGCCGCGGCGCCAGGGTCACGGGCCACACCGCGGCCATCTGGCAACGCCCGACGGGCGCCAGCTACCCCCAGCCGTACGGCCCGGGCTCGCGCCCCCCGAAGCCCTCGAACAGGTCCGTCTCCCGTTCGGGCGCGGGGATCCGCGACGCCCGTCGCACGTACGCCTCCTTCGACCAGAAGTCGCGCCACGCGCTGCGGCCGAACCGGACGAACGGGTTCTGGTCGCTGATCTGCGTGACGTGAGCTTGCATCGCGGTCCAGCGCGCGTCGATCGCATCGCTGATGTCCACCCAGGCGGTGATCGTCTCGTCGGGGACGAGCATCTTGGCCATGTAGCCCTCGTGCTCGGCCAGCTGCTCGGGCGTGGCGTCCTCCGGCGGCGACCAGAACGAGCGCTCGCCGATCTCCTCGAGCTTCGCCTGGAGCGCAAGGCGCACGGATCGCGGGATGGCCTGCTCGTAGAGCTTGGCGGGTGCCCAGGGAGCGAGCCCGCCATCGGCCTCGGGCGCGCCCGTGCCGCCGTGCTCGGGCGCCAGCTGGTCGGGGTACCAGGCAGGATCGCCAGCCCGCTCGAACGCGCCCACCGCCACGACGTGGGTGCGGATGTGGTCGGGGTGCCCATACCCGCCGAAGTCGTTGTAGGTGGTCATCACGTCGGGCTTGAAGCGCCGGACCATCCAGGTCATCCGGCCGATGGCCTCGTCGATGTCCGCCTGCCAGAAGCAGCGCGGGTCGCGATTGCCGGCGCGGCCCATCATGTCCGAGTCGCGGTAGCCCAGGTTGTCCCACTCGGTGACGCCCAGCGCCGCCATCGCGCGCTCCAGCTCGACGGCCCGGATCTCGCCCAGCCGACGGTGGTTGTCGGGCGTGTCCATCTCGGGCACGACGATCTCGCCCTGCTCGCCGCGCGTGCACGTCACGAGGACGACCCGGTGGCCGGCCCGCACCGCCTTCGCCATCGTGCCGCCCGTGCCGATCGTCTCGTCGTCGGGGTGGGCGTGGGTGGTCATGAGCGTGAGGCGGCGGGCACCCGCCTGGGACGTCGGTTCGGTCATGCGGGGCATCGTAGCGTTCGGCGCTACGATCCGCTGAGTGAGCGTTCCCGGCGAGCCCGCACCGTCGACACCGGCCATCGTCGCCCTTCGCGCGGCCGGCGTCGCGTTCCGGGCGGTCCGCACGGAGATCCCCCGCTCGGCCGAGGAGAGCGCGGCGCTCCAGGGGATCCCGCTCGGCGCGCTCCTGCGCTCGATCCTCGTCCGCCGCGCCGCGGACGACTACGTCTTCGTGCTCGTCCCGGGCGGCCGCCGGTTCGACTGGCCCAAGCTGCGGGCGCACCTGGGCACGAACCGGCTCAGTCTCCCGGACAAGGACGCGGCCAAGGCCGAGACCGGCTATGAGCGCGGGGCGATCACCCCGTTCGGCGCCCGACGGCCGTGGCCCGTGATCGCGGATGCGTCCATCGTGGGCCTGCCGCTCGTGGCGATCGGCGGCGGCGCGCGCGGCTTCAATGTGCACCTGACGCCAGCGGACCTCATCGCGGCCACGGGTGCCGAGGTCGTGGACATCACCGTGCCGGAGGCGACCGAGGAAGCTGTGATTGGCGACTGAGCGCGCCCGCGGCGGTGGTCAGTTGGCGACCACCGGCACTCCCCATCCGCCCACTCGCTCGGCGAGGATGACGCGCGAGGAGCAGCACAGAGGGGGATCGTGCCGGGCATGTCGTCGGCGACCACGGCGGATGCGATGGACGTCAAGCGACGCGACGCGGTCGTCGTCGCCGCGGCGCGGCGCGGCGACGTCGCCGCGTTCGAGGCGCTCGTGGAACGGCACGTTGATCGCGGCTACCGCATCGCCAGCATCTTGCTCGGGGCGTCGGAGGCCGAGGCCGCGATCGTGGACGCGTCGCTCGCGGCGTGGCGCCACCTGCCGCGCCTCCGCGATGGGAGCGAGTTTGGCTCGTGGTTCGACTGCATCCTCGTCAGCGCCTGCAAGATGCGGGCCCGCGGATCGGACAAGGCTCGCCTGCCCGTCTCGCTCGGGGATCGGCGGCAGCCTCAGCGTCCCGCGGCTGGCGGCGTCGACCTCGAGGAGGCGCTGGCACGGCTCGACCAGGCGTTCGACCGGCTCGATCTGACCGACCGAGCAGTGCTCGTGCTGCACGAGGTGGCCGGCCAGACCCTGACCCAGATCGCCTGCGCCGTCCACGAGCCGGTTGGCGTGGTCCGCGTGAGATTGGCGGAGTCCGTGGCGATCCTCATCGGGGCTCTCGAGGCAGAGCCGTGACCGCCCCGGACCGAGGCGCCGAGCTCATCAGCGCGATGCTCGAGCGACGTGCGGCGCAGGCCTCCCCGGCCTTGCGCGATCGGATCGCAGCGGGCGCCGCTCGGACGCCGCAGGACCGCAACATACGCACGCTCGATCGCCTTGGGGCACTGCTCGTCATCGGGGTGGTCGTGGCACTCGCGGCGACCGGCGGCTACCTCGCGGGCCGCCAGGGAGGCACGACGTCGGAGCGCGCGCCATCGGCGGTGGCTGGCGGCGAGCCGTCACGCGCCGCGGGAGTGGCCTCCGCGGCGCTCGGTCCCTCCAGCGCGACGGGCGGCACAACCGACCCATCCCCGAACATGTCCGGAGCGACGGCTGTGCCGAGCCTTGCCGTGCCTCCGACAGCCCCACCCGTCCTGACCGTCGGTGGGCTGGCAGTCGTGACCTCAGATGGCGCCGGGCTTCGCGTGCGGACGCAGCCCGGAGTCGTGGATCCCGCGACGCGGCTGCAGCCGCTGCTTCCCTCGGGCGCTCGGATGCTGATCCTTCGCGGTCCGATGACGCGCGACAACCACGACTGGTACCAGGTCAGCATCGACCGGGTGCCAGGCTTCGGCTGGGTTGCAGCGGGCGGCGGCGTCGTCCCGTGGCTCGCTCCGGAGGCTCCGTTGTGCAGCGGCAGTCGCGCACCTGCCGAGGCGTGGACGCTGCCGGCCATCGACCTGCTGGCCTGCTACGGCAGCCAGCCTTTCACGGTCGAGGTGGTCGGCATGTCTGCCGGCCCGGTCACGGCGTGTGCCGATGTCGCTGCCGCGCGCGGCTGCGTCCTGTCTCCGCGGTGGCTGATGGAGCCGCAGACCGTGACCGTCCTCGGCGAGGACGGCGACACCGCGCCGCTCACCCTGGCGGTGCCGGACAGCGCACGGGCCATCCTCGGCGCGAGTTCGCCGAACGCGCCGGTCGCAATCATGATCGGGCTCGACAGCCCGGCGGCCCAAGCCTGCCGGGTCGTCGACGGCGCCGGCCTCGACGTCGTGGCCCGGGACGACGCTGTCGTCACGTGCCGGCTGACGTTCGTCGTCCTCGCCGTGGCCCGCTGATCGGCGTCGCGTCTGACGGCTCCTGCGCGGGGCGACGCGCCGCCGTCGGCTCGAGGAGCGCGCGGTGCGGGCCCGGGGGTCAGCCCAGGGAACGCCCGGCTACCATTCGGCAGTCATGACGAACCCCGCCCGCACCGCCGGTCCCCCGGAACCGGATCCCGCCAGCCTTGGGCCGCTCGCTGGGATCCGCGTCGCCGACTGCTCGGCCGTGCTGGCCGGGCCGTACTGCACGATGCTCCTCGCGGACCTCGGCGCGGAGGTCATCAAGGTGGAGCCGCCGGAGGGCGACGCGACGCGCGGCTGGGGTCCGCCCTGGGTGGGCAGCAAGACGGACGGGACACGGACCGCCGCCTATTACCTCGCGGTCAACCGCAACAAGCGCTCGATCCGGCTCGACCTCAAGCAGCCCGAGGGCCGGCAGGTTCTGACCCGCCTCCTCCGGTCCAGCGACGTCTTCGTCGAGAACTTCCGCGTCGGCGGCCTGGCCAGGCTCGGCTTCGGCGACGACGTGCTGCGGGACCTCAACCCGGACCTCGTCCACCTCGCGATCAGCGGCTTCGGCACCGACGGGCCGGACGCGCAGAAGCCGGGCTACGACTTCGTGATCCAGGCCACCGCGGGCCTGATGTCGATCACCGGCGCGCCGGACGCGGAGGGCGGCAGCGCCACCAAGGTGGGCGTGGCGATCAGCGATGTCGTGACCGGGCTGTTCGGCGCCGTCAGCGTGCTCGCCGGGCTCCTCGGGCGGGCGCGCTCGACGGCCCCCGGCCAGCGGATCGACGTGTCGCTGCTGGAGTCAACGCTCGCGGTCCTGGTCAACCAGGCGCAGAACGCCTTCGTCAGCGGCCGCGCGCCGGGCAGGCTCGGCAACGCGCACCCCAACATCGTCCCGTACGAGACGTTCCGGACCGCGGACGGCGAGATCGCCATCGCGGTGGGCTCGGAGCGCCAGTGGCCGCGCCTGTGCGCCAGCCTGGGCGTGCCCGAGCTCGTGGCCGACCCGCGCTTCGCCACCAACGGCGTCCGGGTCGTCAACCGCGCGGCGCTCCGGCCGCTCCTCGCGGCCCGGTTCGAGACGGGGTCGACCGCTCACTGGCTGGCCGAGATGGACGCCGCCGAGATCCCGGCGGGGCCGATCAACGACGTGGTGGCGGCCTTCGCACAGCCCCAGGCCCTGGCGCGCGGGATGACGGTCGAGGTCGAGCACCCTGTGCTCGGCGCGGTCAAGCAGGCGGGGATCCCGTTCCACCTCGGCGCCACGCCGGCGTCGATCCGCACCGCTCCGCCGCTCCTCGGCGAGCACTCCGCGGAGATCCTGGTGGAGCTCGGCTACTCGCCCGGGGAGATCGAGGCGCTGGCTGCCGCGAACGTGACGTGAAGTCGGGGCGACGCGGGGCGACGCGGTCCCGGGCGCCCCAGTGCCCTAGTTGCCACTCGCCTCGAAGACGCCGATCGCCCCGTGGGTCACGAAGTTGAACGCGTGGGTCACGAACGCGTACATGCCGTCCTCGGCCGGGCTGAACTCGATGATCGCGGCCTGCGCCGGGGAGAGGTCCACGGCCTGGGAGCCCCAGCCCCCGGCGTTGCCCTTCTCCAGGACCATGCCCTCCTTGACCACCGTGTCGAAGATCGTGCCGACCACGTGGAACGAGCTGTCCTCGTTGGGGCCGGCGTCGAGCACGAAGACCCGGACCCGGCCGCCGGTCTTCACCGGGATCGGGTTGTCCTTGTACTGGTTGGCGATGCCGTTGAACACGACGTAGTCGGGCGCCGGCGCGGTGGAGTTCGCCTTCGCGTAGTCGACCGGCTGGCCCGGCTTGCCGAGGTACCACTCGCTCTGGACGAAGGCGAACTCGTTGTCGACCTTGGGCAGGCCGCCCTTCGGCTCCACGATGACCATGCCGAACATCCCGTTGGCGATGTGCAGCAGCGCCGGCTGCGTGCCGCAGTGGTACATCCAGACGCCCGCGTAGTCGGCCTGGAACGTGTAGGTGAACGTGCCGCCGGGCGGGATCTCCACCATCTGGTGGTCCATGGCCGTCTGGCTGGCGTGGAAGTCGATGGAGTGGGACATCTGGGTCTGGTTGGTCAGGTGGACGTGGACCGTGTCGCCCAGGTGGACCCGGATGACCGGCCCGGGCACCTCGCCGCCGAACGTCCAGACGTGGACGACCACGCCCGTGGCGACGGTCATGTCCTTCTCGATGATGGGGAGGTCGATGTCGTGGACCGTGCCGGGCAGCACGGGCGGCGCCTTGGGGTCGCGCAGGGTGTAGGCGGCAGCCTGGGCGGCCGGGGCGCCACTCGGGGCGGCAGCGGGGGAGGCGCCGGGCATGGCCATGGCGGCGGGCGAGGCGTCGGTCGAGGCCGCGGGCGAGGCGGCCGCGGCGGGCGGGACGACAGCGGCTGTTGCAGCAGCCGATGCGCCCGAGGCGGCTGCCGGGGCGACGGGTCCGAAGCTCCACTGCGGTGCCGTCGAGACCGACGAGCAGCCGACCGTCAGGAACGCGATTGCTGCCGATGCTGCGAGCAAACGATACGTGCGGTTCATCATGTTCCCTTCATCAGAGCCCGGCGCGCTGCCCGGGACCCGGTCGCCGGCCCTCCTGTGTCGTCCCGTTGGACTTCTCCGGCTCCACATAAACTATCACTAACTTAGTAGATGTTCAGCAAATGACAAGCGACACCATGGACGGGGGCCGTCCGGACGATTCCCAGCCGGGACCACGCGCGCCGTCGGGTTCGGCCGGTCCCTCCAGGCCCTCCGGGCCCCTGACGTTCTCGCCCGGCCCGCGCCGCGCCGACGATCGCCGGATCGTGGTGCTCTCGGTCGTGGTCGCCGCCCTCTACCTCGTGGCCGCGGCGGGCGCCGCTGCCGCCGTGACCGCTGGCGCGCAGGCCGTGCCGTCCCCCGTGTGGCTGCCGCTCCACCTGGCCCTGGCCGGGGGCGCCTCGACGGCGATCGCGGGCGTGATGCCGTTCTTCGTGGCGGCGCTCTCGGCGGGTCGGCCCGCACCGGCCCGGCTGCGACTTGCGGCGGTCCTGATGGTCGCCGCGGGGGCGGCGCTGGTCGCGACCCACGGGATCGACCCCGGACTCGCCCTCGGCCTGCCGCTCTCCGCCATCGGCGGCGTCGTCTTCCTGGGCGGCATCGCCGCCACCGCGGCCAGCGTGCGCCGATCGGGGCGTGGCGGGCTCATGGCCCGCCGACCGATCGTCACGGCCGGCTACCTGCTGGCCCTCGGCAATGTGGGCGTCGGCGCAACGCTCGGGACGCTGGTCGTGGCGGGCTGGACGCCCGTGCTCCTCAACCTCGTCCGGGTCCGGGCCGCACACGCCTGGACCAACCTGATCGGCTTCGTGTCGCTGGTGATCCTGTCCACGCTGCTCCACTTCCTGCCCACCGTGCTCGGGACGCGGATCGTTCCGCGGCGGTCGGCCACGGTGGCGGTGCTCGGCGTGGCACTGGGGTCGCCGCTGGTGGTGGTCGGCGACCTGACGCGGGTCGGTGCGATCGCCGGGGGAGGGGCGGCCCTCACGCTGGTCGGGATCGCCGGGCTGGTGGCGGAGGCACGCGCCGTGCGCGCCGCGCGCGGTCGCTGGACCACGGACGCGGGCTGGCACCTGTTGGCGAGCGGCGGACTGCTCGCGGGCGTGGGGTGGTTCGCCGTGGGCGCGGGCGCGGCATCGGCGCTCGTCCTGGCGCGGTCCGTCGGCCTCGTCGGCGACGACCTCGCGTGGCGCTCGCAGTTGGTGGCCGGGCCGCTGGCGATCGGCTGGGTGGTGCAGGTGCTGGTGGCTTCGTGGACGCACCTGCTGCCCTCGATCGGACCGGGCGGCCCCGTCGAGCACGCCGCGCAGCGCGTGGTCCTGGGGCGGGCCGCGCGCCCCAGGCTGGTCGCGCTCAACCTCGGGGCGGTGCTGGTGTCGGTGGGCTGGCCCCTGGACCTCGGGCCGCTGGTGGCGGCCGGGGCTGCGCTCGCGGCGATCGCCGTGGTTGCGTCAGCCAGTCTCGCGTGGTCGGCGCTCGGGGTCCGTGCCCGGCGCTGAGGGTTTGGCGCGGGCCGCCCGTCTGGCGTCGCCCCGGCGCACGCGGCGCTCAGGCGGGCGGCGCCATCCGCTGCGCGAGCTCGGCCAGCGTGGCGGCCTCCAAGGTGCGGAGCAGCGCCTCCTGCCCCGCGAAGAACACGCCGTGCACGTCGCAGAAGCCGTCCTTGCCGCACGGGCCCCCGCGGAGCACGCACGACTGGCGGCGCGAATCGCCCTCGACCGCCTCGATGACCTCGAGCAGCGACACGCTCGCGGGGTCCCGTGCCAGCCGATAGCCGCCGCTCCGGCCCGGGGCCGCCTCGACCAGGCCCGCGTGCTGGAGGTCCGCGAGCACCTGGGGCAGGAACCGGACCGGGATGCCCATCGCCTCGGAGATGCGGCGCGCCGAGAGCAGCCCGTTGCCGGCGCCGCGGGTCAGCTCCAGCATCGCCCGGACGGCGTAGTCGCCGCGCTTGGTGAGTTCGAGTCGCATCAGCCCGAGTATGGGGCGAAATGCCACAAGGCGCCCCGGAGCGCCCACGCCTCGAGCACGGCCCGCTCGGGCCCCGGGCTTCGGGGCACCCAGCCGGTAGACTTGGCCGATGCCCCGCTATGCATACGGCGGCCAGGCGCTCATCGAGGGTGTGATGATGCGCGGCCGCGACGCCATCGCCGTCGCCCTGCGGCACCCGGACGGCCGGATCGTGTGGGAGGCCGAGCGCCTCGACGCCGGCTTCCACAAGAACCGCGTGTCCCGCTGGCCGTTCGTCCGCGGCCTGGTGATCCTGTACGAGACGCTGGTCGTGGGCACGCGCTGGCTGATGCGCTCCGCGAGCCTCCAGGTGGAGGAGGAGGGCGTCGAGCTGGGGAGGGGCAGCATCGCCGTGATGCTCCTCATCACCGGCGTGCTGGGCGTCGGCCTGTTCTTCCTGCTCCCACTGGCCGTCGCGACCTTCACCGTCGGCGACAGCCACGGCGACCTGGCGAAGTACGCCCTCGAGGGGCTGGTGCGGGTCCTGCTGTTCCTGGGCTACCTGGCGCTCCTCGCCCGCACGCCGGACATCAGCCGGGTCTTCCAGTACCACGGCGCCGAGCACATGACGATCCACGCGCTCGAGCACGGCGACCCGCTTCGCCCCGAGGCCATCCGCAAGTACCCCACCGCCCACCCGCGCTGCGGCACGGAGTTCCTGGTGGTCGTGATCATCCTCTCGATCTTCGGCTTCGCGCTCGTGGGCAGGCAGACGCCCCTCGTCACCGTCGCCAGCCGCGTCCTCCTGATCCCGGTCATCGCCTCGGTGGGCTACGAGCTGCTCCGCCTCGGCGCCCGCCACCGCTCGAACCCCGTCGTCCGCGTGATCATGTGGCCCGGGATCCTGGTCCAGATGATCACCACCAAGCAGCCCACCGACGAGATGATCGAGGTGGCGATCGTGGCCGTGGAGGAGGCGCTGCGCGCCGATGCCGAGCCCGTCCCGCCCGGCGGCCTCGACCTCGCCCGCGACCCGATGCCCGCTCCCGGCGAGACGGCGGCGAACGCCCGGGCGGCCGCCACCACCCTCGCCGACGAGATCGCGATGGCCCCGATCGACCCCCCGGACGCCTGACGGCGCCCGCCCCTCCCGAACCGCCAGCCGAAGTTTCGACACGACCTGAGACGAACCCATGCCCCCCGAATTCAGCCTCGACGCCAAGCTCGCCGACCTCGCCGCCCAGTACGACGACGTCTCGCGGCAGCTGGGCACGCCCGAGGTGCTGGGCGACCCCTCGCAGCTGCGCCGGCTGGGCCGGGAGCTGTCCCGCCTCGAGCCGGTCGTGGCCGCGTACCGCGAGCTCGTCGAGGTGCGCGCGCAGCTCGAAGGCGCGCGGCAGATGCGCGACGACGAGGCCGATGAGGAGATGCGGGCGCTCGCGCGCGAGGAGATGACCGAGCTCGAGGGCCGCGAGACGCGGCTGCTCGACGACCTCAAGGTCTCGCTCCTGCCCCGCGACCCCAACGACGACCGCAACGTGATCGTCGAGGTCCGGGCCGGCGCCGGCGGCGAGGAGGCGGCGCTGTTCGCGGCGGAGCTCCTGCGCATGTACACGCGCTACGCGCAGGAGCACCGGTTCGGCACCGACCTCATGAGCCTCAACGAGACCGGCATCGGCGGCATCAAGGAGGCCATCCTCGAGGTCGCGGGCGACGGCGCCTACAGCCGGCTCAAGTTCGAGGGCGGCGTCCACCGCGTCCAGCGCGTGCCCAGCACCGAGTCGGCCGGGCGTATCCACACGTCCACGGCCACCGTCATCGTCCTGCCCGAGGTCGACGCCATCGAGGTGGAGATCGACGAGGAGCGCGACCTCCGCATCGAGGTCAAGCGCAGCTCCGGCCCCGGCGGGCAGTCGGTGAACACCACCGACTCGGCCGTGCGGATCACGCACCTCCCGTCGGGCCTCGTGGTCGAGATCCAGGACGAGAAGAGCCAGCACAAGAACAAGGCCAAGGCGATGTCGGTCCTGCGCTCGCGCCTGTACGACCTCGAGCTTGCCAAGCAGCGCGAGTCCCAGAGCGCCGAGCGCAAGCTGATGGTCGGCGGCGGCGAGCGCTCCGAGAAGATCCGGACCTACAACTTCCCGGACAACCGGGTCACCGACCACCGCATCGGCTTCACCATCCACAACGTGCCCGCCGTGCTCGAGGGTCAGATCGACCCGCTGATCGACGCGCTCCAGATGGCCGACCAGGCCGACCGCCTGCACGCGCTCACGGAGTCGAGCGAGTAGCGCATGGCCGATGCCGCCACCGTCTCGGCGCTCGTCCGGGAGGCGACTGCCCGACTGGCCGCCTCCGGGGCCGGCTCCCCGCGGCTCGACGCGGAGCTGCTCCTCGCCCACGTCCTGCACGTCGACCGCACGGGGGTCATCGCCAACCCCGACGCCCCGGTGGGCACCGGCGCGCAGGCGCAGTACGAGGCGGGCGTCGCGCGGCGCGAGGCCGGCGAGCCCGTCGCCTACATCCGGGGCTTCCGCGAGTTCCACGGCCTCGCCCTCGCCACCGATGCGCGGGCGCTCATCCCGCGCCCCGAGACCGAGCTGCTGGTCGACGCGGCGCTGGCCGAGGTCTCGGCCCGGCTGACCGCGGCCCCCCGGTCGGCGGGGGCCCCGGCGCTCCGCGTGGCCGACGTGGGGACGGGGTCCGGGGCGATTGCGCTGGCGCTGCTCGCGGCGCTGCGGGCGCGGCGGATGGCCGACCGCGTGCTGGTCGTGGCGACGGACGCCTCCGCGGCAGCGCTCGAGCTCGCCCGCGAGAACGCCGTCGGGCACGGCTTGGCGGACCACGTCCGGTTCGTCGAGGCTGACCTGCTGCCGCCGGTCGTCGACCCGCCGTACGCGCTGGTCTGCGCCAACCTGCCGTACGTGGCGACGGCGCAGATTGACGGCCTGGCGCGCGAGCTCTCCTTCGAGCCGCGGGTCGCGCTGGAGGGCGGGCCTGACGGGCTCGACGTCGTCCGGCGCCTGCTCGACCGGCTGCCCGACGTGCTGGCCGCCGACGGGGTTGCCCTGCTCGAGATCGGCGCGGACCAGGGCGAGGCGGTGATCGAGGCCGTGGCCGCGCGCCTGCCCGGCTGGCGCTGCAGCGTGGAGGCAGACCTGGCGGGCCTGCCCCGCCTGGCGCGCGTGGCGCGGTCCGCAGTCGCCGGACCCGCCGAAGGGGCCGTGGCGTGATCCCGGACCATCGCCCCGCCGTCCGCCCGGCGCCCGAGTTCCCCATCCGCATGGTGGTGCTCGACATCGACGGCACGCTCGTGGGGGAGAGCCATCAGGTGGGCCCGCGCACCCGGGCCGCGGTCGCTGAGGCTGTGGCCCGGGGCGTCCACGTGTCGCTGGCCACCGGGCGCATGCCGAGCTCGGCCGTCGTGTTCGCGAACCTGCTGGGGCTCACCACCCCGCTCATCGGCCACCAGGGGGCGCTGATCCGCTCGATGCCTCGACGGGCGCAGGCCGCGCAGGATCTCGTCACGCCGTCCGCGCGCGGTCGCGTCGGACGCATCGTCCACCACGCCCCACTCGCGGCTGAGGCCGTCCGCGAGGCCATCCTGTGGTGCCGCGCCAACGGCATGGACCCCCACGTGAACGACCTGGAGCGGCTCATCGTCTGGGCCGACGACCCGTCGTTCGAGGACTACTCCACCTACCACGTCACCGGCAACACGGACGTCGTGCCGGACCTGATCGCGGCGATCACGCGGCCGATGAGCAAGGTGATCGCCGTGGGCGAGGCCGGGCGGCCGATGGCGCTGGTCGAGGCGGCGCGCGAGCATTTCGCGGGACGCGCGGATGTCACGGTGTCGCACCCCCGGTTCCTCGAGTTCGTGGCGCCGGGGGTATCGAAGGGCCGGGCGGTGGCCTGGCTTGCGCACGAGGCGGGAATCCCGCACAGCCAGGTCATGGCGATCGGGGACTCGCTCAACGACGCCGAGATGATCGGCGATGCGGGGCACGGCGCGGCGATGCCGAGCTCCGTCGCGGCGGTCCGGCACGTGGCGCGGTACCTCGCGCCGCCGGTGGGCGAGGAGGGTGCCGCCGCGCTGATCGAGCAGCTGGTGCTGGCCGCGCCGGACGATGCCGCGCGCAACGCCGAGCGACTGGCCCGCGAGGCGACCGAGGCGCTGGCGACGCTCGAGGCGGCCGAGGCTGCCGAGGCCGCGGGCGGTGTGGCCCTCGCTCCCGCGAGGACCGCCGGGTGACCGCCCGCCTGGTCCCCGACGGCCCCGCCGCCCAGGCCGAGGCGATCGCGCTCCTGCGCGCCGGCGGAATCGTCGCGCTGCCCACCGACACCGTGTACGGGATCGCCGCGGACCTCGCGCTCCCGGACGCCATCGAGCGGCTGTTCGCGGCCAAGCAGCGCCCGCCCGAGAAGGCGGTCGCCGTGCTCCTCGCGGACGCCGAGCAGGCAGCAGAGCTGGGGGAGGTGTCGCCGGCGGCGGCCGTCCTGGCGCAGCGGTTCTGGCCCGGCGGCCTGACGCTGGTCCTGCCCGTCCGCCCGCAGGCCCGCCTGCCGCGCATCCTCGCGGACGGCACCCCCACCATCGGCGTCCGGGTGCCCGACCACGCGACGCCCCGGGCCCTCGCGGGCGCCCTCGGCCCGCTCCCCACCACGTCCGCCAACCGCTCCGGCGAGCCCGACGCGCGCGACGCCGGCGAGATCCTCGAGCGCCTCGGCGAGTCGCTGGCGCTGGTCATCGACGGCGGGCCGATCCGCGGCGGGCCGAGCTCGACCGTCGTGGACTGCACGCTCGACTGGCCCTCGATCCTGCGTGACGGCGCCATCCCGTCGGCCACGATCGCGGCCGCGCTGACCGAGGCCGGCCTCGCGCACGCCATCGGCACCGGGTTCGAGCCCGAGGAGTAGGCGCCCGCAGCGCGGCCACCGCCATCGTTCGCCGCCCGCCGCTGCGCCGTCTCGGCCGCAGCGTCCTCGCCTGACGACGAATCCCCAGATGCTCGCCGTGCGGTCCGCATCCGGCGCAGATCCGCCAGATGCTCCCCGTGGGGGCGTTTGGTGGCCCGTGGCGCTTGGATGTCCCCACTTGTCCGCCGGGCGGCCCGTATCCAGGAACTCCTCGGACAAGGGCCGTGGTGCGGGCATCTGGCGGAAGTCTGGCGGCGCGCGCGTGCTGGCGGGCCTCGGCCGCCGCGGGATCGGAGCGGGCGAACCGGGCATTGCGACCGCACGGCGGGCATTCGGCAGAAACGCGCGACGGGGGCCCGAACGCCCGGCCTGGGTCACCGCCCCCGCCCGAACTCGTGGAACAATGGGCGACGTCGCGCCGCCCCCAGCGCCGTGCCGAGGAGGTCCCCCGTGCCCGAGTCTGCCGTCACGCCCGCCGCCTGGGCGCCCATCTCGCAGGTGGACCCCGAGCTGTGGTCCGCGATGGAGCAGGAGCGCCACCGGCAGACGGACAAGATCGAGCTGATCGCCAGCGAGAACTACGTCTACGCCGCGGTCGAGGAGGCGCAGGGCTCCTGGCTGACCAACAAGTACGCCGAGGGGCTCCCCGGGAAGCGCTACTACGGCGGCTGCGAGTTCGTGGACGTGGTCGAGGACCTCGCCCGCGACCGCGCCATCGCCCTGTTCCCCGGCGCCGACCACGTCAACGTCCAGCCCCACTCGGGCGCCCAGGCCAACATGGCGGCCTACTTCGCGGTCATCCGCCCGGGCGACCGCATCCTCGGCCTCAGCCTGGCCCACGGCGGCCACCTGACGCACGGCTCACCGGTCAACTTCTCGGGCAGGCTGTTCGAGGTCCACGCCTACGGCGTCGACCGCGAGACCGAGCGGCTCGACTACAACGCCATCGAGGCCCAGGCGAAGGAGGTCCGGCCGAAGCTGCTGGTCGCCGGCGCCTCGGCCTATCCCCGGACCTGGGACTTCGAGCGGCTGGCGGCGATCGCCCATGGGGTGGGCGCCCTGCTGTTCGTCGACATGGCGCATTTCGCGGGGCTCGTCGCGGCCGGGCTCCACCCTAGCCCGTTCCCGCACGCGGACATCGTCACCACCACCACGCACAAGACCCTGCGCGGCCCGCGCGGCGGCCTCGTGTTCGCCCGGGCGGACCTGCCGGAGGGCATCGACCGGGCCGACTTCCCGGCGCTGGGCAAGAGCACGCTCGCGGCGGCCATCGACAAGAGCGTGTTCCCGGGCGTCCAGGGCGGCCCGCTGATGCACGTCATCGCCGCCAAGGCGGTGGCGCTCCACCTCGCGCAGACCCAGGACTTCCGCGACGACCAGGCGCGGACCGTCGAGAACTCGCGCGTCCTGGCCGAGACGATCAAGGACGCCGGCGCCCGCCTCGTCTCGGGCGGCACGGACAACCACCTCTCGCTCGTCGACGTCACGCCGCTCGGCGTCACGGGCAAGGAGGCCGAGACGCTGCTCGACGACGTCGGCATCACGGTGAACAAGAACGCGATTCCATTCGACCAGAACCCGCCCAACGTCGCGTCCGGGATCCGCATCGGGACGCCGGCGACGACCACGCGCGGCATGGGCCCGGGAGAGATGCGCCGGATCGGCCGACTGATCGTGGACGCCATACGCAGCCGCGACGACGCCAGCGTGGGCGAGCGGATCCGAGGCGAGGTCCGCGAGTTGACCGCCAGGTTCCCCGTGCCCGGGCTGCCGCAGGACCGCGCCTGAGCGCCTGAGCGCCTGAGCCCAGGCTGGACACCGCTGCAGGGCAGAGGGGAGACAGAGCACTCCGATGAAGTTCATCGCGACATTCGGCTCCGACCTGCCGATTCTCGTCGCGGTGTTCATCGCAGCGGCGCTGCTGACGCTGATCGCCACCCCGGTCGTGGTCCGCGTCGCGACGCGGCTCGGCGCGGTCGACCAGCCAAACCACCGGCGCGTCAACGCGGCGCCGGTGCCGCGCGGCGGCGGCGTGGCCGTGGCCCTCGCGTTCCTGGTGGTCGCGGCCATCGTGGTGGTCGTCAACGAGCGGCTCGACCTCGTGCCGGACCCGCGCCCCCTCCAGTTCGAATCGGCCGAGTTCCTGGCGATCCTCGTCGGCGGCACGGTGGCGATGCTGCTGGGCCTGCTCGACGACGCGTTCCAGCTCCGGGCGCGCTGGCAGCTGCTCACGCAGCTCGGCGTCGCCGCCGTCCCGCTGATCGCCCGGGTCTGGCCCACCACCCTGACCAACCCCATCGGGCCCAACCCGATCCCGCTCTACGACCCGTTCGCGATCGGCTTCACGATCGTCTGGATCCTGGGCATGATCAACAGCATCAACTTCATCGACGGGCTCGACGGCCTGTCGTCCGGGATCGCGATGATCGCGGCGGTGACGCTCGGGCTCATCTCGTTCACGACGGCGGTCGACGTCACCGGCCAGCCGATGGTCGGCATCCTCTGCTTCGTCCTGGCCGGCGCGCTGCTCGGGTTCCTGCGCTGGAACTTCCACCCGGCCAGGATCTTCATCGGCACGACGGGCGT
Organism: Chloroflexota bacterium; assembly: GCA_021783095.1. Taxonomy (GTDB): domain Bacteria; phylum Chloroflexota; class Limnocylindria; order Limnocylindrales; family CSP1-4; genus CAIXZV01. The sequence continues at coordinate 78,370 of JAJXUG010000004.1, read as the reverse complement.
GATGTTCGTGGGCTACATGCTCGCGATCCTGTCGATCCTGGGCGGTGCCAAGGTGGCGGTGGCCCTGCTCGTCCTGGGCGTGCCGATCATCGACACCTTCTGGATCATCGTCCGGCGCCTGGCGACGGGGCACTCGCCGTTCACGCCCGACCGCGGTCACATCCACCACCGGCTGCTCGACCTGGGGCTCTCCCACGCGCAGACCGTGCTGGTCATCTACGCCATCTGCATCATGCTCGCGGTGCTCTCGCTCGTGTCCTCGACCGCCCAGCAGGTGTACGCGTTCCTGGGCCTGGTGGTCCTGTTCGGCCTCGGGGTGTTCCTGCTGACTCGCGGCGAGAGCGGCGACGCTCTCGAGGCCGAGAGCTACGAGGGTCCTGAAGGGGACCGGTAGGGCTCGGGCGGGTGGGATCCCCTGCGGCAGGGGGCCCGGGAGCCGAGAATTGTGGTGCGCACGGGCCAATCCAGCCGTGTTGGCGGGCCAAGGGCCTCTGCTATGATTCCCTGCGCGGTAAAGGGTCGCCCATGAACACTGGCCTCGGAGCCTATCTCGCGCTGTTCTCCGAGATCGGCATGGTCCTCTTGGTCACGACCCTCGCCGGCGTGGCGGGCGGCTATTGGCTTGACCAGCAGCTCGGCACGCTGCCGGTCTTCGTCCTGGTGGGCTTCCTCGGAGGCGCCGGGGTGGGGGCCGTGGGCATCTGGCGGATGATTTCGCGGTTCCTGAAGCGGTTCGACTAGACCGGCCACGGAACAGGCACGATGGCGCGGCCACCCGCGCGGCTGACTGCTTGGAGGAGACGTGTCGACGGACTCGCGGAGGGACTGGCGCCGGGCATGAGCACGCGCACCAAGATCCTGCTGCTCCTCGCGCTCGTGATCGTCGTGGACGTGGTCGCCATGATCGTGACGCCGCCGTACGACCCCCAGAACGCCGGGGGCGCCTGCGCCTTCCCGGTCTGCTTCATCAACGGGAACCTGGAGCTGCCGGCCCCGGCCATCCTCTGGCGCGCGGCGGGGGACGCGGCCTCGGCGCCCGTTGCTCTGATCGTCTTCGACGTCTCGATCACGTCCACGATTTTCACCATGTGGATCGTCTCGGTCCTGGTGATCGGCCTGCTGTTCTTCATGACCCGCGGCCGCGCGATGGTGCCGGGCAAGGTCCAGAACGCGATGGAGTACGTCTGGGAGCAGATCGAGGGCTTCGGGATGTCGCTCGGCGGCCCCGAGGCGAAGCCCTACATCGTCATCTTCGCGGGCTTCTTCCTGTACATCCTGTTCAGCAACTGGAGCGGCCTGATCCCGCCCGTCAGCAAGGTCGAGGCGCTGCGGGCCCCCACCTCGGACGTGAACATCACGATCGGCCTGGCGCTGGTCGCGTTCGCGTTCTTCGAGTACCAGGGCTTTCGCCACCTCGGCGTGCGCGGATACCTCGGCAAGTTCTTCCCCATCGGCTCGTTCCGCCAGGGGATCGGCAACGGCCTCATCTCGATGTTCGTGGGCCTGATCGAGCTGATGCTCGAGTTCGTCAAGCCCGTCACGCTGTCAATGCGACTCTTCGGCAACATCTACGGCGGCGAGGTGGCGCTGGGCGTCATGACGGCGCTGACCGTGGCCATCATCCCGATGGCGCTGATCGCGCTGGAGCTGATGCTCAACCTCGTCCAGGCCCTCATCTTCTCGACCCTGACGCTGATGTTCACCCTCGCCGCGATCGAGGATCACGGCGAGGAGGAGCACCACGAGAAGGAGGCGGGCGTCCGAGTCCCCGCCTGGCCCGTCCCGGCCGACGCCCTCTAGCCCACCGACCACCAACCCCAGGGAGCAAGCCCGGCCGTAGCCCGGGACAACGGAGGATCACAGAACATGGACCACCTCGGCGCCGGCCTTGCGGCCCTCGGCGTGATCGGCCCCGGCATCGGCATCGGCATCCTCGCCGGGCTGTCGTCGAGCGCGATCGGGCGCAACCCCGACGCGGCCGGCCAGATCCGCGGCCTCGCGATCATCCTGGCGGCGTTCGCCGAAGGCCTCGGCGTGCTCGCGGTCGTCGTCGGCCTGCTGGCCATCTTCATCAAGTAGTCCCGACGACCGTTCGGGAGGACGCCCATGGACATGCTCGCGCTGATCGGTGAGGCGGCCCGCCAGGCCGCCGCGTCGAGCGCTGCCGAGAGCGGGCCGGGTTTCCAGATCAACCTGTTCTGGGTCATCGTCTCCGCAGCCAACTTCATCGTCTTCTTCCTCATCGTCCGCATGCTGGCGTTCGGGGGCCTCGTCAAGACCCTCGAGGACCGGCGCATGCGGATCGAGGAGGGCCTGAAGGACGCGGAGCAGGCGCGGCGGGATCGCGAGGCCGCCGAGCAGGAGCGACTGGCCGCCATCACCGAGGCGCGCCGCGAGGCCAACGACATCATCGCCCGTGCCCAGAAGGCGTCGGCCGAGGCGCGGGAGGCCGACATGGCCGCCACGCGAGACGAGCTCGCGCGCCTGCGTGAGCGCGCCGCCGCCGAGATCGAGGCCGAGAAGCAGAAGGCGATCGCCGAGCTCCGGGGCGAGGTCGCCGACCTCGCGCTCGCGGCCGCCAGCCGCGTCGTGGCCGACAGCATGACCGGCGACCGCCAGCGCAAGCTCGTCGCCGACTTCCTCGCCGAGTCCGCCGGCGGGTCGAGGAACTGATGCCCCGACCTGTCGCCGCCGCCCGTCGCTATGCGGAGGCCGCCTTCGGGGTGGCCCTCGCCGACGACCGCCTCGACGCCTGGGGCGAGGACTTGGCGTACGCCGCCAGCGTCCTCGGCATGGCCCAGGTGGAGCGGATCGTGGACAGCCCCGCCGTGCCGCTTGCGGACCGGTCGGCGCTCGTCGCGCGCCTGCTCGAGGCCCGGGTCCAGCCCGGGGCGCTGCGGCTCGTGGACCTGCTCGTCAGCCGCGGACGCGCAAGCGCGCTGCAGCGCGTGAGCGAGGAGTTCCATCGTTTGCTCAACGACCACCGCGGCATCGTGATGGCCACGGTCACCTCGGCCGTGGCGCTCACCGACGACGAGACGGAGGCGATCCGCGCCCGCGTCGAGGAGATGGCCGGCGCGAAGGTGGAACTTGAGACCCGCGTGGACAACGCCCTCATCGGCGGTGTCACCGTCCAGATCCGAGACCAGCTGCTCGACGCCTCAATCCGCGGTCGCCTCGAGCGGCTGCGCGACCAGCTACACGCGGGGGGTCCCCTCCGCTAGCCCCCCGCCCGCGGCGCCGGTGCAGACCGGGCCGACGGGAGCCTGCGAACGCCCGATACGGAGACGCGATGGCCATCCGGTCAGACGAGATCATCAGCATCATCAAGAGCCAGATCCAGGACTTCGACGGCGCCATGGAGACCCGCAGCGTCGGGACCGTGGTCGAGGTCGGCGACGGCATCGCCCAGATCTACGGACTGGATGCCGCGCTGGCGTCTGAGCTGCTCGAGTTCCCCGGCGGGGTGATGGGCATGGCCCTCAACCTCGAGGAGGAGACGGTCGGCGCGGTCATCCTCGGCGACGCCATCTCGATCAAGGAGGGCGACACCGTCCGGACCACGGGCCGCGTGGTCGAGGTGCCCGTTGGCGCCGGGCTGCTCGGCCGCGTCGTGGACCCGCTGGGCCGCCCGCTCGACGGCAAGGGCGAGATCCCGCACACCTCGACCCGCCCGGTCGAGCGCATCGCCCCCGGCGTCATCAGCCGCAAGCGCGTCAACACGCCGGTCCAGACGGGCATCAAGGCCATCGACGCCCTGATCCCGATCGGCCGCGGCCAGCGCGAGCTGATCATCGGCGACCGCCAGACCGGCAAGACCGCCGTCGCCATCGACACGATCATCAACCAGAAGGGCGGCGACCTGGTCTGCATCTACGTCGCGATCGGGCAGAAGCTGTCCACCGTGGCGCAGACCGTCGCCACGCTCGAGAAGTACGGCGCGATGGAGCACACCATCGTGGTCGTCGCCGGCGCCGAGGACCCCGCCCCGCTCCAGTACCTCGCCCCGTACGCGGGCGTGGCGATGGGCGAGGAGGTCATGGAGGTCGGCGTCGAGCTCAACGGCAATCTGGTCAAGGACGCGCTGTGCGTCTACGACGACCTCTCCAAGCACGCCTGGGCCTATCGCGAGATGTCCCTGCTGCTCCGCCGTCCGCCCGGCCGCGAGGCCTACCCGGGCGATGTGTTCTACCTCCACAGCCGGCTGCTCGAGCGCGCCGCGCGCATGAACGACGAGAACGGCGGCGGCTCGCTGACGGCGTTGCCGATCATCGAGACCCAGGCGAACGACGTCTCCGCCTATATCCCGACCAACGTGATCTCGATCACGGATGGCCAGATCTTCCTCGAGACCGACCTGTTCAACGCCGGCCAGCGGCCCGCGATGAACATCGGCATCTCCGTCTCGCGGGTGGGCTCGGACGCCCAGACCAAGGCGATGAAGAAGGTGGCCGGCCCGCTCAAGCTGGACCTCGCGCAGTACCGCTCGCTGGCGGCCTTCGCGCAGTTCGCCGGCGATCTCGACAAGGCCACCCGCGACCAGCTCAACCGCGGCGAGAAGCTGTCCGAGATCGTCAAGCAGCCGCAGTACCAGCCGCTGCCGGTGGAGAAGCAGGTGGCGATCCTCGTCGCCGCGACCACGGGCAAGGTGGACGACATCCCGACGAACCGGGTCAAGGACTTCGAGATCGGGCTGTACCGGTTCCTCGAGACCGAGCGCCCGCAGATCCTCAAGGACCTCGCCGCGAGCAAGACGCTCACCGACGAGATCTCGAAGGCGCTCGGCGAGGCCATCGACGAGTTCCGCAAGAGCTTCCTGGCGTAGGCGGCCACCATGCCCTCCCAGCGTGAAATCCGGCGCCGCATCGGGTCTGCGAGGAACATCAAGCAGATCACCCGGGCGATGCAGTTCGTCGCGGCCTCCAAGCTGCGCCGGGCCCAGGAGTCCACGCTCGCCGCGCGTCCGTACCGCGAGAAGCTCGACGAGGTGATCGCGGACCTCGCGGCCGTGCTGTCGGGCTCGGACCACCCCCTCCTCGCCAGCCGGGACCTCGCCGGGTCCCACAGTCGGCTGATCGTGATCCTGACCAGCGACCGCGGTCTGGCCGGGGCGCTCAACACCAACGTCGTCCGGTACGCCTCGCGCGAGATCATCGACCACCCGGGCGAGCTCAAGGTGGCCACCGTGGGCCGCAAGGGCCGCGACGCGATGCGCCGGATCGGCCTCCCGATCGCCGCCCACTTCGAGGGCTTCGGCGACCGCCCCTCGTTCGCCGACACGCTCCCCCTGGCGCGCCTCGTCACCGACGACTTCGTCGCCGGCACGTACGACCGCGTCGACGTCGTCTACTCCCGGTTCATCTCCACGCTCACCCAGCAGCCCGTGCTCGAGCAGCTGCTGCCCGTGGTCCCGTCCGAGGACACGCACGGCATCCCCGGCAACCAGTTCCTGTTCGAGCCCAACCCGGGCGAGTTCCTCCGGGCGCTCCTCCCGCGCTACGTCGCGACCCGCCTGTTCCAGGCGGTGCTCGAGGCCAAGGCCAGCGAGGAATCGTCCCGCATGGTCGCCATGAAGAACGCCACCGAGAACGCCGAGGAGCTCATCGACGACCTCACGCTCTCGTACAACAAGGTCCGTCAGGCAAACATCACTCGCGAGATGGTCGAGATCGCAAGCGGGGCCCAGGCCCGCTAGGCCAGCGCGAACGAGGAGGCATAACCCAGATGGCGACCGCCGCCCCTTCCGCGACCGGCCGGGTCATTCAGATCACCGGTCCGGTCGTCGACATCGAGTTCCCCGCTGGCGGGCTGCCAGGGATCTTCAACGCCGTCGAGATCATCCGCGAGGGCCAGGAGCCGCTGGTCTGCGAGGTGCAGCAGCACCTGGGCAACAACTGGGTCCGCGCCGTGGCCATGACCACGACGGACGGCCTGGCCCGCGGCACGGCCGTGGCCGACACCGGCGCTCCGATCAGCGTCCCGGTGGGCGACGTCACGCTCGGCCGCGTGTTCGACGTCCTGGGCCACGCGATCGACGGCAAGGGCCCGGTCGATGCCACCCACACGCTGCCGATCCACCGCCGGCCCCCGTCCTTCGAGGACCAGGTCACCGAGATCGAGGTGTTCGAGACCGGCCTCAAGGTCATCGACCTCATCTGCCCCTTCCGCAAGGGCGGCAAGGTGGGCATCTTCGGCGGCGCGGGCGTCGGCAAGACGGTCATCATCCAGGAGCTCATCAACAACGTCGCGAAGGAGCACGCAGGCGTGTCGGTCTTCGCGGGCGTGGGCGAGCGCTCCCGCGAGGGCAACGACCTGATCGGCGAGATGACCGAGTCGGGCGTCATCAAGAGCACGGCCTTCGTGTTCGGCCAGATGAACGAGCCGCCCGGCGCACGCCAGCGGGTGGGCCTGACCGCCCTCACGATGGCCGAGTACTTCCGCGACGAGGAGGGCCGCGACGTCCTCCTGTTCATCGACAACATCTTCCGGTTCACCCAGGCGGGCTCCGAGGTGTCGGCGCTGCTGGGGCGCATGCCGTCGGCCGTGGGCTACCAGCCCAACCTGGCCACGGAGATGGCCGGCCTCCAGGAGCGGATCACATCCACGAAGAAGGGCTCGATCACCTCGCTCCAGGCCGTCTTCGTCCCCGCCGACGACTACACCGACCCGGCCCCGGCGACCACCTTCGCCCACCTCGACTCGACGATCCGCCTCGAGCGCTCCATCGCCGAGCTCGGCATCTACCCCGCCGTCGACCCGCTGACCTCGACCTCCCGGGTCCTCGACCCGCTCATCGTGGGCACCGAGCACTACGACACGGCGCAGGAGACCAAGCGCGTCCTCCAGCGGTTCCGCGACCTCCAGGACATCATCGCGATCCTGGGCATCGACGAGCTGTCCGAGGAGGACAAGGCGCTGGTCGGCCGAGCCCGCCGCCTCCAGCGGTTCATGAGCCAGCCGTTCACCGTCGCCGAGGTGTTCACCGGGCGGCCCGGCAAGTACGTCTCGATCCGCGACACGGTCGCCTCGTTCAAGGAGATCCTCGAGGGCAAGGCCGACACGCTCCCGGAACAGGCCTTCTTCCTCGCCGGCACCCTCGACGACGTCCGCGAGAACGCGGCCAAGCTGGCCGGGTGAGGCGAGTCATGACGCTCCGGCTCTCGCTGTCGCGCTCCGCTCGCTTGACGTGGCCTTCGGCCCCGAATCGCTCGCTGCGCGCGCCAGCTACGCCGGAGCTGCGCTTCTCCCCTTCCTCCCGCAAGTCCGAGTCGCGCGGCCGTCGTCAGGACGCCGGTCTCGGGTCGATGAGGAATTGGGTGATCACCCGCCAGGCCGCAGGCCTGCCGACCGTCGACCCCCTCGGGCCCGAAGGGCACGCCAGGGGTCGTAAGGCGGCTGGCCGAGAGGCCTTGCGGTTCGAGGGACCTAACTGATGCCTCTCCACCTTGAGATCGTGACGCCCGAGCGGATGGCGTACTCGGACGACGTTGACATGGTGCTCGTGCCGGGCATCGAGGGCGAGATGGGCATCCTGCCGCACCACACGCCGCTCGTGAGCCTGCTCGGCCTGGGCGAGCTCAAGATCCGCAAGGGCGGCCAGGAGGAGAGCTTCGCCATCGTGGGCGGCTTCCTCCAGGTGCGTCCCGACAAGGTCGTCGTGATGGCCGAGACCGCCAGCCTCGCCTCGGAGATCGACCTCGAGCGGGCGCAGGAGGCCCGCCGCGAGGCCCAGCGCGCCCTCGAGTCCGGCTTCCACGAGGGCGTCGACCTGGCGTCGGCCCGCGCGGCCATGCAGCAGGCCCTGCTCCACATCCGGGTCGCCGAGCGCCACCGACGCGAGGGCCCGCGCTCGCGCGGCTGAGCATGGCTGACGCGAGGCCGTTCCACTGGGAGTACCACCCCGAGCAGCCAGCCCCCGAGGCGTTCCGCATCGAGGGCGGTCGACCGCTCGTGGGCACCGTCCACGTCAGCGGGGCGAAGAACGCCGCCCTCAAGCTCCTGGCCGCGGCCGTTCTCACCGGCGAGCGCTGCCGGTTTGAGAACATGCCCGAGATCGAGGACGTCCGCGTCATGGCCGAGGTTCTGACCGACCTCGGGGTCGTGGTGGACCACCCGGCGCAGGGCGTGTACGAGGTCGCCGCGGGCGACGTCGACTGGAAGTTCGTCCCGCTCGAGGCCGCCGCCAAGATGCGCGCCTCGTTCATCCTCCTGGGCCCGCTGCTCAGCCGGTTCGGCAACGTCATCATCAGCAACCCGGGCGGCGACCGGATCGGGCGGCGGCCCGTGAACCTCCACGTCGACGCGATGCGCGCCCTGGGCGCTGAGGTGGCGTACCGCAACGGCTACTACTTCGCCCAGGCGCCGGGCCGGCTCCGCGGTGGCGAGGTCACCTTCCCGTTCGTGACCGTGATGGGCACCGAGAACGCGATGCTCGCGGCGTGCCTCGCTGAGGGCACCACGACCATCCGCCCCGCCGCCCAGGAGCCCGAGGTGGACGACCTCATGCGGTTCCTCGTGGACATGGGCGCCGAGCTGGAGCGGCCCCAGCCGGACACGATCGTGGTGCACGGCAAGCGGCGCCTCCGCGGCGCGACGCACATCGTGGTGCCCGACCGGATCGAGACCGGGACGTTCCTCGTTGCCGCCGCCGTCACCGGCGGCCGCCTGACGCTCGAGAACGCCGCCTGCGGCCACGTGGGCGCGCTGCTCGAGGTGTTCGCCAAGGCCGGCGTGCCCGTCGCCTGCGGCGCGCACTCGATCGAGGTCGACGCCACCGGGCTGCGCCCCGGCGACCTCCGCGCGGTGGACATCGAGACCGCGCCGTATCCCGCACTCGCCACCGACCTCCAGCCCAACCTGTGCGTCCTGCTCACCCAGGCCGCCGGGACCTCCCACGTCCACGAGGCGATCTTCGAGGACCGCCTCGAGTGGCTGAGCGAGCTCCGCAAGCTGGGCGCCTCGGTGGACATCGTGGACGCGCACCACGCGGCGATCCACGGCCCGGCCCGTCTGCGCGGCGCCGAGACCTCCATCGGCGACCTGCGCGCCGGCGCCTCGCTGATCCTGGCGGCGCTGGCCGCCGAGGGGACCTCGCTCATCCACGGCGCGCACCACGTCCAGCGCGGGTATGAGAACATCGACCACAAGTTCCAGCAGCTCGGCGCCCGCATCACCCGTTCGGCCGATCCGGCCTGACGGTGCGCCAGCCCCGACCCACCCGAGATCACGGCGACCCCCTCTGGGCGCGCCACCCCACGGAGTAGCATTCCCCGCGTCATGAAGATTGGCATCGACCTCGGCACCGCGAACGTCATCGTCTACGTCAAGGGCAAGGGCATCGTCATCACCGAGCCCAGCGTCGTCGCGGTCGGCGAGGACAACCGCATCGTGGCCGTGGGCGAGGAAGCCCGCGAGATGATCGGCCGCACCCCCGGCAACATCCAGGCGATCCGCCCGATGAAGGACGGCGTCATCGCCGACTACGTCATCACGGAGGCGATGCTGCGCTTCTTCATCGGCAAGGCGCGGAAGGGCCGGTTCGGCTTCTCGAGCGTCGAGGTCATGATCAGCGTCCCGGCCGGCGTGACGTCGGTCGAGAAGCGCGCGGTCCGAGACGCCGCCCTCAAGGCGGGCGCCAAGGAGGCGTACCTGATCGAGGAGCCGCTGGCCGCGGCGATCGGCGCCAACGTGCCCATCAGCGGTCCGTCGGGGAACATGATCATCGACATCGGCGGCGGCACCTCCGAGATCGCGGTCATCTCGCTGGGCGGGATCGTCGTGTCGAACAGCCTGCGCGTCGGCGGCAACAAGTTCGACGAGTCGATCGCGTCCTACGTGCGCAAGAAGTACAACCTGATGATCGGCGAGCGGACGGCCGAGGAGGTCAAGATCCAGATCGGCACCGCCCTGCCGCTGGAGCGCGAGCTCACGATGGAGGTCCGCGGCCGCGACCTGATCGCGGGCCTGCCTCGCACAATCCCGATCACCTCGTCCGAGGTCATGGAGGCGATCGAGATCCCGCTCCAGATGCTCGTGGCCGCCGTCCGCCAGGTGCTCGAGCAGACCCCGCCCGAGCTGTCCTCCGACATCATCGACAAGGGCATGGTGATGTCCGGCGGCGGCTCGCTCCTCCGCAACGTCGACAAGCTGCTCACGCAGGTGACGGGCGTGCCGTGCCACGTCGCGGAGAACTCGCTGAACTGCGTGGCGCTGGGCACGGGCCTGGCCCTGGAGCACTTCGACTTCTTCAAGAAGTCGCTCGTCTCGCAGATCTAGTGGACGGCGCCGCCAGGCTGCCGTCTTCGGCGATTCCAGTCTGCGGACTGAGATCGCCTTCGAGCGGCCGCCTGGCGGCGCCTCCTACGTGCCGCACGACCTCCTGCCCCGTCGATCCTGCGCAACGGCCCCACGCAGGTTCGCTCGTGATGGGGGATTGGGCGAAGCGGCTGCCTCGCAGGATCCCCTTCTCCTCTCCCCGGTCCGATGAACGGTCGAGCGCCGGCCGGCCCTTGCAGGAGGGGTCGGACGCGCGACCCGGAGGCGATCGCAGCCCCAGGGGCTGGAATCGCCGGAGGGCGGGCGGACGACCCCGACCGACAGGACCCCTCCAGTGAGGGCCTTCATCGACCTCCACTGTCATACGTCGGCTTCGTTCGACTGCCTGGCCTCGCCCGAGAGCGTCGTGCGGGCGGCGGCGAAGCGGGGGCTCACGCACCTCGCGGTCACCGACCACGACAGGATCGAGGGCGCGCTCCGTGCGCGCGACGCTGCTCCGGCCGGGCTCACCGTGATCGTCGGCGAGGAGGTCAAGACCGCGGACGGCGACCTGATCGCGCTGTTCCTCGAGCGGGCGGTCCCGCCGGGGCGGCCCGCGGCCGAGACGATCGCGGCCGTGCGGGAGCAGGGTGGCCTCGTCGGCATCCCGCACCCGTTCGACCAACACCGCGGGTCGATGCTCAAGGACCCGCGCCTCGCGGCCACCGGCGCGCTCGTGGACTGGGTCGAGGCGTACAACGCGCGCGTCATCGGCGGCTCGGGGAACGAGCGGGCGGCGGCGTTCGCGCGCGAGCTCGGGCTGCCGGGCATCGCGGCATCGGACGCGCACAGCGTGGTCGAGGTGGGGGTCGCCTACAACATCGTCGAGGGCGACCCGTCCACGCCCGCGGGTCTCCTGGCCGCGCTGCGGGCCATGGAGATCGTCCCCGGCCGCGCTTCGTATATCGTGAGGACCCTCACCCCGATCTCCAAGCTGGTCAACCGCGCGCGGGGCAACACGCGCGTGCCCTGGTCGTCCGCCGGCCCGTCGGGCGACGCCTGATGGAGCCGCCCGTGACGCAGCCCGGACCCGATCCCAGCGATGACCTCCTGCGCCAGGGCGAGGCCCTGCCCGAGGACACCGTCTCGCTGGGCCGCCGCCTGCGGGAGCCTCGAACCATCGTCTCGATCGTCCTGCCCCTGGTGATCGTGGCGCTGGCAGCCCGCACGATCGGGATCCAGTTCAAGGACCTGATCAGCGGATTCGAGCAGTCGAACAAGTTGCTGCTCTTGGTGGCGCTGCTCGTCTTCTACGTGGGCTTCCCGCTTCGAGGCTACCGGTGGGCGCGGATCCTGTCCGCCACCCGTTTCCGCCTCGGGACCCGCGATGCCACTGAGATCCTGTTCCTCTCCTGGCTCGTGAACTGCCTGGTGCCTGCAAAGCTGGGCGACGTCTACCGCGCCTACCTGCTCAAGCTCAACAGCCCCAGGTCGTCCCTGTCGCGCACGTTCGGAACCGTCTTCATCGAGCGACTGCTCGACATCTTCGCCATCGCCGTCCTCGGCCTCGCGGCTGGGTTCTGGAGCTTCCGGGACGGCTTTCCGGACACGATCAAGTGGGTCGTTGGGCTCGGCATCGCCGTCGTCATCCTGCTCCTCCTCGGCCTCCTCACCCTCCGGAACTTCGGTCGTGGGCTCCTCGTGCGCTTCCACGTTCCCCACCGGTTCGTGGAGCTGTACGACAAGTTCGAGGAGGGCGTCTTCGGGGCGATCGGGACGCGCCAACTGCCGCCCCTCCTCGTGCTGACCGCCTTGGTCTGGGCAACCGAGGGCTTCCGCCTGTTCTTCGTGATCCAGGCGCTCGGCTACCCCGACGTGGAGATGGGGCTTTCCGGTGCGTTCTTCGTCGCGCTGATCGGCTCGCTGCTGACGGCGGTCCCACTCAGCCCGGCTGGCCTCGGGACCGTGGAGCTGGGCGTGACCTTCGTCCTCACACAGGCCTACCACATCGCTCCGGGCGAGGCCGCGACCATCGTCGTGGTCGATCGCCTGATCAGCGTGTTCTCGATCATCGTCTTCGGCGGCATCCTGTACGTGGTTTCGGGCAAGCGGCGCGGCGCGGGCCTGGCCCCCGGGTCGGGGCCGGTGGACGAGGCGCCGGCGCTCGCGACGTAGCAGGATGCGCGCTGGCGCCGCCCGAACAGTGCGGATCCGGATGCTGATCAGGCTGCGAAGCGTGGTGGCGCAGTACCGCTGGGCGTCAGCGCCGGCGGCAATCGCGATCCTGCTGGTGGGTGCCGTTCGGCTACTCGTCTGGATACCCCTCCAGTCGCCAGTGGACTGGGAGATTTATCGCGATGCCGCCCTCCGATGGCAGGCCGGCGGCACGTATTTCTTGCCCTACCAGCTCGCCGGGCCCTACACCTTGGGCCACGGTGAGGTCCTCTACCCGCCCGCGATCCTCTGGCTCCTCGTTCCCTTCACGCACCTGCCACCCGTTCTCTGGTGGCTTGTGCCCAGCGGTATCCTCGTGGCCCTGATCCTCTGGTGGCGGCCTCGTGGCTGGCCACTCGTCGGCATGGCGATCTGTCTCGCCCTGCACACCACCCAGAGCGTCTACCTGACTGGCCGGCCGACGATGTGGATCTGCGCCTTCTTCGCCCTCGGCTTGGTCCGTGGCGGCTGGGGCGTGTTCGTGCTGCTCAAGCCGTCGGTGTTCCCGGTCGCCCTCGCCGGGGTCCGCCGCAGGTCCTGGTGGGTCGCCCTGCTGTTGTTCGCTGCGTTGTGCGTTCCACTCGGTACCGGTATCTGGGCCGACTGGATCCGCGCGATGAGGAACTCAGGCGGCGGACCCCTCTACAGCATCATGGACACCTTCGTGTTCGGAGTCCCGGCACTGGCCTGGATCGGCCGGACGAGGGGGCGCCAAATATCCGTGCCTCCCTCTCATGGTCCCGGCCAGGACCCCTGCCGATCGGGTCATCCCCAGACCCCACGCGACCGCCCGCCACCGCACCCGGGTGGCGGCATTCGGTCACCAGCCGCGAGTACCAACGGGTGATTGGGAGCCCCGGTCATCCCGCCGACACTTCTGGTGAGCCTGCGGAGCAACCGCGGGAGCCCAAGCAAGGCAGCGATGACCACCGAGAACGGCGGCGCATTCAACGAATGGCTGCGAGCACAGCTCAAGGCCAAGAAGATGTCGCAGCGCCAGCTCGCCCAGCAGTCCGGGGTGGACCACTCGACCATCTCGCGGCTTATCCGTGGGGACCGGATGCCATCGCTGGGCACGGCGACCAAGTTGGCTCGCGGTCTGCGCGAGATCCGCGAGGACACGGACACGCCGGGGGCGCTCGGCGTGGTGTCGATCGGGCCCCAGAACCCGACTGCTCGCGTCGAGTACGCCCTCCGTGCGGACGAGGCCCTCTCGGAACCGCAGGTCCGCCAGATCATGGAGTACTACCTCGCCGTCCGACTGCGCCGGTTCAACCGCGCGTACGCGCCGAGCGTCGCCGCCGAATCAGGCGTCGGCAGCACCGGCGGCACCATGTCGGCTCCCAATGGCTACAACGCCCGCCCGCCGATGTACACCGGAGCCGCCGCCCAGACGGCCGTCCGCCCGGCCCCGCCGCGCTACGGCGCGCCGCGGCCGATGGCACGGCCCCCGGCCCGGAGTCCGGGCCGACCCTGACGACCCTTTACGCACCACCCGGCGCAGGCACGCCCGGGTCTCGGGGACAGCGAACGCCGGTCTTGCAGGGGCCGGCGTTCGTTTTTAGGGAGCCTGCGGCGCGGCGGCCAGTCGTGATGGGGCGTAGATCGAGATGACGCGGCGGGAGCCGGCTCGGAAGCGCTCGACGAGCTGCATGCTGCTCGGGGGGTAGGCGTCGGACAGCCACTGGTCCTCGGCCACGCTGCCGCACGGGGCGCCGGTGACGTCGTCGAACAGCGGGTCGCAGACGACGATGACGACGCCGACCGGGAGGCTCGCGCCGCCCGACTCGTTGGCGACCGGCGGCTGGAGGGCCATGCCGCGTCGGGCCAGCGGGAACCGCATCGCGTCGTCGGGCTTGAAGGCGGGCAGGCTGACGAGCAGCCTCGGCTCGTCGGGCGGCCACCCCGCGTCGACGACCTCGACGACGTGGGCGGCCGCGGCGTCCGCCAGGCGCCAGCCGCCGTCGGGCGAGACGGCGGGCGGCCACGCCGTGACCGAAATCGCCGCCGCGCCCGCCGTGAGCACCAGGGCTGCGGCCGGGCCCAGGATCCGGGCCCCCGACAGCGGGCGGCCCACGACAGCACGAGGCGCGGCCCGCGCCAGCCGCGCCGCGCCGGTCGCGACCAACGCGAGCACGACCGGGTCCAGGAACGCGTGGTAGTGGTCGTTGGGGAGCCCCGGCGTCACGACCGCCAGGCTCGGCGCCAGGACGGCCAGCGCGACAATGGAGAAGGCCAGCGTCCCGACGAGCCACGCCGCCGGCCAGGGCTCGGCATCAGCCGGTCGTCCTCTTGCGAGGATCCACGCCGCCGACGCCAGCAGCACCACGATTGCGAAGGTCGCGAGCGACACCGTGACTCGGTCTGTCACGAGGCCCGCGATCGGCCAGGTCAACGATCGGATGGCCACCATGACCAGCCGCTCGGCCATGCCGGCGCCCGCCGTCCCGCCGCCGCCGGCTCCGCCCAGGTAGGCGAGCAGCGCGCGCACCTCGGAGAAGTCGCTCGTGAGCTCGTGGATGGCGAGCGGCACGTAGCCGGCGGCGAGCACGAGCGCGCCGGCCAGGCCCGCCCTGAGGTGCGACGAGCTCTCGCGCCCCGCCCGCTTGCGCCGCAGGAGCTCCCACGCCCACATGCCCGCCACCGGGACCGCGAGCACGCCGCCCAGCCAGTGCAGCTGCATCGTGGCCATCGTCCCCACGGCCGCGAGCAGCCACCAGCGGGCGGCTCCGGTCCGACGGGCCTGGATGGCGCCCCCCACGGCCATCGCGGCGAAGAGCGGGATCGGATTGGGGTTCCAGATGAACGTGGACTCGCTGATGCCGGCGGGCGACACCGCGAGGAGCAGCGCGGCCAGCGCAGCGGCCACTGGGCCGCCAACGAGCCGTGCCAGCCACCACGTCCCGGCGACGGCGGCGACGCCGAGGAGGGCGAACTCGGCCGTGACCACCACCGGGTCGGCACCGGAGATCAGCGCCGCTGGCGCGAGCAGGTAGTAGTAGAGCGCTCCGTGGTGGAAGGTCCCGACCGAGGTCACCGGCCCCAGCAGCGGCAGCTGCCCGTGGATGAGTCCTGTGAGCACCTCCATGTCGTGGCCCTGGTCCGAGTCCCACTGCCCGCGCTGGTCGAGCCCGGGGAGGCGGAGGAGGGCCGCCAGCACGAGGATCGCGCCCAGCAGCCCCAGCTCCAGCCAGCGGCGACGGTCGCGGTCGCGCTGACTGCCGTCGCGCCGGGCCGACCTCGGCGTCACCGCACCGGCGAGCGGGTCGCCGACGTCGGTCTTCACGAACCGGAAGCCACGGCGTCGGGCTCGGGCGGTGCGGAGCGGCCCCGAGCGCTGCGCGTCTGGAACGCCGAGGGCGGCAGCGGCGCCAGCGGCCGGCCCTCCGCCAGGTCGCGCGCCCGCGCCAGGTTGACCACGTCCCAGCCCTCCTCCATGCCGGGCGCCTCGATGATGTACGCGACCCCGTGCAGCGCCGGATGGACCAGGAAGCGGGCGAGGCCGTCGGTGCCGATGCGCCCGCCGCCCAGGTGCTCATGGCGGTCCGCGCCCGCACCCATGGCGGAGCGCGAATCGTTGAGGTGGACCAGTCGGAGCCGGTCGAGGCCCACCTGCGCGTCGAACAGCTCGAGCAGCTCGTCCACGCCTTCGACGGTGCCGACGTCGTAGCCGGCTCCCCAGAGGTGGGCGGTGTCGAGGCAGAAACCCAGCCGATGCCGGGGCACGCCCGCGACCGCCGCCGCCCGGTCGATCGCGCCGAGCTCGCCCGGCGACCTGCCGAGACCGAAACCGGCGCCCGGCCCGTTCTCGAGGACCACCGCGACGCCGTCGCCGGTCTCGCCCGCGCGCTCCACGGCGCGCCCGAGGCCCTCGGCAATCCGCGAGATGCCCGCCTCGGCCCCGGCGCCGCGATGCGAGCCGGTGTGCACGTTGACGAAGGCGGCTCCGTAAGCCGCGGCGACGCGCAGCTCGCTCGCCAGCAGCTCGACGGACCGCTCCCAGACGTCGTCGTCGGGCGTGGCGAGGTTCACGAGGTACGGCGCGTGCACCGAGATGGAAGTGATGTCCCGGGCCGCCAGCCGGTTTCGGAACGCCGGCAGCTCGTCGGGCAGGGCCGGGCGGCGGCGCCAGGAGGTCGGGTTGTCCACGAAGATCTGGACGGCCGAGGCGCCGATTGCGCCCGCGCGGTCGGCGGCGCGGACCATGCCCGCCGCGAGCGGGAGGTGGGGGCCGAGGCGACGGCCGTTCGGGAGCATGGCGCAAGCCTATCTGCCGTGGTCCCGCGGCGTGGTCCGCGGCGCGCGGAGCGGGGCAGCGAGGGACGCCCGCGGCGGGCGCGATGGCTGGGACCGGGTCCCGACGCACCGGCCCCAGCCCCGGATGCCCGAGGACGGTCAGTGCGTCTTGGCGCCCCGCCGGGCCGGCGTGTACTCGCCGCCGACCATCGGCTCGATCAGCCCGAAGTCGCCGTCCTTGCGCCGGTAGAGCACCGCAAGGCGCTCGTTCTCGGCGTTGACGAATACGTAGAAGTCGTGCCCGAGGTCCTCCATCGCGGCGACGGCGTCCTCCTCGAACATCGGCTCGATCGCGAACCGCTTGGTCTTGACGATCTTGCGGTCGGTGGAGCCCTCGGAGGTGCCGTCGGCCAGCTTGCGCAGCAGCTCCTTCTCCTCCACCGGGCGGGCGCGGACGCGGGGTTTCTCCTTGAAGTCGATCGCCTGGCGCTCCACCTTGTCCACCACCACGTCGAGCGCCGCCTGGTACGAGATGCCCGACGCCGTGCTGCGCAGCGTCTTCCCGTCGATCACGAGGGTGACGTCCACGATGTGGGCGTCCGTGGCACTCCGGTGCGCCTCGTTGGAGAGCTCCACGATGGCGTCCGTGCGGTCATCCAGGAGCCGCTCGAGGCGGGCGAACTTGCGTTCCGCGTACTGCCGGACCCGGTCCGGGACCTCGAGGTTCTTGCCCCTGACGATCGTCCTCACGGTTGACCTCCCGGCGCGAGCAGTGCGCCTGGCTGCGGGGCGGACAGGCCGCGAGCGCGGACGCTGTCCGGAAGCCGAGTATAGTCGCGCCGCCCCGTCGACCGAACCTGCCGCAAGTCCGCGATGCGAGGACCCCGGTTGGGCGGGTCCGGCCGAATGGCCCGCTGCCCGCTTGCCCCGTCACGTGCGCCCACGCCCCGCTGACGCGCTCCCGGCCCGGCGCGTCCACCCAGCGGCCCTGCCAGCGCTCCGACCGACGGCAGGGCCGCCTCGTGCCTCCGCGCGCCCGGCGGAGCAGCGATCTGCCGCACCGGGCGGCCCGCGCGGCGCTCCGTCCTCTGGCAGGGCCGCTGGGTGCCCAGGCCCAGTCGCTGCCTCGCTTCGCGCGTTGACACCGGCACGGCGCTCAGCGCTCGCGCGCCACCGTGACCGCCGAGACGCTGAGCGCCCCGGCGGCGAGCAGGGCGTTCGCCGTCGCGGCCAGCGTCGCGCCGGTCGTCACGACGTCGTCCACCAGGACCACGTGGCGCCCCGCCACGCGGATCGCGTCCCGCGGGCGGACCGCGAAGGCGGATGCGACGTTCGTCGCCCGGTGGCGTCGGTCGAGCCGGTACTGGGCCGTCGTGGCGCGCGTCCGCTCGACGGCCGGCAGCATGGGCACCCGCAGGCGCCGCGCCGCCGCCGCGGCGATGAGCTCCGCCTGGTCATAGCCGCGCTCCCGTCGGCGCGCCGCGTGGACCGGCACCGGCACGAGCAGGTCGCCACCGCCTCCCGAGCGCGCCCAGCGCGCCGCCACCGCGTCGCCCAGCGGCTGCGCCAGCCGCCGCTCGCCCGCGTACTTGAGCGCGTGCAGCGCGTGCCGGACCACGCCCGCGAACGGCGCGCACCACTCCAGGCGCACGAGGGGGTCCGGCGGTCCGTCCGGCAGGCCGAGGGGCGTCCCGGCGGGCAGCAGGAGGCGGACGTCGAGCGCCGGCCGGCAGCGCCGGCACAGCGGCTCGCCCTCGGCGCCGCACCCGGCGCAGGCTGGGGGGAGGGCAAGGTCCAGCAGCGCGGCGACCGGGCGGCGTCCGAAGGCGAGCATGCGCGCCAGCATGACCGACGCCGCTTATCGCCGGCCCACGCCGCCTTCACCGCCCGCAGATCTGACAAGGCGCGGCCGGCTAGCGCCTCAGCCCCGCTCGCGGATCTCCACCCGGTCGCCCGCCTGCGTCCGGGTCGCGTCGATCACGCCCACCGGCAGCTCGAGCACGCCGTGGGCCCCGGTGATCAGCGGGATCAGCCCAGTCCACGCCCTCACGCCCCGGTGCACGGAGCGGACGCGCCGCACGCCGTCGCGGTCCGCCTTCGTGACGAACACCGCGTCGATCGGGAAGCGCATGAACATCATGTGGATCCCGTTGCCGCCCGGCAGCCACAGCCCCTCGCCGTCGGGCAGGCCGGGCCGGCCCATGAGGCCCATGAGCTTGCCCCAGAAGGAGCCGGCCGTCTCGAGCCGCGCCGCGAGCACCGTGTCGCGGTCGAGGTTGCGTGCAATCCCCCGAGCCTCCACCACGTCGAAGCCGGCTGGCCTAGGTCTTGAGGTTGATCATGATCAGGATGATCGCCGGGCCCAGGATGACGATGAACAGCGACGGGAAGATGCACCCGACCAGCGGGAACAGCATCTTGATCGGCGCCTTCGCCGCCATCTCCTCGGCGCGCTGCCGGCGCTCGATGCGCAGCTGCTCCGACTGGACCTGGAGCACCTTGCTGATCGACACGCCCAGCTGCTCGGCCTGGATCACCGCCCCGATGAAGTTGGACAGGGCCGGCACGTCGGTTCGCTGAATGATGTCCCGGAGGGCGTCCCGGCGCGTCTTGCCCACGCGGATCTCGGCCAGCGCGCGGCGGAACTCGTCGGTCAGGGGCCCCTTGAGCTTCTCGACCACCTTGCCCAGCGCGCCGTCGAAGCCTAGGCCGGCCCGGACGGAGATCGTGAGCAGGTCGAGCGCATCGGGGATCTGGAGGAGGATCGCCTTCTGGCGCGCGCGGACCCGTCCGCCCAGCCAGAACTCGGGGATCGTGTAGCCGAACATCAGGCCGATCGGGATCATCAGCACCCGCAGCACGAGCGGCAGGCCCAGGACCCCCACGATCATGAACAGCAGGAAGAACACGCCGGCGCCGATCAGCGCGCCGACCGCCTTGATGCCCAGCCAGTCGGCCGTGCGCAGGTCGCCGGGGTTGCCGGCGAGGGCCAGGCGCTTCTCGGTCTGCTGCGTGAAGGAGGTGCTCGCGATCCGGCTGACCGAGCCCGAGAGGCGCGCCGCCAGCGGGCGGACGGTGCGCTCGAACAGCGGCGCCTGGAGCTCGAGCTCCTCGAGGTTCTTGGCCTGCATCGTGCCGAGCTGGGTGAGGCGGGCCTGCACCGGGTCGACCGGCGCGCCGCCGGCCAGCCCCACGAAGATCAGCACGATGGCGAGCGCCGCGACGCCGGCGACACCGAGGGCGATGGTATCCATGGCGCTAGACCTCGATGGCCACGATCTTGCGGATGAACATGAAGCCCAGGAACATCATGAACCCGCCGACGGCCAGGATGATCACTCCGGCCGGCAGGCCGAGGAGAGACGCCCTGTCGTCGAACATCGGCGCCATGAACTGTGGCGCGGCAACGAACAGGAAGCCCGCCAGGCCGATCGGCAGGAAGCCGACCACGTAGCCCGACAGCCGCTGCTGGGCGGTGAGGGTGCGGATCTCGCCCTGGATCCGGACCCGCTCGCGGATGGTGAACGCGATCGAGTCGAGGATCTCGGCGAGGTTGCCGCCGACGGTGTGCTGGATCGAGATGGCGGTGGCCATCAGCTCCAGGTCGTCCGAGCGGACGCGCCGGACCATGTTCTCCAGGGCCACGTCGAACGCGAGGCCGAGGTTGACCTCCCGGATGACGCGCCCGAACTCGGTGGAGATGGGCGGCCGCGACTCGCGCACGACCAGCTCGATCGCCTGGAGGAACGAGGAGCCGGCGCGCAGGGCATTGGCGATCAGGGTGATCGTGTCCGGGAGCTGCTTGTTGAATGCGCTGACCCGGCCGCTCTTGCGGCGGCCGAGCCAGAAGCGCGGGAGCATGAAGCCGATGAGCAGTCCGACCAGCAGCACGAGCGGGTTCCGGAGCCCCGGCATCCCGACCGAGGCCACGACCATGAAGATCGGCACGCCGACCGTCACGCCGGCCCAGATCAAAAGGTACTCGCTGACCTTGAGCTTGAGGTCCGCCCGGGCGAGCTCGCGCGCGAGGTTCGCGGCGAAGTCACGCTGCTCGACCACCCTGTTGAGCTGCGCCATCGCCGCGGAGGCCTGCAGCGTCTCGGCCAGGGTCTGCTGGCTGCCGGGCGCCGACGGCACCTTCTCCGGCTTGGCCGACGCGTACCGCTCGAGACGGGCGTTGACGTCCGAGCCACCCCGCGCCATCGAGATGCCAACCGCGATCAGGAAGACCGCGATGGCGGCGATAGCGGCGATGGCGAGCGTCATCGGGTTGTTCACGACCGGCCTCCCGCGCGCCTAGTAGCTGAAGCCGAACAGGCCCGGCGGCAGGTGAATGCCCTGGACCTCGAACTTCTCGACGAACTTGGGCCGGATCCCGGTGGGCTTGAGGCGGCCTTGGATCTTGCCCTCGATGACGCCCGTCTGCTCGAACACGAACACGTCCTGCATGACGATGACGTCACCCTCCATGCCCTGGACCTCGGTGATGTTCGTGATGCGGCGCGTGCCGTCCTTGAGGCGGGCCTGGTGGACGATCAGGTCCACAGCCGACGCGATCTGCTCGCGGATTGCGCGGACCGGGAGGTCGACGCCAGCCATGAGGACCATGGTCTCGAGGCGCGAGAGCATGTCGCGCGGGCTGTTGGCGTGGCCGGTGGACATCGAGCCGTCGTGGCCGGTGTTCATGGCCTGGAGCATGTCCAGCGCCTCGCCCGAACGGCACTCGCCGACGATGATGCGGTCGGGCCGCATGCGCAGCGCGTTGCGCACGAGCTCGCGGATGGGGATGGCGCCCCGCCCCTCGATGTTGGGCGGCCGCGACTCGAGGGTCACGACGTGCTCCTGGCGGAGCTGGAGCTCGGCCGCGTCCTCGATGGTCACGATGCGCTCGTCGTTGGGGATGAACGAGGAGAGCACGTTGAGCGTGGTGGTCTTGCCCGAGCCGGTGCCGCCGGAGACGAACACGTTGAGCCGGGCCTCGACCGAGGCGCGCAGGAACTCGAACATGTCCGGGGTGGCGGTGCCGAAGCGGACCAGGTCGTCCACCGTGAACGGCGTGGCCGAGAACTTCCGGATGGTGATCACCGGCCCGACGAGGGACAGCGGCGGGATGATGGCATTCACGCGGGAGCCGTCGGTCAGGCGGGCGTCGACCATCGGGCTCGACTCGTCAACACGCCGGCCGATGGGGGCGATGATCCGATCGATGATGCGCATCACGTGGTCGTCGTTCTGGAACACGACGTTCGTGAGCTCGAGGCGGCCGGCGCGCTCGATGTAGACCTGGCGCGGGCCGTTGACCATCACTTCCGAGATGCTCTCGTCGCGGAGGAGCGGCTCGAGCGGGCCGAGGCCGATGATCTCGTCGGTGATCTGCTCGAGCATGCGCACACGCTCGGCACGGGTGAGCGCCAGGCCCTCCTCGTCGATAACGCGGCCGAAGATCTCCTCGATCTGGCGGCGCACCTCGACCTGGTTGGACAGGTCCAGCTTTGGGTCGAGGTCCTGGATCACACGAGTCTGGATCCGGAACTTGACGTCCCGGAAGGATTCGCGGACCGGGGTCTGCGTCATCAGCCGGCCGGCTGTCTGGCCGCCGGAGGGCTGCGCGGGACTGGAGCCCGGCGTCGGGACGGGCAGGCTGGAGCCTCCCTCCGGCGCGGCGCCGGGACGGGCGCTCTCGATGCGCTTCAGCAGCGACATTGGCTACTCCCCTTAGGCCGCGAACGGCCCCCTGGTGCGACGGATCACCGCCATGCGAACAGTGACTTCTTCTGGGTGGCTTTCCGGCTCGGGTCACCGGCGTCGGCCGTGCGGGTTCCCACGACTGCCGACGCGAGCCGAAGGACGTCCTGGGAGACCTGCGCCTCCCGGTTGGACAGGAAGAACGGCACGCCCCGGTTGAGGGCGTACACGACGCTGCGGCCGTCGGACACGATGGTGTGGTCCACTCGCCGGCCGATCGAGTGCTCCACGTCGGCCACCCGGATCCCCAGCGAGGAGTCGGCACGGTTGAGGACAAGGCGAATCTTGTCGGCGCCGTAGCCGAGCTGCTGGGCCACTTCCAGGAACAGCCGGATGTTCTTGATGGAGGTGATCTCGAGCGACAACATCGTGAGGACGGTGTCGGCGAGGTCGAGGATGGCGAGCGTGGTGTCGTTGAACGAGGACATGCAGTCCACGACCACCAGGTCGTGCGACCCGCGCAGCGACTCGAGCATCCGCTTGACCGCCGCGGGCGTGATGAGCTCCGCCATCTCGGGTGACGGCGGGGCGAGCAGCACCCGGATGCCGGCCGAGTGGTTGATGATGAACGTGTCGAGCGAGTCCACCTCGCCCGCCTCGAGCTCGGGGATCAGGTCCGCGATCGACTTGTTCTTGGGGTTCAGGTTGAGCAGGACCCCGACGTCGCCGAACTGGAACGACGCGTCCACGAGGCAGGTCTTCTGCCCGAGCTCGGTCGCCGCGGCGACGGCCAGGTTGACCGCCAGCGTGGTGCGCCCCACGCCGCCCTTGGGCCCGAACACCGCCACGATGCGCCCGGGCTCGGCGTTCTCCCGGTCGTCCCCGACGGCCCGGGTGGGCGTGCTCCCGCCGGGGGCGGTTGCGCCGGGCTGGACGGCGATCCGGGACTGCTTCTCGCGCTCCCGCGTGTAGACCTGACGGATCGACGAGGTCAGCTCGTCCGACGAGAACGGCTTGACCAGGAACTCGCGCGCCCCGGCCAGCATCGAGCGGCGCAGGTAGTCCGCCTCGCCCTGCACGGACATCATCACGACGGCTGCCGTGGGCACCGCGGAGGCGAGGTGCTCGGTGGCCGCGATGCCGTCCATGTCCGGCATGTTGATGTCCATCAGGACGACGTCGGGCGTGAGCGTCGTGGCGAGCTCGATCGCCTCGCGCCCGGACGCGGCGGCACCCACGACGTCGATGTCCCCCTCGAAGCCGAGCAGCTTCGCGAGGTGGTCTCGCGTCTCCGGGATGTCGTCCACGATCAGGACGCGGATCTGGTCTGCCATCAGACGGAGTCAGTCCTCGTTGGTCGGCCCGGCCTCACCGGGCTTCTCCGATGGAGATGGGCCGGCTCGCACCGGCCCATCAGAACGCCTGCCGCGGCCAGGTTCGACTGCGCCGGCCGGCGGTTCGCTGCGCGCCCTAGCTCGCGCTCGGCGCCGGGCTCCCGCTCGGGAGCGGCGTGGGGCTCGGGGTGGGGCTGGGGTACACGCGGACCGGCAGCGGGCTCGGGTACGGCGTGGGCTCCAGGACCTCGACCACCTGCGGGGGCAGGACGCCGAAGTCGTCCACCATCTTGCGCAGGGTGATGCCGGTCGTCGGGATGATCGGGCAGGCCGTGGGCGTGCCGTCCGGCTTCTGGCAGTCGGCGGAGCTTCGGAGCACGAGGGCGATGGTGCCGTCGAGCTGCGCGTAGCGGATGGCCTCTGCCTGCTGGACGGTGGCCGCCAGGATCACGATCTCCTGCTGCCCGTTGAGGGCGGTCTCGGTCGTGGTCTGGCCGCTCGCCGCCGGCTGCTGGGTGGCCGTGGTGGGCGGCGGGAGGAGCGTGCCGAGGACCTGGAGGCCCTCGACGACGGTCTTCACCGTGGTCGGGTTGTACGGCAGGTTGAGCGGGTTGTACAGCTCGTTGGCGCCCACGACGCGCGACGGGGCGGGGCTGCCGCTGGCGCGGGGAGTCGGGGTGGCGGCGCCGATGACGCCGTGGTTGTTCACGGCCAGGGGCACCTTGTCGAGCCCCGTGAACGCGACCACCACGTCAACGCGGTCGCCCGGCTTGATCAGCGTGCCCACGCCGGTCAGCTGGTCAACCTGGACCGGGATGCCCACGAAACCCGCCGGCACCTTGATGTCCTGGACGGTGCCGCCGCCGCTGAGATCCTCGGTTGTGATGTACGCGCCCTTGACGATCGCCGAGCGGACCGTCTTGCCGACCACCAGCGCCGTCGCGGTATAGCTGTCGCCAGGCTTGGCCCCGATCTCTACGTCCTGGAGGGCGACGGCGTCCTCGGTGATCGTCGAGCCGAGAGGCAGGTCTTTCGTCGCGACCACGATCTTGACCGTCGTGGGCGCGGTAGACGGGCCGTTGGACCCACCTGGGCCGCCTCCCTGGAGCATGATCGCGATGAGTACGAACGCCACCACGGCGAGGAAGATCCCCACCAGGAGGACGAGGCGGTTGCTGCTGCGCTTCAAAGTTCTCTCCCCGAGCCGTGTGACAGGCTGCACCACTCTAGCATCGCGTCGATCCCGTGCGATCCACCAAATGACCTAGGACCATTGGGAAGATTTGGGCGGATGCGCATCGGCCGGCAAGGTCGGCTGCAAAGCGGCTCCGGCGGTCCGCGACCGATCCCCAGTGGCAACCAAACAGCCCGCCAGGATGACCCCGACGGGCTGTTCCAATAAGTGCTGGTGCTTCAGCTAGATTGCTTTGCCAACTGTGCTGAGCTTGTCGCTGATCTGGCTGCCGAGGAAGATGAGGGCGATGATCGCGACGATCGCGATCAGGGCGAGGATCAGTGCGTACTCAGCCAAGCCCTGGCCCTCATCATCGCGGGCAGGCAACTTCCCGGCCACGAGGGCTGCGAGTTCTGTAATCACGGCGAAGGTCACCTCCCGATCTGGGCTTCGAGCCCCGGGGACGGCCTGCCAATACGGCAACGCCGACACGTCGCGGATGACCGAGCGCTGGGCCGCGGATGGTCCGGCGCCGCTCCCCGCATCGTCCCCCGGAGGCGGCCATGTCTTCGGAACGAAACGACGCCGATCACCTGGTGGCGATCGGCGTCGTCGTCGACGTCAACAGGGCACTAGATCGAGCTGCCGACGGTGGAGAGGATCTTCGAGACCTGGCCGCCCAGGAAGATGAGGGCGATGATCGCGACGATCGCGATGAGGGCGAGGATCAGCGCGTACTCCGCGAGGCCCTGGCCTTCCTCGTCACGATGAAGGAACGAGATGAGTGCGGGAATGAGGGACATTTGGTTTTCACCTCCTTTCCTCGAGAGATGTCGCCGAAGCGGGAGCACACGGTATGGCCGTGCGGCTTGAAGTGTCAACGGTTTTGTTATGGATCGCGGTGTAAATCGGCACCGCCCGGGACATTTGTCGCTGCCCGGGATGCGGGCCGGCGGCTTCGACGAATTGGGCTCGACTGGTCGGCTAGATCGAGTTGCCGACGGTGGAGAGGATCGTGGACACCTGGCCGCCCAGGAAGATGAGGGCGATGATCGCGACGATCGCGATGAGGGCGAGGATCAGCGCGTACTCGGCGAGGCCCTGGCCTTCGTCGTCACGGCGCAGGAGCGAGCTGACGCACTGGATAAGTGCCATGGGCGTTCCCCTAACGTCCGGCATGGATGGGCTGCCGGTTATGTGCGCAGCCTAGTGGCTCGCCAACCCGGCGCAACAGGACAATCGTCCTACGGCGTTGCCTGTTCGCCCCGGGAATCGCGAAGCCGCCAGCAGTGCCGGCGGCTTCGACGAATTGGGCTCGACTGGTCGGCTAGATCGAGTTGCCGACGGTGGAGAGGATCGTGGACACCTGGCCGCCCAGGAAGATGAGGGCGATGATCGCGACGATCGCGATGAGGGCGAGGATCAGCGCGTACTCGGCGAGGCCCTGGCCTTCGTCGTCACGGCCAATGAGGTGCGCGAGAAGCTGGGTCATAGATACCTCCCTGTCCTGCCGCGTCTCCCCGGCGGCGCAGCGAAGACCTTACCCTCTCCTCGGCGGACTTCCAGTAGGAAATTCGTCCGATGCTGGTGCGCTCGCGCGACGATCCGCGACCGGGTCAGTGGCCCCCGTGCGCCACATCGACGAGCAGGCCCACGACCTGCCCCAGCGCGCCGCCGAAGAACAGGATGATGATCCCGGCCAGCAGCAGGGAGGCGCCCAGCACGATGCCGGTCTCGAGGATCCCGGGGCCGGTGTCGCGGGAGGGTCGGCCGCTCACGAGGGGTCGCCGCCCCCCGCCTCCGCCAGCCCGACCGTGATCCGGACCTCGCCGTCGTCGAGGACCTCCACCGACGCGCCCACCGCAGCCGCGCGCTCCGAAAGGTCACGACGCACGCCCGCCGGCAGCGGCAGCTGCGCCGCCGCCTCGGCGGCGGCAATCGCCGCTTGGTGCGCATCATGGCGATCCTGGATCATGCGGCGCATGGTGTCCGGGACATCGCCCTCCGGCACCGGCGGCAGGTCGCCGCCAGGCGGGTAGGCCGGGGTCCGTGATGCGCTCACCACGGCGTGGACCTCCGCCGCGCCCCAGTCGAGCATGAGCGCCACGCGCTCCGGCGCCTGCGCCAGGTAGGCGGCGAGCGTCTCGTCGAGCATCCGGAACAGCGCGCTCTCGAGCTCCACCGACAGTCGTCGGTCCTGCCCGTGCGACTCGAACTCGACAGTCACGTGGGCGCGCCGGCCGCGCTCGCGCGTGGAGCGGCGCAGCGTGGGCACCAGGCCCAGGTCGTCGAGCACCATCGGGCGCACGTCGAAGATGAAGTTCTTGGTCGTGTCGAGCGTGTGCTGGACCATGGAGGCGAGGAGGCGGATCTCGCCCCGCGCTGCGGCCGGATCGCGGTCCATCAGCCGCTCCACGATCTGCGTCTGCAGGACGATGTTGGTGAGGGACTGGGCCGGCCCGTCGTGCATCGAGCGGGCGATCTCGCGGCGCAGGTCCTCCTGGGCGGACAGGACCACCCGCGACAGCGATGGCGGCATGGGCGCGTCCGCTGCGGCGATGGCCGCCGCGGGCTCGGCGGCGACGGCTGCGTCCCCGCCCATCCCGATCGCGATCTCGCCGAACGAGAGCAGGGCGGCCCGATGACGGGCGAGCGACTTGCTCTTGGCTTCGAGCAGCTCCGCCTGCGCCTCCATCATCGTGGCGCGCTTGGTGAGCGTGACCAGCTGGTTGAACGTGTCCACGAGGTCCTTGAGGGCCGGATCGCCCGTGGCGCCCGCGACCCTCTCGGCCGCTGCCGCCCGGCGCTGCTCGTGGCGGCCCGCCTCGGTCTTGACCTGGTTGGCGAGCATCTCGATCTCGGCCAGCTCTCGGTCGATGGCCCCGACGTTGGTGGCGAGGAGCTCGGCGAGCGTGGCGCCGCCGCCGTGTGCCGTGTCGTGAGTGGTCATGTCGCTGGCCCCGCCCCGGTGGGCAGCGCTCAGTCCTCCGGCATCCGGATCCAGCCCTGGCGCATCGCGTACACCACGGCCTGGGTCCGGTCGTTCACGGACAGCTTGCGCAGGATCGAGCTCATGTGGTTCTTCACGGTCTGCTCGCTGATCGAGAGCGCGTAGGCCACCTGCTTGTTGGTCATGCCCTGGGCGATGTTGTCCAGGATCTCGACCTCGCGGGGGGACAGCGGCGCGAAGATCGGCGCGGCCTCCTGGCCGTAGACGGCCAGCTCGCGGAACTCCTTGAGGACGCGCGACGCCACGGCCGGCTTGCTGAACACCTTGTCGTTGATCAGGTACTCGCCCGCGACCACGCGGCGGATGATCATGACCAGGTCTTCGGGGGCGATGCCCTTGAGGATGAACGCCGCGGCGCCCGCCTTGATGGACTCGAACAGGGCGTCCTCGTCCTCCTCGGTGGCCAGCACCACGATGGCGGCGGACGGGAGCTCGCGCTTGACCCGCTGGGTGGTCTCGATGCCGCCCGGGGCGGGCAGCGAGAGGTCCATCAGGATCACGTCCGGATTGGTGGCGAATGCGGCATCGAGCGCGGTGCGCCCGTCGTCCGCCTCCGCGACCACCTCGAGGTCGGGCTCGCGCTCGAGGATCTGCCGGATGCCAACGCGGAACAGTGCGTGGTCGTCCACGATCAGGATCCTGACCCGCTCGTAGCCGCTCGCGCGTCGCTCAGCGTTCCGTCGGCGCTCGGGCCCCGTGTACTCCGTCATCCGTTCTCCTTTCGCGGCAGTGGGATCGCCAGCCGCACGACCGTACCCGCCTCAGGCCGAGATTGAACCTCGAACCGCGCGCCGATCAGCTCGGCCCGCTCGCGCATGAACTGGAGCCCGAAGTTGCGCCGTCCGCGAGCCGCCACCGCCCCGGTGTCGAACCCGCGACCGTCGTCCCGGACCTCGAGGACCCAGACCGTCCCGTCGAGCCGCGTCGCCACCAGGACGTTGGTGGCGCCCGCGTGCTTGCGTACATTCTGCAAGGCTTCCTGGGCAATGCGCAGGACGACCGTCTGGGCCGCCTCTGTCAGGCCGTCCGACGGCGCCGCGAGGTCGGTGTTGATCGCCAGGCCGGACAGCGCGGCCTGCGTCTCGACAGCGTCGCGGAGCGATCCATCGAGGCCCAGCTCCACCAGGACAGGCGGCCGCAGCTGGACGATGAAGCTCCGGACGTCGCCCAGCTCGCGGCGGAGCAGCCCGCGCAGGAACCCCAGCTCCACGCGCGCGAGCGCGGGCTCGGACTCGAAGATCCGGTCGATGTACTCGACCTGGAAGATCGCGTTCGAGAGGGCCTGCGCCGGGCCGTCGTGGACCTCCTGGGCGAGCCGGCTGCGCTCGGCCTCCTGGGCCTCGACGATCCGCATCTGGAGCTCGGTGCTCACGCTGGGCAACCCGGGCTCCATCACCAGCGAATCGTCGCCGCGCTCGAGGAACAGCCAGGTGCTCTCGAGGTTGCGGATGACCAGCTCGAGCCGGCCCAGCTCGGATTCGTGCATCGCCATCTCGTCTCGCGCGTGGTCCGCCTCGCCGCGCACGAAGCGCAGCCGCAGGTCCGCGGCGCCCGCTTCGGCTGCCGAGGCGGCGAGTGCGTCCGAGCCGCCGTCCCCCGAGCCGCCGTCCCCCGAGCCGTCGACGCTGACGGGCACGCCCTCGAACCCGTCGAGGTCGTCCGAGATGACCTGCCAGCGGGCCATCTCCTCGAGGTACGTGCCGCGGTAGCGGTCGCGCACGGAGCGCACCGAATTCGCGGCGTAGGCGAGGGCCTCAGCCGCTTCCGCGTGAAGCTCGTCGAACCGCGAGCCGCCCGGCTCGCTTCGCGGCGCGTCCATGTGCCGCGAGTGTAAACCGGGGACACCTCGCAGCGAGGGCCGAGCGGCATCCGAGGGGATCAATGGCGCCGAAACGGCCCGAAATGCCGATCGCGACGGAACGCGTCCCTCGCGAGGAGGCCGGCGCGGCGCGGGGCCACCGCGTGAGTCGCGGCAGACTCACCCGCGGGCAGCCCCTGCGTGGGACCGTCCCCAAGACCCGAGCTTCGGGCGTGGTCCACGCTCCGAGGGCCGCGAAACGAGTCGGCCGCGACTCACGGCCGGGAGGGCGGGCGCGCCGGGTGGGCCTATGGACAGGCGATCCGCCAGGCGCGGACGTCGTGGATCGAACCGGCGTCGCTCGGGTTGGCGGGTGTCGGGATGGCGATCTCGTGGAAGCACGCAGCCGCCGGGTCGCCTGACTGCAGGACCGACGGCCAGACACCGCGCTCGGCGCTGACGAGAACCAGCAGACGGGCGCCGAAGTGCCGAGCGAGGTCCGCCACCGACCCGGGCGGCTCGTTGGGCAGGGCCAGCGACGGCACCCGCTCGGCCTCGGCCATCCAGATCGGGAAGTCGGTGATCACCGGCGTCGTCCCGTCGAGCGGCTGGCCTGCGGCCGCGAGCTGCTGCGCGAGCACGCGGTACGTCTGCGCGGTGCTCGCCGTGTCAATGCCGGCACCTGGCAGGAGCGCCAGCGAGAACAGCACCGACCAGCCCACCGCCAGCAGCGCGCCCAGCCACGCCACGGGCCGCTCCCAGCCCATCCGCGCTGCCAGCCGTGCCAGCCCTGCGTCGAGGGCCCCCAGCGCCGAGATGATCAGCAGGACGTGCACCGGCGCCGCGGCGTGGAGGAAGGTCCCCCAGGTCGTGGCCACGGGGAACAGCAGGCTCGTCACCAGGTAGGTCGCCGCGGCCAGGAGCACCAGTGGCCGGAGCGCCCGGTCGCGCGCCTGCCACGGCAGGGCGAGGAGCCCGATCAGGGACACGGGCAGCCCGAGCAGGAGCAGCACAGAGACGAGGTTGTGCACGATGCCGTCGACGCGCATCCCGACGAGCGCGGCCGGCCCGACCGCCAGGTAGCGCGAGAGGGTGGGCGGGTCCCGCCAGGCGAAGATGTCGAAGCCCGTGACCGAGAGCGCGTTCGACGCGGCCTGCCCCGGCAGCGGGCTCCCGAACGTCTGCCAGTCGCGGAGCGCCCAGGGCGCGAACACCACCAGCGCGACCACCGCCACGACCCCGATCAGGCGCAGCCGTTCCGCCCGGGTCGCCCCCGCCGCCCGCCAGGCGAGCCACGCCCATGCCAGGGCCAGCCAGGCCGCCTCGTTGCGGGTGAGCGCCGCCAGCCCGAGGAGCAGGCCCAGGCCGATCAGGCGGGGATCGGTTGCCTTCGCGCCCCGCGGGTCCCGCAGCACGCGCGTGGCGAGCAGGCACGCGCCAAGGGCGAGCACGCCGAAGGGGATCGTCGAGTCCGGCTGGACGCTGTGCAGGATGAGCGGCAGGTAGACCGCGGTGGTGAGCCCGGCGCCGATCGCGAGAACCCGCGCCCGGCCAGGCGGCAGGCGCCGCTCCTCGGCCACGTCCGCGGCGAGCCGCCAGGCGAGGACCGCCAGGATCGCTCCCAGGACCACGGTGACAAGCTGCGCCGAGCGGAGGGCGTTGAGCAGCGGGATCGGGGCGGGGCCCCCGAAGAGCGCGGCGGGGATCGCCGCCAGCAGCGACGGCAGCGGCAGCCACACCTCGAAGGCCGGGCGCGGGAACACCAGCGGCGGCGTGCCGTAGCTCCACAGCGCGTCGGAGACCAGGCCGCGGCCCTCGGCCAGGTTGCGGGCGACCCCGACGTAGTATGCGGAGTCCTCGGGGCGCGGGAAGACCGTGCCCGCGGCGGCGATCACGCGGACGATGGCGGCGATCGCGAAGATGCCGAGCGCGGTCAGCCAGGCCTCGCGGTGGCTCATCGGCGGCTGCTCAAGACCCGGCCGTGCCGGCGCTCGAACACCTCGTGTCGGCGGTGGTGGTGCACAGCGGGTAGACCGAGACGTCCGGCCGGGCGAGGATGGGCGGGCCCACCCAGGACGGGCGGTTGCCGTCGATCAGGATCTGGGCCACGGCGGGGACCGAGTCGTCGCGCTCGAGGATCAGCCAGCGGGTGTTGTACGCCTTCGCCACGTCGAGGACCGTGGGCAGCGGGTCGTTGACGAGCACGACGCCCGGGTGGCCGGTCCAGTACTTGTAGCCCGACGCGTCGATCGACATCAGGCGGTCGTCAATCGGGGCGCCCGCAGCGTCGAGCGCCGCCGCCACGGCCTGCATCCGCTCGCGCCTCGCCGCCCAGGTGGCGTGCACCGAGATCGAGCCGAAGACCGCGGCCAGGACGCCGAAGGCCACGGCCGCGCTCACGAAGACCCGGCTCGCCTGCGCCGCGTTCCACGTCGGCCGCCGTCGCGCGACCCAGGCCACCGCGACGACGATGCCCTCCAGCGCCAGGACGTACCCGTGCGGCGCCAGGGCCGCGGCCGAGTGGATGAACGTGCCCCCTGGGACGTGGACCGCGGACACGATGGCCGAGAAGGCGAACAGGGCGACCCCATAGGCGAGGTACGGGCCGAAGGCCGTGTCGCGGCGGCGGTGCCAGGCGCCCACGAGCATCGGCGGGATGAGCACGATCACGCCCACGAGCACGCTGAAGATGATCACCGCGGCCACCAGGCCGCCGATCCTGGTGAGCAGCAGCGGGCCAAGCCCCATGCCGAGGAGGTGGTCCAGCGTCGCCGGCGTGGTGATGCTGTTCCACTCGCCGATGTTGCGGATGAACAGCACCCTGCCGCTGGCGGTCGACGGCGACAGCGACCCGAACACGAGCATCTGGCGCGCGAACCACGGCACGACGCACACGGAGAACGTCGCGACCGCGCCGATGGCCGTCGCGAGCGGGATGTGCACGGGCCGCTCGCCCCTCGAGCGGATCACGCGCCAGCGGTCCCACAGGAACGCCAGCCCCAGCACGCCCAGCACCAGCACGCCGTCGTTGCGCGACAGGGTGGCGAGTCCCGCGAGGAACCCCGCCAGCAGGAACGAGCGGCGGCTGCCGCGCAGTCCCCGCGCCGCCATCCACAGCGACCCGGCGACGAGCGGCTGGTAGAGCGAGAAGTTGTCCGGCTGGGCCATGTACACGAGCGACAGGCCCGGCAGCGCGGTCAGGATCCCGGCGCCCACCGCCACCAGCCGCGACGCGCCGGCGTCACGCCCGATCGCCCAGGCGATGGGCGCGGCCGTTGCGCCGATGAGTGCGAAGGGCAGCGAGGACGCGAACGCCGTGGGGCCCAGCAGCCAGATGAACGGGACCTGGACGATCGACGCCAGGGGCATCCAGTGGGCGTTGGACGGGATGGGCAGGACCGGGTTGGCCGGGATGTGGCCGCCCACCTCCGCGAAGATCCACAGGACGTCGATGTTGAACCCGTGGCCGGCCGCGAGCTGGCGGGCGACATCGACGTAGTAGAAGGAATCCGGGTAGGCGGGATCGGCGAACCCGCCCACGAGGGCGAGCCGGACCGCAAGCGCCAGGAGGTAGAGCGCGATCGGGATCCGCACGGCCGGTGCAGCCTAGCATCGCGCGAGGGGTGGCCGAAGGGGTACGAAACGGCCACCGCCATGGCCGGGTCCACAGCGTAGAGTGCAACCCATGCTCCCGACGCCCGGTCACGAGTTCCGGCTGTCGCCGAGGGGTCGGCGCGCCCTGCGACGAGTCCTGTTCGCGGCTGGCGTCGTCGGGGCGCTGCTGGCCATAGAGACCACGATCCTCCACCTCGCCAAGGACCCCCTCAACGATGCCCAGGCGTACTACTGGGCCGGCGGCCGGCTGAACGCGGGGCTGCCGCTGTACCCGCCCGACCAGAGCGTGGAGACGCCGCTCGGCTATCCGTACCCGCCGCTGCTCGCGATTCTGTGGCGGCCCCTCGCCCTTCTGCCCTGGCCGGTCGCTGCGGGCATCTGGGAGGTCGTCGTCCTGGCGAGCTTCGCGGGAACCGTCTGGCGGCTTGGCGTCCGGAGGCCTGCGACCTGGCTGGCCATGGGGATGCTGGGACTGCCCATTGCGTGGTGCCTGATCATCGGCCAGGCTCAGGTCCTCCTCACGATGTTCCTGGTGTTCGCCACGCCGTGGTCCATCGCCCTGGCCGCCAACATCAAGCTGTTTCCCGCGCTCATGGCCATATGGTGGGTGGGCCGACGGGACTGGCGCGGCCTGCGGCGATTCGTCATCGCGATGGTGGTCCTGGCGGTCGTCCAGCTCGTGCTCGCACCACAGGCGTGCCTGGACTACCTGACGGCGATCTCGTTCAAGCAGGTCGGCGAGGTCCGCAACATCTCGCCCTGGGCGATCTCGCCGCTGCTGTGGGCCGCGCTTGCGGCCATCGGCGCCCTCGCCGTCCTGCTCCTCGCCCGGACCCGGTACGGGTGGGGCGCCGCGGTGGCGTTCACGGTGCTCGCGAACCCGCGGCTGCTCGTCTACCAGTTCATGACCTTCCTGGCCACGATCGCGGACGCGGACCACGCCCGGGGCGGCGGCGAAGAAGCGGCCCTGTCGGAAGCCACGCGGTGAGGCGCGCAGCAGACGGACTCGCGGCGTGGGTCCTGGTGGGGGTCATCGGCTGGGCGGGGATCCTGTACATCGGCTGGATGCTCTGGCAGGCGTCGCCCCCCAAGGCCGGCTTCGACCTCGCCCTGCTGCTCGAGGCGGCGCGGCGAGTGACCGGCGGCCAGAGCCCGTACGACCCGGCGATGCTCGCCGGCGTCTCGCCCGACGCCACCGCGCTCTTCTACTCGTACCCGCCGCCGGTCGCCCAGGCGATGACGCTGCTCGCCTGGCTGCCGGATGGCGTCGTGCTGGTGTTGTGGGGGCTCGGCGCGACGCTGGGGCTAGGCGCGGTCGCGTGGCGGATCGGACTGGCTGCCGGACGCGGAGGGGCCTCCCGCGACGCACTGAAGACCGTCGCCGTTGCGGCCCTCCTGCTCCCATTCGCCGTGGCCGTGTTGTTCGGCAACCTCGACGCCTGGTACGGGCTGGCGCTCGGTGCCCTGGTGCTCGCGGTTGGCATGCCCAGGCCGACCAACGGGCAGGCGGTCGCGGGAGGGATCGCCCTCGGGGTAATCTCGGTGGCGAAGCTGCACCCGGCATCACTGCTGGTCTGGCTGCTGGTCCGGGCGGCCGTGGATCGGCAGGGGCCCGCGAGGCGAACGCTCGTGGCGGCCGTGCTCACGGGCGTCGTGCTCCTCGTCGCCAGCCTGGCCATCGGCGGGACCGGGCCGTGGCAGGACTACCTGGCCGTGCTGCAGGTCGGCTCGGGCGCGGCGGTCGTCGACCCCAGGAACGTGGGCCCCGTGTCCCTGCTCGGCCAGCTCGTCCCCCTTGACGCCGCGGCGATCCGGCTGGCTCAGCTGCTCGTCGCGCTTGCGGCGGTGGCGGCCACCGCGCTGGCCGCCCTCCGCGTCCGCGACCCGCTCGCCAGCCTCGCCATCGCCATCACCGCGTCGCTCGTGGTGCTGCCGGTGACCTGGTACCACTACCCTGTGGCGCTGATCCCGGTGGGCATCGCCCTCGTGGCGCTGCGGCCGGGGTCTCGGGCGCGCGTGGCGATCGCCGCCGCCGTCGCCGACCTCGCCATCGGCTTCACCCCACTGCTGTGGGTGGGGGTGGGGGTGCTGCTGATGGCGGCGCGCCAGCATCATTCGCCGACCCCCGCGTCGCGCCCTTCGGTGCTTCCGGGCGGATGAGCCCGCGGCGGCCGCGTACACTGCCGACGTCATTCGACGCTGGCCCGCGCGTGCGGAATGGCGACACGTCGCTCGTCCATCAGGCGCGGGCCGACGACACGGGCGGGGCCGGCGCGGAGCGGCAGAGGGGAGAGCGGTGACGCCGGACCTTGGTTGGTGGGCGAGCCAGCCCGTGGCGCCTGCAGCCCCGCTGCACGTCTCCGGCTCCACCGGTGGGGCATGCCCAGGGTGACGGCGCGGCTCGGCCGGCGTGACCTCGGCGTGCTGCTGGCCCTCCTGCTGCTCGGCGTGGCGGCGCCGCTGGCCATGGCCGTCGCGGCCGGCGCGATCGGCGTGCCGAGCAACGACGAGTGGGTCTACGCGATCGGCGCCGACAGCCTCTACCGGACCGGCACGATCACGATGCCATCGCACACGGCATCAGCCGTCGGGCAGATCGTGCTTGCGCAGCCGCTGTTGTGGCTGGCTGGCGGAGCCAGCTGGGCGCACTCGGCCTTCGGGCTCGTGATGGCGGCCATCGGCATCGTCGCCACGTACCTCCTCGCGCGGCAGTACCTCGGGTGGGCCGCCTCCGCAACGGTCGCCGTCCTCGTGATCGCGTTTCCTGGTTTCGCTCGGCAGTCGGCCGGATTCATGACGGACGTGCCCACGTTCGCGCTGACCACCCTGTCGCTGCTGCTGGGCGTCCGATGGCTTCGGCGTGGGCGTCGCGCCCAGCTCGTGGCCTCGCTCGCCGTTGGCGTGCTGGCAGTCAGCGTGCGGGAGTTCGCGTTCGCAGCCCCCGCGGCAATCCTGGTCGTCTCCTGGGTGCGCAGCCGGCCCGGAGAGCGAGCCTTCCTGCTCGCTGTTTCCGTCCTGGCCGCGGTCGCCGTTGGCGCACTCCTCATGAGCGCGCGTTCCCTGGCGCTCAACGGGGGGATCGCGCCGCCGAACCTAAGCAACCTCTACCTGATGGGCCCGGCCCTCACCACGCTGGCCGCCGTCCTGCTGCCGGCGACGATCCCGGCGGTCTCCCGACGCCTCGACACCTTGAGCCCGATGCACTTGGTCATCGGAACAGGCCTCGTGGTGATCGCGTTTGTGGTCCCGACGGTCGGCCCGCTCGTCGGCCAGTTCTGGACGGCGGACGGCCTCGTCGGCAACGCGCTCCTGAGCGGCCAGCGCCAGCCGGTCATCGGCCCCGTGGCCTGGGCGCTCTCCGGGGCGCTCGCGGTGGTGGCGGCCGCCCTGTTGGCGACGCTCACGGCACGCTGGGCGCAGCGGCGACTCACGGGCGCCCGCACCCTGTCGATCGTGTGGGCGCGGGTGCTCGAGACTGGCCGCCTGCCGTCGGCGCCCCTCCTGCTCTTCCTCGTTGGGTACACGGGCGAACTGGCGATCATCGTCTGGATGCGCTCCTACCCGCTTGACCGCTACCTGTACCCCATGATCCCCGCGGTGGCGATCATCCTCCTGCGGCAGACGGCGGGCAGGGAGCGGCGGGGCACGCGTCCCCTGCAGTCCACCGCGCTCGCATGGCTCGGCGCATCGGCCATCCTCATCACAACCAATTCGTTCGCCTACGACGCTGCGCGCTGGCGGGCGGGCGAGGCGGCCGTGGCGCTGGGCTACGCGCCCGCGACGGTGGACGCGGGATACGACTGGGTGGGCTTCCACTCCGGCATGCACGCCAATGTCACCCGACCTGCGCTCGGCGTCGCTTGGTATGACGACATGTTCATGACGAGCCCACCGTGCGCCTTCGTCTCGAACAGCCCGCTCGACTATGCCGGCTTCGTGCTCATCCGCTCCGACAGTGGCGCCTACCAGCAGTACCTCTTGGCCGGGCCGAGCCAGCCGCTCTACCTGTACGGCTCGACCGCCTCCGGCTGCCCGGCGCCGGCGGCGCCGTGACCACCGCCCCCGTGCCTGAGCGCCTCGGTCGTCGGGACGTCGTTGCCCTCGCCGGGCTCGGGCTCATCTCTGTCGGGATCCCGCTCTGGATGTCGGCTGCGGCTGGCGGGATCGGGCTTCCGAGCAACGACGACTGGGTCTACATGCGCGGTGCCCTGAGCCTGTTCCAGACTGGCGCGATCGACATGCCGGGCCACACTGCCGCGACGATCGGCCAGGTCCTGATGGTCCAGCCCTTCCTGTGGGTGTCAGGTGGGGCACCCTGGGCATTCACATCCTTCGGGCTGGCGATGGGTCTGATCCTCGCGCTCTCGACATACCTGCTCGCGCGTCGATTTCTGGGCACTGCCTCTGCCGTCCTGGTTGCTGCCGTTCTCCTCGCCTACCCAGGCCTCGTTCGGCAGATGGCCACGTTCATGACTGACGTGCCCGCCAGTGCGCTCGGCACGTTATGCCTGCTCCTTGGCGTGAGCTGGCTGCAGGACGCAGGAGGGCGCCTCACGCTGATCGCTTCGGTCGCAATCGGCCTGGTGGCCGTCAGCATCCGGGAGTTCGCGGTCGCCGCTCCGGCGGCCATTCTGGTCGCTGCCTGGGCACGCAACCGAGCCAACGAGCGGGCGCTTCTCTCGTGGGCCACGGTCAGCCTCATCATCGGGATCGGGCTCATCCTCCTTGTCGCAGATTCGTCGCCGAGCCGGGGCGCGGCATCGGCGTCCGAGATGCCCCTGTCGCTTTACAGCGTGCCCGCGTTCATGACCCTCGCCGCTGCCTTGCTGCCGGCCATCGCCATAGCCGCCGGGCGGCGGATCAACGAATTTCAGGCGCGCCACCTCCTCGTGGGCGGTGGCCTGGTCGCCACGGGGATGGTGGCCGTTCCGGACGGACCCCTGCTCGGCAACATCTGGGCTCCCAGCGGGGCCGTGAGCGACGCCTCGCTGAGCGGGGCCCGAGACCAGGTCATCGCGCCGCGCTTGTGGGTCCTGTCCGAGCAGCTCGCGTTGCTTGCGTCGGTCCTGTTCGTCGCACTGATCCTCCGATGGGGATGGCGACGCTGGTCTCGGATGGGCTCGCCATCGGCAGCGTTACCCGCGGCGCTCGAGGTTGCCGCCAGTCGCGAGGGGCCCCTCGTCCTCTTTCTGGTGGCCTACGCGGCGGGGCTGGCGATCTTCGGTTCGTTCTACTCCCTTTACGATCGCTATCTATTCCCGCTGATCCCGGCCGCCGCCATCCTTCTCCTGCGTCCGTTCGGGCCCTCGGCTCGCCTTGGGCGAAGCCAGGCGTTCTCGCACGCCGCCCTTGCATGGCTCGCCCTCTCAGCCTTCCTTATCGCCGCGAACTCGTTCGCGTACGACGCGGCGCGCTATCGCGCCGGCGACGTGGCGGTGCGGATGGGCTATGCCCCGGACACCATCGATGCGGGCGCAGAGTGGGTCGAGTTTCACGCGAGCGGTACCGAGGTCCCGGGGATCCACCACTACGGTCTGATGGCCTACGACGACCACTGGCCCTCGTTCCATCCCTGCGCCGTCCTCTCCAACAGTCCATTGGACATCCCCGGGTTCCAGTTGATCCGCGAGGATCGCGCGGCATATCTCAACTACCTGTTCATCGGGGCGCCCGAGCCTCTCTACCTGTACGGCTCGACGGGCCCGGGATGCCCCGCCCCGCCGCAGGCCGACCTCGTGGGGCCGGCGTCTCAGGCCCGCACCGCGAGCGCCTACACTGGGCCACAGACCCCGAAGATGGGCATCGGGCCAGGGGGCGCGCCGTGAAAGTGGTGATCCCCGCAGGCGTAGGTACGAGAGCCGCGTGGCCGGCCTGCGCTGCTATCGTGGCTCCCGCCAGCCCGCCAGCCCGCCAGCCCGCCAGCGCGGCGACCGTCGTCGGCTCGCACGGCTGATCTTCCCTAAGGGGACCCGTGACCCGAAACCCCATCCTGCGCGATGTCGTGGCACTCGCAGCGCTGGTCCTCATCGGCGTGGGGATTCCACTCGTCCTCGTCGTCAAGGCCCAGGGCGTTGGCCTGCCGCACAACGACGACTGGGTGTACATGCTCGGCGCAACCAACCTCTACCGGTCGGGCGCGATCTCGATGCCGGGCCATTCGGCCGCGGCCGTCGGCCAGTTGATCCTGGCGCAGCCGCTGCTCCACCTGGCCAACGGCAATCCGTGGGCGTTCACCGCCTTCGGCCTCGGGATGACCGCGCTCGGGATCGCGGCAACCTATCTGCTCGCCCGAGCCTTCCTCGGGCTGGCGGGCGCTGTCCTGGTGGCCCTGCTGGTCATCGCCTTCCCCGGCTTCGAGCGGCAGGCCGCGACGTTCATGACCGACGGGCCGGCGTTCGCGCTCGAGATGCTCTCGCTGCTGCTCGGGGTGGTTTGGCTCCGGTCCGGTCGCTGGGCGGCTTTCGCGGGCTCGATGGTCATCGCCCTGATCGGCGTGGCCATCCGCGAGTTCGCGGTCATCGTGCCCGGGGCCGTCCTCGGGATCTCGCTCGTGCGCCCCCCGACCGGCACCCGGCGAGGCGTGGTCGTGGCCGGGGTCCTGACGGCGCTCGGGATCGTGGCCGTGCTCCTTGCGTCACGGACGCCACCTCCCGCCGGAGCGAGCGTGGGGTTCAAGCCCGATGCCGCCCGGATCCTCTGGCTCAGTGCCACCCTGACGACCTTCGCCGCCGTGCTCCTGCCGGCGATCCTGCTCGCCGTCGGGCGGCACCTTCGCGTGCTCAACCCAATCCAGTTCGTGGTGAGCCTCGCGGTGGTCATGATCGCCCTTGCCGTGGCCGGGGTCGGGCCATTGATCGGCAATACATGGACGGCCACTGGGACGCTGGGCCGCCAGGTCCTCTCGGGGATCCGTCCCCTGGTTGGCAACGCCATCTTCTGGTCGATGTCCGAGAATCTGGCTGTGCTCGCAGCCGTGCTGGGCCTGGCTCTCGTCCTGGCCTGGGCCTATGCCGTTTTCGGCGGCACCCGCACCATCGGGACCCTGTGGCGGCGCGGCCTCGAGGCGGCTCAGACGCCAACGGCGGTCCTGGCGCTCTTCATCCTCGGGTATGGCGCGGCCCTTGCGGTGGCGAACTGGCGCATGCCCGTCTTCGATCGAGATCTCTACCCGATGGTCCCGGCAGGAGCCATCATCCTGGTGCGCGCAGCCGGTCCGGTCCGGTGGCTTGGCCGGGCTCAGGTCGCCACCTACGCGGCGCTCGGCTGGCTGGCCGTGTCCGCGGCGATGATGGCGACGAACTCGTTCGGGTACGACGCCGCGCGCTGGAGGGCGGGCGAGGCCGCCGTCGCCGCCGGTTACGCGGCCTCGACCGTCGACGCCGGCTACGAGTGGGTAGGCTTCCACGCGAGCCCGCGTCCTGCCAACGCGCCGGGGCTGCCTGGCCTCACCGGCTACGACAACGCGCTCCTGTCCGCGATGCCATGCGCCCTCGTGTCGAACAGCGCGCTCGCCCTGCCCCACTACACCTTGATCCACACGGACACGGCCGCCTACCGCGAGTTCCTCGTCATCGGCCCTCGCGAGCGGCTCTACCTGTACGGCCTGACGGATCCGCGATGCCCGCCGCCCGCCGGCCGCTGACCAGGATGGCGGCAGCGAACGGGGCCCCGAACCGCGGGTACACTGCGGCACGGGGCGGAGCCAGCAACGGGGAGTCAGCGGCGCTGTGAAGGTGGTCATTCTGGCCGGTGGTCTCGGCACGCGGCTGTCCGAGGAGACCGCGTCGCGGCCCAAGCCCATGGTCAGCATCGGCGAGCGCCCGATCCTGTGGCACATCATGAAGTCGTACAGCCACTACGGCTTCAGCGACTTCGTGGTGTGCCTGGGCTACAAGGGCTACGTCATCAAGGAGTACTTCGCCAACTACTTCCTCCACATGTCCGACGTGACCTTCGACATGCGGGACAATTCGATGGTGGTCCACCAGCACCTCGCCGAGCCCTGGCGGGTGACGCTCGTGGACACGGGCGCGGACACGCAGACGGGCGGGCGCATCAAGCGGGTGGCGGACTACATCGGCGACGACACCTTCATGGCGACGTACGGCGACGGCGTGGCGGACATCGACCTGGGCCGGCTGCTCGCCTTCCACCGGGCCCACGGGAAGCAGGCGACGATCACCGCGGTGCAGCCGCTCGGTCGCTTCGGCGCCCTGCAGCTGGACGAGGGGATCGTTCCCGCACCGGCCGTTCGCGGCTTCCAGGAGAAGCCGCAGGGCGACGGCGGCTGGGTGAACGGCGGGTACTTCGTGCTCGAGCCGGATGTGCTTGACCGCATCGAAGGCGACGAGACGGCCTTCGAGGGGGAGCCGCTGGAGAGCCTTGCCCGCGAGGATCAGCTGCGCGCGTTCCGGCACCAGGGGTTCTGGCAGCCGATGGACGCCCTGCGCGATCTCCGACTGCTCGAGGCGCTCTGGGAGACGGGCGAGGCACCCTGGGCCGTGTGGCAGGGCGGCCGTGCGGAGCAAGCCGATGGCGTTCGCTGACGCCTACGCCGGGCGCCGCGTCCT
This sequence comes from Chloroflexota bacterium, assembly GCA_021783095.1. Taxonomy (GTDB): domain Bacteria; phylum Chloroflexota; class Limnocylindria; order Limnocylindrales; family CSP1-4; genus CAIXZV01. The sequence continues at coordinate 36,480 of JAJXUG010000004.1, read as the reverse complement.
CGTCACCGGGCACACGGGCTTCAAGGGCGCCTGGCTCGCCGAGTGGCTCACGACGCTCGGCGCGGAGGTGACCGGCTACGCCCTCGAGGCGCCGACGACGCCGAGCCTGTTCGAGGCGCTCGGGCTCGAGCGGAGCGTTCGGCACGTGGTGGCGGACGTCCGCGACGCCGGTCGCGTCGGGGACGAGGTCGCGGCCGCGTGCCCGTCGATCATCTTCCACCTGGCCGCGCAGGCGATCGTGCGCACGGCCTACGCCCATCCGCGCGAGACCTTCGAGACCAACGTCATGGGCACGGTCAACGTGCTCGAGGCGGCGCGGGCCAGCGATTCCGTCGAGGCCGTGGTGGTCGTGACCAGCGACAAGAGCTACCAGAACCTCGAGACCGGCCGCCCGTTCCGCGAGACCGACGCGATGGGGGGCCGAGACCCGTACAGCGCCAGCAAGGGCGCCGCCGAACTGGTGGTCGAGGCGTACCGGCAGAGCTACTTCGCCGAGGGCGCCGCGGTGGCGTCCGTCCGGGCCGGCAACGTCATCGGCCCCGGCGACTGGGCGGCCGACCGGATCGTCCCGGACATCGTCCGCGCGGTCACCGCCGGCGAGCCCGTGGTGGTCCGCAATCCCGACGCGATCCGCCCGTGGCAGCACGTCATCGAGCCCGTGTCCGGCTACCTCTGGCTGGGCGCCCGGCTGCTCGCCGAGGGTCGCCGCTTCGCCGGACCGTGGAACTTCGGGCCCGAAGACACCCGCGGCGACCGGACCGTCCGCTGGCTGGTCGAGCACTTCCTCGCCAGCTGGGGCGGCGGCTCCTGGGTCACTCCGGAGGGCACCGCGCCCCAGCCGCACGAGGCGCACCGCCTGAGCCTCGACAGCACCAAGGCCCGGGAACGGCTCGGCTGGGTGCCGGTGTGGGACGCCAGCGCGGCGGTCGAGCGCACGGCCGCGTGGTACGCCGGCCACCGCCTCGACCCGGGCAGCGCCCGCCCGATGCTCGAGGCGCAGCTCGCGGCGTACCAGGAGGATGCACGCGCGGCCGGCCTCGCCTGGGCCCAGCCGGGAGGGACAAACCGATGACCGAGGCCCGCACCGACGCCGCGGCCACCCGGAGCGAGATCCTAGACCTCGTGGGCCGCTACGCGCGCGAGCGCCACACCCCCGGGCCGTTCGACCCGGCCCGCGACCCGGTCCGCTACGCCGGCCGCGTGTTCGGCGAGGAGGAGTTGCGCGCCTTGGTCGACTCGGCGCTCGACTTCTACCTGACGGCGAGCCGCTTCACCGAGGCGTTCGAGGCGGGCTTCGCCGAGTACCTGGGCCTGGGCAACGCGCTGTTCGTCAACTCGGGGTCGTCCGCGAACCTGGCCGCCGTCACGGCCCTGACCTCGCCGCGCCTGGGCGACCGGCGCCTCCAGCCCGGCGACGAGGTGGTGACCGTGGCCGCGGGCTTCCCGAGCACCGTGTCGCCCATCGTCCAGAACCGCCTCGTGCCGGTCTTCGTGGACGTGCGGCTCGACGACTACAACGCGGACCCCGACGCGCTGCGGGCGGCCATCGGCCCGCGGACCCGGGCGATCGTGCTCGCGCACACGATGGGCGTGCCGTACGACCTCGACACCGTGATGGAGCTGGTGGCGGCCCACGACCTGTGGCTGGTCGAGGACAACTGCGACGCCCTGGGCTCCCGGTACCGGGGACGCCTGACCGGCACGTTCGGGCACGTCGCCACCTCGAGCTTCTACCCCGCCCACCACATCACGACGGGCGAGGGGGGCATGGTGGTGACCGACGACGACGCGCTGGCCGCGATCGTCCGCTCGGTCCGCGACTGGGGCCGCGACTGCTACTGCGCGGGCGGCGAGAACAACACCTGCGGCAAGCGGTTCGCCCAGCAGTTCGGGACGCTGCCGTTCGGGTACGACCACAAGTACGTCTACAGCCACCTCGGCTACAACCTCAAGGCCACCGACATGCAGGCGGCCATCGGTACGGTCCAGCTGGCGCGCGTGGACGAGTTCGTGGCCGCGCGGAAGCGGAACCACGCCAGGCTGCGCGAGGCGCTGGCGCTCTACGCCGACCGCCTGGTCCTGCCGACGGCACCGCCCAACACCGACCCGTCGTGGTTCGGCTTCGTGGTCACCGTCCGCGAGGACGCGGGGTTCACGCGCGGCGAGCTCGCGGGATACCTCGAATCGCGGCGCATCGAGACCCGCAGCCTGTTCAGCGGCAACCTGCTGCGCCACCCGGCGTTCGCGGGCATCGAGCACCGCGTGGTCGGCGAGCTGAGCGTGTCCGACGCCATCACCGAGCGCACCTTCTTCGTGGGCGTCTACCCAGGCATCGACGACGGTCGGCTCGACTACATCGTCGAAGCGTTCGGGCGGTTCATGGCCGGCGAGCGGGCCGGCGGGCGCTGAGCCGCCGATGCCCGTCGTCCGCCGCCTGGCCGCCGAGGTGGAGAGGGTCGTCGACCACGGCGACCACGTGTACACCGTCACGCTGGCGCCCGGCAGCCCGGCGCCCGCCTTCCGCCCGGGGCAGTTCCTCCACCTCGCGCTCGACCCCTTCGAGCCCGGCGGCTTCTGGCCCGAGTCGCGCGTGTTCTCGATCGCGTCCTCGCCCACCGCGCGCGACCGGCTGGCCATCACGTACGCGGTGAAGGGCGCATTCACCACCCGGATGGAGCGCGAGCTGGCGCCGGGGCGCGCCGTGTGGGTCAAGCTGCCGTACGGCGAGTTCACGGTGGACCCGTCGCGGGACGCCGTGCTGTTCGCGGGCGGGACCGGCGTGACCGCGTTCACCGCGTTCCTTGGCAGCCTGCCGGCCGACTGCGCACGGCGCGTGGCGCTCTTCTACGGCGCGCGGACGCCCGACCTGTTCGTGTACGGGCCGTTCGTGTCGGGCCGGGCCGCCGAGGTGATCGGGCTTGACGTGCGCCTCGTGTGCGAGGCCACCGACGGCCGGCTCTCGGCGTCGGCGGCCTGGCCGAAGATCGAGGTGCTCGACCACCCGGTCTTCTACCTCAGCGGGCCGCCGGCGATGCTGACAGCGCTAACGGCGCAGCTCCGTGAGCGGGGCGCGCATGAGGCCGACATCAGGACCGACGCATGGGAGTGAGTCTGCATGAGGATCCTTCTTACCGGCGGAAGCGGGTTCATCGGTCGCCACGTTGCCGCGCTGCTGCGCTCGGCACACGAAGTCCTGGCGCCGACGCACGTTGAGCTCGATCTTGCTGATGCCGCAGCGGTCCGTCGCTGGCTGTCTGCTCATCAGGTCGACGTCGTCGTGCACGCGGCGATCAAGCCGGGGCACCGCAACGCCCCAGACCAGATCGGGATCGCCGAGAAGAACCTCAGGCAGTTCTTCAGCCTGGTGCGCTGTCGCGAGGATTTCGGCCGGTTCGTCGTACTAGGATCTGGCGCCGCCTACGGCGCTCATCGGCCGCTCGTCAAGGTCAAGGAGACCAGCCTGGGTGAGGAAGTCCCGATCGACGAGCACGGATTCTCGAAGTACGTCGAGGCCATCTGGCTCGCTCGCGACTCCGACATCGTCGAGCTGCGCCCGTTCGGCGTCTACGGCCCTGGCGAGGACTACGCAATCCGGTTCCTATCGAACGCCTCGTGCAAGGCGCTCCTCGGCATGCCCGTCACGCTTCGCCGCGATCGGCTGTTCAGCTACACGTGGGTGGAGGACCTCGCGGCGGTCGTTGGCGCGGCGCTCGACGACGGCCCGCAGGGCCTGGCGCCCGGGGCATACAACGTGACGCCTCAGGAGCCCGCGAGTCTGCGTGACCTCGCGGACCTCGTGGTGGCGGCATCGGGCCGCCAGGTCCCAGTGATCGTTGCCGAGGAGGGGCGCGGCCCCGAGTACTCCGGGGACGGCAGCAAGCTAGAGCGGGCAGTGCCCTCGCTCTCCTTCACGCGGCACACCGAGGGCATCGAGCGCCTTCTCGCGTGGTATGCGGATCGGCTTGATCAGATCGATCGCCGGGCGCTCGAGACGGACAGGTAGCGGTAGTGAGAGTCGCGGACTACATCGCCCAGGGGATCGCCAGCCTCGGCGTTCGGCACGTCTTCCTCGTGACAGGCGGGGGTGCGATGCACCTCAACGACGCGGTTGGGCTCCGGGACGACATCCAGCCCGTGTTCAACCATCATGAGCAGGCGTGCGCGATTGCAGCCGAGGGATACGCGCGGGCGAGCGGGCTCCCGGGCGCCGTGTGCGTGACGACGGGCCCCGGGGGGACCAACGCGATCACCGGCGTCCTCGGCCAGTGGCACGACTCGATCCCCGCTCTCTATGTCTCCGGCCAGGTCCGCCGCAACACGACCGTGGCGAGCACCTTGCTGCCGCTTCGCCAGCTGGGCGATCAAGAGGCCGACATCATCCGACTCGTCGCCCCCATCACCAAGTACGCCGTGTCGATCGTGGACCCGGCGACAGCCAGGTACCACTTCGAGAAGGCCGCTTGGCTGGCGACCCATGGTCGGCCTGGCCCGGTCTGGCTCGACATCCCGCTCGATGTGCAGGCCGCGCAGGTAAATCCCGAGTCGCTCGTGGGATTCGACCCAGCCGAGCCTGCGTCGGACGCAGCATTCGACGTCGTCACCGGCGCTACGCCCGCACCGGGGCCGGGGCAAACCGGCGAGCCGGCCCTCCGGCCGTGGCCGCCGATCCAGCCCTCGACCCAAGCGCCGGGTGCTTACGCAGGCTGCTTCGACCGCGCGAAGGCGACGGCGCTGGCCGGCGAGTCCGTCCGGCGCCTGCTGGCGGCGGAGCGCCCGGTGATCCTGGCTGGCAGCGCCCTGCGAGCGCAGGGGACGTACGAGGCCCTTCTTCGCCTCATCGACCGGCTCGGGGTGCCTGTGGCAACCGCCTGGAATGCCGCCGACCTGCTGTGGGACGACCACCCGCTGTTCGCCGGCCGTCCCGGCAGCATCGGCGATCGCGCCGGCAACTTTGCCGTCCAGAACGCCGACGTCGTGCTCTCGCTGGGTTGCCGCCTGAACATCCGCCAGGTCGGGTACGAGTTCGCCGCCTTCGCCCACCACGCCTATCGCATCGTCGTCGACATCGACGAGGCAGAGCTCGCCAAGCCGACGATCTTTCCCGACCTCCCGGTCCACGCCGACGTCGCGTTCTTCGTGGAGGAGATGTTGCGTCAGCTGCCGGCGGACACCGGCGCTCACCAGGCCTGGGTCGACTGGTGCCGTGAGCGGCGCGTGCGCTACCCGGTTGTGCTTCCCGCCTATCGCGAGGTGGACACGCCGGTCAACCCGTACGTCTTCATCGAGCGGCTCGCGGACCGGCTCGCGGAGCACGACCTCCTCGTCTGCGCGAATGGCTCCGCGTGCGTGGTGGCCATCCAGGCATTCGCCTTCAAGCGGGATCAGCGACTGCTCGTCAACTCCGGCACGGCGGGCATGGGCTTCGACCTCCCGGCTGCGATTGGCGCCGCGTTCGCGCGGCGGGCGGCCACGGGTTCCTCCAGCGACTCGTTGCGCGCTCCGGCCCCCGCAGAGCGGGTCATTTGCCTCGCCGGCGACGGCAGCATCCAGATGAACCTCCAGGAGCTGCAGACCATCGTCCACCACCGGCTGCCGATCAAGGTCTTCGTCCTCAACAACGCCGGGTACGCTTCGATCCGACAGACGCAGGACAATCTCTTCGCGGGGCGACGAGTTGGCGAGGGGCCTGGCAGCGGCGTGACATTCCCGGACATGGTTCGGCTCGCCGAGGCGTATGGCATTCCGGCCTTCCGCGCTGAACGCGGCGAGGAGCTGGACGCCGTTATCGACGCTGCGCTGGCTACCCCCGGTCCCGCGCTTGTCGACGTTCTGATCGACCCCACCCAGACGTTCGTCCCCAAGGTGGTAGCGGAGCGGCTCGCCGACGGCACGCTCGTGTCGAAGCCGCTCGAGGACATGTTCCCGTTCCTGGATCGCGCTGAATTCGCTGAGAACCTGATCGCCCCGCCCTACGTTCCGCCCAAGAGGTAAGCCTGATGAACGAGCTCGAACGCCGGATGGTCCACCAACTGCAGGACCTTCGCGAGAATCACCATGTGATCGGCGTGAAGGCCGAGTTCGAGGCTGAGGGCACGCGGCTCGAGGAGGCGTTGCGACTCAAGGAGGTCATCAGCGAGGCGGGACTGGGGCTGACCATCAAGGTTGGCGGCTGCGAGGCGCTGCGCGACATGTACGAGTCGCGCGTGATCGGCGTCCAGCGGATCGTCGGCCCGATGGTCGAGTCACCGTGGGCGCTCCACAAGTTCGTGGAGGCCTGCAAGATGGCCTACCCGGAGGACGAGCGCGACACCGTGAAGCTTGCCGTCAACATCGAGACCGTGACGGGCGTGGAGAGCTTCGGGGCGATGCTCGAGCTCCCGGACATCCAGTACCTCGACGGCATCGTCCTCGGGCGCGTCGACATGTCCGGCTCGATGGGGCTGACGCGAAACGACGTCAACAGCGAGGCGCTCTACCAAGTGGCTGAGCGGGTCTTCCTGCAGGCCAAGACCCGCGGGCTGGAGTGCGCCCTTGGCGGGGGCGTGTCGGCTGACTCCCTCCCGTTCCTGCGCCGTCTGCCCGCGGGAGCGCTCGACCGCTACGAGACGCGAAAGGTGATCTTCGCGAGCCCGGCCGGACTTGGGCCTGATGCTGACAAGGGGATCCTCAAGGCGGTGGGCTTCGAGCTCATGTGGCTCAAGAACAAGCGCGACTTCTACGGTCGGATCTTCGAGGAGGACCACGCGCGGATCGAGATGCTCCAGAGCCGCTACGACCGCCTGATTGAACAGGCGGGTGGGCTGTACGGATGAACGGCCGGACCGCGCTTGTGACCGGGGGATCGCGCGGGATCGGGCGAGCCATCGTCGAACGCTTCGAGGAGCTCGGCGCGCGTGTCCTGGCGCCGTCGCACGCCGAGCTCGATCTCCGCGACGGGGCTGCCATTGAGGCGTACGCCGCGGCGCTCGACGAGCCGATCGACATCCTCGTCAATGACGCCGGCGCGAACCCACTCGCAACCTTCGACCAGGTCTCGGACGCGCAGCTCGAGGAGGTCCTTGCGCTGAACCTGCTGGCACCCCTCCGGCTCTGCCGGGCGCTGGCCCCGGGAATGGCGCAGCGTGGCTACGGCCGTATCGTCAACATCAGCTCCATCTGGAGCCTCGTCGCCAAGCCGGGTCGCGCCGCGTACGCCGTGAGCAAGTCCGGCCTCAACGGCCTCACCCGGTCGCTCGCCGTAGAGTTCGCCGCGCAGAATGTTCTTGTGAATGCGATCGCACCCGGCTTCATCGCCACCGAGATGACGTACCGGAACAACTCGCCAGAAGAGGTGGCGGCGCTTGTCCGGCAGCTGCCCGTCGGCCGCCTGGGGACCCCCGCGGAGATCGCCGAGGTCGTCGCGTTCTTCGCGTCGGCCCGAAACGCGTTCACCACCGGGCAGGTCATCGTCTGTGACGGCGGCTACACATGTCTGTAGGCCGGACGCCTGGTGACCCGGGTGCTGGGTCGACGCTCACGATCCACTCACGAACCAAGGACTACGCGGTCGAGTTCGACGACGGGACCGACTGGGTGCGCCGGCTCGCCGGCATGGACCGCACATTCGTCGTAGTCGACGAGAACGTGCTCCGCCTCCACGGCGAGGGGATCCTCGCTCCAATGGCCAGCACGTCCCCAGTGGTGCTTCCCGTCTCGGAGGACCGCAAGTCGTTCGAGTCGGTTGCGCGCCTCTGTGAGCAGGTGATCGAGAGGGCGGCCAAGCGCAACACCGTCGTGATCTCCGTGGGCGGCGGCATCACGCAGGACGTCACCGGGTTCATGGCCTCGGTGCTCTATCGCGGGGTCGGCTGGGTGTACGTGCCCACGACGCTGCTCGCAATGGGTGACAGCTGCATCGGCGGCAAGACGTCGCTCAATCTCGGACCCCGCAAGAACTTGCTCGGCACGATCTACCCGCCGGACCGCGTCGTGATCCACACGCCGTTCGTGGCCACCCTCTCCGACGCCGATTTCGCGAGCGGGGTCGGGGAGATCGTCAAGCTCCACATCTTGGGCGGGCAAGTTCCGGCGCAGGAGATCCGCGACGCGCTGCCGGGGCTCATGGCCCGCGAGCCATCCGCCGTCGCGAGGGCAACCCGCTCCAGCCTCGGGATCAAGCGCGCCTTCATCGAGGAGGACGAGTTCGATCGAGGGCGCCGCAACCTGCTCAACTTCGGGCACTGCTTCGGGCACGCCATCGAGGCCGCGACCGATTTCGCGGTGCCGCACGGCCTCGCCGTCGTCGTAGGCATGCGCCTGGCCGATCTCGTCGGCGTGCGCCGCGGGTTGCTGTCCGAGGACGAGGCGACATCGCGGTCGCGCACGCTCTACCGACCCGTGCTCCGCGACTGGCCGGAGCTCGATGCGGCCACCCAGGCTGCCGTTGTCGATGCCATGGCTTACGACAAGAAGCGAACGGGAGCCGGGCTCGCCGTCGTCGTGCTCGGCCAGGACCTCATGCCCACCCAGCTCAGCGACGTTACCGTCGAGGACGCGAGACTCGCGCTCGCCGAACCAGTGGATCGCGAAGCGGCATGATCGGCGGCTGGATGTCCGAGGCGCGCGCTCGGGGCCCCCGGCCAGACGCGGCGGGCCGACAATCCCGCCCTGCGGGTCCGGCAGCGAGAGGGGAGTAGGCCTGTGCCGTTCATCAGCGTCGTGACCGCCTGCTTCAATGAGGAGGCGAACGTCGAGGAGGTGTACCGGCAGGTCCGCGCTGTCGTGGAGGCGCTCCCGCCCAAGGATCGCGAGCCGTACACCTACGAGCACCTCTTCATCGACAACGCCTCGACCGACCGGACGGTCGAGATCCTGCGTTCGATCTGCGCGACCGACAGGCGCGTCAAGGTCATCGTGAACACGCGCAACTTCGGCCACATCCGCTCCCCGTTCCACGGCCTGCTGCAGGCGCGCGGTGACGCCGTCATCAGTGTCGTCGCCGACCTCCAGGACCCGCCCACGATGATCCCCGCGTTCATCGCGAAGTGGGAGGAGGGCTATAAGGTCGTCGTTGCGGTCAAGACCGAGAGCCGCGAGAACCGGCTGATGTTCCTCGTGCGCCGGATGTACTACCGCCTGATCGATCGGCTGAGCGAGGTGCCGCAGATCCGCAACTTCACGGGTTTCGGGCTGTACGACCGCACGGTCATAGAGACGCTTCGCCAGATTGACGACCCGTATCCGTACTTCCGGGGCCTCATCTGCGATCTCGGGTACGGACGCGCCGAGATCCCGTACTCGCAGCCGGCCCGCCACCGCGGCATCACCAAGAACAACTTCTACTCGCTCTACGACATGGCGATGCTCGGGATCACCAACCACTCCAAGGTTCCGCTGCGGCTGGCGGCCATGGCCGGCTTCATCCTCTCGATCGCGGCGCTGCTCATCGCCCTGGTGTACCTGATCCTGAAGCTTGTCTGGTGGCAGACCTTCGATCTGGGCCTAGCCCCGCTGGTCATCGGCGTGTACTTCTTCGGCAGCGTGCAACTCTTCTTCATCGGGATCCTTGGCGAGTACATCGGCTCGATCCAGACCCAGATCCACCATCGTCCGCGCGTGATTGAGAAGGAGCGGATCAACTTCGACGCGCCGCCTGCCGAGGAGCCGTGACGCCTCGTCCGCACGAAATCAGGACGTGGCTCTGTCGTGCTGCGAGGCCCTACGGCCGGGCCGTACCTGCCCGTCGCCCGCTCCGGAAGCTGAAGTGCTTGTGGGCGAGATAGCCGGCCACGATGACGATCGCCATGAACGCCGCCTGCACGACGTAGATGCTCCCGGGCCAGATCTGGAGCGCCACCGGCAATGCCACCAGGTTCGCCAGCAGCGTCGCCGAGTAGACGGTGGCGAACCGCGGCAGTTCTCGGAGGATCGGCCCCCGGCTGCGGAACACGAGATAGCGGTAGCAGAGATAGTTGTTCAGGACCGCGAAGGGCCAAGAGATTACGACGATCGCCAGGTAGTGCAGCCGCTCTCCGAGGACGAACTGCAGGACGGCCCAGGCTCCGTAGCCAAACACCGTGTTCCAGCCGCCCACCACCAGGTAGAGGATCTGCTCCCGGCGCGCGGCCATGATCGCGAGCGGCGACCGGAGGAGGCGATGGTCCGCCAGCCTGGCCCGCCAACCCGGCCGGATATCCCCATTGGGCGTCGATGCCTGCATGATCGGCCATGCTAGCGGTCCCCGAGCGGCTGTGAGCCGGTACCACCGGGTGGGCGACCGACCCTGATCAGCGGTGCGATCATCTCGCCTTGGCACTCCCGGCCGTTCGGGCGCGCCAGCGGGAACGGGAGGGCTGCGACATCACCGCCGGACTCGGCGCGCTGACGACACGTGGGGCCGGCAGATGGTCGATCTGGGCCGGACGCCCCGCGCTGGTCGCGATCGCCGCAATGAACGCGATCACGGGCGTGGTGGTGGCCGTCCTGCTGGCACCGCTCGCCGCCGGAGCAGACGCCGGCTTCTACCGCGACTGCGCGATGGCCGGGGCCACGAAGGGCTGCGGAGGGCTCTACCCCCCCGCTCACGGCCCTGGTCTCGTGGCCGCTGACGCTCCTGCCGCCGTCCGGCGCCGCGATCGTGATGTCGTCGATCGGGTTGGCGATCCTGCTCGCGGGGGTCGCCATCGAGACGCGCGGCCAGGCGCGGCTCGATCGGCTGCTCGTGCTCCTGGCCGTCCTGGGCTTCGCCCCAGTGGTCCACGAGCTGCTGCTGGGCCATGTGACCCTGCCGATCGCCGCGACGATCTACCTCGTCGCCCGACGCGGCGACGCCTACCGCAACGGCATCCCGCTGGGCGTCGCGCTGGCGATCGCGCCCAAGCCCATCCTGGCCCTGGTGGTGGTGTGGATGCTCGTGTGGCGGCGCAGGGCGCTGGCCGGGGCCATCCTCGCCGCTGCCGCCCTGACGGCAGTGGCGCTGGCTGTCGCGAGCCCGGACGCGTACGTGGCGTGGCTCTCCGTCCTCCTCGGCCTCGGGCGCGACTCGGTCGCCGGCACCGCCCCGCTGGCCACCCACGGCAACCTCTCGCTCTGGCCGCTGGACGCGCCGAAGCTGGCGGCAGCGCTGGTCGTGGCCGCCACGGCCTTGTGGGCCATCCTCCGGGACGAGGCGCGCGGCTTCGTGGCGGCCCTGCTCGCCGGCCTGGTGCTCGCGCCCTACACCGGCCTCTACGCCTGCACGATGCTGCTCCTGGCGGTCCGGCCCGCCCTTGGCTTCGCCCCTCGCGCCACCCGGCTGCTCGCGCTGGGCGCGAACATCTGCCTCACGATGCTGGCCGCGCTCGTGCCGTGGGCGGCCGCGGGCGTGGCGGTGGCCGCGTGGCCCGTGGCCGGGCCGTCGATGGCAGCGGGCGCTCCCTGCCACCGATCCGCAGCCGCGACCAGTAGTCCTTGTGGATGCGGCGGCATGACCGGTCGGTCATCGGTACGGACGCTCACCGCGAGCCCTAGACTTCGCGCAATGTCCCACGAGTCGCTGACCATCGTGCTGCCCGCCTACAACGAGGAGGCGCGGCTCGGCTCTGCCCTGGACGAGCTGTTCGCCTGGCTGCGGGGGCCCGGCCAGGCGGCGTTGCCGCAGGCGACGCACGTGCTGGTCGTGGACGACGGCTCGACCGACGGGACCACCGCCCTCGTCCGGGCGCGCCCTGAGTTCGCGGCCGGCGGCATCTCGCTCCTCCCCGTGCCCCACGGCGGCAAGGGCGCGGCGGTGCGCGCCGGCATGCTCCACGCGGCGGGCGACCTGGTGGTGTTCGCCGACGCCGACATGGCGACGCCCCCCGGCCAGCTCGTGCCGCTGGTCGCCGCGCTCGAGACCGCCGACGCCGCCTACGGCTCGCGGATCCAGCCCGACGGCTCTGACATGCGGGCCTCGCAGCCGGGCTGGCGCCGCGCGCTGGGCAGGGCGTTCCACCTGCTGGCGTCGGTCTGGGTGGTGGGGCCGGTGCAGGACACCCAGTGCGGGTTCAAGGGGTTCCGCCGCGACGTCGCCCGCGACGTGTTCGCCCGGCAGAAGGTCACCAGCATCGTGTTCGACGTCGAGGTCATCTTCCTCGTCCGGCGGCGCGGATACACGCACGCGGTCGTGCCCATCCAGTGGTCCGACGTCCGCGGCTCGCGCATGCACCCGGGGCTCCGGCTGGCGCTCCGGGTGGCCTGGGACCTGTTCCGCACCCCGCTCGTGCACCGTGATGTCCGGCGCTCCGCGCTCGGCAGCGTCGAACACCGCGCCTGAGGCCATCGGCCGCCCCGCGCGGCTGATCGAGGCGCTGGCGCGCCTGCTGCCGCTGTTCGCGATCGGCGCGGGCTTCCTGCTGCTCGGCGCCACCCTCGCGGTCGCGGGGGACACGCTGGGCTACGACTTCCGGGCGTACTGGGCGGCCGGCTCGCGCGTCCTGGCGGGCCAGCCCGCGTACGACACCTCGTACACCGCAGCGGGAGGTTTCGGCCTGTTCTTTTACCCGCCCACGTTCATCCCGCTGGTCCTGCCGTTCGCGCTGCTGCCCGAGACGATGGCGGTCTGGGCGTGGACGGCGGTCCTCGTGGCGGCGATGGTCGGCGGCATCGCGGCGATGCCGGTGTCGCCCCGGCTGCGCTGGCTGGTGGGGCTGCTCGCGGCCACCTCGTGGCCCGTCCTGTACGCGGTCAAGCTGGGGCAGGTGGGCCCGGCGCTGCTGCTGTTGTACGCGCTCGGGTGGCGATGGCTGGAGCGGCCTGGCGCTCCTGGCCTGGCGGGCGGCCTGGGCGCCGCGGTCAAGATCCAGCCGGGGGTCGTGCTCGTCTGGGCGCTGCTCGGCCGGCGGTTCCGGGACCTGTTCGCGGGGGTGGCCGTGCTGGTTGTGTTGGCGGCCCTTGCCACGCTGCTGGCCGGCTTCTCGGCATGGGCCGACTTCCTCATGCTGATCGGCCGGGTCACCGACCCCATCACCACGCCGCACAACTTCACGGTGGGCGCCGTCGCGTACCAGGCGGGGCTGCCGCGCGATGCGGCGTCGATGCTCCAGTGGGTGTCGACGGCCGGGGCGCTCGTGATCCTTGTTGCGGCTGCGCTCCGGCTCGGGGCGGTGCCTGCATACCTCGTGGCCGTCGTGGTCAGCCAGCTCCTCTCGCCGATCCTGTGGGACCACTACGCGCTGCTGCTGCTGGTCCCGGTGGCGTGGCTGCTCGCCCGCGGCCAGTGGTGGACCGTGCTCATCCCGCTCGCGACCTGCGTGGTGCTCGTCGGCGGGATCCCGGCCGTCGTCTACCCCGCGGCGTTCTGGGTCACGCTGGGCGCCCTGCTGAGCGTAGGTCACACGAAGAGAGTGTCCTAGTTCGTCTAGTACTCTGGACAGGTCTCGCGGTTGCTGTCTAGAGTAATGGACATGGGACGAGTCGCCCGCAGTCTGTTCCCCGCTACCCAGCGACGCGCCGAGGCACTCGGTGCGCGGCTCCGGGCCGCCCGCCTCCGCCGCCGGATGAGCGAAGCCGAGATGGCGGAGCGAGCCTTCGTCTCGAGGATGACGTTGCGCAAGCTCGAGGCCGGCGACCTCACGGTAAGCGCCGCCGTGCTCGCACGGGTACTGGACGTGCTCGCGCTCGACCAGGACCTCGACAAGATCGCTGCAGATGATGTCGTCGGTCACAAGCTCGTCGATGCGCGAACCCCGATGCCACACCGCACTGGTCCCAAGGCCTGATGGTTGGCGACGCGAGCGGCAGGGCCAGGTCCTTCTGGCGCCTTGACCATCGATCGCAGGCCCGCGGAACCGCCGCAACCTGACCGTCGGTATCCTTGCGCGGATCGACCCGGGCGCCGCCCGGCCCAAGCGGACGGTGATGGTGCAGGGCAGGGAACCCAGCAGGGAGCAGGCGATCGCGGTCGGCGTCGGCCTCGCGGTCGTGTCGTTCTTCGTCTACTGGCTCTCGAACCAGCACTTCTCCGCGGGCCGCGCCGACTTCATGTACCTCGCCGACGCGTTCCTGCACGGGCGCGTGTGGGTGCCGCTGGGCCTGCCGCCCAACGCCCCGCGCGACGGCGTGAACGACGTGATCCGCGTCGGCGACCACCTCTTCGTCCCGTTCGCGCCGTTCCCGGCGGTCGCGCTGATGCCGCTGGTGGCGGTCATCGGGCCGGTCAACGCCGACCACTGGGAGACGGGGATCAACGCGGCGCTGGCGGCCATCGTCGTCGGGCTCTCCTACTGGGTCGCCGGCCGAATCGGCGTGCGGCGGATCGCGGGCCGCCTGTTCCTGGCCATCCTGCTGGGCTTCTCGACGCAGATCTGGTGGGTCACCACCCGCGGGGGCGTGTGGCACACGGGCCACCTGGTGGCGACGATCCTGGTGCTCCTGCTGATCGCCGAGATGTTCGGGCGCCAGCGGGCGCTGCTCATGGGCCTGCTGGTGGGCTTCGGCTTCCTGACCCGGGCGCCGCTCGCGTTCGCGGGGCCGGGGCTGGCCCTGTGGGCGCTGGAGCGGTCGGGCGCGCTCGAGGGCGGGCGGACGCTGGGCGAGCGGGTCGCCGCCCTGCCGTGGCGCGACTGGGGCCTGCTGATCGTGGGCTTCGTCCCCAGCCTGGCGTTCTTCTTCTGGTACAACTGGGCCCGCTTCGGCTCGGTCACCGAGTCCGGCTACGCGCTCGCCACGTTGCCGGCCTGGCTGGAGGCGCTCCGGCAGCAGGGGCTGTTCTCCACGGTCCACATCGGCATGAACCTCGACTACCTGCTCCTCAAGCTGCCCAAGCCCACCGCGGAGTTCCCGTGGTTCAAGCCCGACGGCCTGGGGATGTCGGTGTTCTTCACCAGCCCGGGGCTGGCCCTCGCGGCCCTCGCCCCGTGGCGCGACCGGCGCTCGTGGGTCCTGCTGATCACGGCCGTCCTGGTGCTGATCCCGACGCTCCTCTACTACGGCGGCGGCTGGCTCCAGTACGGGTACCGCTACTTCCTCGACTCGATCCCGTTCGTCTGGGCGATGGTGGCGATGTGGGGCGCGAGGCGCGGCGGCTTCCCGTGGTGGGCGTGGGTGCTCCTGGGCTGGGGCGTGCTGGTGGGCGCGGCGGGCGTCTATTGGGCCTACCATCTCTAGCCCATGAGCACCACCCGGCGCGTTGGCGCGTCCGCCGTCCCCGTCTGGCCGCTGCTGCTCCTGTTCGTCCTGTCGGGCGCCGCCGGCCTCGTCTACGAGGTGGTCTGGGCGCGCCAGCTCGTGCTCGTCTTTGGCAACACCAGCCAGGCCACGGCCACCATCCTGACCGGGTTCTTCGGCGGCCTCGCCATCGGCGGGGCGGTGGGCGGGCGGCTCGCCGACCGGGTCGCGCGGCCGCTGCGCATGTACGGCGCGCTCGAGCTCGTGGTGGTCGCGGTGGTGCTGGTCACGCCGTTCACGTTCCGCCTCGTGGGCGAGGGGTACCGGGGCGTGTACGAGCCGCTGTCCACGATCCCGGTCGCCCTCGCGCTCGTCCGGTTCGCGCTCTCGATCCTGGCGCTGGCGCCGGCGACGCTGCTGATGGGCGCGACGCTGCCGACGCTGACGCGGTACCTGTCGCGCGGCCCCCGCGGCCTGGCCGGCGCGTTCCAGAGGCTGTACGCGGCGAACACTATCGGCGCGATCGGGGGGACGGTGCTCGCCGGCTTCGTGCTCATCGAGCTCCTGGGGCTGAGCGGGGCGCTGCTGGTGGGCGCCGGGTGCTCCGCGACCGCGGGGCTCATCGCGCTGCTGCTCGACGCCCGGTGGGGCGGCAGGCGGGGGGAGGACGCGTCCGGGGCCGCGGCGGAGGCGGCGGAGCTCGTTGCGGGCCGCGAGGACCATGATCGCGATGCGTCGCAGCGTCCGCAGCCGCCTGTCCGGCGGCATCTTGCCCTCGTCCTCGCATTCGCCTCGGGCCTGACGTCGCTCGGCTACCAGGTCACTTGGAACCGCATGCTGGGCGCGGGCACCGGCAGCTCCACCTACGTGTTCACGATCATCCTCGCGCTGTTCCTGATCGGCATTGCAACCGGTGCTGTGCTGTTCGGCATCCTCCGCTCCAGAATGACGTCGGTCGGCCGGATGATCGGGTTTGCCCAGCTCCTGACGGCAGCCTTCGTGTTGATCGGCGCCTTCACCCTGGCCTCTCCGGTCAATCCCTTCAACGGCGGGGCGCCCGACTTCATGGAGGCCCTCCGGTCCTTCGCCATCAACTCCGCCGTGGTCGTCCTGCCGGCCACAATCGCGCTCGGGATCACGTTCCCAGCGACCGCCGCACTGGTCGGCGACGCGACCGGCCGGGAGGGATCCGTGGCCGGCGCGCTCCTCGCAGTCAACACGGCGGGATCGCTGGTCGCCACCTTCGTCCTGCCGTTCCTCGTCATCCCCCTGATCGGCTCGCCGACCACGCTCGCGATGCTGGCCATGGTCAACTGCTCCCTCGCCGCGTACCTCCTCGGCCGCCCGGCGGCAGGCGCCCTGGTCCACCGGGTAGCGGGCGTGACGATGAGCGGAATCGCCGCCGCCGCAGTGGTCGTGGTGCTCGTCTCCGGCACCGCCTTCGCGAACCCCACGACTCGGCTCGTCGAGGAGAAGCACGGCCAAGTCTTTCAGGCGACCGAGGACGAGATCGCGTCGGTGGTGGCGGGCGAGCGGGACGGGTTCAAGCAGCTGTGGGTCGCCGGCACGTCGATGACCATCATCACCGTGGACACGAAGTTCATGCCGCTGCTGCCGCTGATGCTCCGCCCCAACGCCACCCGGGGACTCGCGATCGCCTTCGGCATGGGGACCGCGTTCCGGACCTCGCTCCGGGCGGGCGTCAAGACCGACGTCGTGGAGCTGGTGCCGTCGGTGCCGGAGATGTTCCACTGGTACTACCCGGACGCCGCCGCCGTGCTCGCCGACCCCAACGGCAAGGTGATCATCGCGGACGGGCGGAACCACGTGGAGCTCACGTCGCAGACCTACGACTTCGTCATCGTGGACCCGCCGCCGCCCATCGAGAGCTCGGGCGTGTCGGTGATCTCCTCGCTCGAGTTCTACCAGGCGTCGAAGGCGCGCCTCAACCCCGGGGGCGTGATGGTCCAGTGGGTGCCGTACGGGCAGACGCTCGACGAGTTCGTCGCCCACGTCCGCACGTTCATGACGGTCTTCCCGAACGTGCGCGTGGTCGCCGGCGCCGGCGGCTACGGGTTCTACATGATCGGCTCGGACGGGCCCGTGGACCTCACGGCCTCGGGCATCACCGCCGTGCTCAACCGGCCGGGGGTGCTCGCCGACGTGGACGGCGCGCCCGACTCGCACCAGCGCACGGCGCAGGCGTGGGCGGACACGCTGCTGGGCCTCACCTGGGCGTCCGGCGACCAGCTGCGCGCGGCGGTGGGCAGCGGGCCGCTCATCACGGACGACCGGCCGCTCCCCGAGTACTTCCTGATCCGCCGGCTGACGAACCCGCACGCGCCGATGCTCACGCTGGGCGGCCTGCGGGCGCTGCTGCACTAGCGCGGCTGATGCCCGACACGGCCGCCGTTCGCGGGCACTGCGTGGACGCACCATCCCGAACCCAGCGCCGAGCTCACGGCCCGGGTTCGGCACCTCATGTGCGACGCGCCCCCGGCGGGAAAATAGGTGCAGGTTTCCGGGGCCTGCGGGGCGTGGAGTGGGGAACGGCGCACCCCGACTGGCCGGCTCACGTCCGGCGCCGGGCAAGCCAGGCGACGGCCGGTGCGGCCACAAGGGGCAAGTTCGCCAAGCTATACGTCCAGGACAGGCCGGCGTTCGCGATCACGTGCAGCCAGTCGATCCAGAGCGGCAGCATCGCCACTGAGGCCATGGCAACGATCACGGCCCCGATCCAGGCGGACCGGCGCCGGATCGCCACCACCGCCAGGGGCGCCAAGGTTGGCTTGACTGCCAGCAGCACGACAGGCCAGCCCCAGGCTGAGCCGGCGGCCACAGCGGCCATCGCCCAGACGTCCGTGTTGCCCGCGACCACCGAACCAACCGAGCGCGGCCACACGAGGCATGCCGCCATGACCGGCCATGCCCAATCCGAGGGGTTCAGACGTCGCAATGCAGCGGTGACCAGGCCGACGGGCACGATCCACCAGAGAGCCAGTGGCAGGTAGAGGTAGGGGACGAACAGCGCCAGGGCGATCGGCGGGTGGATGAACGAGTGCACGCCGAGCTGCCACGGTCCAGCAACCTGGGCGGGGAGGTAGGGGCTGCCCGTGGCGAGGAAGCGCGACGCTGCGGGCAGGTACCCCTGCACGATGTCTGACGCGATGAGGCCCTGACCCCAAGGCGTTGCGAGCAGGGATACGGTCTCGAGCACTGCGATGACCGCGAATGTGGCGGTCAGCCCGACGGCGGTCGGCCGTCCCCATCGGCTGCGCACCGACCGGGCCTTGTCGCTGCCTCTCTGTCCCCCCGGATCTCGTTCGCCCCTCGCCACGGCGACAGTCTACGGGCCTCGAAAGGACCCGGTGCTATGCTCGCGACCGTGCCCCAGTCCACCACGACCGACGAGCCTGCCTGTCCCGCGCCCCTGACCCTCCGCCCCGTGCGCCGCCCCTTCGGCGAGGTGGACCCGGCCGCCTGGGACGCCCTCGCCGCCGCCAACCCGTGGGCCACCCCGTTCTCGTCCTGGGCCTTCCAGCGCGCCTGGTGGGACGCGTACGGCGCCAACGCCCACGAGGAGACGCTGGTCCTCGTCCCGGCCGACGGGCCTGACGACGCGGCCCCGGTCGCGATCGTCCCGCTGATGCACCGCCACGAGGTGGAGCCGCGGGACCTCGAGCTCCACACCACGCTGCGCCACGCGGGCGGCTCGGAGCTCACCGCGGTCCCGGCCGACACCAAGGCCCTCTTCTTCGGCGCCAGCTACCACGCCGACTACGCGACGGTCCTGACGGCGCCCGAGCACCTGGCCGCGGCCGCCGAAGCGCTGGCCGACTACTGCGCCGACGGCGGCGACCCAGACCACCCGCAGCCGTGGGACGCGGTGGACCTGCGCCGCCTGCGGACCGGCGATCCCGCGCTCGACGCGCTCGCGCAGGCGTTCGGCGCGCGCGAGATCGACCACGGCTGGACGCTCAACGTGGAGCCCGAGGAGGTCTGCCCCGTGGCGACGCTCCCGGAGGGCGCCACGCTGGACGACTACCTCGCGGGCCTGGGCAAGAAGGAGCGCCACGAGATCCGCCGCAAGGTGCGCCGCGCCGAGGCCGCTGGCGAGGTGCGGCTGACCCCGTCGGCGGACCCGCTCGCGGACCTGCCCGCGTTCATCGACCTCCACCAGAGGCGCTGGGGCGCCGACGGTCTGTTCCCCGACACCGAGGGCGGCGCCCAGAGCCGCGTGTTCTTCCGCCGCCTGTTCGAGCTGTTCGGCCCCGGCGGCGCGCTGCAGCTCGCGTTCCTCACCGTCGACGGCCGGCGCATCGCCGCCTGCGTGTCGTTCGAGGCCGACGACGCCGTCCTCTACTACAACGCGGGCGTCGACCCGGACGCGCGCGAGCTGTCGCCCGGCGTGGTGATGGTCGAGCGGCTGGTGCGGCGGGCCCTCGAGCTCGGCGCGCGGCGGATCGACTTCCTGCGCGGCGACGAGCCCTACAAGTACGAGTGGGGCGCCGTCGACGAGACGATCCAGCGGCTGCTGGTCCGGCGTACAGACCCTCGATGACGCCGCCGGTCCCGGGCGACCCGTGCCTCGCCCCGATGGTCCACCTGCCGATCCCCGGCCGCCAGAAGGTGCGCGTGGTGGAGGTCATGGCCACCGGCACCAACGGCGGCGCGCAGGAGCACGTGTTCAACCTGGTGAACCGGCTCGACCTGGGCTTCTACGACGTCTCGATCGTGTCGCTCTCGCCGGGGTCGGCCGTGCGCAAGCTCCAGAGGCACGGCTTCGAGGTCACCGTCATCGACGAGCCCGACGACGTGATCGCGACCGCCACGCTCGCCGCGCACCTCGCGGACGCCCGGCCCGACGTGGTCCACAACCACATGTACCGGGCGGAGGTCGTGGGCACGAAGGCGGCGATCGCCCTCGGCACGGCGGGCCACCGGCGGCCGTGGGTCATCTCGACCGTCCACTCCTCGCGCGTCCGCTCGTGCGAGGACCAGGAGCAGCTGCGGCGCCTGACGCCCTCGATGGACCGCCTGGTGGTGGTGTCCAACGCGATCGACCGCAAGGTGGTCGAGGAGGGGCGGCTGGGCGCCGAGCGGGTGCTGATCTACAACGGGGTGGACCTCGAGCGGTACGACCACCAGGAGCCCTGCTGCACGCTCCGCGACGAGTACGCCATGGAGCCGGACGCGGGCATCGTGGGCGTCGTGGGGCGCCTGGAGCTGGAGAAGGGCCACCCGACGCTGCTCGAGGCCTGGCCGATGGTGCTCGAGCGGGTGCCCGGCGCGTACCTGCTCATCGTGGGCGAGGGGTCGCGCCAGGACCTGCTCCGCCAGATCGCCCGCGAGCAGGGGATCGAGCGCCACGTCATCTTCACCGGCCGGCGCGACGACATCCCCGCCGTCACCGCCGCGCTCGACGTCGCGGTGCTGCCGTCCTACCGGGAGGCGCAGGGCCTCACGATCCTCGAGGCGATGGCGATGTCGCGCCCCGTGGTGGCCTCGAACGTCGGCGGCATCCCCGAGATGGTTCAGGACGGTGTCACGGGGCTCCTCGTCCCGCCCCACGACCCGCCGGCCCTCGCGGCCGCGATCGCCCGCCTGCTCACCAACCACCAGCTCGCCGACATGCTGGCCCGCGCCGGCCACGACCTGGTCCACGACCGCTTCTGCATCCAGATCATGGTCAACGCGGTCCAGGCGCTCTACGACGATGGCGCCCGCGCCGTGCGGCCCCGCGAGGTCTCGGCGGCCGCGGGCTGAGGTGAGGTCCGGGGCATGCGGTCGTGGCGTATTGTCGCGCCGTGTATCCCGAGTCTGGTCCCGGCCGGCCGCGTCTGCTGATCATCGTCGGCCTCGCTGCGTTCGTTGCGTGGGCGGCGTTCGGCGTTCTATTTGCGCAGATGTACGGCGCCCAAACGCCGCACGGCGCGGGCTTCGACTTCGAGCTCCTCCTCGTCGGGGCACGGCGGATCGCCGCGGGCCAGTCCCCGTACGACCCCGCCATGCTGGCCGGCAACGCGACAGGCATCACCGAGCTCTTCTACACATACCCGCCCTTCATCGCCCAGGCGCTGCTCCCTGTCGCCGGCCTGCCGTCGATCGTGGTGATCGCCGGCTTCCTCGCGGCCGCGGTCGCTTCGGCAGCGGCCGCGCTCGGCTCGCTGGCGGCACACGGGCTCGGGCTCCCGCGGTCGCTTGCCGTCGTCATGGCGCTCGTCGCCCTGCCGTTCTGGTTCCCGTTCACCTTGGCGCTGCTGTTCGGGAACCTCGACGCGGTCTTCATCGCTGCCGACGGCGTGCTGCTGGCGGCCGTCCTGGGCCGGTCGCCGTCGCGGCGGCTGGTCATGATCGCGGGCGTCGCGCTGGCGATCATCGCGATCGCCAAACTGCAGCCGGCCGTCCTTGGCATCTGGCTCGTGGCGCGCGGGTTTCGAGTGCGGCGCTTCTCTCGCGCGCGCGATCCGGGCGTCGCTCCGGCCACCCTGCTTCCGGCCGAGTGGCGAGTGGCCGCGGTCGCTCTCGTCGCCGGAGTGGTGGTCGTCGCTGTCAGCGCCGTAGCGGGCGGGGTGGGTGTCTGGGCTGACTACCTGACGATGCTTCGGACGGGCGCCGGCACGAGTCTCCTCGACCCGCGCAACCTCGGACCGGCCGCGCAGATAGCGATGCGCCTCGAGCTCGGACCGTCGGCTGTCGCCCCGATCCAGGTGGCGATCGACATCGCGGCCGTCGCCGGCGTTATTGCGGCCGCCCTGCTCATCGATGACCCCATCACGTCGTTCACTTGGGCGCTGGCGGGTTCGCTCGTCGTGTTGCCGGTGACCTGGTTCCACCACTTCGCCGTGCTGATTGTGGTGCTCGCGGCGGGCATCGCACGGGCATGGAGCTCGGGTGCGGCGGCGCGACGCAGGGCGGTCATTGCCGGCTTGGCGGGATTCGGAATCGGGGTCGTCGGCTTCGGCACCGTCGTCGCATGGCTGCTCCTGATCCCGGTGCTCGGCGCCGGCCGGATTGCTCTGGGTGCCGCCGCAGACCGCCAGGCCCTGCCGGCGATCTCCGCGTCAGGCTGAGCCGAGCAGCGCCGCGACGTTCGATGCCGCCGCCCGGACGGGCCGGGGCCGGGTCCGCGCGATCCCAGCGGCCACGGGCAAGAGGAGCAACGGCACGTCCTTGACCGAGTAGAGCAGGCCCCCGCTCGAGTTGAGGACGGAGGTCAGCCAATCAGCAACGAGCCCGGCGAGCGGGAGCGTCGCGAGCAGCATCAGACCGGCGACCGCCCACCAACTGCGCCGTCGCACGCCGACCAGCGCGAACGGGAAGAGCGATGCCTTGAGTGCGACCAAGGGCCCAGTCGGCAGCCCCGCGACCGCGAGCATCTCGAATGCGGCGGCCCAGATGACGGGGTTCCCCTTGAGGACCTCCTGGATCACGATCGGCGGCAGCAGGCAGGCCGTCATGCCTGCGAGCCCAAGGCGCGTCGGCCGCAACCGCATCGTGACAGCCGCACAGATCTCGATCGGCAGCAGCCACCACAGCAGCCCCGGCAGCACCAGGAACGGCAGGAACAGGTAGATCGCCGTCGGCGGGTAGAGGACGTCGCCGTTCGTGATGGCGTAAGGGCCCGCAAGTTGGTGCGGCAGGTAGAAGCCGCCGCCCGCGAGCCACCGGCTGGTTGCCCTGAGGTAGATGTCGAAGTCGAAGCCAATCAGGCCGAAGACGCCTGCTGGGCTTGTGGCGACCGCGACGACCCACGGCACGACGAGCGCGGTGAGCGCGACGACAAGCAGGAGGGTCCCCACCCGCCGGTCCCGTATGGCGTGCCGCACTCAACTCGCCTCTGCCGCGAGGGCCACGGCCTCCGTCGCTGTCGGCGCCCTGGCGGGCCGCGGGCCGAGAGCGACGCAGCCCAACAGCATCGCGAACGAGTCCATCCAGACCAGGGGAAGTGCCAGCATTGCGGCCAGCGGGACCGCCCACTTGCGGTCCGTGGCGGCGCCCCACACCACGATGAGGGCCGCAGCCACCAGCCTTGGAACAAGCAGCTGCCCCCCGTTGCCGCCATCGTTCCGCAGAAGGGCGATCCAGTCTGACCACAGGCCCGGGGCGAGAGCGAACGAGACAGCCGCGATCGTGCCGGTCACGACGAGCGCAATCGCGAGAGCCCGCCACTCGCGCCGCACGAGGAACCAAAGCAGCCCGACGCCCGGGGTGACCTTAGTCAGCAGCGGCAGCGCCCAGGCGCCCGACCAGCGGAACCCGAGCACGATCGCGGCCGCGAGCAGGACGTGGATGTTGCCGATCAGCACGTCCTGGCTGACCGGCAGCGCAAGCACGAGGAGCGCCGGCGGCCACGGTCGAGCCAGCCAGACGGCAACGGCCGCCAGGAACACGGTCCAGCAGACCACGAAGACCTCGCGCGGCAGGCGCCCGATGACCGCGAAGACCTGCGCGAAGGCCGGCGAATACAGGTAGGCGTTCACGCCGCCCACGGTTGACCCCTCATAGAGGTGGTCGAGGTTGACGCCCCAGTAGACGAGCCCGTCGGCGCCCGGATGACGCCAGGTGGGGTCCTGGAGAACGACATACATCCAGGCGGCCACGATCAACCCGGCGATCACGGCGCCGTGCCGGATTGCGCGTCGCTGCGAACTGGTGAGCCGCTCGTTCATGTCGATCGAAGGGTACGGCGTCGCGCGGGCCACCGTAGAGTTGCTGTTGGAGGCTGTACCGGCCGCAGCGGGGAGATGGGTGGACACAGAGGGTTTGCGTCGCGCTCTCGTTCGAGACGGCCGGGTCCTGGGCCGGTGGCTGCCAGCAGCCGTCTTCATCCCGATCACGATCCCGCTTGTCGTCCTGCTCCTGCAGGGCTGGATCGCCGGTCGAGACTGGCCCGGGAACGACGCGAACCTCTACCGGAGCGCGGCCGCGGCTTGGCTGGCGGGCGGCGATCCATGGCTGGTCGGCGACGCGAACGCCTCCTTCGCTGGGTCACCGCTGACCGTCTTGGCATTCGTGCCGGCGATGCTGATCCCGGAGGCCATATTCCGGCCCGCGGCGGTGCTCGTGTCCTGGGCGGCAGGTGCGTGGCTCATCCGACACTTCCGCCTGCCGTGGTACTGGCTGGCGTTCCCGCCGCTCGTGGCGGGCGCGATGTTGGCCAACCCGGGCGTCATCGCCATTGCCCTCGTCTGCGGGCCGCTGGCGTGGCTGGGGTCGGTGCTCAAGGTCTTCATGGTCGTTCCGACGGTCGGTGACCGACGATGGCACTCCCTCGTCGGGGCGGCGCTCGTCGGGGTGGTGTCGGTCCTGGCCTTCCCGAGCCTCTGGGCAACCTACCTGCGCGACCTGCCCATGGTGAGCGCTCGCCTTCTGCACGACCTGCACTATCAGGGGACCTTGTTCATGACGCCGTGGCTGATTCCCATCGGCCTGCTGGGCCTGCTCGCCTTGGCGCGGGTGGATCTCCGGGCGGCATGCTGGCTGGCGGTGCCCGCCTTGTGGCCCGCTGCGGAGTACCACTACGGGGTCTTCCTGATGCCCGCCGGCGCGCCAGTCCTCGGCATCTTCATGGCGATCGGATCGTCTCCGGTCGCGACTGCCGCCATCGCCGTGTACGGGTTCGGGCGGTTCGCCATCGCGACGCGGTCGGGGCAGAGATGGCGCGAGCGGTATCTCCATCCGCTGACACGCGGGGCGTGATGGGCGCCGGCGATCGGTCGCCTGTCGCGAACGCTGGCGACCCAGTGGGCAAGTACGCCACGTACCATCCGCTCGTGCGGACATCAGGGCGGCGCGTCCTGCTCTCGCGGCTGGCCCGCGACGGCTTCCTCGGGCTGTCGCTCGGGTTCCTCGCCCTGCGGCTGCTCAACGTGCAGCCGTGGGACCAGAGCGTCGACGCCTACTCGTACTGGATCACGCACACAGGCCCGATGTACGGCACCAAGCTCGCCGGGGCGATGGGCGCCTACCTCTACTCACCGGCGTTCGCGCAGCTGCTGACGCCGGTGACGTGGCTGCCGTGGCCGCTGTTCTCGAGCCTCTGGACCGCCCTGAACCTCGCGCTCGTGTGGTTCCTGCTCGGGCGGTGGTCCCTGCCCGCGATGCTGTTCCTGCCCATCCCGTTCGAGATCGTCTCGGGCAACGTGCACCTGCTGTACGCCGCGGCGATCGTGGTGGGGTTCCGATGGGCCGGCACCTGGGCGCTGCCGCTCATCACCAAGGTCACGCCCGGCGTTGGCGTCCTCTGGTTCCTCGCCCGGCGCGAGTGGCGTCAGCTGGCGCTCGCGCTCGGTCTGACGGCGGCGCTGGTTGCGGTGTCGTGGCTGCTCAATCCGCAGGCATGGCGTGAGTGGGTCGGTATCCTCACGGGCAGCTCGAGCACGCCCATCAGCCTAGGGCCCTATGTCCCCGTGGCGCTCGCCTGGCGGCTGCCGATCGCGATCGCTCTTGCCCTCGCCGCGGGGCTGTTCAACCGGGCGTGGCTGATCCCGGTGGCGGTCGTCGTCGCCATGCCGATCATCTGGCTCAACTCGCTCGCGGTGCTCGCCGCGTGCGTGCCGCTCTCGGGCGCCTCCGGCTCGATGGCGGCCCGGTTTGCGATCGGCTCGCGGCCGTCGACTGCCGCCTCCGTCATGCCGACGCGGGCGCCAGCCACGGGATAGGCGAGCTCGATGCCGCAGATCCGCCCCCTGCTCGGCTGGCTTCGCCGCGGCATCGACCGTGTCGGCCGGGCGCTCGAGCACCCGGCAGTCACGCCGGGCGTCTTCATCGCCTTCGGTGCGTTCCTCGTCATGATCTGGGTGACGGCCGCATCGGGCGCCCCGTACATCGGCTACGACGCCCACGCCTACTACCAGGCGGCCGCCCTCCACGACCCGTATCGCGCCACGATCAACGGCGGCTTCGACGCCACGGGCGGCCTGTACGAGTACAAGTACCCGCCCCCGCTGGCGCAGCTGCTCGCGCCGGTCCATCTCGTCGGCATCTCGTGGCCCCTCTTCCTGACGGCGTGGATCGCGGTGCTGCTCCTTGCCCTCTGGCGCGTCGGCGGGAGATGGACCTTGCTGCTCCTCCTCTTCCCGCCCGTCCTCGGCGAGCTCTGGCTGGGGAATCTCAACATCCTGCTCGGGCTCGCCGTCGTGCTCGGGACGCGCTGGCCGTCGGCGTGGGCGTTCATCCTGCTGACCAAGATCACGCCCGGCGTCGGGCTGCTGTGGTTCGCCGTCCGTCGCGAGTGGCGAGCTCTGGCGATCGCGCTCGGGGTCACCGCGGGGATCGCCGTCGTGTCGCTCGTGCTTGCCCCCGGGCTCTGGACCGACTTCATCGCCGCTTCACGGACGCAGCTCGGCGCAACCGTTGACGTGCCCCGGCAGGCCGTCCCGATCCCGCTGCCGCTGCGGCTGGCCGTGGCGGCCGTGCTGGTGGTCTGGGGGGCGCGCACGGATCGGGCGTGGGTGCTGCCGATCGCTGTGGGGGTGTCAGTGCCGTTCCTGTGGTGGAATGTCTTCGCGACCATGGTGGCCGCGATCCCGCTCGCGTCCTGGCGACCGTCCGCCGCGCGGGCCGCCGATGGCGCTATCGCTGACCGTCCTGCTGCCTCGGCCACGCTGTGAGCCTCGCCCGCGTCTGGGTCGCCGTGGCGCTGGCCTTGCCCGCGCTGGTGGCGCTGCTGGTGCCCATGCCCGCGGTGGACCTGGCGTACCAGGTGCGCGCGGGCAACATGATCCTGGCGACCGGCGCGATCCCCCGCGTCGACACGTTCACCTTCACGGTCGCCGGGCAGCCGTGGACGGACCAGCAGTGGCTGGCGCAGGTGCTGCTCGCCGCGGTGCACCGGCTGGGCGGCTGGGAGCTGCTGGCGGTGCTGCGCGCGGCGCTCGTGGTGGCGATTGTGGCGCTGCTCGTGGTGGCGGCCAGGCTCCGCGGGGCGGGGCTGCGGTCGGCGGCGGTCCTCGGGCTGCTGGCGTTCGTCCTCGCAGCGCCGGCGCTCGCGCTCCGGCCGCAGCTGTTCGCGATCGCGGTCTTCGCCGGGCTGCTGGCCCTGGTCGCTGGTCGCCTGCGGCACCCGCGCCTCTTCCTCGTTGCCCCGCTGCTCGTGGTGCTGTGGGCGAACCTCCACGGCAGCTTCGTGCTGGCGCCGCTGCTCCTGGGCTACGCGTGGCTGGACGACCTCGCGCGCAAGCGGCCGGCACGACGCTCGCTCGCCGTGCTCCTCGTGGCTACCGCCGCCACCTGCCTGACGCCGTTCGGCGCCGGGGTCTGGGCGTACGCCTTCTCGATCGGGGCGGATTCGGTCATCTCCAGCCGCGTCTCCGAGTGGCAGCGGACGAGCCCGCTCACGGTCCCCGGCGCCCTGTTCTATCTCTCCGCCGCCGGTGCGGCCGTGGTCGTCTGGCGCGGCCGCAGCCGGCTGGCGTGGCCGGACGGGCTGTGGCTCGCGGGGCTGGCCCTGCTCGGTGCCTGGGCGGTGCGCGGCGTCGCGTGGTGGCCCGAGGGAGCGGTGCTCGTGGTCGCGGGCGCGCTGGGCGGGCCTGAGGGGGCCCGCCCGAGCCCTCGAGCCGTCCCGGCCGGCATGCGCCGGCTCAACGCGCTGGTCGTGACGGTCCTCGCGGTCGCCGTTCTCGCCGCCCTGCCGTGGTGGCGCCCTTCGGACCCGCTCACCGGGCGCGAGGGCCTGCTCTCCTACGCCCCGAGCGGCCTGGCCTCGGCGCTCCGTCAGCACGTCGGGGCCGGAAGCCGCGTCTTCGTCCCGCAGACGTGGGGCTCGTGGTTCGAGTGGGCCGTCCCGGACGCCACCTATTTCGTCGACTCACGGTTCGAGCTCTTCCCCGCGTCCATCTGGGCCACCGACGACGCGCTCGCGGGCGGCGGCGCGCCCGCCTCGGCCGCGCTCGACCGTTGGCAGGTCCAGGCGGTCGTCCTCCCGGAGGGCTGGCCCGCCCCGGCCGGCGCGTGGACCACCGCGTACCGCGACGCCGCCGGGTCGATCCTGCTGCGGGCTCCCCTGCGCTGACCGGGGCCGGGGCACTCTCGCGTCCGCATCGCTGGCCAACCCGACTCGGGTGGTACTTCCTGCCCGCAGTTCGCGCCGAGCACGAGTTGGTAGAGTGGGGCGGTCGACGGAGCAACGCTCCGGGCACGGGGAGAGGACGCTGTGACTGACGATCGGGGATCAGCCGGGCTCGATGTCGTGGTGCTCGGGGGCGGCGGACACGTCGGCCTGCCGTTGAGCCTCGCCTTCGCGGACGCCGGCCTCAACGTGGGCATCTACGACATCCACCAGCCCACGCTCGACATGATCGCCGCCGGGCGCATGCCGTTCCGCGAGAGCGGGGCCGACGAGCTGCTCCAGCGCGTCCTCCCGACCGGACGCCTCGAGCTCGGCGCCGACCCGGGCATGCTCGAACGGGCGAACGCGGTCCTCGTGGTCATCGGCACGCCCGTGGACGAGTTCCTGGGCCCGTCCATGCGAGTCTTCGAGAGGGCCGTCGACCAGATCGCCCCGCACATCCGCGACGGCGCCCTGGTGGTCCTCCGGAGCACGGTGTACCCGGGGACGACGGCGTACGTCGCCCTTGAGCTCGAGCGTCGAGGCCGGCAAGTCGACGTCGCCTTCTGTCCCGAGCGGATCGCCGAGGGCCACGCGCTCGAGGAGTACCGCACCCTGCCGGAGGTGATCGGCGCCGACACCCCTCAGGCCGGAGACCGCGCCGAAGCCCTGTTCCGGCACCTCGCGGCGAAGACCGTCCGGACCTCCACCAGGGAGGCGGAGCTCACCAAGCTGTTCACCAACGCCTGGCGGTACATGAAGTTCGCGATCGCCAACCAGTTCTTCGCGATCGCCGACCAGGCGGGCGTGGACTACACGAGCGTGCTGCGGGCCGTGCGCGAGGACTACCCGCGCGCCGCCGACCTGCCGGGCCCGGGCTTCGCCGCCGGCCCCTGCCTGTTCAAGGACACGATGCAGCTCGCCGCCTTCACCGCCGACCACTTCCCGATGGGCCAGGCGGCGATGCAGATAAACGAGGGGATGCCCGCCTACATCGTGTCGGCGCTCGAGCGCCGACACGGCACGCTGCGCGGCAGGACCGTCGGGATCCTCGGGATGGCGTTCAAGGCGGAGTCGGACGACATCCGGGCGTCGCTGAGCTTCAAGCTGCGCAAGCTGCTCGAGTGGGCCGGGGCGGCGGTGCTCGCGACCGACCCATATGTCGACGATCCGCGGCTCGTGCCGCTCGATCGCGTGCTGGCCGAGAGCGACATCCTCGTGATCGGCGCCCCCCACCGCGCCTACCGCTCCCTCGACCTCTCCGGCCGCGAGGTCGTCGACATCTGGGACGCCACGGGCGGGGGGGTCCGGCTCTGATGCGGGTCCTGGTCACCGGCGCGGCCGGGTTCATCTGCGGCTACCTCGTCGAGGAGCTGCTCGCCGCGGGCCACGAGGTGGTGGGCGTCGACAACTTCAGCAAGTACGGCCGCGTCGCCAAGAGCTACGACGCCAATCCCCGCTACCGCCTCGTGGAGGGCGACGCGAAGGACGCGGGGCTCCTCGCCGGGCTCTCGGCCGACGTCGACCAGGTCGTGGCGGCGGCCGCGATGATCGGCGGCATCAGCTACTTCCACGAGTTCGCCTTCGACCTGCTGGCCGAGAACGAGCGGATCCTGGCGGCCACGTTCGAGGCGGCGATCGCCGCCCACAGGGCGGGGACCCTCCAGCGCATCGTCGTCCTGTCCAGCTCCATGGTGTTCGAGTCCACGACGCAGTTCCCCACGCCCGAGGGCGCCGAGCGGACCTCGCCGCCGCCGGTGTCCACCTACGGCTTCCAGAAGCTCGCGTCCGAGTACTTCGCCCGCGGCGCCTGGGAGCAGTACCGGCTGCCGTACACGATCCTGCGCCCCTTCAACTGCGTGGGCATCGGGGAGCGGCGCGCGGTCCGGGACACCGACGTGATGAGCGGCAACGTGAAGCTCGCGTTGAGCCACGTGGTGCCCGACCTGGCCCAGAAGGCGCTCAGGGGCCAGGACCCCCTCCACATCCTCGGCGACGGCTCGCAGGTCCGCCACTACACCTACGGCGGCGACCTGGCGCGCGGGATCCGGATGGCGATGGAGTCCGAGCGGGCGGTCAACGAGGACTTCAACCTGTCCACGGCCGCCTCGACCACCGTCCTGGAGCTGGCGCGGGCGGTCTGGGCGAAGGTCCACGCCGACGGCCGCCCGTTCCGCCACGTGTCGGACCCGCCGTTCGAGCACGACGTCCAGCTGCGCGTCCCCGACGTCCGCAAGGCGCGCGACGTGCTGGGCTTCGAGGCCACCACCACGCTCCCGGACATGCTCGACGAAGTCATTCCTTGGATCCGCGAGGAGCTGGAGGCAGGGAGGCTGTGACGGCGGCCGGCGGGCCCGAGCTCTCGATCGTGGTGCCCGTGTTCAAGGAGGGCGAGGCCGTCGCGCCCGTCCTGCGCGCCCTGACGGCGGGGGTGGCGACGCCCCACGAGGTAATCGTCGTCTACGACTTCGACGAGGACCCGACCGTCCCGGTCGTCGAGCGCCTCCAGGCCGAGTTGCCGGCCATCCGCGGCCTGCGCAACGACCTCGGGCGCGGCGTGCTCAACGCGATGAAGGCGGGGATCGCCGCCTCCGCGGGCCAGTTCGTGCTCATCTCCATGGCCGACGGCTCCGACGAGCCCCAAATCGTCGACACGATGGTCGCGATGGCGCGAGACGGCGCGGACGTCGTGTCCGCGTCGCGCTACATGCGGGGCGGCCGGCAGGTGGGAGGGCCGCGCCTCAAGCGCCTGATGAGCCGCACCGCCGGCCTCACGCTCCACTGGCTCGGCGGGGTGGCCACCCACGATCCCACAAACAACTTCAAGCTCTACGCCCGCCGGTTCCTCGACGCCACGCCCATCGAGTCGAAGGCTGGGTTCGAGCTGGCGCTCGAGCTGACCGTCAAGGCCACGCTTGCGCGCCGCCGAGTGGCCGAGGTCCCCACGACCTGGCGCGACCGCGCCGAGGGCCAGAGCAACTTCAGGCTCCGCAAGTGGCTGCCGCACTACCTGCACTGGTACCGGGTGGCGATGCTGGGGCGGTTGAGGCGGCCGCGGCGTGCCTAGCGATCGCGATGCGTCGACGACGAGATCGCGCATCCATCGTGAGCTCGGTCGGGCCATCGTTGGGGCCATCGTCACGCTCGAGCTCGTTTGGATTCTGTTCGTGCTCGCCTCGTCGTTGGGGAATCCCTCGTTCGGGCTCGACTACCGGTGGCACATGGACGCGACCCGCCGAATGCTCGATACCGGGACGCCCTACCTCGCTTGGCAGCTGGCGGGTCCGTACGAGATCGGCAACGGCGCCATCCTCTATCCGCCGACCGCCTTCGCGCTGTTCCTGCCGTTCTTGGTGCTGCCCGCCGTTCTCTGGTGGGTGGTCCCGATCACGATCACCGCGGCCGCGATGGCGATCCACCGGCCGCCAGCCTGGACATGGACAGTCACGGTGGCGTTGTTCGGTCTCGAGAAGTCGCTCAACGTCTACGTGTTCGGCAACCCGACGATGTGGATAGTGGCCGCCGTGGCAGCCGGGACGGTCGTCCGCTGGCCATTCGTCTACCTGTTGGCAAAGCCGACCTTCGCGCCGATCGCCCTCATCGGCGCGCGCAGACGGTCCTGGTGGCTGGCCCTGGGCATCATGGCCGTTGGGTCCCTGGCGTTCGGGCATATGTGGATCGACTGGGTCGCCGTCGTTCGGAACTCGAACGTCTCGCTGTCCTACAACCTGCCGACCCTGCCGCTGGTGCTGGCGCCACTCATTCCCTGGATCGCCTCCGAGCCGGACAAGTTCTGGCGATCCCTTCGGCCGCATCGGCGCGGTGTGGGTGGCCCCGCAGCGTCCCCGACCCCTGCGGCGTGAGCCGACGGGCGGCAGACGGGCGGCGCTCCTGCCGGTCCTGGTGGGGATCTCCTTCTCTCTGGGCATCCTCGGAGTTGTTGGCCCGGTCACGATTGCCGCCCTGGCGATCACCCGGGCCCGGGCGATGTGGCGGCGTGACGTGTCGCACGGCGTGTACGTCTAGGCCTGGCCCCGTCCAGCCCCTGTTCGCCATGGTCGGCCTGGCGAGCCACGGCTACCTGCCCTGCTTCGGAGTGATCCTCGTCGTGGACCTTGCGGTCGCAACCGTCAGCGCTGTCGATATCGGGGAGCCGGCGCTGCTGCTTCGGCGTCGCCGTTGCGCGCGCGGCCGTGGCCGCCCTGTAGATCGGGTCCACCGATGGGGGCGCCCCAAGACCTCGTCCTGCTCGGAGGCTCCGAGACTCCGTCAGCTGCCGTCCTGATGCGGCACCGGCGCTCCGTAGCGGACGCGGCGATCCGCCTCTGTCTGGACGTCGGGCGGGATCGGTCGGACGGCCGCAGGTGCGAGCGAATCCGTGCGCGGGTCGCCGTACGCCGCCACGATCCGCTCCAGCGAGGCGGGTGACGGCACGAGCACCAGCGTCCGGTTCGGGTCGGTCTCGGCGGGGAGCGGCCGGCGCAGGCCGGCGATCAGCAGGGCACGCGTCATGTCGGCCCGGTCGAGGAACAGGGAGCGCCCCCCGATGAGCAGGGCCCCGCCGAGGAGGGCCGTAGCGGCGAACAGCCGACCCGTGAGGCGCTGCTCCATGCCGGACAATCGGCCCGGGATCTGGGTGGGAGTTCCCGCGCTCGGCTCCCCTTGCTGGGTCATGCGGCCGGCTCTGCGTCCTGCGGCGCCGCCTCCGTCGCCGTGGGTCTGTGGTGGCCCCCAGTCTCGATCGCCGTGTCGTCGGCTGGTTTCGCTCGCCCCGCCAGCGCAGTGCCCGCGCCCAGCGCCTCCGCGGTCCCCGGGTCGAGCTCGCCTTCCATCTCGCCCCGCCAGGTCCACCGGATCGCCGCTACCGCCACGGCCGTGATGACCACCGACCCCGCGACGCTCACGACGTCCAGCCCCGGCAGCGCCAGACCCGGCGGCGGTACGGAGTACACGAGGTCGAGCGCGAACGCCACTGCGAACGCCGTCCAGGCGATCACGGCCTCGCGGCGCGGCCAGCCGAGCAGCAGGAACACGAGTGCCGGGTACGCGTAGCGCTCGTGCATCGTGGTGAGGGTGATGAACGCGCCGAGCGCGACGGCCGCGAGGCCCATCGCCAGGTTCGCCGCCGATGGCCGGCGGTACACGCCCGCGAACACCACGAGCGCCATCACGCCCGCCGCCGCCAGCCCGAGGAGCCGGAACGTGATGGGGCCGGCGATCGCCGTGCGGTCCGACACGAATCCTCCGCCCGCGCCGAGCTCCTGGAGCAGCCACCATGGGTTCCACGCGCGCAGCGAGAGCACCGAGAAGATGGCGTCCTGGTAGTCAGAGAGGTTGCGCAGGTAGTTGAGCGGCCCTCCCGCGGCCACGAACGGCAGCCAGGCCACGACCGCAACGAGCGCCGCGACCGCGATCGCCCGCACGGCGCCGCGCCAGCCGCCGGTCGCGAGGAACCATGCCGCGAACGGCACCGCGAGCGGAAGCGCCTGCGGTTTCGTCATGAGGCCGATCGCGAGAAGCGCCGCCGCTAGGCCCGGCCGCTCGGACCGCGCCGCCAGCAGCGCCAGCAGCACCGGGAGCACGTAGATCGGCTCGTACTGGCCCCACCACGCGGAGATGTACCACGTCGCGGGCCAGAGGAGGACCGCCGCAGCGGCGGCTACGGCCACCTTCGGCCGGTCGCGGAACCACAGCGCGACGCCCAGTGCGAGGCCCAGGTCCGCGAGGCTCGCCGGGAGCTTCATGAGCGCCAGCAGGCCCGGGTCGGATGCGTTGGCCACGCCGGCGAACGCAGGCTGCACCAGGGCCAAGGCGCCCCAGAGCCAGGCCATGACCGCGGGGAAGGAGAGGTTCTGGTCGTAGGCGCTGCCCCACCCGCCCACCGCGATGCCGTGAACCCAGAGGACGAACTGGTCGAGGTCGCCTGCGAGTCCGGGCTGCGGCCAGACCGCGACGCGGATCGCGAAACCGGCCGCAATCGCGAGCGCGAGCGCCGCGACGAGCGCCGCTGCCCACTCCTGTCGCCACTCGCCGGGGACAAGCTCGCCGTGGTGCCGCGTCGTAGTCAAGACGAAGGTGTTCCCTCTGCTCGAAGCGAGTACCCCTCGCTGGGGACAGCTAGCTCGGGCTCTGGATCGAGCGGAGCTGATTGCTGGCGTAGCCTGCGGCGACCAAACCAGGCGATGACGGGCAGCAGCGCGAAGGGCAGGTCGGGGAGCGAGTACAGGACCCCGCCGCCTGCGGCGTTGAAGACAACCGTTGGGTAGATGAGCGTGTCTGCCAGCAGCGGCAGTGAGCCCACGACCAGGAGAGCCGCGACGATCCACCAGCCCCGACTCCGAGAGCCGATCAGGGCAAACGGCACCATGGACGGTTTCGCAAGGATGAGAGCCCCCGGCCACCTGTATAGGAGCCCGGTGGCGACGGCAGCCATCATCCAGACATTCGGGTTGCTGCGGAGCACCTTGAGCCCGAACATTGGCCAGAGCACGCACAGCGCCATGAGAGGCCAGGTCCAGACTGAGGGCCGCATCCTCGCGACGGCCCATCCCGTGATCGCCACTGGGACGACCACGAAGGTCCAAGCGGGAAGGACCAGCCACACCGCAAAGAACCAGGCGGTGACCGGCGGGAACAGCACATCGCCGTGCTGGATCGGGTAAATCCCGGACAACTGGCGCTCGAGGTACCAGGAGCCACCCGCAAGGAGACGACGGGTTGCCTCAGTGTAGATCGCGAGGTCGTCGTGGCTGACGCGCCAGGCAGGTGGACCGAGGAAGCCGTACAGCCAGAACGCGGCCGTCAGGCCGACGAGCACCAGGGTCGAGCAGATCAGGACAGCTCGCGTCCACCCGCGAGGTTCGGCGTCACTCCAGCGATCCAAAGTGTGACGCCGATGGCCGAGAGGAAGCGTCATCTGCGCCCGACTTCAGGGCAGTCTGGGTCCAGCCCAATGAGCTGCCTGCTGCCGCTGGGCATCGGGTCGTCAGGCCCGCGTCGTGACCCAGTAGCGCTCCGCGGCGCCGCCAGGGACCGAGCCGGTCTCGGCCACGCGCGCCGCGTACGCGCGGGCGGCCTCGGCCATCGGCTGCACCCCGCCGAACAGGCGGTCCATCTGGCTCTCGTACAGCGCGATGCCCCGGATCTTGCGCTCGAGCACGTCGGACACGTCGGCGAACTCGCCCGCGAGCGAGACGCCCGCCGGCAGCGCGGCGAACGTCTCAGGCGGCAGGTCGCCCAGCTCGCCGAAGTCGCCCCAGTGCGCGTACGGGAAGTCCTCGTAGAACACGAGCGACCCGACGTAGGACGGGAACGGCATCGTCCACGACGGCTGGTCAGCCAGGAGCGCGATGCCGGCGTTGCGGGCCAGCTGGTGGTCCACGTGCCCGCCGATCCCCATCGGGAAGTACACGCGCGACGGCTCGAGGCGCGCGATCTCGCGGCGCAGCAGGTCGGTGGGCGCGGGGTCGTCGGCGCGCGGCGAGCCCAGCAGCTGCTCGTCGCCCTCGTAGCCGCGGAAGACGGCGTCGGGCAGGTCGAGGAACACGGTCGACACCTCGGCGAAGGCGGCGAACCGCTCGTCCTCGAGGCGCCGCTTGGCCATCGACTCGCCGGCGGCCGCGGTGTCGAGGCGCTCCTGCGTGAGGACCGCGCCCTGCGTGGAGAGGTCGTCCACCAGCGTCTGCCCGGCCAGCTCGCGGTTGTGGATGCTCGCTCGGCGGTACCAGGAGGACCGCTGCCAGAAGCGCTTGGCGGCGGCGTCGGCATCGGCCTGGGTGGCGTCGAGGCCCTCCGCGGTGGCCGCCCACGGAGCCGCGGACGCGTCCTCGGGGAAGTCGGCCTGGAGGTGGGCGCGGTTGAAGGCCTCGGTCACCGGCCAGACCGTCTTGCTGCCGAAGCCGAGCGCCTCGCGCTGGTACGGCGTCAGGCGCTCGGCGCCGCCGGTGCCGGAGAACAGCGTGAGGATCGCGACGTTCTGGCCGAGCTCGCGCAGGCTCGCGATGAGCCCGCCGCAGCTGAGCGCGACATCGTCCGGATGGGGCGCGATGAAGACGTGGGTCATGGCTGCGCGAGTATAGCCATGCACGGTGGCGCCGACGTGATCGGCCCCTTCGAGGCCCCGCCCAGCCCTAGCTCGCGGAGGGCGCAGCCGATGCGGGCGCGGCCGACGAGGGCGCGGCCGACGACGACGCGCCAGCCGATGCCGACGAGGGCGCGGCCGACGACGACGACGACGGCGCGGCCGACGACGACGCGCCAGCCGATGCCGACGAGGGCGCGGCCGACGACGACGACGACGGCGCGGCCGACGACGCCGCTCGCGCTGA
>JAJXUG010000084.1 GCA_021783095.1 Chloroflexota bacterium | reverse complement strand
CGGGGCCTCGCTGCGCGCCGCCGGCTGAGTCGTGCTGGACTCGCCCAGGGCGGCTTCGTGCGCGGGCGCCGGCCCGGGCCGGGGGCCCGCGGCGTGGCCCGTGCGCGCGGGAGGCGCTCCCGACCCTGACGCGACTCAACCTGACGCGACTCAACCGACGTGACGCAGCCCGGCGGGGGGCCGGCGGATCGGGGCACCAGGGCTATCCCAGCGGGCCAGATCGCCGGCGCGGCCGCCCGCGGCGAATCCTCGGACGCGACGGCGTCAGAGCAGGCAGGTGCGCAGGTCGTACGCCCAGAATGCCAGCACCTCGCGCCCGATGAGGATCGGCATCTCGACGATGAACTTGGGGTCGTGGGCCGGCACCGTGAGCACGTCGATCCCCGCCGCGGCGAACGCCAGCTGCACGCGGGGCAGGTGGTACGCCTGGCTGACCGTGATCAGTGCCCCGTGGGGCAGCGGCAGCGAGCCGTCGGCGACCAGCGTGGTCACGTTCGCGACGGTCGCCTCGGTGTTGACGCCCTTCCCGTCCACCACGACGACATCGCCCGGCACGCCGTCCGCGATCGCCACCTGGCGCATCGCCACGGCCTCGTTGACACCGTCCGCCCCGTCGCCGCCCGACATCACGAGGCGCGGCACCAGCCCCGTTCGGTACAGCTCGACGGCGGTCCGAATCCGGTTGGCGAGCAGCTCCGACGGCTGGCCGTTCGCGTAGACGCGGGCGCCGAAGACCACCGCAGCGTCGGCCTGCCGGCGGTAGTCCGTCGTGCCGAAGAACAGCATCTGCGCGAGCGGGAAGGCGATGCCCCAGGCGACCACGGCAACCCCGAGCCCGGCCGCCGTCCGCCACCGGGTCGCCGGCCCGGGCGCCCAGTCGGCTGCGACCGCGGTCCCGAGCGCCGCGAACCAGAGCGCGACGACCGCCGACAGCGGCACGGGGATGAACGGCGCGACGCCGCCCGCCGCCACCGCGGCCGCGAACCCCGCCACGTCGCGCAGGGCCAGCAGCGCGAGCACGCCGCACGCCGCGGCCGTGGCGATCCGTCGCGCGAAGCCTGCCCGTGGGATGAGCCCCCACCCGATCAGCAGGGCAGCCGACGCCGCGAGGCCGCCCAGCCGTGCCGGGGCGGCCACGTCGTGCAAGTCGAGCAGCCACAGGCTCGGGTCCATCGTGCGGCCGCGCGCCTGCCCCACGATCCCGACCAGCAGGAATGCTCCGACGAACAGGGCGCCGCCCCGCAGCGCCAGTCCCGTCAGGATCCCCGCCTTCGCGCGCACGGCGCGCAGACGGTCCGGGCCGTGGCCCTGTGATGCCGCTGCCGGGAAGGCCGCCACCCCCCGCCCCCCCCCGGACCCGCTACGCCGTCCGGCCCAGGATGTCGAGCAGCATGGCGACGAACTTGGGCTCGTCCGCGTCCATCGCGAAGTGCACGTTGGCGGGCTTGCGGCTCCGGAATCGGAAGTCGCACACCGTCCGCCCCATGCACAGCTCCCCGCCGGTCTCCACGTCCACCGGGATGAAGTGGGTCGTGATGATCGTCGGATCGATGACCGCGCACACCGCCAGCGCGTCGTGGACGGGCGCGGCGCCGGCGCGGTGCATCGGCTGGGTGGCGTCGTAGCCCTCGATCCGCTTGAGCACGAAGCGGGCCGCCGCCTCCCCCGCGGGCGTGCCCAGCGCGCGGAGCCGGCCGGCGTCCTCGGTCGAGACCAGCGCGCGGTGCGTGGCGTCGAGCGGGACCATCCGGATGGGCCGCCCGCAGTTGACCACGATCCGCGCTGCCTCCGGGTCGAGCCAGATGTTGAACTCCGCCGACGCGGTCGAGTTCCCGTGGTCGTGGGCGCCGCCCATGATCACGATCTCGGGGATCTTGGCCAGGATCGCCGGCTCCTTCTGGATGGCCGTCGCGATGTTGGTCAGGGGCCCAACCGGCACAAGCCTGATGTCGCCGTCCGAGGCGAGCAAGGTGTCGATCAGCCAGTCCACGGCGTGGCCGGGCTGAGCGTTGATCGTGGCCGGCGGCAGGTCCAGCAGGTCGCCGTGGATTCGGCTGGCCGGGTTGGGCTGCTGCGCCTGCGGCCGGGCGAGGGGGCGCGACATCCCCCGGTGGACCGGCACCTGCGGCATGCCGATCCACTCCAGCACCCGCAGCGTGTTCTCGGTCGTGCTGTCGACGCCGGTGTTGCCGTTGACGCTGGTGGCGCCGACGAGCTCGATGTCCGGGGACAGGGCGGCGGTCATGAGGGCGACCGCGTCGTCGGTGCCGGTGTCAACGTCGAGGATGATCTTGGTTGCCATGCGCGCAGTGTGCCCGAGCGGAAGTCGCTCTGGTGGCGCGGTCAGGATTCGCGGGACGCGTCGTCGGCCGGCGGGACGATGGTGTCCAGGGGCGAGATCGATGCCGAAGACGAGCATCACCGTCCCGAGTCGCCGCCGGTCCACGCCCAGCCACGACGCCCGCCTGTCGTCACGCTTGTACCCTGTGCCCACCACACGGAGGAGCGAATGGAACGGATCGGGTTCTGCGGGCTGGGGACCATGGGCTCGGCGATGGCCGGCAACCTGCGCAAGGCGGGGTTCGAGGTCAGCGTCTGGAACCGCACGCCCGGCAGGGCGGGCGACCTTGTAGCGGCGGGCGCCCGCGAGGCGGCGTCACCGGCGGAGGTGGCGCGCCGCGCCGACATCGTCGTCACCTGCGTCTCGGACACGCCCGACGTCGAGGCCGTCCTGTTCGGCGCCGAGGGGGTCGCGGCCGGGCTCGCCTCGGGCGCCCTGGTCATCGACTGCTCCACGATCTCCCCGGATGCGACGCGCAGTTTCGCCGCCCGCCTCGCCGAGCAGGGCGTCGGCTTCGTGGACGCTCCGGTCTCCGGC
This sequence comes from Chloroflexota bacterium, assembly GCA_021783095.1. Taxonomy (GTDB): domain Bacteria; phylum Chloroflexota; class Limnocylindria; order Limnocylindrales; family CSP1-4; genus CAIXZV01. The sequence goes on along the minus strand of JAJXUG010000084.1, from coordinate 6,611 downwards.
GGTTCGGAGGGCGCGAAGAACGCCACGCTCACGATCTTCACCGGCGGCTCCGAGGCCGACGTCGAGCGCGCCCGGCCCGTGCTCGCCGCCATGGGCAAGACCATCACGCACTTCGGCCCCGCGGGCGCCGGCCAGGCCGTGAAGGCCGTCAACCAGGTCGTCATCTCCGGGGTCTACCTCGCCGTGGCCGAGGGGATGGTCCTCTCGATGAAGGCGGGCCTTGACCCGGCGGCCGTCGTCTCGGCGCTCGGTGGTGGCGTGGCGGGCTCGTGGATCCTCGCGAACCGCAGCGCCAAGATGGTCAACAACGACTACCCCCTGGGCTTCAAGACCGCGCTCCACCTCAAGGACCTGGGCATCGCGCTCGAGATGGCGCGCTCGCTCGGCGTCACGCTGCCGGTCACCGGGCTTGCTGCCCAGCTCGAGGCGGGCCTCCTCGCCCGGGGCTATGGCGACGAGGACATGTCCAATCTCGCCCGTCCCATCCGCCAGCTCTCGGGCATGGAGGGCTAGGGGCGCCGCGCCGCGCCGCGCGAGACCCCTCCCAGACACTCGGGCTCCGAGTGCTGGACGTGTCCAGCGTCCCAGACACGCACCCACCGAGTGTCTGGGACGCGCAGGCTTGCTGACACTCGCAGGGCGGGTGGCTGCGCGGCGACGCCAGTCCACCACTCTGAGGCCGAGTGTCTGGGAGCAGCAGGACGGTGGTCCTGGCGCCACCTGGAACCGAACGTTCCCGCGCGTTGGGCGCGGGCACGGATCGCGAGCGCCGAGCAGCGAGCGGGAGCCTACTCCGTGGTCGGCCCCAGCGACGGGGTCAACAGCACCGGAACGCCCAGCTTGTGGGCGTACACCGGGCGGAACCGGTTGGAGTCCCACTGGTCGGGCTGGACGCGCCGCGGCGGCTTGGCCGTCTCCGCAAGCGACACGTGCGCGTACTTGCCGTCGCGGATCGCGGTCATGCGCCCGCTGACGCCGTCGGCGATGAGGTCCATCGCCACGTTGGCGTAGGTTGACGCCACCATCGAGTCGAACATGTCCGGCTCGCCCGAGCGCAGGTCGTAGGTCAGCTCCGATGCCACCGCCTCGATCCCGGTCCGGGCCTTGAGCTCGGAGGCGAGCACCTCGCCGATGTTCGCCTTGTGCCGGTGCCCGAAGGCGTCGGCCTCGCCCACGTCCGCCATCTGGGCGCCCTTCCAGATCGCGCCCTCGGCGGTGATCACCATCGCGTACCGCGACGGGTTGTTGCGGTGGTCCTCCTTGAGGATCCCGGCCAGCGCCTCGAGGTCATACTCGAACTCCGGCACCACGCAGCGGGTCGAGGTCACGTACGCCGTGTACAGCGAGGTGAACCCGGCGTCGCGGCCGAAGATGCGGAACACGCCGATCCGCTCGTGGCTGCCGAGCGTGCTGCGCTGGCGGTTCACGAGCTCCTTGGCGCGGGTGATCGCGGACGAGAAGCCGATGCAGTACTCGGTCCCGTTGACGTCGTTGTCCATCGTCTTCGGGATCGCCACGAGGGGCAGGCCGCGGGAGTGGAGGACCGACGAGAAGGACAGCGTGTCGTCGCCGCCGATCGTGACCAGGTGCGTCAGCCCGAGGTGCTCGATGGTGTCGAGGACGTGGTCGGTGAGGTCGTAGACGCCGTCGGAGACCTGCTTGTCGGCGACGCTCTTGGGGTCGAGCCAGGCGGGCAGGTTCGCCGCCCGCATCTTGCGCGGGTTCGTGCGCGACGAGTGGAGGATCGTGCCGCCCGTCCGGTCGATGGTGCGGGTGTTGATGCGGTCGAGCACGCGGACGTACTCGGGATCGAGCTCGGCGGTGCGGCGCTGGTGGGTCAGGCCCTCCCAGCCGCGGCGAATGCCCAGGACCTCGAAGCCCAGGTCGGTCGCGCGGTAGACGACGCTCTTGATGACGGCGTTCAGGCCCGGGACGTCGCCGCCGCCAGTGAGGATTCCGATCCGTCGAGGTGCAGCCATGGGGGCAGGCTCCAGTGGTTCGAGGTCGGCCGTCGGCCGACCCGCGGCTGGTGGTGGGCGCAACGCAGCGCGGAGCGCCGGACCGGTCGCCCCACGCCCGGGCAGGCACGGACCCGGGCCATCCTATCGCGCTCCGAGGTGGTTATGATCGGGTACATGAACTACGAGCTGTTCATGGGCGAAGCGCTCGCCGAGGCGCGCGCGGCGGCAGGGCGCGGCCGACCGCCCGTGGGCGCGATCGCGGTCATGGACGAGGCGATGGTGGCGCGCGGCTGCAACCGTGCGGGCGACGCCGACGACCCCACCGCCCACCCGGTGATGACCGTCCTGCGCGAGGCCGCCAAGCGCCTCGGGACGATGCGGCTGTCGGACCTCACCGTCTTCACGACCCTGGAGCCCTGCTCGATGTGCGTCGGCGCGCTGCTTGCCTGCGACGTCGCCGCGCTCGTCTATGCGGCGCCCAATCCCCTGGAGGGCGCGGCCGGGACGGTGCTCCAACTGGCGCAGCACCCGTCGCTCGGGCGTCGGCTCCAGATCGTGTCGGGGATCCGCCGCGAGGAGGCCGAGGAGCTCGCCGGGATCCCGTCCGAGGTTCCCTCCGGCGCCTGACCGATCGGCGCGCGAACGGGGACGGCGACGCCGTCGGCGAACCCGCCGACGTTTGGTATCCTCTCGCGCGGAGAGGTGTCCGAGTGGTTGATGGTGCCGCTCTCGAAAAGCGGTGTGCGAAAGCACCGTGGGTTCGAATCCCACCCTCTCCGCCATTCGCAGCACTTTGAGACCCGGCGGTGATCCCGTCGGGTCTTGCTATGCTTCGCCGCGGAGAGGTCGCCTAGTGGCCTAGGGCGCCGCACTGGAAATGCGGTATGGGGCAACCCATCGCGGGTTCAAATCCCGCCCTCTCCGCCAGCCCTCCCGAAGCGCCAGGGCCCGGCCTGCAGGCGAGCTCCTGCAGCGAGCGCGAAGTCCCGGGCGCCGGGCGGATGCCCTGCCCCTGCTATGATCGCCGGGCCGTGCTAGGCGGGGAACTAGCGGTGCCCTGTACCTGCAATCCGCTCCAGCAGGGCTGAATTCCCTCCCGAGGTCGGCGCTCTCGAGAGCCGACGGCGGTCGCGACGATGAGGGCCGGGTCCCGCGCAGCGGAGACTCGTGAACCGTGTCAGGTCCGGAAGGAAGCAGCACTCAGCGATGAGCTTCGGGTGCCGCGGAACGGCCTGGTCCGAGCCGCGACCGCTCGCTGGGCGCGGGGGTGTCCGTATCGACGGAGGGTGCACGGCATAACCTTCTCTCGCCTCGCGCGCACGGCGCGCACCGCCGGACGCAGGAGCCGCGTTGACCGAAGGGATCGCCCACCAGGCGCTCTACCGCCGATGGCGGGCCCAGACGTTCTCGGAGATCGTCGGGCAGGAGGCGGTGGTCGCCACGCTGCGCAACGCGGTGCTCACCGGGAGGGTCGCGCACGCGATCCTCTTCACGGGACCGCGCGGAACGGGCAAGACGTCGCTCGCGCGGATCCTCGCCAAGGCCGTCAACTGCTCGAACCTCGCGCCCAACGGGGACCCCTGTGACCGCTGCCCAGCGTGCGTGTCGATCCGGGAGGGCCGGGCGCTCGACCTGGTCGAGATCGATGCGGCGTCCAACCGCGGCATCGACAGCATCCGCGACCTGCGCGATCGGCTGGCCTACGCCCCCCAGGACCTGCGGCGCAAGGTCTACATCCTCGACGAGGCCCATCAGATCACGAAGGACGGCTGGAACGCGCTCCTCAAGTCGCTCGAGGAGCCGCCAGAGTTCGTGACCTTCATGTTCGCGTCCACTCACCCCCAGGACTTCCCGCCCGCCATCCTGTCGCGGGTCCAGCGGTTCGACGTGCGACGGTTCACCGTGGCGGAGATCGTCGGCAAGCTGGACAGGATCCTTGCGGCCGACGGGCGAGACGTGGACCCCGAAGCGGTGCGGCTCGTGGCCCGACTGGCGGCCGGCGGGATGCGAGACGCCGAGTCGATCCTCGACCAGCTCCTCAGCTCCACGTCCGGACGGATCGAGGCCGAGGACGTGCGGGACCTGCTCGGCCTCGCCGACGCCGAGTCGGTCCGAGGCTACCTCGTCGCCCTCGTCAGCGGGGACGCCGCGAGCGGGATCAGCGTGCTCGACGGGCTTGAGGAGCGGGGCCGGGACCTCCGCGTGTTCCTCGACCAGACGGTCGAGGCGCTCCGCGACCGCATGCTCGATGACGTGGGGGCGGGCCGACCCGTGGAGCCTGCGGTGGTCTCGGCGGCCCGACGCCTGGCCGCCATCGACACCTCGCGGCTGGGGGCGGGTGGTCTGCGCCTGCAGCTCGAGCTCGCGCTGCTCGACGCCTCGATCCCGTCGTCTGCGTCTCCGCCGCCCCTCCCGGCGCCCGGGCCGGGCTCTCCCGGGGCGGCTGGCCAGGCCGCCGCAACGCCAGCGTCGGCGCGCGGCGCGGAACCAGCGGTGGAGCACCGAGTGGCCCCCGAGGCCGCGTCGCCGGCTGTGCCGACCAAGGCCGCAGTGCCCGCCCCAGCCACGCCGAGGGCCAAGGCCACGGCAGCGCCGAAACAAGAGCCCCCAGCCCAGCTTAGCCCAGCAGCGGCCCCCGGGGCCGAGCCCGCCACGCCCGGCGCCGACGACCTCGAGCGCCTCCGCCACGGCTGGCCACACGTGATCTCCATCATCGGCGCCAATCCGTCGCTGCGGCCGCTCATCCTCGACTGCCGCCCGATCGGCGTTGAGGCGAATGTCGTGACGCTCGCCTTCCCCGAGGAGAAGGCGTTCTTCAAGGACGTCGCCGAGCGCCGCCGGTCGAACCTCGAGACGGGCCTCGCGCAGTTCCTCGGCCACGACGTCGGCGTCCGGTGCGTGGCCACCAACTTCGAGCTCGTGCCGCCGCTGCCGTCCGACGTGGACGAGGCGCGCATCCTCGACGAGGCCCACCGCATCTTCGCGGAGGACCTCGCGGACGTGCCGGAGATCACCTGACCACCGCCTGAGCGTTCCGCCCGGCCAGCGCGCGGCGTCCGCTTGGGCGAGACTGGGCGCCAACGCCCCACCACCCGGAGGATCCAGACATGGGCATGGCCAACCTGCAGCGCATGGCGGTGCAGATGCAGCAGGACATGGCGCGCGTGCAGGCCGAGCTCGAGACGCTCACGGTCGACGGCACCGCGGGCGGCGGGGTCGTCAAGGCCACCGTCAGCGGCAAGCAGGTGCTGACCGCACTCGTCATCGACAGGGACGCCGTTGACCCCGATGACGTCGAGATGCTCCAGGACCTGGTGCTGGCGGCCGTCAACGAGGCCCTCGACGCGTCGCGCGAGCTGGCCGAGAAGAAGATGGGCGCCGTCACCGCCGGCCTGCGGATCCCCGGTCTAGGCTGACCTGCCCGTGGCATCGCCGGTCATCGAGCCCGTCGCCCGCCTGATCGAGGCGTTCTCCCGCCTGCCGGGGATCGGCCCCAAGACGGCGCAGCGGCTGACGTACCACCTCCTGCGTGCCCCCGACGCCGAGGCGCGTGCCCTGGCGCGCGCCCTCGTGGCCGTGCGCGACGAGGTGGTGTTCTGCGATCGGTGCTTCAACATCAGCGACGCGCCGGTCTGCCCGATCTGTCGCGACCCGGGCCGAGACGTCGGGCGGCTGTGCGTGGTCGAGGAGCCGCTCGACGTGCTCGCGATTGAGCGCACGGGCGAGTTCCGGGGCCGGTACCACGTGCTCCACGGGTCCATCAGCCCGATTGACGGGATCGGGCCCGACCGGCTGCGGATCCGCGAGCTGCTCGAGCGCGTGGACCAGGCGTCGGCCGAGGGCGAGCAGATCGAGGAGGTCATCCTGGCCACCAACCCGACGCTCGAGGGCGAGGCGACCGCGATGTACCTGGGCGAACGGCTCGAGGGTCGGGTGGGTGCCGTCACGCGCATCGCGCGGGGGCTCCCCGTGGGAGGCGACCTCGAGTATGCCGATGACGTGACCCTGATCAGGTCGTTCCAGGGCCGGAGGGCGCTCTAGATGCGCGAGCTCGTGTTCGAGGTGCTGCTTCGGCTCGTCAAGCCGATCCTGGCTGTGATCATCGGCCTCGCAGCATGGCTCCTGGCCATCGGGCCGGGCGGCGCCGCGGGGTCAGCCGAGCTCGGGCTCCTCTGCTTCGTGTTCGGCGGGATGGTGGTCCTGCTCGTCGGGGAGGGCCCCATCTGATCGTGCGAGCGCCACGCGCGGGCACCCCGGCACGAGCCGTTTGACAGCGGTTCCGGCGTTCCCTAATATCTCGCCTCGCGCCTCAAGAACCCGAGGCCACCGGTCTCCCGGCCCAACAGCTGGGATCCCCGCCACGTTTGACACGGTGAGCGAACTGCGCCACAATGGGCAGTCCGCGCTCCGGGCGGTAAAGGCCGGGCGCTGCACCTTAACAACTGAAGAGTGGTAGGAACTCAGTACGAGAACTGCCTGGACAAACCCTCGAGATTTGACCCAATCGCAAGATTGAGTTTTCGCGGAGAGTTTGATCCTGGCTCAGGATAAACGCTGGCGGCGTGCATGAGACATGCAAGTCGAACGAACGAGCTTGCTCGTTAGTGGCAAACGGCTGAGTAACGCGTAGGTGACCTGCCCTGAAGTGGG
>JAJXUG010000036.1 GCA_021783095.1 Chloroflexota bacterium | reverse complement strand
GAGGGGCCGGGCGGAGGGGCCGGGCCGGGGCCGGGCGGTGGGGCCCGGGCGGAGGGCCGGGCGGATGGGCCGGGCCGGGGCCGGGCGGAGGGGCTGGGGCACGTCCGGCGTCGGGGCACGTCTGGGCGAAGGCGAAGGATCAGATTGGAACCTTCACGTTCGCGTCAAGGTTAAGGTAGACTTGGCGGCTGATGGGTCATGACGCCGCCTCCACCGCCACTCCCGGGACCGAGTCGAGGCTGCTGCGCATCCAGGAGGTCGCCGCTGAGACCGGCCTGACCCCGCGCTCCATCCGCTACTACGAGGAGATGGGGCTGCTGGCGCCGGCGGCTCGCTCCGAGGGTGCGTACCGCCTGTACGACGCGGACGACCTCGAGCGCCTGCGCTTCATCGGCGCGCTCCGCAACGACGCCGGGTTCTCGCTCGCCGAGATCGGCCAGATGCTCGAGGACGAGCAGGCGCGGTCGCGCAACCGCGTCCAGTTCCGCGCCGGCGACCCGGACCGCCAGCGCTCCGCGCTCACCGACGCGATCGACCGGATCGACCGTCAGCTCACCACCCTCGCCCGCAAGCGCGACCGCGTCGACGCGATGATCGCTGACGCCGCCGCCCGCCGGGCGCATCTGCAGGGCCACCTCGCCGACCTCGAGGCCGGGCGCTCGCCCGACCACGCGCCGCACGCCGGCGTCCCCGAGCCGAGCGTGGAGGCCCGGCAATGAGCGGCCGGCTGCGCAGCGGCTCTCGAGCGCTCGCCCACCGCAACTACCGCCTGTTCTTCGGCGGCCAGTTCGTGTCGCTCGTCGGCACGTGGATGCAGACCGTCGCCCAGGCGTGGCTGGTCCTCAATCTCACCAACGACCCCTTCGTCCTCGGCCTGCTGTCCGCCGTCCAGTTCCTGCCGGTCCTGGTCCTGGGCCTGTTCGGCGGGATCATCGCGGACGCCCTGCCCAAGCGGAAGACGCTGATCGTGACCCAGACCGTCCAGATGCTGCTGGCGTTCGCCCTGTTCGCCCTGGCCCAGTCGGGCACCGTGCAGGTGTGGCACATCCTCGTCCTCGCGACGCTGCTCGGGGTGACGAACGCCGTGGACATGCCCACCCGCCAGGCGTTCGCCGTGGAGATGGTGGGCCGCGACGACATCCAGAACGCCGTGGCGCTCAACTCCGCGATGTTCAACGGCGCCCGGATCATCGGGCCCTCCGTCGCCGGATTCGCGATCTTCATCTTCGGCATCCCGGTGGCGTTCCTGCTCAACGGCCTGAGCTTCCTCGCGGTGATCGTCGCCTACGCCGTCATGCGCGACGAGGACCTGCGCTCCCCCGCCCGCTACCACCGGCCGGCGACCGTGCGCGCCGTGGGCGAGACGCTCGCCGACGGCCTGCGCTACGTGGGCCGCTCGCCGATGCTCATGCTGCCGATCGTGACGATCGGCCTCGCCTCCACGTTCGGCATGAACTTCGGCGTCGTCATCCCGGCCTTCGCGTACAGCGTGCTGCACACCGACGCGCTCGGGTTCGGGATCCTGATGGCGTCAACCGGCGTGGGCTCGATCGCGGCCGCGCTGCTCATCGCGTTCTCCGGCCGGTCCCGGCCGATGATCATCGGCGCTGGGTCGCTCGTGCTCGGCGTCGGCCTCCTCGCCGCCGCAGCCACGCAGGCGTTCGTGCTGGCGCTGTTCGCCATGGCGCTGATCGGCTTCGGCGCGATCGGCATGGCCGCGACCGCCAACACCACTGTCCAGCTCAACGTCGAGGACGACTACCGCGGCCGGGTGATGAGCGTGTACACGACCGTCTTCGCCGGCTCGACGCCGATCGGCGGCGTGTTCGCGGGCTCGCTCGCGTCGAGCTTCTCGGTGAGCGCGTCGCTCGTCGCCGCTGGCGTCCTCTGCGCCCTGACGGGCGCGGGCGCGATCGCCTGGCTGCAGCGAATCCGCGCCCGGGGCATCGCACCCGTCTTGGCCCCCGAGCATGTCGGGGCGGCATCCGCGGCGGGCGCTCGCCCGCGCTAGGTGCCCGGCGAAGGGCAGCCCAGGACGTCAGCCCAGGTCGCGCTGGACGTTGAGGACGTCCTTGAGCTGCTCCACGCGGCTCATCACCTTGGCGAGCTGCGCCACGGACGCCACCTGGAGCGTCATCGTCACGAGCGCCGTGTGGTCGGGCGACACGGACACGGTGGCGGCGAGGATGTTCACGCGCTCGCCTGCCATGACCTGCGTGATGTCCGATAACAGCCCCGTGCGGTCGTACGCCTCGACGCGGACCGCGATCGGGTAGGTCTGGGCGGGGGCCGCCTCCCACTCCACGTCGATGAGGCGGGTGACCTCGCGCTCGTTGAGCACGGTGGGGCAGGTGCGCAGGTGGACGGTGATGCCCTTGCCCCGGGTGATGAACCCCTGGATCGGGTCGCCCGGGATGGGGTGGCAGCACTTGGCGAACCTGACCAGCAGGTCGCCCACCCCTTTGACCCGGACCCCGCCGGTGCGCGCGGGCTGCGACGGCGCGACGGTCGGCAGCGTGGCCTGCCCGTCGTCGAGGACGCCCAGCCGGATGACCACCTGCTGGGCCGACACCGCGCCGTAGCCGATGGCGGCGAAGAAGTCGTCGAGCGACTCCGCGTTGTAGCTCTTGGCGACCTCGGCGATCTTGTCGTGGCCGACCGCCTGGGCACTGGTGCGGGCGAGGCGGCGGAGCTCGCGGTCGAGCGCCTCGCGGCCGTGGACGATGTTCTCGGCGCGGTCCTTCTTCTTGAACCACTGCCGGATCTTCTCCCGCGCATGCGAGGTACGGACGATGTTGAGCCAGTCGCGCGACGGCCCGTGCTCGCCCTTGGTCGTGACGATCTCGACGATGTCGCCGTTCTTGAGCCGGTAGTCAAGCGGCACGAGGCGGTTGTTGACCTTGGCGCCGATCGTGCGGTGGCCGATATCGGTGTGGATCCGGTAGGCGAAGTCGAGCGGCGTCGCGCCGGCCGGCAGGTCCTTCACGTCGCCGCGCGGCGTGAACACGAAGACCTGGTCCTGGAAGATGTCGAGCTTGATCCCCTCGACGAACTCGGTCGCGTCGGACTCGGAGACGTCGCGCTGCCACTCCATCAGCTGGCGCAGCCACGCGAGCTTCGCGTCGTAGTCCCGCTCGGCCTTCGAGCCCTCCTTGTACCGCCAGTGCGCGGCGATCCCCACCTCGGAGACCTGGTGCATCGCGTGGGTGCGGATCTGGATCTCGAGGGGCTTGCCGTCGAGGGCGATGACCGCCGTGTGGAGCGACTGGTAGAGGTTGTTCTTCGGGACGGCGATGTAGTCGTCGAACTGGCCGGGGATGGGGCGCCAGAGCGCGTGGACGATGCCCAGACTCGCGTAGCAGTCGCGGATCTCGTCCACGAGGATCCGGATGGCGTAGACGTCGTAGATCTCGCCGAACTCGGCGCCCTTGCGCTGCATCTTCTTGTAGATGCTGTAGATGTGCTTCGGGCGGCCCTGGAGGTCGGCCTTGATCCCGGCCTCGGCGAGGCGCGGGCGGAGCTCCTCGATCGCCCGCTCGATGTAGGTCTCGCGGCCCTGGCGCCGGGTGTCGAGCAGCTTCGCGAGCTCCCGGTAGCGTTCGGGCTCGAGCGCCTTGAACGAGAGGTCCTCGAGTTCCCACTTGATCTGCCAGATGCCGAGGCGCTCCGCCAGCGGGGCGTAGATCTCCATGGTCTGGCGGGCGATGCGCTGCTGCTTGTCCCCGCCGAGGGCGCCGAGCGTGCGCATGTTGTGGAGCCGGTCGGCGAGCTTGATCAGGACGACGCGGATGTCGTCCGCCATCGCGAGGAACATCTTGCGGATGTTCTCGGCCTGCTGCTGCTCGTGGCTGTGGGTGCTGAACTTGGACAGCTTGGTGACGCCGTCCACGAGGTGCGCGATCTCGGGGCCGAACGCATCCTCGACGTCGGCGAGGCTGTACTCCGTGTCCTCCGGCACGTCGTGGAGCAGCGCGGCTGCGACGGCGACGGGGTCGATGCCGAGGTCCGCGAGGATGTGCGCCGACGCGATCGGGTGCGTGACGTAGGGCTCGCCCGACGCGCGGACCTGGCCCGCGTGGGCCTCGAGCGCGAGCGCGAACGCGCGCTCCACGACGCTGAGATCGGCCTGCGGGTGGTGCGTGCGGAGGGTCTGGAGCAGCTGGCGCTTCGCCGCCTCGGGGTCATGGCGGCTGCGAGGCCGCGGCGCATGTGCCTGCCCCTCGATGGGCGCGGCCGGTTCGCCCTCCCGCGTCCCGCGTCGGCCCGAGGACGGGGCGGGCGGCGGCTTGGCGAGGGGCGTCTCAGGGTCGCGGACGACGGGGTCGGCCATCGGGAAAGTCTACCGCGCCGGTTCGAACCGCCCGACGGCCCCGTTCGTGCTGGCCCGTGGCGACGGCGCCGCGCGAGGGCCCGTCCTTGACGGCGGTCCGCGCCGCGGGTGGTCGGGTGCCGTCGTTGCGCGAGCGGGCCGAGGACCGCGTTGGCGCCGCCGGCCGACGTCGCGGCCGGGCTGCTCAGCCCCCGAGCAGGCTGACGGCGAGCACGCCCGCGAGGACGAGTCCGCCGGACGCGTCGACCCTCACCGAGGTCAGGCGGATCGGCAGGTCCCCGCCCGCCCGGAGCACGGTGATCGGCCCGACGCCGGGGAGGGCAGCCTCCAGGCTGCCAGCGGCGTCCACGGACAGCGTCGCGGTCCCGGTCAGCCCAGCCGCCTTGACGATCACCTTGTTCGGCGCGGCCAGGTGGACCGCGGTGATCGGCAGCGTGAGGCCGGTTGCGCTCGAGATCCCGGACGCCACGAGCGTCTGGGCATCCACGGCGGCGACGGTCGTGCTCGCTGTGACCGCGCTGCCGCCCCCGCCCAGCGTGATCACGGCGAGGCCCAGCGGATGCCCGCCGATGTTCGGGACGGTCACGCCGGTGAGCTGGCCGTTGACGCCAGCGGCGGTCCGGTCGAGGAGCACCACGTCCTGGAGCGTCACGTCGAGCGCGCCGATCTGGAGTGTGTGGAAAGTGGCGCTGGTGGCGCGGACCCGCACCCGGTCAGCCCGGAGGCCGACGAGGTCCCAGGGCGGGTCGCTCGTGACGTTGACGGTGATGTCGTTGGCCTGGAGGCCGGCCGCGCGGACGCCCGCGGTGAGCACGCCCGCGGCCACGGCCGGCAGCCCGACGACCACGATCAGGGCGACCACCACCAACGCGAGCACGATGGTGAACAGGCAACCGCGCATGCCTACCGCACCTCCCCGTAGCCCATCGCGGCGAGCACCTCCCGCGCCACCGCCGCCTCGTTCCAGGGCAGGTTCCCCGACGCGTACTCGATGGTCTGCTCGTGCCCCTTCCCCGCGAGGAGGACCACGTCGCCGGGGCGCGCCCGCGAGAGCGCAGCGGCGATGGCGGCCCGCCGGTCCGCGATGAGCAGCAGATCGCGGCCCCGCCGCCGCCCCGCCGCCTCGGCACCGGCGCCGATCTCCTCGAGGATCGAGACCGGGTCCTCGCCCCTGGGGTCCTCGTCAGCCACCACGACCAGGCGGCAGTGCTCGCCGGCCACGCGGCCCATCATCGGGCGCTTGCCCCGGTCGCGCTCCCCCGCAGACCCGAACACGACGATCAGGCCGCCCCCCCGAGCGGCCGCGGACGGCCCGAGGAGGCCCAGCACCTTGTCGAGCGAGGCCGGGCTGTGGGCGAAGTCCACGATGACGCCGAACGGCTGGCCGGCGTCGATCCGCTGCATGCGCCCCGGGACGCCCGGGAGCTCCTCGATCCCCTCGCGGACGGCGTCCGGGTCGAGGCCGAGGGCCCGGCCGAGGGCGACCACCGCGAGCGCGTTGTGGACGTTGAACTGGCCGGCGAGGCGCAGCGCGATGCGGCCGGACCAGCCGGGGGCCGCGACGTCGAAGCGGAGGCGCGCCAGGTCCTCCTCGACGTTCGAGCCGCGGACGTCGGCGTCGGGGCCGGTCCCGTAGGTCATGAGCGCGGCGCCGGCCTGGCGCGCGGCCCCCTCGAAGAACGGCGCGCTCGGGTCGTCGCGGTTGACGATGCCGACGCTGGGCCACGCTTGGCCGGGCCGCTGCGCGATGAGGCGCTCGAACAGGGACAGCTTGGCGGCACGGTACGCCTCGAACGTCCCGTGGAGCTCGAGGTGCTCGTGCGTGAGGTTCGTGAACACCGCCGCGTCGTAGGCGATCGCCTCCACGCGGTGCAGCGCGAGGCCGTGCGACGTGGTCTCCACGACCGCCGCCCGGTCACCGGCGTCGGCGATCGCGCGCAGCGTCGCCTGGAGCTCGGGCGCCTCCGGCGTCGTCACGTGCTCGGGGTTCGCCTCGCGGATCGAGCCGATCTTGGTCTCGACCGTCCCAATGAGCCCGGTCGCGATGCCCGCGCGCTCCAGGGCGGCCACGGCCAAGAACGACGTCGTGGTCTTGCCGTCGGTCCCGGTGACGCCCACGATCGCCAGCGATTCGCTCGGGTCGCCGTACCACCAGGCGGCGGCGAAGGCGAGGGCCCGGCGAGCGTCCGCGACGATCACCTGGGCGAGGGCGAGCTCGGGGTTGGGGCGCTCGACGAGCGCGGCGGCGGCACCAGCGGCGGCGACGGCGGGCAGGAACGCGTGGCCGTCGGCGCGGGCGCCCGGGATGGCGGCGAACAGCCCTCCCGGGCCTGCGCGGCGGGAGTCGAAAGCGATCGAGCGGATCTCGACGCCGGCGAGGGCCTCAGGGTCCACGGCCGCCCCCGCCCGCACCGCGCCCCGGAGCAGCCCGACGGCCGCAAGCCGCGAGAGCAGGCCGCGCAAGGGCTTGGGCGCCGTCGGCTCCGCTGCCGCGACGAGGCGGGCGACCTCGCCCGAGGACCCACTCATCGGGCGCCGCCCGTGCTCGCCTTGCGGGCGTCGCGGACCCGCTCGAGGCCGTTGCGCACCGAGTTCCACATCGGCGACACGACCAGGTCCCAGGTCCCGGGATGGGCGAGGGGCGCGCCGCGGAAGTGGCGCTTGAACTCGCTGAACCCGGCCCACGACGGGTCGGCGCCCTCGTCGCCCGGCTCGGCCACGCCCCACAGGTCCAGCGTCGCCACGCCGTCGGCCGCCAGCGCCTCCATCGCGCCCGCCAGCCCGGCGTACGCGGGGAAGAGGTCGCGCGTCTCGGGCGCCTTGTGGATCGCCCCGTAGAGGTAGAACGCGCGGTCGCCGAGCCGCGGCGTCACCACGCTGCCGATCACGCGGCCCTCCCAGCTGGCCACGGCCTGGAACCAGCGGCCTTGGGGCGCGAAGGCGGCTGCGATCCGCTCGAAGTGCGCGAGCTCGTGCGTGCGGAACCCCGCGCCCTGCGCGGTTGCCGCCAGCAGCTCGTGGAACGCGTGGATTGACACGGCGTCGGGTGTCCGGTGGACCACCACCTCCACCCCGGCCTCGGCCGCGCGCCGGACGCGGCTGCGCGCCTTGGTGTCCCAGCCAGCGCGCAGGGCGTCGCCGCCGCCCCCGAGGGGCACGATCCGCGTCGTCCGGGCCTGGAGGTCGTGCGGTGATCGGCGCAGTCCAAGGGCAGCGAGGGCGCTGGTAAGCCCCGCCGCGTCCGAGCCCGGAACCGCCCTCGGGTCCAGCTTGACGACGATCGCCCGCTCGGCGCGGCCCGCCTCCCGGATGCCCTCGACCAGCGCCCGGAGGATGGCATCCGCATCCGGGTCCTCGCGGAGCCAGACGGGACCGTGCGGGACGTAGCCGACCGCCCGGCCCGCCACGCTGGCGCGGACTAGGATCGCGGCGACGCCCACAATCTCGCCCCCGCGCAGGGCGGCGATCCGCACCGGCCGCTCCCCCGCCGGCGCCGTGACATCGCCCCAGGACCAGGCCTGGAGGACATCGGCCTCGGGCCTCGCCTCGACGAACGCGTCCCAGCGCACCCGGTCGGCGTCACCCAGCCGCTCGACGCGGATCGCCGAGTGCGCCGCCGCCGCGCTGACGTCGCGGCCCCTCACCGCAGGCGCCTCAGCGCCCGCCGGACGGCCCGCCCGGCGAGCGAGGCGCGGTACACCCAGGGCCGCAGGATGGCCTCGTGCGCCGGCGCCGACTCGGTCCACACCGCCCCGAACGACGCCTTGTGCTCGTACAGGCCGTGCTGGGCGTCGCCGGGCGCGGGCTTCGAGCGCGCGCCCCGGACGTCCACGCCGGCCAGGTCGACCCGATCGTCGCCCGCCTCGACCGCCGACCGGATCACGGTCCAGCGCAGCAGGTGCATCGTGCCCGGCAGGGTCTTGCGCAGGTCCGCGCGATCGGCGGAGTAGGCGGTCGCCAGGTGGCCGCCCTGACGGAGGACCAGCAGCCCGCCGACGACATCGCCGTCGTGGAGCGCCACCCAGAACCGCGCCTGCCCCGCGGCGAGCGCGGCCCGCCACCAGTGCACCACGCGAATCTCGTCGAAGGCGAACCCCTTGCGGTCGGCAGTGGCGCCGTGGAGGGCCGCGAAGGCCTCGAGGTGCTCGCCCGCCGGGTCCTCGACCGCCGCGGTGCCGCCCTTCTCCGCCCCGCGGATCCGCTGCCGCGTCTGCTTCGCGACCCGCGCCAGCACGGCGTCGGGGTCCTCGCCCGGCGTGAGCGGCACCAGCATGCGGTGGCGCGAGGGCTGGATCTCCTCGGTCACCCGGAAGCCCGAGCGCGCCATGGCGGTCTCGAACCCAGCGTCCGCATCGAGCTCGGGGTCCACGCCGAGCACGATCGCGCCGTGCCCCCGCGCCCACGCCGCGAGGCCGGCTGCCCGGGCCGCGACCCGTGCTGGGGAGTCGCCGGCCGAGACGGGCCCGCGCGGCGCGTAGGCCACGACGCCGGGCAGCGGCGGCTGCGGGTGGGTGAGGACCAGTGCGCGGCGGCCGTCCGCGAAGCCGAGATACCAGGGCGTCCACCCCTCCGCGGCCCGATGCGCCGCCGAGACCGTGCCCTGGAGGACGCTGCCGCCAGACACCGCGACGGTGGTCTCGTCCCAGTCGGCGGGCGGGGAGCTGGCCTCGCTGGTGACGGGGACGACCTGTCCGCCGGCTGACCCGGCCCTCGCGCCTGCCTCCGCCCCGCGCGTGCGCACCTCGCCCACGGGCAGGCCCTGGGACCGCCTGGCAAGGGCGACCTGCGCCCGGCGCGCGACCTGCCCCAGGCGGACCGCCGGCCCGTTGAGCACCAGCTTCATCGTCCCGGCGTAGGCGACCTCCTCGCCGCCGAACCCGGTCTTGAAGTGGTCGATGCCGGCGTGCGCGATCCCCCACATGTCGTAGCGGCGGTAGCCGCGCTCGCGCGAGCTGCGGATCGCCTCCCACTTGAGCAGGTAGTTGGCGCGGGTCTCGGCCCCGGCGGCGGTCATCCCGCCGTAGGGCTCGACGACGGTCGGGCCGCAGGCGAGCAGGATCAGCGTGGCCGCCGGGCTGCCGTCGGGGAGACGGGCGATGAGCAGCCGCGCCCGGTCGCGCGCCGCGAACGCGCGGTACACGTCGGCGTAGGCCCGCTCGGCCCGGACCACGAAGCCCGCCCGGCGGGCGGTCTCGACGTAGACCTCGTAGAACGCGTCGAGCCCGTCCTCGCCGGCGTCCCCGACCGTCACGCCGGCACGGCGCGCCTTGCCCACGTACTGGCGCCACTTCGGGCGGACGGCGGACCACAGCGCATCCTCGGGAAGCGTGAGGTCCACGATGCGCGAGCGGTCCGGCTGGAGGCTCTCGGCCGGCCGCCAGCCCGCAGCCCGCAGGCTGTCCAGGAGCGGGTGGTCCGCGCCCACCTCCGGGTCAAGGCTGATCTCGACGAGGCGCCGCGCCCGCCCGACGGCGCGGAGCCTCTCGGTCAGCGCCGCCACGGCCTCGCGGTCCTCCACGGCACCCACAGGGCCTCGGGGCGCGTACCCGATCCCCAGCGGGACGGGCCGGCGCCGGTAGGTGAGCAGCTGCACGCCGAGCGGTCCTGAACCGCCATCGACGACCACGCGCCGCGCCGCCCAGCCGTTGTGCGCCTTGACCTCCGCCCAGGCCGTCAGCTGGGGATACGCGCCCGTCGGCGCCGCCTCCACGAACGCGTCCCACGCGGCCGGGTCCGACCGGAGCTCAGCCGCTGTCCTCACCGGCATGCCGCCACGCGGTTCGGGGAGCGGCCAGCGGAGGCGGCCGCGGAGTGGGGCCTCTGGGCCTCGGGGCTGCTCAACATCGCCCGCAATGCTATCGCGCGGCGGGGGCGCGGCGGCCGGGAGAGCCTCCCGCGCGCCGACCCCGTCTCACCCGCGTCCGCGGCGCGCGAGCGACATGAGGATGCCGACGATGCGGCGCGGCTCCTCGATCCGGAGCGCGAGCGAGAGGCCCAGCCCGAGCGCGCCGCCCGCTGCCGTCGCGAGGCACAGCCTGCCCAGCGAGACGAGGGTGCCGCCCGGCGTCGCGCCCAGCCCGCCCAGTGCGGACTCCACGCCCCAGGCGGCGGCTGCCGCCGGCGCGGCGGCCAGCAGCGTGAGCGCCATGTCGCGCCACAGCTCACCCAGACGGAGCCCCGGCATCCGCCGCTCGAGCATCACGATCAGCGCGATGACCTCCAGCCACGCGCCAACGGCGATCGCGATCGCCAGCCCCACCAGCCCGAGCGGCCCGACCAGCGCCACGCCGACCACGATGTTCACGACCACCGAGCCGATCGCCGCCAGGACGGGCGTCGTCGTGTCCTGGAGCGCGTAGAAGGCGCGGGCGAGGATGGCGATCATGGAGTGCGCGGTCAGCCCCACCATGAACACCGCGAGCACCTGGCCGATCCAGCCCATCACGTCGGGGGTGAGGCTCGAGAGCCCGTACGCGACCCGCGTGACGTCACCGGCGGCGGGCGCCCCGAGCGCCGTGACGGCCAGCATCACATAGGCGAGCATGCCCAGGCCCCGGACCAGCAGCCGCCGGAACTCGTCCCCCCCGCCGACCGCCGCCACGCGCGAGAGCGAGGGCAGGAGCACGGTCCCCAGCGGCACGCCGATCACGCCGATCGGGATCTGGAGCAGCGCGAACCCGTTCATGAAGGCGAGGACCGAGCCGGTGGGCAGCGTCGTTGCCAGCGACTTCACGACCATGAACACGATCTGCGTCGCGCCCAGGCCGATCGTGCGCGGGACCATCAGCACCAGCGCGCGCCGCGTCGGCTCGTCGGCCAGGTCGAGCGAGGGCACCACACGGGCGCGGATGCCCATCAGCCCGGGGACCTGCACGAGGAGCAGCCCGGCCGCCCCGAGCACGACGCCCGCGGCCAGCCCCTGGACCCCCATCAGCGGCACGAGGAACGCCGCCCCGGCGATGATGCCGAGGTTGTAGACGAGTGGCCCCACGGCCGCCGCGGTGAAGCGCCCCCTGGCGTTCAGGGCGGCCGACGCGATCGCTCCGCCGGCCATGAACAGCGGACCGAGCAGCATGACCCGGGTGAAGTCGACCGTCAGCGCCACCTCGGCCGGGTTCGTGAAGCCGGGCGAGATGAAGGCCACCAACTGCGAGGCGAAGACCTCCGCCGCGATGACAAGGACCAGCAGCGCCCCGAGGATCAGGGTGGTCACGGTGGAGACGACGCGCCAGGCGCGGGCCGTCTCGCCGGTCGCGAACAGCGCCGCGATCACCGGCACGAGCGCCGAGGCGAGGGCTCCGGCCGCGACCAGCTGGAACAGGAAGTCGGGGATGCTGAACGCCTGGTAGAAGGCGTCGAGCGTGGTCTTCTGGGACTCGATCGGCACGGCGCGCGCGATGACGACGAGGCGCACGAAGCCCAGGATCCGGGAGCCGAGCGAGGCTGCCGTGACGATCAGGCCGGCGGTCGCCAGCGCTCGCGTGGTTGATGCGCCCGTTCCCCGTGCGGCGTCCCCCGGCGCGAGCCGCTCCTCCACCCCTTCGATCGCGTCGGGGTCGAACGTGCTCTCGTCCATCAGCTCTGCGCCCTCGCACGCGGATGCGCATGGCGGTAGGCGTCGCGGAGCCGGGACGGCG
This sequence comes from Chloroflexota bacterium, assembly GCA_021783095.1. Classification (GTDB taxonomy): domain Bacteria; phylum Chloroflexota; class Limnocylindria; order Limnocylindrales; family CSP1-4; genus CAIXZV01. The sequence continues at coordinate 25,340 of JAJXUG010000036.1, read as the reverse complement.
AGACGTGGGTGTAGACCTGCGTCGTGGCCAGGCTCTCGTGGCCCAGCAGCTCCTGCACGACGCGCAGGTCGGCGCCCCCGTCGAGCAGGTGGGTGGCGAAGCTGTGGCGCAGCGTGTGGGGGCTGACGCCCTCGGGCAGGCCCGCGAGCCGGCAGAGCCGGTCGAGCCGGTAGCGGAGGCCCCGCACGCCGAGCGGCCGGCCGAGATGGTTGAGGAAGACCGCCGTGTCTGCCGGGGGGTCGGGCGAGCCGGGCGCCGATGCCGGAGCACGGGCCGCGAGGACCGGCCGGCCCTCGTCCAGGTACACCGCGAGTGCCTCGCGCGCCGGCCGGCCGAGCAGCCCGATCCGCTCCTTGCGGCCCTTGCCCAGCACGCGCAGCTCGCCGTGCCGCAGGTCGAGGCTGCGCAGGTCGGCCGCCGCGAGCTCGCTGATGCGCAGGCCGGCGGCGTAGGCCGTCTCGACGATCGCGCGGTCGCGGAGCGCGAGGGCGCGCGTGCGCTCGGTATCGCGCGCGGCGGGTGTGCCGGCCTCGGCCCCGGACGCCAGGTCCTCGTCCACCGCGGCGATGAGCCGCTCCACCTGCTCCACCTCGAGCACGCGCGGCAGGCGGCGGGGCAATCGCGGCGTGGCGACGGCGCCCCAGGGGTCGCCGGGCGTGATCTCGGAGCGCGACGTGTACCGGTAGAAGGAGCGCAGGGCCGCCATCCGCTGGGCCACCGACGAGCGCGCGTGGCCCTCCGAGAGCGCCGCGAGGTAGACCCGGAGCGTGCTCCGCGAGGGCGTCTGCCAGTCCGCGCCCTGCGACTCCGCCCAGGCGAGCCAGGCGGCCACCGTCCGCTCGTAGGAGCGACGGGTCTCGACCGATGTGTCACGCGCCTCGAGCGAGCGGATGAACGCCCGGAGTGCCTCCGGGCCGGTCACGCGGCGAGGCCTCGGGTCACGGAGCCGGGCGACGCGAGCCTGTGCCGGAGCGTTCCCCCGAGGCCCGTGTGGATCGCCGGCCCGTGGAGGCGGCGCGCGGGGCTGGCGCCTTCCGGCCGCCGCCACGTCGGGCCGGCCGCTCGAGCGCCGCCCGGTTCGCCGGACCGCCGGGCAGTCGCTGACCGGCGAGGTTCCCGTCGGGCAGCGCGACCGTGGCCCCGCAGGTGAGGCAGATCCCCGCATCGCCATGCCGCGCGACCGCGCCCATGCCGTCCGCGTGCGCATCGTGGAGCGCGCCCGTCGGCTCGTCGTTGGTGGTGAAGTCGCACTTGGGGTAGGCCGAGCACCCCCAGAAGACGTTCCCCGTCCGCCGGACGCGACGCGCCACGAGGCGGCCGTCGTTGTTCTTGGGGCAGCGCACCTCGAACGGCAGCTGGTCGGGCGGGGGCGGGCCGTCCTTCTTGATGTACGAGCAGTCCGGGTACCGCGAGCAACCGACGAAGGCACCGAACCGGCCGCGCTTGGTGACCAGCGTTCCCTCCCCGCAGACGGGGCAGGTCTCGCCCTCGCCCTCGAGCTTGGGCGCCTCGTCCCCCGGGAGGGGCCGGGTCTCGCGGTGCTCCGGGTACAGCGAGCAGGCCAGGAACTTCCCATTGCGCCCGAGGCGGATGACCATCGGGTGGCCCTCGGAGCAGACCTCGTCGGTGGGCTCGGTGGTGAAGTCGCGGCGCTTGAGCTCCTTGCGCTTCTCGTCCACGCGCTCCTTGAGCGGCCCGAAGAAGTCTCGCAGGAGCGGCACCCACGCCCGCTCGCCCCGCGCGACCTCGTCGAGCTCCTCCTCCATGCGGGCGGTGAACGCGAGGTCGACGTACTCGCCGAAGTGGCCGACGAGCAGGTCCGTGACGATCTCGCCGATCTCCTCCGGCCGCAGGCGCCGCTCCTCGACCTTCACGTAGCCGCGGTCGACGATCGTGCTGATGGTCGCGGCGTAGGTGGAGGGGCGGCCGATGCCGTGCTCCTCGAGCGCCTTGATCAGCATCGCCTCTGTGTAGCGCGGCGGGGGCTCGGTGAAGTGCTGGGTGGGCGTCACGGACTCGACCGTCGTGCGATCGCCCTCAGCCAGGGCCGGGAGTGTCCGCTCGGCCTCCTCGTCCTCGTCGTCGCGACCCTCGGTGTAGACCCGCGCGAAGCCGTCGAACAGCGTTCGCGTGGCCGAGGCTCGCAGCCGGTACGGGCCGGCCTCGAGCTCGACCGTGGTGGTCTCGAGCTCCTTGGACGCCATCTGCGACGCGATCGCCCGCTGCCAGACGAGTCGGTAGACGCGCAGCTCCTCGGGCTTGAGGTGGCCGCGGAGCGAGTCGGGATCGCGCCGGAAGGACGTCGGGCGGATCGACTCGTGCGCCTCCTGGGCGCCCTTCTGGCGGGTCTTGTGGACGCGGCCGCGCCCGGTCCCGTACTTCGCGCCGAAGCGGTCCGCGATGACCTGCTGCGCCTCGGCCATGGCGACGGCGGCGATCGCGGTCGAGTCGGTTCGCATATAGGTGATGAGGCCGACGTGGCCGTCGGGGGTGTCGACGCCCTCGTACAGCCGCTGGGCGATCGACATCGTGCGCTTGGGCGAGAAGCTGAGCTTGCGGCTCGCCTCCTGCTGGAGCGTGCTGGTCGTGAACGGGGGCGCGGGGTTGCGCTTCGACTGGCGCGTCGCCACGGAGTCCACGCGCGGGTGCTCCTGGCGAATCGCGGCGGCGTGGCGCTCGGCCGACTCCCCGTCGCCGATCTCCACTGCGGCCCCGTCGATGCGCACCAGGTCCGCGGTGAAGGGCGTGCCGTCGGGCGCGTGGAGGAGCGCCTCGAGCGTCCAGTACTCGTGGGCGGTGAAGGCCCGGATCTCGCGCTCCCGCTCGACGACCATCCGGACCGCGACCGACTGCACGCGCCCCGCCGACAGCCCGCCGCGGACCTTGCGGCTCAGCAGCGGGCTCAGCGTGTAGCCCACCAGACGGTCGACGATCCGACGGGCCTGCTGCGCGTCGACGAGGTTGCGGTCGATGTCGCGCGGATGGGCAAACGCCTCGAGGATCGCTCCCTGGGTGATCTCCGAGAACGTCACCCGGTGGGTCTTCGTCAGCGGCACGCTGGCCGCCTCCGCGACGTGCCACGCGATCGCCTCGCCCTCGCGGTCGAGGTCGGTGGCCAGCCAGACGTCGGTCGCCCCGCGGGCCGCCTTCTCGATCTGCGACACCTGGCGGCGCCGGTCCTCCGGGACCACGTACTCGGGTGCGAAGTCGTGATCGACGTCCACGCCCAGCTTGCCCTTGCCGGGGTTCTCCGGCAGGTCGCGGACGTGGCCGTACGACGCGAGGACCTGGTAGTCGTCGCCGAGGTAGCGTTCGATCGTGCGCGCCTTGGCGGGCGACTCCACGATGACAAGGTGCTTGGGCATGGCGGCCGGGAGTGTAGCATCGGCCACTTCGCCCGCAGTTGCGTGCTTCTTGCGATCGCCCGCAAGTCCTCGCCCGGCGGAGACGACGCCGCGCGGCGAGCGAGCCGCCCGCTAGATGTCGCGGATGCGGCGCAGGAAGTCCTCGTCGATCTCACCGAGGTCCGATTCCTCGTCCTCAGCGCCGGGCCCGGCCTCGGCCTCGATCACCATCGGCAGCCGGCTCCCGGGCTCGAGCTCGATGGAGTCGTCCCTCACCGCGCGCGCCATCGTGCCGCCGGCGCCCGACTCCGCGGCGTGGCGGTCGATGGCCCCGACCGGGATCTCGACGAAGCGGATGACGTGGTACGGGAAGAAGAAGGTGTTCTCGACATTGTCGACGAAGACCGGGCGCTTGCCGTCCATCGAGCGGAGATTGGTGCACAGCAGGCCGACGTCGGCGGGCGACGGCGCGTCGAACAGGTCGGTCAGCAGCGGCTGCTCGTTGGCGACGTGGATGACGACGTTGCGGATCACCCTGCGATCCTCGGGGATCGGCCCCGCTGCGTCACCGGGCCGATGGTCCCGCTGCGCAGGAGGACCCGCCTACGGCCGGTAGAAGTCGATGACCAGGCGCACCCGCCCGTGGTCCACCCACATGCCGATGCCCGCCTCGGTGTAGAGCGCGTTCATCAGGTTGCGGTAGTGGCCGCCGTTGTACGGCTTCTCGCTCTGGAAGAACAGGTGGTCGCCGAGCGCCGCCTTGTAGGGCGAGAGGTTCTCGCAGCCGATGTTCTCGGCCCAGTTGTAGCTGGTGTAGCCCGCCCTGCGGAGCCGGTCGTTGGGCGCCCCGTCGTACCAGTGGTTGCACAGGTTGCGGGTGGCGAGCAGCTTGGCGTACGGGCGCGACACGTTGTTGCTGATGCCCGACGACAGCTTGAGCGGCGCCACGTTCCGCCCGCCGGGGGAGGAGCACGCACCGGCAGAGGTCACCCAGCCGCCGGTCCTCGTGCAGTTCATCAGGCCCAGGTAGTAGACCTCGACCGAGTGCCAGCTCCCCGACGCGCCGCCCGTGCCACCGGACCCGGTCGGGATCGGGATGGGCTTGGTGGTGCTGGTCGACTTCGTGGTCGTCTTCGTGACAGTCTTCGCGACCGTCTTGGCGACCGCCGGCTTGGCCTTGACGGTGACGCTGGCCGTGGCGCCCTCGGCGATCGGCACGCCGGCGGCCGACGTCGCGGTGGCGGTCACGGTCATGACCACCTTCGCGCCGTATGGCAGGGCCGAGGTCGGGGTGAAGACGAGGACGTGGTCCGACTCGGCCCAGACGACCTTGCCCGCGACGGCCTTGCCCCCAGCCGTCACCCCGAAGGCGGCGGCGGTCGTCCTGCGGTTCATCCTGTCGGTGAAGCGGACCGACAGCACCGCGGCCCGATCAACGTTCTGGGTGCCGTCAACGGGGCGGAAGCGGACCACCGCGGGCGCCACGACGGTCCGCACCTGGATCGTCGGGTCGGTCGCGAAGGGGATCCCGTCGCCGTCCGCCAGGCCCACCAGCGAGAGGCTGTAGGCGGTGTTGGCCGCCAGCAGGGCGTCCGGGGTGAACAGGTAGTCGCCGCTGTCGCCGCCGGCGGTCACCGTGCCCGCGATCACCGGGTCGGTCTGGAGTGCCGCCTGGAGGGCGTCGACGGCGACGGCCCGGTCGAGGTGGATCGCGAAGGCGGTGTCGAGGGCTACGCGGGCGGCGACCGTCTTGGTCGGGCTCAGGGTCGCCGTGCCGCCCTTGGCGGTCAGGATCACCACCCGGACGGGCGAGGCGAGCGCGCCGCCGTCCGCGGCCCGCGCGGTGGTGTCCACGGTGACCGTGTAGAGCGTGTCGGGCGCCCAAGCCTTCACCGGGGCGATCGAGAGCGTCTTGCCGGCGCTGTCCCAGGAGAACGTGACCCCGGCCTCAGGGGTCATGCGCAGGGCGGCGGCAACCGACGGGCCGTCCATGGGTGCGTCGAAGCCGATGGTGATCGGCGACTTGAGGCCATGGCCGGTCACGACCGCGTCCAGGAGCTGTGCGGCGACGGGGCGCGGGACCGACGGCGCGGCCGCGGTGCTCGGCGCCGGGCGGGGCCCCGCCATCAAGGCGACCGCGATGAGCCCGGCGACACCGACGAACCCGAGGGCCCTGTAGCGGCCGGCCGACTTGACGGCGAGCGCCAAGTAGACGAGCCCGATCACGGGCAGGGCGAGCAGGGTCGGGCCGAGCTTCCGCAATCGGTCGTCCTCCATTGCGTCAGTCCTGTGACGACCGGGGTGAGCCGGCGCCAACAGCCCGGGGCTCGCGCGCACGACCCTCGGGGCTGGCCGGAGCGTAACACCGCAATCGGGCGCGAGTCCACCCCCTCCTGCACGCTTGTGGACGGCCAGCGATTCTGTCCGAGCTAAGCGGACAGCGACTTTGTCACCCTCGAGCCCATGGAGACGAGGGAGACGATCACGTTGGATGCCAAGGCGCAGCAGCGACTGCTGGTCCTCACCCACGTGCTGGCCGGCGAGCTCGACGTCGGCGACGCGGCCGCGTACCTACGGCTCTCGACCCGCCAGGTCGCGCGCCTCGCGGAGCGGCTGCGGGCCGACGGGGCCGCCGGGCTCGTGCACGGCAACCGCGGCCGCCGGCCGGCCAACCGGGTGGACGACGCGCTGCGGGCGGCGATCGTGGACCGGGCGCTCACCGCGTACGCGGGCTTCAACGCGACCCACCTGGCCGAGGCGCTGGCCGAGGCCGACCCGGCGATGCCGTCGGCCCGGACCGTCCGGCGGATCCTCGCCGGCGCCGGCGTCACCCCGCCCCGGTCGCGCCGGCCGAGGGCGCACCGCCGCCGGCGGGAGCGGATGCCCAAGGCCGGGATGCTGCTCCAGACCGACGGCTCGAGGCACGACTGGCTCGAGGGGCGCGGCCCGGTCCTCACGCTCGTGGCCGGGATCGACGACGCGACCGGGATCGTCACCGGCGGCGTCTTCCGGGCGGCCGAGGACGCGGCCGGGTACTTCGAGATGCTCCGCCAGACGGTCCGCCGCCACGGCCTCCCGCTCGCGCTGTGCAGCGACCTGTCGGGGGTGTTCATCAAGGACCCGAACCGCCCGCCGACCCTCGCCGAGCAGCTCACGGGCCGGGCCAGCCTGACCCAGGTCGGGCGCGCGCTCGACGCGCTCGACGTCCGCTGGATCGGCGCCCGCAGCCCCGAGGCCAAGGGCCGGGCCGAGCGCATGTGGGGGACGTTCCAGGACCGCCTCGTGTCCGAGCTGCGCCGGTCGGGCGCGGCCACGCTCGAGGACGCCGACGAGCTGCTCGCCTGGTACCTGCCCCGGCACAACCGCCGGTTCGCCGTCGAGGCGGCCGACCCCGGGCCGGCCTGGCGGGCCTGGCCGTCCGGCCTGCCGCCCGAGGGGGTCCTGTGCTTCGAGTACCCGCGCCGCGTGGCCCGGGACGCCACGGTCGCCTGGGACGGCGGCTCGCTGGCGCTGCCGCGCCGCCGGGGCGGCCGGGCCTGGGCCGCGTGCCGGGTCGTCGTCCAGGAGCGGCTCGACGGCAGCCTCTGGGCGCGCGACGGGGACGACCTCTACCCGCTCGTCGCGGCGCCGCCGACGGCCCCCGTCCTGCGGGCCAGAAAGCCGAGCCGGGTCCCCGAGCTCGCCCCGCCGGACGAGCCGCGGGCGCCCGTCGAGCGGGCCCCGTCGGCGGCCTCGGCGGCGAAGCCCGCCCACCCCTGGCGCCGCTATCCTGCGGTCAGGCCCAAGCCCCGGTGACAGAATCGCTGTCCGACTGCGGGTCAGAGTCGCTGTCCGTCGACACCCCCTCCTGCACGCTCCCCCTCCTGCACGCTCCTGCACGCCCACGTGCACGCTGGCCACCGGCTTCGGCCCCCGACTGGACCCCCGGCGGTCGATCGATCCATCCTGGCGGCTGTCGCCTTCGGCGGCTCGCGAGGCGCTCCGCACTCGGCTGCGCCTAGACCGCGGGCATCCCGGCGGCCCCTTGGCCCATGGCCCGCGGCAGTCGCCTCGGGCAGTCCGCGAGGCGCCCGGTGGGCTGGTAGCGGCCCAGGACCTCGACCACGAGGCCGCGCAGCTCGAGGGTCGTCAGCGCCGCGAGGACCGCTGCGCCGGGCAGGCCAGTGGCCGCGACCAGCTCGTCCGGGCTGCCGGCGCCGCGCCGCAGCGCACCCGCCACCAGCGCCTCCGCGGCCCCGAGACCGGCGGCGGAGCGCGCGTCCCCGGTCGCGGCCGCAGCCCACGCCACCCCGACGTCCTCGAGCCCGAGGTCCTCGACGAGCTCGGCGATCCCGGCCACGACCCTGGCCTCCGGCCCGGCTTCGCGCAGGAACGCGAGCGAGCCCGCGACCGCCGGGTCGTCGAGGCGGCCGGGGACGATGAACAGCGCCCTGCCCTGCTCCAGCGCCCAGGCGGCGGTCGTCAGGGCACCGCTCCGAGCCCCCGCCTCCACCACGATCGTGGCGTCGGACAGGCCGCTGATGATCCGGTTCCGGCGTGGAAACGTGCCGCGGCTCGGGGCGACGTCCGGGGCGAACTCGGTGACCACTGCGCCGCCGCCCGCGACGATGGCGGTGGCGAGGCCGCGGTTCCCCGCCGGATAGAGGTGCTCGTGGCCGCCACCGATCACGGCCACCGTCGGGGCGCCGCGGCGCACCGCAGCATGGTGGGCGGCCGCATCGATCCCGTAGGCGAGCCCGGACACCACCGAGGCGCCATGCGCCCCGACGGCCTCGGCGATCCTGCCGGCCGTCGCCCGTCCGATGGCGGTGGGCCGACGCGTGCCGACCACCGCGACGGCATGGGCTGGTGACAGCGCCGCCACCTCGCCCCGCACGAACAGGACCGGCGGCGGCAGCTCGACCTGCCGGAGCCGGCGCGGGTACGACTCGTCGCGCTGGGTGAGCACGGTGACGCCCGCCCGCCGCACCGCCGCCAGCGCGCGCTCCGGCTCCGCGGCCGCCTCGACGACCGTCGCCGCGGCGACGGCAGTCAACGCGGGCGGGGCGTCGGGCGCGGCCGACGCCTCGACGAGGCGCGGCACGGCACCGGTTTCGCAGGCAGCGCGCAGCACCCCGACCGCGCTGCCAAAGGTCGCGAGGAGGCGCTCGAACGTCACGGGCCCCACGCCCCGGGCCCCCGCCAGAACGACCCAGGCGGCGTGCTCCTCGAGCGCCTGCGGCGCAGCCGACGCCCCGCCACCGGCCTCCGGCCCGGCATCGCGACCCAGCGGCCCGCGCCGCCCCACCCCGAGCATCAGCCAGCCAGCCCGAGCGCGAACCGGTCGGCCGGGATCCGGAAGCGGGCAGCCTCGTCGAGGTCTTGGGCGCCCACCACCGGTCGGCCGGCCAGGTCAGCGATCGTGCGCGCGACGCGCAGCAGCCGGTCGGTGCCGCGCCCCGAGAGCCCTTCGCGCTCGGACAGGAGCACCGCCCGCGCGACAGCGGGGCCGTCAAGTCCGCACGCCTCGCGCAGCGCGCGCCCACCCAGCCGCCCGTTCGGGACGCCGCCGTTCCGCGACAGCTGGCAAGCCCTTGCCGCGGCGATCCGCTCGCCCACCACCGCCGACGACTCGGGCGCGGGCCCGCGGAGCAGGAGCTCGGGGGGCACGCGGTCCATGGCTGCCCAGAGGTCGATCCGGTCCCGCAGGGGCCCGGAAACGCGGCGCAGGTACCGCTGGGGCGCCCCCGGCGGGCAGGTGCACGCCGCAGCGGCGGACCCAAGGCGGCCGCACGGGCAGGGGTTCATCGCGGCCACGAACGTGAAGCGCGCCGGGAACGTCGCCCACCGGCCAACGCGGACCACGGCGACGCTCCCCTCCTCCAGGGGCTGGCGCAGCGCCTCGAGCACGTCCCGACCGAACTCGGGCAGCTCGTCGCACACGAGGCACCCCTGGTCGGCGAGGGTCACCTCCCCGGGCGTCAGCCTCGGCCCGCCGCCGACCATCCCGGCGTAGCTCACCGTGTGGTGGGGCATCCTCACCGGGGGCCGCCGCTGGAGCTTCGTGACCGGCGCCTCGGAGGCGACCGATGCCACGACGGTCGCGGCGAGCGCGGCCGTGTCGTCGAGATCCGGGAGCAGCGACGGGATGGTGCGCGCGAGGAGCGTCTTGCCCGCCCCGGGCGGCCCGATCAGCAGCAGCGCATGGCCCCCGGCGAGGGCGATCTCGAGTCCCCGGCGCGCAGCGACCTGCCCGCGGACCTCGGCCAGGTCCGGGACACGGTCGAGGCCGTCGTCGGCGCCCGCCACGGCACCGGCTGGCGATGCCCCGAGCCCCACCCCAATCCTGGGCAGCGGCTCCGGCGCGCGCCGCCGGGCGCGGGGCCGGCGGAGGCACGCGGCAGCGTCCCCCAGCGACCCGACGCCGATCACCTCGAGCTCCGGGGCCAGGCTCGCCTCGGCCAGCGCCTCCTGCGGGACGAGCACGCGCCGCACGCCCCGGTCACGCAGCGCGATCGCCATGGGCAGCAGCCCGGGCACCCGGCGCACCTCGCCGCCCAGCCCCAGCTCCCCCACCAGCCCCACGCCGCCGATGTCCGCCGACATCTGCTCGGACCCGAGGAGCACGCCCAGCGCGATCGCGAGGTCGAGCGACGCCCCGGCCTTTCGCAGCTCGGCGGGCGCCAGGTTCACGGTGATGCGCCTCGGCGGGTGCCGGTACCCGGCATTGCGGAGGGCGCCCCTCACGCGTTCGCGCGCCTCGGAGAGCGCAGCATCGGGCAGTCCGACGATCGTGAACCCGGGCAGCCCGGGCGCGACGTCGACCTCGACCCGGACGACGCGTCCGACGAGGCCGTGGAGGGTGGCCGAGAGGAGTGTTGCGAGCACGGGCGGCACGGTAGGCCGCGGCGCTCACCGCGCGCTTATGCGCGGCTTCGCGCCGACTCGCCTTGTGGCGTCCGGGCGCGCGGGCTGTCGCGGTGCGACAGATCGTGCCGGACCGAGGAACCGCCTAGCGCGCCTGGCCGGGCGCCAGCTGCGGAGCGCTGCGGGCAGGCGCCTTGTCGAGCGCCTTGGCGAAGTCGAGCACCGAGCGCCCGAGCACCGAATCCGCCTTGACGGCCATGAACGGGGCGCCGGTGTTGAGCGCCGAGATCGCCCCCCGGTACTCGTTCACGATCTGGTGCTCGATGGGCTGGCGCAAGGCGCCCTCCGCGCTCTTGACGTTGATGCCCGTGTAGGCGTTCGAGCGGTTGAGCACCAGCTTGAGCTTGCCCGACTGGTAGCCCAGGTGGCCGATCGTACCCAGCACCAGACGCACGTTCTTGAGGCACGAGAGGTCCGCGGTCATCACCGCGAAGATGGTCTCCGCGATGTCGAGGATCATCAGGTTGAGCTCGTCGAGGCGCTTGTCGATGTCCACGATGACGTAGTCGTACATCGTGGCGAGGACCGTCAGGATCTCGTGCATGTGGGCCGCGGTGACGAGGTCCGCGGCCTCGGGCGTCGGCGGCGCCAGCAGGAGGTCCACGCCCGATTCGTGCGACTGGATGACACCGCGCAGCAGGTCCGCGTCGATCGAGGGGGCGCTCACCGCGTCCACGATGCTCTTGCGGTCGTTCGCCAGGTCCATGAACACACGGTGGTCGCCGAACTGGAGGTTGCCGTCGACGAGCACCACCCGCCGGTCGAGGGAGCGCAGCGCGATCGCCGTGTTGATCGCGATCGTCGTCGTCCCGACGCCGCCCTTCGCCCCGTAGTAGGCGTGGATGCGCCCCATCGGCGGACGCCCGACGAGCGAATCGCCTGGGCCGAACCGCGCCAGGAGCGCCTTGATGCGCGCCAGGAGCTCGGCGGGGTGGAAGGGCTTGACCAGGTAGTCGTCAGCGCCCGAGCGCAGGGACTTGACCTTCTGCGACACGTCGCGGTCTGACGTGAGCATGATGATCGGGACGTGTCGGCCGGCCGGCTCAGCGCCGCGGATGCGCACGGCGAGGTCGTAGCCGTCCACGCCGGGGAGGGTCACGTCGAGGAGGACCAGGACCGGCCCCTCCTGCTGCCAGAGGCGCAGCGCCTCGGTCGCCTCGGTGGCGATGAGGACCTCGTAGCCCTCACCGCGCAGCGTCTGCTGCAGGAGTCGCTGGACGCTCGCGTCGTCGTCAACGACGAGCACCTTCCCGGCCATCAAACCTCCTGCAACTCAGCTGCCACGGCGCTTGGCGCCCCACCGTGCGAAGCAGTATACGGACCCGATCGCGTGGCGCCCGCGTCTAGTCTCGAGCCGTGGCGAAGGCAGTCCGCAGCAGGTCCGACGCCGCGGCCTCCCACGCCTCGGGGTCCTTGGCATGGGGCTCGCCGTGGCCGGCACCCGCGACGACGAGGTGGCGCGTGCCCTGGGGCGCTGCGGCGGCCAGTTGCGCCGCGGCCTTGCGCGGGATCAGCCGGTCGGCGCCGCCGTGCACCAGCAGGAGCGGCACGTCCTCGAGCATGGGGACCATCGCGATGGGCTGCGTCGAGCGCGGGTCGCCCCCGACGATCCGCGGGAACCGCGAGAAGGCCTGGCCCGCCAGCCTCACGCCGCCGCGCAGGCCCAGGCGCCGCCCGACGACGAGCGCGAGCTCGGGCGACGCCGAGTCCGCGATGACCGCGACGATACGCGGCCGAGGGGCGCCCACGGTGGCGACCGGGGCGTCAGGGTCCAGGTCGGCCGCGGGCAGCCGCCCGTCGCCCAGGACCGCGGTGGCGGCGATCGCAGTGATCCCGCCCATCGAGGAGCCGACCAGCGCCACCCGGCGCACGCCCCGCTCGCCCAGCCAGGCGAGAGCGCCCGCGACGTCCTCGACCTCGTCGAGCCCGAAGGTCGTCGGCGCGTCGTCGGATCCACCGTGGCCGCGGAAGTCGAGGCCGAGCACCCCGGCGGTCCGCCGCAGGAACGGCCCGAGCTCAACGAGGTCAGGCGTCACCGAGCCGCTGTAGCCGTGGAGCAGCAGGATCGCCTCGCGCGGGTCGGCCTGCCATCCATCGTCGGCGACCTCGGCCGCCAGCCAGCGGCCGGTGAGGCGGATGCCGTCACGCGAGCGCAGGCGGACCACCTCGCCCCCGAGCCGGTCGAGGAGCACGGCCATGCCGGCCTCCTCGGGCAATCGCCTCGGCGCCGCCATCAGCCGGCGGGCGAGGCGGTCGCTGACCGGGCCGATCGAGAAGACGGCGGCCACGAGGGCCGCCGTCGCCACAAGAACGCGCCGGATCACTGGGCGGCAGCGTCCTGGCCGGAGGCCGGGCCCACCCCGCGCTCCACGTAGTCGCCGATCTTCTGGGCGAGCGACATGAACTCGGTCGGGATCAGGAACTTCGTTGACGGGCTGGCGCCGAGGGCCTTGAGCGCCTCGAGGTACTGGAGCGCCATCGTCTTCTCGTCGATCTGGTGGGCCGCGGCGAAGATGCGCTCGAGCGCCTGGCTGAACCCCTCGGCGCGCAGGATGGCGGCCTGTCGGTCGCCCTCGGCCTGGAGGATGGCCGACTGCTTCTGGCCCTCGGCCACGTTGATCGCGGACTGCCGCGCGCCCTCGGACTCGGTGATCACGGCGCGCCGCGTGCGCTCGGCCGACAGCTGCCGGTTCATCGCGTCCTGGACGTCGCGCGGCGGGATGATCTCGCGGATCTCGACCGTGGTGACCTTGCCGCCCCAGCGCTCGGTGACCTCGTCCAGCTTGGTCCGCAGCACCTCGTTGATCTGCTCGCGCTTGGAGAGCACCTCGTCGAGGCTGATGTCGCCGATGACCGCGCGCAGGGTCGTCGTCGCGACGCCCTGGAGGGCGCCGGCGAAGTAGAAGACGTCCCGCACGCTCTTGAGCGGGTCCGAGATGCGCCAGTAGATCAGGAAGTCGACGTTGATCGGGGCGTTGTCCTTGGTGATCGTGGTCTGGCTCGGGACCTCGATGAAGTTCTCGCGCATGTCGACCTTGGTCGGGCGGTCGACGAACGGGATCAGGAACCGGAGCCCGGGCTCCCGGACGAGGCTCTCGCTCATCCTGCCGAGCCGCTTGATCACCAGCCGCTCGTACTGGTTCACGACCCTGACCGAGAGGTACATGAGCATGAGCAGCGCGAGGATGACGAGTACGACGATGGCCAGTGCGATCGGGCCGTCCACTGATCCCTCCCTGTGCGGTTACGGATGGCCGGCCGGCGGAACAACCGTCGCCGGGCTCGTGCCTGTGGTCTGCTGGGACTGCGTGTTGGCGACCTCCGCCACGGGGGCGACCACCGCGACCAGGCGGTCCATCGCGACGAGCCGCACCTTCGTGTCGCGGCCCAGCTCGCGTCCGTCGACACTCCGCGCGCTCCAGGTCTCGCCGCCGAGGTACGCGGTCCCGAGCGGCCTGAGCGGCGCCTGGACGACGCCCTCGGTGCCGATCGGCAGGGCTGTGCCGACGCCCTCGCGCGGCGATGGCATCCGCCGGATCCGCATGGCGGCGAGCGTGATCCCGACGCCGAACAGGCCGGTCGACACGGCGGCGGTGAGGATGACCGGCCAGGCCACGCCCACCACGGGCTCGAACGGGCTGACGCCGGCCGGGCGGTAGAGCACCGAGGCGCCGAGCACGAGCGAGGTGACGCCTCCCAGCGTGAGGAGGCCGTGGCTGGTGATCTGCGTCTCGAGCAGGAACAGGACCATGCCGAAGCCGATGAGCAGCAGGCCGGCGACGTTGAGCGGCAGGCTGCCGAAGCCGATGAACGAGAGGATCAGGCTGAGCCCGCCGAGGATCCCCGCGATCACCGTGGGGTGGACGAACTCGATGATGAGCCCTGCCAGGCCGACGACGAACAGCACGAACGCGATGTTCGGGTCGGCGAGCAGGTGCAGCAGCGACAGGCCGAGGTTCATCGAGGCGTCGATGATCGGCTTGCCCGCGACATCGACGGTCACGGGCCCGGCCTTGGTCGTGACCTGGCGACCCTGTGCGGCCGCGAGCACGTCCGGGAGGGTCCCCGCGATCCCGTCCACCACGCCCGCCGCGACGGCCTCGGTGGCGGTGGCCGAGACGGCGCTCTGCACGGCCGACGCGGCCCACGACACGTTGCGGCCGCGGGTCTGCGCGATGGAGCTGATCATGGAGGTCGTGAAGCTCTTGACCTTCTGGCCCTCGGTGCCGGTGATGTCGTTGCCGTTGGCGTCCACCGGAGAGGCGGCGCCGATGCTGCTGCCGGGCGCCATGTAGGTGAGGTTTCCGGCCAGGGCGATGAACGTGCCCGCGCTCGCGGCCCAGCCGCCGGCGGGGGCCACCCAGACGATCACGGGGATCGTGGCGTCCAGCTCCGCCTGGGTGATCTCGGTCATCGCGTCGAGGGAGCCGCCGGGCGTGTTGAGCTCGATCACCACCGCCGAGGCACCCCCCGACGCCGCCGAGGCGATGCCGTCGCTGAGGTAGCCGGCCATGACGTTGTCGACGACACCGTCCGCGGTGAGGACCACGACCCCACCCGACCCGGCGTGCGCCGGGGCGACGAGGGCGATGAGCAGCAGGCCCGCCGCGACGAGGGCGCGGGTCAGCCTGCGACGAGAGCTCGAAAGGTGTTCGCTCATCAGACCTGCCCCGAGTATGGCACCCGGTCCAAGGCCCCGCCCGGGCCGCCTGACCCTACCGGGCGTGCCGCTCGGTCAGTGCCCCGAAGGCGAGCCGACTCCACGTCTCGAGGCCGTCGCCCACAGCGGCGACCTCCTCGGTCGTGGCGAAGGCGCCGGTGAGCTTGTCGATCTCTTTGATGGCGACCGGGCGGCCGGCCGCGTCGGCGGTGTAGACGAAGCCGACATGCACGGCGCCCACAGGCGTGGTGTCGTCGTTGAGCAGGCCGATGGGGGTGAACTCGGGCACGAAGTCGGCCTCGACCTCCTCGTGCCACTCCCGTCGCAGGCCGCCCGCAACGTCGCCGTCGCCGGGGTTGAGGTGCCCGCCCACCCCAATCGAGCCGAGGTCGTGGAGCCGTGCGTCGCCGCCGGCACGGGTGCGGCGCATGAGGAACCAGCGCTCGCCGTCGCGCAGCACCAGATACGGGATCACCTGCTTGTGCGTGGGGTCGTCCTCGGCGTCCCCGCGCCGCATGAAGCGGCCCTCTCGAGTGACGGTGGCGAGCGCGTCGGTGAGGTCCATCCTCCTCACGCCCGTCCACCCGTCGCCGGGGACGAGGGCGTCGCGCGGGATGACCAGGACCAGTTCGTCGGGATTGGCCATCCCCTCAGGGCCCCGGCTCGTCGGGCTGGCGGTGCGCCGGGACGTCCGGCGAGTGCGGCTGCTTGTGCGCGGGCAGCCGCAGCTCGTCGGGCTGGCCGTGCGGCGGAGCCTCGAGCCGCTCGCGGGCTGCCCCCAGGCGCTCGCGGATCGCGGCCGGATCGGCACCGCCGGGCGCCTCGAGCAGCTCCAGCCATGCGTCGAGCCGGCCGCGATAGGCACGCAGGCGCTCGGCCAGCCGATCGGCGTTGGTCGCGAAGATCTCGGCGCCCATCGCGGTGTCGCCGCGAGCGAGGCGCGTGGTGTCGCGCCAGCCGCCAGCCGCGAGCTCTCTCGCGGCTGCCCAGTCGCGGTCCTCAATGCCCGGCAGCCCGGTCACCGCCTCGACGAGCATCACCGAGGTGAGCAGGGGCAGGTGGCTGATCGAGGCGACGAGGCGGTCGTGCCGGGCGGCGTCCATGAAGATGGGCCTGGCGCCGCACGCGAACGCCAGCGCCTCCACCCTCGTCGGGTCGCCGCCGCCCTGTGCCGCGGTGATGATCCAGGGCCGGTCGCGGAACAGGGTCGCCTCCGAGGCCTCGAAGCCGCTCGTCTCCCGCCCGGCCATGGGGTGGCCGCCCACCCAGCGGAGTCCGGTGTCCCGGGCGACTCGCTCGAGCTCGGCCTTGGTCGACGCCACGTCGGTCACCGTGGCATCCGGCCGGATGGCGTCTCGCCACGTGCCGGCGAGACGGCCGATGAGGCCGACGCAGGCGAGCGGCGGTGCGGCGAGGACGATGAGGTCCGCTTCGCCGAGCAGGTCCCTCGCCGATGAGAAGGCGGCGTCGATCGCACCCGCTGCCAGCGCCTGCCTCGGCCCCGTCCCCGAGGGCGTCCACGCCCCCACCCACCAGTCATCCCCGGCCGCGCGCAGGGCGCGCGCCACCGATCCGCCGATCAGGCCGAGTCCGAGCAGGGCGACGCGCATGCCCCGATTATCACGCCGGGGCCCCTGGGGGCGAGGGCGACAGGCGAATCAGCCCGCGGTCCGTGCCGTGGCCCGCGAGTCGCGTCCGACTCAAATCTGGGGCGTTGCCGCACGACTGGAACTCAGAGGCTGCACCTGCGCGCCTGAGTCACGCTCAGGAGGCCCCATTCCGAGTCTGAGCCGACTCACCCGCCAGGGCGAGCGACGCATCCGCACGCGTCGGTCGCCCTGCTGTCGGTCCGCCGCGAGGAACGCGCCGCAGTGCGGGCAGCGCCGCTCCTCCGCGAACAGGGCCTCGAGCGGGGAGACCGCGCAGACCTCACGACCGCAGGCGTGGCAGGCGAGCTTGGGCACGTGCGGATCCTGAGCGTTGACCAGGCCGCGGCGCACGGCAGGCGTGTGCCGCGGAGGTCGTCCAGCGCTCGCCGCCGGGGCGAGCGACGGACCCAACGTCAGGCGGGCACCTTCGGCAGCGACGCCAGCGACTCGGCCACGCGCTCCGCCGGGTACTCGTAGTCCTCGAGGGCGCCCTGCAGGTACCGCTCGTAGCTCACCAGGTCGAAGTGGCCGTGGCCCGAGAGGTTGAACAGGATGACCCGGGACTCGCCTCGCTCCTTGGCCTCGAGCGCCTCGTCCACCGCGACCTTGATCGCGTGGTTGCTCTCGGGCGCCGGCAGGATGCCCTCGGTCCGTGCGAACTGGACGCCCGCTTCGAAGCACGCAACCTGGTGGACGCTGCGCGCCTCGATCAGGTCGTGCTCCTTGAGCAGCGAGACCAGGGGCGACATGCCGTGGTAGCGCAGCCCGCCCGCGTGGATCGGCTCCGGCATGAAGTCCGAGCCCAGGGTGTGCATCTTGACGATCGGCGCCATCTTGCCGGTGTCGCCGAAGTCGTACGCGTAGACGCCGCGGGTCAGCGACGGCGCCGCCTCGGGCTCAGCCGCGACGACGCGGTAGTTCGCCTCGCCGCGCAGGTTCTCGCCCACGAACGGGAACGTGAGACCGGCGAAGTTCGACCCGCCGCCGGCGCACGCGATGATCACGTCCGGCCGCTCGCCGGCCATCTCCATCTGCTGCTGCGCCTCGAGGCCGATGACCGTCTGGTGCAGCATCACGTGGTTGAGGACCGAGCCCAGCGCGTACTTGGTGTCGTCGCGTGTCGCTGCGTCCTCGACCGCCTCGCTGATCGCGATGCCCAGCGAGCCATTCGATTCCGGCGTCTCGGCCAGCACGCGCCGCCCATAGTTGGTGGTCATGCTCGGGCTCGCGACGACGGACGCGCCGTAGGTCTCCATGAGCATCCGGCGGTACGGCTTCTGGTCGTAGCTCGCGCGGACCATGTAGACCTTGACCTCGAGGCCGAACACCGCTCCCGCGAAGGCGAGGGCGCTCCCCCACTGCCCGGCGCCGGTCTCGGTTGCGAGGCGCTTCACGCCCTCCTGCTTGTTGAAGAAGGCCTGCGCCAGCGCCGTGTTCGGCTTGTGGCTGCCCGCCGGGCTGACGCCCTCGTACTTGTAGTAGATGTGGGCTGGGGTGTCGAGCGCGCGCTCCAGGCGGTGGGCGCGGTAGAGCGGCGACGGGCGGTAGAGCTGGTACGCGTCGCGGACCGGGTCCGGGATCTCGATCTCCCGGTCCGTGGACACCTCCTGGAGGATCAGCCCCATCGGGAACAGCGGCGCCAGGTCCGCGGGCCCGATCGGCTGCATGGTCCCCGGATGGAGCGGCGGCGCCATCTGGATGCCCACCGACATCAGGTCGGCCGCGATGTTGTACCAGGACCGCGGGATCCGCTCCTCGTCCAGGATGAACTTGGTGCGTCGAGGTGCGGCGCTGGCCATCGAGGGTCTCCTCCCTGGTTCGTGCGAGGTTGGGGAGGTGCGAGCCTAGCGCCTCGACCGCCCGTGGGGCAAACGTCGGCGCATCAGGACCGCAGAATGGCCTCCACGACAGGCTCGTAGCGCGGTGGGCCACCGCCCAGGTGGCTCCGGAAGAGCGTCAGGGTCTGCACCTCAAACCCGGTCCGCCAGTCGGTCGCCGCCTGCGCCAGCGCGTCCGCGATGGCGTGGCTCACCTCGCCGGGGACCGCATCGGTGCGAGCCACCGTGAGGTGCGGGCGGCGAGCGCGGGGGTCGGGCGGCCAGCCGAGGCGGTCCAGGGGCTCCTCGAGCGCGTCGATGATCCGCATCAGGCCGTCGTTGCCCTGGTCCACGCCGAGCCACAGGGTCCGCGGGTGGCGGCCGTCCGGGAACGCGCCCGCCCCGGCCAGCTCCACGCGGAACGGCTCGACGGTCTCGGCGGCGGCGATCACCGCCAAGCCGACATCGGGCACCAGGTCGGGCGCCGTGTCGCCCAGGAATCGGATGGTCAGGTGGAGGTTGTCGGTCCGGACCCACCGGGCCTCGCGGCCGAGCATGCTGGTACGGACGGGGTCGATGACCTCGCAGCACGCCGCGCGCGCGCTGGGCGGGACCGCGACGGCAACGAACAGCCGCTGGAGCTGCTCAGCCACCACGCTCCGGGCCGAGGCGCTCGCGGTCGCTGCGCAGCACTTCGTGCGCGCGGTCGCGGTCGCGCCAGCCGTCGATGTCGACCTGCTTCTTCTCCAGCAGCTTGTAGGTCTCGAAGAAGTGCTCGATCTCGACCAGGCGGTGGGGGCGGATCTGGTCCAGCCGCTCGATGTGCTGCTGGTGGGGGTCGCCAAGCGCGACGCACAGCACCTTGAAGTCGAAGCCCATCTCGTCGTGCATCTCGAGGCCGCCCACCGGGCGAGCCCAGACGTGGCAGCCGGTGAATGTGGGCTCGTCGATGATCAGCAGGGCGTCCGTGTGGTCACCGTCGTCGGCGCGCGTGCCCTCGATGAAGCCGTAGTCGAAGTTGTAGAACACGGCCGACGACAGGACCCGGTCCAGCCGGAACACCCCCGCCTTCTCGTCGAACTCGTACTTGTTGCGGCTCCCGCGCGGGATTTCGACCACGATCTCGACGACGTCCGGGAACTTGTCCGCGTTGCTGCTCATGCGCCGAACTCTAGCGGTTCGAGCGGATCGGGGCTGCGCCCCGCTTCGACCGGCCATGGCTTCGACTGCCGGACGACGATTCCGGCCATGAACCGGCCGATTTGTCGCCTCCCAGTCCACGATGCGCCGTCATGCGGCGGCGGATCGGGCGTTCCGCGGTCGCAATGCAGACGCAGCGGCGACGATGCGACCGCCAGGCGCGGATTTCGTCGACTGCCCGTCGACCGTTCGGCCGGATGGGCCGCAGGATCGGCCGGCCCCCCTAATCGTTGTAAAGGCGTTCCTCGATCAGCTTCTCCTGCACCGTGCGCCCGTTCGGGTCGAAGCAGGAGAACTCGAAGTGCTTCTCGAACTCGAGGTCAACCGCGTCCATCCCGCCGCGGTTCTTCTCCACCGAGAGCACCACCCAGTCTCGGAACCGCTGCGCCTGGTATGGGTTGAACTCGATGTTGACCTTGGCGACGATCTGGTACTTCTCGTTGAGGATCAGGATGATGTCGGCCTCGTAGTTGATCGCCGACGACCCGCGCAGGTGGTAGTTGCGCAGCCGCGACGCCTTGAGGCCCTCCTTGTCGGCGGCCACGATCGCGATCATCGGCACGTCCTCGGACAGGGCGATGTCCTTGAGGCCGTTGATGACGAAGGTGACCTTCTCCGACTCGTTGACGGGCTCCGGGATGACCGGCACCTTCTGCATGTAGTCGACGACCACCATCAGCCGCCGGTCTCCCGACAGCGTGCGATGCTGTTTCACCAGCTCGCGGATGCCGTCGATCGTGCTGGCGGTCTGGGTGCCGCGGAGCAGGAACAGGTTCTGGCCGTAGCGGGCGATGCGATCCAGCGACGGCCGCAGTCTCGGGTTGGCGGCCAGCTGGGCGACGCCGCCGCCCTCGGACATCCAGGTGCCCAGGATCTCCTTGCGCACGTCCTGGATCTTGATTGCGCCCGTGGTGTGGGGGAGGTGGGCAAGGGCGGACTCGGCGGCGATGAGGCGGTTGAGCAGGTAGAGCTCGTCGTGCTCGTAGCAGAGGTAGAGCACGTTGGCCTGGCCACCCGAGGCGACGTTGCGTGCCATCTGGAGCGCCATGGTGGTCTTGCCGGTGCCCTGGGCGCCGCCGATGAGCAGGAGCTCGCCCGCGCGCAGGCCCGTCCCGATCGTCTTGTCGAGGGGTGTGAAGCCAAGCGGCAGGGGCTGGTACTCGCCGACCCGGCCGGTGGCCACCTTGTCGTTGAGGTCGACCAGCACCTCGATTGCCGATCGGGGCGCCAAGCTGCCATTGGGCCCGTCGAGCCGCCACGCCGACTTCGGCAGAGGCCCCGTCTCCGCCGGCCCGGTTTCCGTCGTCACGCCGTCATGTCCTCCCGCGGAACCCACCATCACCGCATCCTAACACTCGGGCAGGCACGCGCCCCCTGCCCCGATCGTCCTGCCGCCGCGGACTACTGGGCGTCACCGCGCGGGATGCTCGCGAGCTCGTCCCAGAGCCGGACGATGATCCGGGTGCCGGCCTCGAAGTTGCGCTCGTCGAGCCACTCGTTGGGGGCATGGGCGTTGCAGTTGGGCTGGTCGAAGCCGGCCAGCACGACGGGCAGCCCCAGGACACTGCTGAAGGCGGCCGTGACCGGGATCGAGCCGCCCTCGCGGATGTACACCGGGTCGACACCCTCCACGGCCCGGATGGCGCGTGCCGCGGCACGGGTGGCCGGGTGGTCGGTCGGGGTCAGGCTCGCCTCACCGCCATGGATGAACGTCGTGGTGACC
This sequence comes from Chloroflexota bacterium, assembly GCA_021783095.1. Classification (GTDB taxonomy): domain Bacteria; phylum Chloroflexota; class Limnocylindria; order Limnocylindrales; family CSP1-4; genus CAIXZV01. The sequence continues at coordinate 4,041 of JAJXUG010000036.1, read as the reverse complement.
TTCACGCCCGGAGGCGCCACCTGGGCGACGTAGTCCCGCAGGGCCTCGAAGACCTTCTCGGGCTTCTGGTCGGCGACGAGCCGCGTGGACACCTTGGCGTGGGCGTGGGCCGGGATGATGGTCTTGGCGCCGTCGCCCTGGAAGCCGCCCCAGATCCCGTTGACGTCGAGCGTCGGGCGAGCCGTCCGGCTCTCGAGGATCGTCCAGCCCGTCTCGCCCACCAACGCCGGGACCCGCGTCTCCTCGCGGAACGACTCCTCGTCGAACGGCAGGCTGGCCATCTGGGCGCGGTCGGCGTCAGTGAGCGCGACCACGTCGTCGTAGAACGTCGGGATCCGGACCCGGCCGTCGGGTCCCTTGAGGGCCGTGATGATCCGCGCCAGCGCGATGGCCGGGTTCTCCACCGAGCCGCCGTACTGCCCCGAGTGCAGGTCGACCGGCGAGAGCTCCACGTCGATCTGGGCGTACATGATCCCGCGCAGGGCCACCGTGATCGCCGGGACGTTGCCCTCGAAGTAGGTGGTGTCGCTGATGACCGCGACGTCCGCGGCCAGCCGATCGCGGTTCTCGGGGATCCACTTGAACAGGCTGTCGGAGCCGTACTCCTCCTCGCCCTCGAACACGAACGTCAGGTTGACGGCCGGCGCCCGTCCCACGGCCCGCAGCGCCTCCAAAGCCGAGAGGTGCATCACCAGCTGGCCCTTGTCGTCCGCCACGCCGCGCCCCACGAATCGCCCGTCGCGCAGGAACGGCTCGAACGGGGCCGTCTCCCAGAGCTCGATCGGATCCACCGGCTGGACGTCGAAATGGCAGTAGACGAGCACGGTCGGTGCGCCGGGCGCCTCGTGGATCCGCCCGTAGACGATCGGGTGGAGCTCGGTCGCGCATACCTCCACCTCGGTCGCGCCCACGCCGCGGAGCTTGGCCGCGATCCACTCGGCGGCGGTCACCATGTCCGCCGCGTACTGCGGCTGCGTCGAGATGCTGGGGATCCTCGCGAACGCCAGGAGGGCTGCTGCCCGCGCCTCCCGAGAGGCCACCAGGGCGGCCTCCACGGCTGGGTCGATCGGGGTGGGCTCGGGGCTGCTCGGCGCGTCGTTCATGGTGGCTCCTGGCGACTGGATGGCACGCCCCGATGCTACCCCGCCCCGGACACGCAACGAGGGCGGACCAAGTGGTCCGCCCTCGGGTGGGTGCGGTGGTTCGGCCCTCGCTGGCCGGCGTCAGGCCGGCTGGGGGGACGGGTTGGGCGCCGGCGCCGTCGGGCCGGGCGAGGTGCCGCCCTCGTTGCCTGGCGCGATCACCCGCGGGATCCCTGCCTTGCGCTCCGGCTTGGGCGGGATGCCGTCGAAGATCGTCTCGAAGGCCTCCGCGTCCACGGTCTCCTCGGCGATGAGCTTGTCGGCGAGGCGGTCCAGGCGGTCACGGTGCGTGGTCAGCACCTGGGTCGCCCGCTCGTACGCATTGTCGATGAGCGAGCGGACTTCCTCGTCGATCATCTTGGCGACGTCGTCCGAGTAGTTGCGCTGCTCGCCGATCTCGCGGCCGAGGAACACGAGCTCGTCGCGCTTGCCGAACGAGAGCGGCCCGAGGCGATCGCTCATGCCGAACTCGGTGACCATGCGCCGCGCGAGGTCGGTGGCCTTCTCGATGTCGTTGCTGGCACCGGTCGTGATGTCGCCGAACACGAGCCGCTCGGCGACGTTGCCGCCCAGCAGGCCCGCCAGCTTGTCCTCGAACTCGGTCTTGGACTGGAGGTAGCGGTCCTCCGTGGGCAGCGCCATCGTGTAGCCGAGGGCCATGCCGCGGCTGATGACCGTGACCTTGGCGACGGGGTCGCACTTGGGCAGGATCCGCTGCACGACGGCGTGGCCGCCCTCGTGGTAGGCGATGATCCGCTTCTCCTCGTCGGAGATGACGCGGCTCTTGCGCTCCGGGCCGGCGACGATGCGCTCGAGGGCCTCGGAGAACTCGTTCATCCCGACGACCTTCTTGTTGCGCCGCGCAGCCAGGATCGCCGCCTCGTTGACGAGGTTCGCGAGGTCTGCGCCGGAGAAGCCGGGCGACTGGCGCGCGACCTCTTCGACCGAGACGGTCTTGTCGAGTGGCTTGCCCTTGGTGTGGACCCGCAGGATGGCGACGCGGCCCTTCATGTCGGGGCGGTCGAGGATGACCTGGCGGTCGAAGCGGCCGGGCCGCAGGAGTGCCGGGTCGAGGACGTCGGGGCGGTTGGTGGCGGCGACGACGATCACGTTGGTGTTGGTGTCGAAGCCGTCCATCTCGACGAGGATCTGGTTGAGGGTCTGCTCGCGCTCGTCGTGGCTGCCGCCGAGGCCGGCGCCGCGCTGGCGGCCGACCGCGTCGATCTCGTCCACGAACACGATGCACGGCGAGTTGCGCTTCGCCTGGTCGAACAGGTCGCGCACGCGGCTGGCGCCGACGCCCACGAACATCTCGACGAACTCGGAGCCGGAGATGCTGAAGAACGGCACCCCGGCCTCGCCGGCCACGGCTCGCGCCATCAGCGTCTTGCCAGTGCCCGGAGGGCCCACGAGCAGCACCCCGCGCGGGATGCGCGCGCCGAGCGAGTTGAACTTCTCCGGGTATTTCAGGAACTCCACGACTTCCTGGAGCTCGGTCTTCGCCTCGTCCACGCCGGCGACGTCGGCGAACGTGACGACCGTCTTGTTGCCCAGGAACATGCGCGCCCGGCTCTTGCCGAAGCTGAGCGCCTGATTGTTCGTGCCCTGGGCCTGGCGCATCATGAAGAAGATGAAGCCGCCGATCACGAGCAGCGGCAGCAGGCCGGTCAGCAGCAGGCCGATCCACGACGTGTCCGGCGTTGGCTTGCGGATGAAGGCGTTGTCACCGAGGGTGACGCCGCCGGCGTTGGCCGCCTGCATCATGTCCGACGCGACGTTGGTCATGATGGCGTTGGGGACGACGACGCTGTACGTCGAGCCTCCCCCGGCTGAGTTCAAGGTGACCGTCACCGTCTCGCCGTCCTGGATGACGTGATCGACGTGGCCAGCCTTGACGTCGTTGAGGAACTTGAAGTAGCCAAGCTGGTTGGGCTGGGTCGACGAGCTGACCCAGGCGTAGAGCAACACGACCGTGCCCACCACGAGGACGAGCATCACGATCCCGTTGCGCAGGAACTTTGCGTTCAAACGGAGCGCCTCCGAGGAGTCAGAGGCCGGAGCGGGCCGGCCGTCGGGCGAGTATAGCGCCGGGCCCCCGGACGACCCCCCGACGAGGGCCTCGCGCTCGCTGCAATCAGCACGCCCCACCTGCAGTACGCCCCACCTGCCGTTGCGGATCCATGCCCGGCAGGTCTCGGCGCATCAAACAGAAAGCCCCGTCCGGGTGTGAGGCCCGAACGGGTGCATGAGTGCTGGTGGCTGGGGACAGAATCGAACTGTCGACCGGGCGGTTATGAGTCGCCTGCTCTGCCGCTGAGCTACCCAGCCACGGCCGCGGATTGTAGACCAGTTTACCTGTCCGGGGCGGACGCTCGTAATTGGCCATTCCCGTCGCGCTCGCGACCGGTGACAATGGCGGCGCCCAGAGTTCCTGCACGGGGAGACGAGGATGGCGAGCGACATGCCCGGCCAGGGGGCCGGTCCGGATCAGCTTGAGCCCGAGGCGCAGCAACCCGCGACGCCCGCCCCTCCCGCAGAACCTGCGGCGCCCGGGTGGACCACGCCGCCTCCGCCAAACCCGGGTTCGGGCGGCCCGATCCCCGGTTGGGGCGCCACCCCGCAGCAGCCCGCGCAGCCGCAGGGCGGCCAGGGACAGTGGGGCGGGGCGGCCTCGCAGTCGCCTGCTCCGGCCTGGGGCGAGACCCCGGCGCAGCCGGCCCCGCAGCCTCCCGCAACCACGCAGTGGGGCGCCGCGCCGGCGCAGCCCGCCCCGCAGCCGCAGGCCGCGACGCATTGGAGCAGCGCTTCGTCGCAGCCCGACGCGAAGCCGGAGCCGGTCGAGCAGCCGCAAGCCGCCGAGCAGCCGCAGGCCCCGGCGCAGTCGCAGGCGCCGGCCTGG